>DATMMF010000020.1:0-4398 GCA_035569835.1 Solirubrobacteraceae bacterium
AATCTGCTCGGCGGCGCGTTCATCATCGAGACCATCTTCAGCTGGCACGGCATCGGCGAACTCGCGGTCAACTCGATCAAGTGGCGCGACTTCACGCTGACACAGGCGATCATTTTGGTGAGCGCGCTCAGCTATCTCTTCCTCAACCTCGCCGTGGACGTGCTCTACGCCTGGCTCGACCCGCGAGTCGAGATTCAGGCATGAGCGCTGCTCTGGAGGATGCCCCGGAATTCGAAGCCGGGTCGCGGCTTGCGCAATTCGCCGGGCGATTCCTCGCCAACCGCTCCGCGGCCTTTGGCGGCTTGATCCTGTTGCTGCTCGTCGCGTGCTCGGCCCTCGCGCCCCTGGTCGCGCCGCACGATCCCCTCGCTATCAATCCGATCATGCGCCTGCGTCCGCCGAGCGCCGAGCACTGGTTCGGCACGGACGAGGTCGGGCGCGACCTCTTCAGCCGCATCGTCTACGGATGCCGGTATTTCCTGCTGATCTGCCTCGTGGCTGCGTCGATCTCGGCAAGCTCCGGCACGTTGCTCGGCCTCATCGCCGGAGCGGGCTCGCCGCTCGCCGACGGCCTCGTAATGCGCCTCATGGACGTGATGCTGGCCTTTCCCTACATCCTGCTCGTGCTGGTCGTGGTCGCGATCCTGGGGCCCAGTCTTTGGACCGGCATGATCGCGGTCGGCGTCGCCGGGATTCCAGGGTACGCACGCGTGGTGCGCGCCGCCGTGCTCACCGTGCGCCGCGAGGACTATGTCGAGGCCGCGCGCGTCCTTGGGGCAAGCAGGGCGCAAATCATGTTCGGCACGGTGCTGCCGAACGTGCTCTCGCCGCTCATCGTGTATTTGTCGTTCGCGACGCCGCTCGCGGCGCTGCTCGCTTCGGCGCTGTCGTTCGTCGGCCTCGGCGCGCAGCCCCCAGCGCCCGAGTGGGGCGCGATGCTGGTGAATTCGCGTACCTATCTGTTCTCCGCCTGGTGGGCTGTCGCGGCGCCCGGGACCGCCCTGTTCTTTGCGATCTTCGGACTCAACCTGTTGGGCAACGGCCTGCGCGACGTCCTCGACCCGCAGAGCTGAGACGATGTCGTCGTCCTCTCTCCCCACGTCCGAACCCCTTCTGGCGATCAGGGGCCTCAACACACGGTTCAAATCGCCGCGCGGCTTCGTGCACGCGGTGGAAAACGTCGACCTCGAAGTGAGCGCGGGCGAAATTCTCGGTCTTGTCGGCGAATCGGGCTCTGGAAAATCCGCACTGGCGCTGTCGATCCTTCGCTTGATCGACGCTCCGGGCGAGATCGCCGGCGGCGAGATTCTGTTCGAGGGGCGCGATATCCTGAAGATGCGGTCGCGCGAGCTTCGGCAGGTGCGTGGCCGAGGGGTCGGCGTGATCTTCCAGCAGCCGCAGAACTGCCTGAACCCGGTGCGCCGCGTCGGATGGCACATCGCCGAACTGCTGGTGCGGCAGGATGGGCTCGGGCGGCGCGCGGCCTGGGACGCCGCTCGCGAGCTTTTGCGGACGGTCGGCCTGCCGGGGCCGGAGAAGGCGATGGCCTATGCGCATCAGCTTTCCGGCGGACAGGCTCAGCGCGTGATGATCGCGGCAGCGCTTGCGCTACGACCCCGGCTCATCATCGCCGACGAGCCGACGACCGCGCTCGACGTCACCGTGCAAGCGCAGATTCTCGAACTGCTGCGCCAGCGCTGCCGCGACAGCGGCGCCGCTATGATCCTCGTCACCCACGATCTCGGCGTGGTCGCGCAGCTCGCCGATCGCGTCGCAGTCATGTACGCCGGACGCGTCGTCGAAGAGGGTCCGGCGCGCGCAATGCTCACCACTCCAGCGCACCCTTACACGCTCGGACTCCTGCAGGCGGCGCCGCGCCTCGGCACTGACGCCAGCGAGCGACTGCGCGATATCCCCGGCGTCATTCCGGATCTGAGCCGGCCTCTCCCCGGATGCCCCTTCGCGCCACGATGCGCAACCAGGGTCGAGCGGAATCTCGCGCGCTGTCTCTCCGATCCGCCGCCCGCGGTCGCGCTTGGTCCGTCGCATCGCGCAAACTGCTGGGCAGCTGCGCCAATGGCTGCGTCGTCCTCTGAGCCGGTCCGCGTCGCGGGAGGAAGCCGATGATCCCTCTGGTCGAGATCAGGGACCTCCACGTTCGCTATCCGCTGCGCAAGGGCGTGTTCGGCGGCGTGACTGGCTACGTCCACGCCGTCGACGGCGTCGACCTCGATATCGAGCCTGGCCAAACAGTCGGCCTCGTCGGCGAATCGGGCTGCGGCAAGACCACGCTCGGACGGACGATCCTCGCGCTGCAGACGCCGGCTTCGGGGCGCGTTGTGTTGCGGGGCAAGGATCTGCTCGACTTGTCGCAGAACGAGTTTCAGCGACTGCGCCGGCATGCGCAGCTCGTGTTTCAGAATCCGAAGAGCTGTCTCGATCCCCGGCGCACTGTCGGTTCGTCGGTCCGCATGGCGCTCGACATCCAGGACATGCTCGAGCCGTCCGAGCGCTCCGCGGCGGTCGAGGCGATCTTCCTCAAGGTCGGCCTCCGGCGCGAACACCAGGCGCGCTATCCCCATGAGCTGTCGGGCGGCCAGCTCCAGCGCATCGGCATCGCCCGCGCGCTGATCCTGAGTCCCGAGCTTATCGTTTGCGACGAGCCGGTGTCGGCCCTCGACGTCTCCGTGCAGGCGCAGATCCTCAATCTCCTGAAGGATCTGCAGACGGAGTTCAGCCTGGCGATGCTGTTCATCTCGCACAACCTCGCCGTCGTCGAATACATCGCCGACCGCGTCGCGGTCATGTACTACGGGCGCATCGTCGAAATCGCGACGCGGCGCGAGCTGTTCGACAATCCCCGGCATCCCTATACAAAGGCGCTGCTCGCGGCCGTGCCGTCGATGGACCTCGACCGGCGCGCCGAACAGCCTGCCTCGCTGGGCGACCCGCCCGATCCCGCGCGGCTGCCGACCGGGTGCCGGTTTCGCAGCCGCTGCCCGATCGCCTCCGAGCCCTGCGCAAAGATCGACCCTGCACTGATCCAGATTGGTCCCGAACACGAGGTCGCGTGCCTCGCCGTCGCACGGACGCCATAACGCTTCTCCAACCCCGCGAGACCCACCGATGCTCGATTGGCTCGACGCCGCCGTCCGCTACGCCGAATCCTGGCTCGACTATCAGATGCGGGCGACAGAGCTTCCTGGCTGCGTCCTGGCCGTAGCCGCCAGCGGCACCGTCGTTCGCGAGCGCGCGTTTGGCGTCGCGGATCTCGAAACCGGCGAGGCGCTCACGCCCCGGCACCGCTTCCGAGTCGCCTCGCACTCGAAGACCTTCACCGCGGCCGGGATCTTCAGGCTGCATGAGGCGGGCAAGCTGCATCTCGACGACCCGGTCAGCCGGCATGTGCACGGGCTCGACGCGGCGACCGGCCAGACGACGATCGCCCAACTTCTTTCGCACAGTTCTGGCGTGGTGCGCGACGGCGTGGACGCCTCGTTCTGGCAGCAGCGGCGCGCCTTTCTCGACGAAGCCGAACTGCGCGCGGAGCTGGCGAGGCCGCCGGTCATCGACCCGAATACGCGCTTCAAATATTCGAACGTAGGTTTCGGCCTCCTGGGGCTCGTCATCGAGGCGGCGACCGGCGAACGCTACGCCGACTGGATCAGCCGGGAGATCGTCGCGTTGTTCGGCCTCGAGGAGACCCTGCCCGACGCGCCCATTCCCCACACCGTCCCCGCTGCGGTGGGCCACGGCGGCCTGCTGCCGCTCGGGAAGCGCTTCCCGCTCGACGGCGGTGAAAAAACCAGGGCGCTCGCGTCAGCGACAGGCTTCGTCAGCACCGCGGGCGATCTCGTGCGCTTTTTCAACGCGCTTGATCCAGGCGCGGCGCAAAGCGTGCTTAGCGCGGCAAGCCGGCGCGAGATGACGCGGCCACAGTGGAGCGTCCCCCATGTCAAGGACGGGCGCCAGTATGGCCTCGGCGTGATCGCTGGGTCGGTCGGCGAGCGCAAATGGTTCGGGCACGCCGGCGCGTTCCCGGGCTTCATCAGCCGCACCGCGACGGTCCTCGAGTGGGGCGTCACCGTGTCGATCGTCACCAACGCGATCGATGGCTTCGCCAATCCGTGGGTCGAGGGCGTCATATCCATCCTTGACGCGTTCAGTCGCCGCGGAGCGCCGGAGGGTCCGGCCGCCGCCTGGGCAGGGCGTTGGTGGACCATCTGGGGTGCGATCGACCTTGTGCCGGCGGGAAGCAAAGTGCTCGTTGCGGCGCCCGCCCGGCTCGATCCGTTCGGCGAAGCCGGCGAACTTGAAGTCTCGGACGACACAAGCGGACGAATCGTGCTCGCTGACGGCTTCGCGAGTCATGGTGAGCCGGTCTTAAGGACGATCGAC
>DATMMF010000021.1:0-437682 GCA_035569835.1 Solirubrobacteraceae bacterium
GACGCAGACGTGCGCCGTCAGGACGCGCTCAAGTACCTCGAGGGGGCACGTCGCGACGCTCGTCTTTACGATCTGGTGTTCCTCGATCCTCCATATCGGCACGCCAGCGCTCTCGGGCGGGAGCTTTCGTCGGCGCTCCGACCGGTTCTGGCGCCCGCGGCACGGGTAGTGGCCGAGAGTGACCGGCGGGCGCCGCTCGAGCTCGACCTGACTCTGCTCGACGAGCGGCGATACGGCGACACACTGATTCGAATTCATGGCTACTGACAACCGCACCGCGCTCTGCCCCGGTACGTTCGATCCCGTAACGAACGGCCATCTCGACGTCATCGCCCGCTCGTCGAAGCTGTACGACCGCGTGATCGTGGCCGTCGTGAACCTCCCGTGGCGCAAGGGGAGCACGGTGTTCAGCACCGAGGAACGAGTGGGGTTCCTACAGGGCGCGACCCGGGACTTCGCGAATGTCGACGTAGAGCCGTTCAGCACGCTGCTGGTCGATTTTGCGCGCGAGCGTGGCGCGATGGCGATCGTCAAGGGCTTGCGCGCGATCTCAGACTTCGAATACGAGCTGGAGATGAACCAGCTCAACCGCCGCGAGGACCCTGAGATCGAGTCCGTCTACCTGATGGCCAGCCCGCAGTACAGTTTTCTCTCCTCCAGCGGCGTCAAGGAGCTGGCGACGTTCGGCGGGCGAATCGACGACCTTGTGCCGCCACGGGTGGCAGTGCGCTTGCAGGAAGAGCTGGCGCGCTGACGAACTTTGGTTGACGTGAGACCCTTCATATCCTTTTCTTATGTCGTGGGGCCATATCGGATGCTCCACGGAGGTGATCGCTGATGGACGTGCTGGTGCTGATCGACAAGCTCGACGACTTGGTGCACAACGCCAAGTCGGTGCCCATGACCGACCAGGTACGGGTCGACAAGGAGGAGATCTACGACATCCTCGACCAGATGCGCGCGACGATCCCCGAGGAGATCAAGCAGGCGCGCTGGATCGTCAAGGAGCGCCAGGAGATGCTCGCCGAGGCCAAGAAGGAGGCCGAGCGCATCATCAAGGACGCGCGCGAGCGCCAGGAGCGGCTCGTCGGCGAGGAGGAGGTCACCAAGCAGGCCGAGCGCGCCGCCGAGGACATCATCGAGGACGCCCGCGCGCGCGAGCGCGAGATCCGGCTCGGCGCCGAGGACTACGCCGACGAGATCCTCAACACGCTCGAGGTCAACCTCTCGAAGTTCATCGCGGCGGTGCAGCGCGGCCGCGAGCGCCTGCAGGGCAAGGACGAGCCGGCCGAGGTCTCCTGATCGGCGCCGCCGCGCCCGCCGTGGATTGCCGGCCGCGCCCGTCCGGGTAGCTTCCCGCCCGTGGACCTGACCGAGGTACGTCACCGGCTGGACGTCGCCCGCACGCTGCTCGGCACGGGCATGGTCGCGCCGACGCGGCCCGACAAGGCCCTGCGCTCGATCGCCGCGCTGGCGCGCTGGGGCGCCTCCCCCGCGGCGGCTTACGCCGGCAGCGCGATCAGATACCCCGACCGGCTGGCGATCGTCGACGACCGCGGCACGCTGACGTTCGCCGAGGTCCACGCGCGCACCAACGCGCTGGCGCGCGCGCTCGCCGCGGAGGGCGTCTCAGAACGTGACGGCGTCGCGATCATGTGCCGCAATCACCGCGGCTTCGTCGAGGCGACCGTCGCCTGCTCGAAGCTGGGGGCGAGCGCGCTGTACCTGAACACCGCCTTCGCGGCGCCTCAGATCGCGGACGTGCTCGAGCGAGAGCAGGCCGTCGCGGTCATCTACGACGAGGAGTTCGCGGATCTCGTCGGCCCCGGCACGAAGACCCGCAAACGCTTTGTCTCGTGGTGCGAGAAGCCTGCCGGCGCGAGCTCCGGCGTCGGTGGCGATCCTCTTCTCGACGAGCTGATCGCCCGCACCGACGACCGCGACCTGGACCCGCCGGCCGAGAAAGGCCGCGTCGTGATCCTCACCTCGGGCACGACCGGCGCCCCGAAGGGCGCCGCGCGCACCCAGCCCGACACGCTCGAGCCGGCCGCCGCGCTGTTCTCGAAGATCCCGCTGAAGGCGCGCGAGGCGACGATGATCGCGGCGCCGATGTTCCACTCCTGGGGCTACGCGCACTTCACGCTCGCGCTCCCGCTCGCCTCGACGCTCGTGCTGCGCCGGCGCTTCGACCCGGAGGAGACGCTGCGGGCGACCGCGCAGTCGCGCGCCACCACGCTCGCGCTCGTGCCGGTGATGCTCCAGCGGATCATCGACCTCGGGCCGGAGACGATCTCGCGGTATGACCTCGGCGCGCTGCGCGTCGTCGCGCTCAGCGGCTCGGCGCTGCCCGGCGAACTCGCGACGCGCGCGATGGACCAGCTCGGCGAGGTGCTCTACAACCTCTACGGCTCGACCGAGGTCGCCTGGGCGACCGTCGCCACGCCCGCGGACCTGCGCGCGGCCCCCGGTACGGCAGGGCGGCCGCCGATGGGGACCGTGGTGAAGCTGCTCGACGAGCAGGGCCGCGAGGCGGCGCCAGGCGAGCCCGGCCGGATCTTCGTCGGCAACGAGATGATGTTCGACGGTTACACCGGCGGCGGCGGCAAGGAGATCATCGACGGGCTGATGAGCACCGGCGACGTCGGCCACTTCGACGCCGAGGGGCGCCTGTTCGTTGACGGCCGCGACGACGAAATGATCGTCAGCGGCGGCGAGAACGTGTTTCCGCGCGAGGTCGAGGATCTTCTGGCCGACCACGCGGAGATCCTCGAGGCGGCCGTGATCGGCGTGCCCGACGACGAGTTCGGCCAGCGCCTGAAGGCGTTCGTCGTCCCCATCAACGGCACGAGCCTCGACGAAACGGCGATCAAGGACTACGTGAAGAGCAACCTCGCGCGCTTCAAGGTTCCGCGCGAGGTGGTGTTCCTCGAGCAGCTGCCGCGCAACGCGACCGGCAAGGTGCTCAAGCGCGAACTCGCCTAGCCGAGCGCTCAGGCCGTCGCTAGCCTGGAGCGCATGGCCCCGCTCGCCTCGACGCTCGACCTCGCTTCGCTGCGGCTGTCGGCCGGAGAGGGGCGCCGCATGGAGCTCGAGGTGCCCGTCGAGGGTCTGACGCTCGGCGGCGAGCGCTACGAGGCACGGCCGGCTCGCGTTCCCGTGACACTCGAGATCTCGCGCATGACGGGCGGCGGCTACGCGCTGCACCTGCGCTTCGGCGCGCAGCTCTCGGGGCCCTGCATGCGGTGCCTGAAGGACGCCTCGCCGACGGTCGAGGTGGACGCGCGCGAGGTCGATCGCCCGAGCGAAGGCGAGGAGCTGCAGAGCCCGTACGTGACCGACGAGCAGCTCGACCTGGAGGCGTGGACGCACGACTCGTTCGCGCTTGCGGCACCCGCGAAGGTGCTGTGCCGGGACGACTGCGCGGGGCTGTGCCCGGTCTGCGCCGCCGACCTGAACGAGGCAGGCCCGGAGCACCGCCACGAGAGCGCTCCGGACCCGCGCTGGGCGAAGCTGCGCGAGCTGAAGCTCGAATAGGCGCAACCGCCGGATTGCTACCCTTCTTGGCCGCATGGCGGTCCCCAAGAAAAAGCAGTCGCACAGCCGCACGGCCAAGCGCCGGGCGCAGCACCGCATCGCGCCGCCCGGGCTGAACGCCTGCCCGCAGTGCCACAGCCCGCGCCGCCCGCACCGGGTCTGCCCGGTCTGCGGCAGCTACGGCGGTCGTGAGGTCGTGGCGCCGGGTGGCGGGCACGATCACGAGCACGACCACGACCACGAGTAGCGGGCCGCTGCTCGACGGGGCTTCGGCTCCGTCCGAGCCGGTGGTAGCCGTCGACTGCAACGGCGCCGACATGGGCCCGGCGGAGGTCGCTGCAGGCGCCGCGCTCGCCGCCGCGCAGGGCGCGCGCGTGCTCCTGTTCGGCCCAGCCGCCGAGCTCGGGGAGCCGCCGCCGGGCGTCGAGGTCGTCGACGCGCCGGTCTCGATCGCCAAGGCCGCGGACCCGGTCGCGGCGGCGCGGACCACCAAGGACGCGTCGATCGTCCTCGCCACCAGGGCGGTCGCGGAGGGGCGTGCACAGGCGCTCGTGTGCGCGGGCGGCACGGGCGCGGCGCTAGCAGCCGGGACCTTCAACATCAGGCGCGACCGCGGCGTCTACCGCCCCGCGCTCGCCCTGCCGCTGCCCGTTCCCGGAAACCCCGTGACTCTGCTCGACGTCGGAGCGAACGCCGAGGCGCGGCGCGAGCACCTGATCCAGTTCGCGTTCATGGGCGCCGCGCTCGCGCGAATCGTGCTCGGGGTGCCGCGGCCGCGCGTCGGGCTGCTCTCGAACGGAGAGGAGGACGCCCGCGGCGGAGCGCTGGTGGTCGAGACGGGCGCGGAGCTGCGTGAGCGCGACGCGGAGGCGAACCTGTTCGAGTTCGTGGGCAACGTCGAGGGCGGAGACCTGGTGAGCGGCGCCGCCGATGTGGTCGTGACCGACGGCTTCACCGGCAACATCGCGCTGAAGGTGCTGGAGGGCACCTCGCAGGTGCTGCTCGGGGCGATCCGCGAGGCCGCGCGCTCGTCGATGCGCGCGAGCGCCGGCGGGCTGCTGCTGAAACCGGCTCTGGGCACGCTGCGCATGGAGATCGACCCCGAAGGCGTGGGCGGCGCCTACCTGCTCGGGCTGCGCCGGCTCGGCGTCGTACCCCACGGACGCTTCAAGCGCACCGGCTTCGCCCAGGCGATTCTCCTAGCGCGGCTCGGAGCGCGCGAGGACATCGTCGGCCAGACGCACGAGTCGCTTGCGCAGGCGGGTGCGCTGAGGCTCTCACCGGCGTCCGCGGCGGGCGCTAGCCTGCGGCGATGAGCACTCTCGGCAGAGAGCGTGTGTTCGCGCTGATCCGCGACCATCTCGCGGACGAGCTCGACCTCGATCCCGCGCTGATCACCGAGCAGACGCGGTTCAAGGAGGATCTCGAGGCCGACTCGCTGGACCTCTACACGCTCGTCCAGGAGCTCGAGGACACCTACGACGTGCAGATGTCCGACGAGCAGGCGGCGAAGATCCTGACGGTCGGCGCAGCCGTCGACTTCGTGCTGGCAAACGAACCGAACATGGAAGATGCCGAGCGCGCGTAGGGGGGTTGGGGACGACGATGCTGCTGGCCGACCTTCTGGAGGAGCTTCCCGAGGATCTCGCGCGACAGGTCTTCACGCACGCCTCCTGGAGCGAGCGGCGAGGGGACTCCTACTCACGGCTGGCGTTCCTCGGCGACAGCGTGCTCGCGCTCGCCGTCACCGCCTACCTCTACCCGCGACTGGAGGCCGACCGCTTCGGCGCCGGCAGGCTGACGAAGATCCGCGCCCAGGCGGTGTCCGGCGTCTCGTGCAGGGCGGTTGCCGAGCGGCTCGCGCTGCCGGAGCGCCTGCGTGCGGCTGCGCCCGCGGGCGTGCGGGAGAGCGCCGCTGCGCTCGTCGGGACCGAGCGCGTGCTCGCATCGGTGATCGAGGCCGTGATCGGCGCCTGCTACCTGCACGCCGGCTACGAGCGCACCGCGGATGCCGTCGTCGAGGCCTTCGCGCCGGAGATCGAGGATGCGCTCTCGAACCCCGTCGACTTCAAGTCGGCGCTGCAGGAGCTGCTGGCCCGGCGCGGCGCGGAGGTCGGCTACGACGTGGTCGGCGAGGAGGGCCCCCCGCACGAGCGCGTCTACTCGGTGGTGGCGCGCGTGGACGGGCGCGAGCTGGGGCGCGGGCGCGGGCGCAGCAAGAAGCACGCCGAGCAGGAGGCCGCGCGGATGGCCGTGGAGCGGCTGACCGCGGAGTGACACGATCCCACCCACCCACCCCACAGCCACCGAGCCGATGCGGCTGAAGTCGCTGACCCTGGACGGTTTCAAGTCGTTCCCCGGCCGCACCCGCCTGGAGTTCGGCCCAGGGGTCAGCGTGGTGGTCGGGCCGAACGGCTCCGGCAAGTCCAACGTCACCGATGCGGTGCTGTGGGCGATGGGCGAGCAGTCGCCGCTCGCCGTGCGGGGGCAGTCGATGCAGGACGTGATCTTCGGCGGCGGGCGCGGCGTCCAGGCGCGCAGCGCGGCCGAGGTCGAGATCGTGCTCGAGAACTCCGACGGCGCAGTCGAGCTGCCGCTGAGCGAGATCTCGATCTCGCGGCGGCTGGAGCGCAACGGCGAGGGCGGGTACCGGCTCAACGGGGCGCGCTGCCGCCTGAGCGACGTGATCGAGGTGCTCTCCGACACCGGCCTCGGCAAGGAGACGCACTCGGTGATCTCGCAGGGGCGCGTCGAGGCGATCGTGACCTCCAAGCCGCGCGATCGCCGGCTGCTGATCGAGGAGGCGGCGGGCCTGGGCAAGCACCGCAAGCGCCGCCGCCGCGCGCAGTTGAAGCTCGAACGCACGGAGGAGAACCTCGACCGCGCGCTAGATGTCGAGCGCGAGGCGCGCACGCGTCTGCGGCCGCTCAAGCGCCAGGCGGAAGCCGCCGAGCTGCACGAGCGGCTCGAGCGCCAGGTGCTCGAAGCCCGCTGGGAGCTGCTGCGCGACGCGCTGCGAGCGTGCCGGGCCGAGCTGGGAGAAGCCGAGCAGCGTGCGGCCGGCGCCCGCGCCGAGCGCGAGCGCGTCGAGGCCTCGCTCGAGCAGGTCGTGGCCGAGCGCGGAGAGGCCGAGCGAGCGCTCTCCGAGCGCGCCGAGCGCCATGACGCGCTCTCCAGCCGCCTCTACGGGGCACGCTCGGCGCGCGAGCGTCTGGTGCTGCGCGGCGAGCAGGTGGCGGCCGGCGCCGAGCGGCTGAGCGGCCGGATCGAGCGCGCCGAGGCGGAGCTCGCCGAGCTGGCCGAGCCCGACGGGGACCTCCAGGCGGCCGAGGGGGCCGCGCCGGCCAGCAGGATCGCCGCGCTCGACGCCGAGCTCGCCGAAGTCCGGGCCGGGTTGGAGCGCCAGCTCGGCGACGAGCTCGGAGAGCTCGAGCGCGAGCAGCAGCGCCTCGAGCAGGCCGCCCGCGAGGCCGCCTCCGCGGCTGAGCGCGCCCGCGCCGAGCGCCGGGCGGCCGACGAGCGCGAGAAGAGGGCACGGCGCGCGCTGGGCGAGGCGGAACGCGAGGCCGAGCAGGCGCGGCGCGAGGCCGCGCGCGTCGGGGCCGAGTTGGCGGCGGCGAACCAGTTCCTGCGCAGCCATCCCGGCGGAGCCGGCCGCGGCGGCGCCCGTGCGCTGAGCTCCGAGCTGAGGGTGCAGGACGGCTACGAGCTCGCCCTGGCCGCGGCGCTCGGCGGACGGCTCGATGGCGCGCTCGTCGAGGACGTGCGCGGCGCCCAGGCGCTGCTCGACGGGGCGGGTCCGGAAGGCGGCCTGGCGTTGCTCTCCGGGCACGCCGGCGCAGCCGCGGACCAGCCAGGCGCGCCGCCGGCCGCCGGCGCGCGGACGCTGATGGAGCTGGTCGACGGTCCGCCGGAGGCGATGGCGCTCGCCCGGCGGCTGCTCGCCAACGCATGGGTGGTCGAGCGCCTCGAGGACGTGCCCGCGGACTTCGCCGGAATCGCGGCGACGAGGACCGGGCGCGTGCTGTTCGGCGCCGCCGGCGAGGTGCGCCAGCTTGCCGAGGGCGGCAGCGAGCTGCTGCTCGCGCGGCGTAACGAGCGCGAGCGGCTGATCGCCGCGACCGAGCAGTCGGCCGGCGCCGAGCAGGAGGCGCGCGGAGCCGTCGAGGCCGCGCTCGCGGCGCTCCGGGAGGCCGAGGCGATTCGTGCAGCGGCAGACGAGGCGCTCAGGGGTGCCGAGCGCGACTCTGCCGACGCGGCCGAGGCACACACGCGAGCCGAGCGCACGATCGAGCGCCGCCGCTCGGAGCCCGGCGAGGGGCCGCTCGCGGTGCGCCGCGCAGAGCTCGAAGGCGAGCTTGCCGGGGAGCGGCGCCAGGCCGAGCAGCTCGCGGAGCGGCGCCGTGCGCGGCTCGCGCGCGCCGAGCGGCTGCGCGCGCAGCAGCGCGCCGACCGGCTGGCCGTGCCGGCGGCGGCGCGCCTTGCCGAGGCGATCGCGGGCGCGCGCGAGGCAGTCGACGGTCGCGTCGCGCTGGTCGAGGCCGAGCTGGCCGCCGACCGCCAGGCAGCCGAGGAGATGGCGGGCCGGCTTCGGGACTGCGCGGCGCGCGAGGCCCAGATCCAGGGCGCCCTGCGGGCGGCCGGCGAGCGCGTCACGGAGTCCGAGGTCGCTGCACAGCGGCTGCGCGATCAGGCCGCCGAGGCCGAGGCCGACGGAGCCGCCGTCGCTTCTCGCCTGGGGCTCGCCGGCGAGGATGCCAAGACCGACGAGCCGCTCGACGAGCAGCGCGTGAGCGAGCTGGAGGGCCGCGTCGAGCGGCTCAACCGCCGCCGCGAGCAGCTGGGCCCGGTCAACCCGCTCGCGCAGGACGAGTACGCCGAGGCGGTCGAGCACGTCGAGGAGCTCGAGGGCCAACGCGCCGACCTCGAGACGGCGCTGCGCGAGCTGCGCATGCTGATCCGCGAAACCGACCGTCAGATCGAGGAGACCTTCGAAGCCACGTTCCAGGCTGCCGCGCGCAACTTCGAGGAGCTCGCCGGCGACGTCTTCCCCGGCGGCAGCGGGCGGCTGCGGCTGGTGGACGACGAGCTCGAGGCGCCGCGCGTGCTCGGCGGCCAGCCGCTCCCCGGCGGCGAGGACGCCGAGGATGCGATCGAGGCCGCCGCCGACGCAGAGGCCGAGGACGAGGAGAGTGCGGGCCAGCGGCTCCCGGGCGTCGAGATCGAGATCACCCCGGCCGGCAAGTCCACGAAGCGGTTGACGCTGCTCTCCGGGGGCGAGAAGTCGATGACCGCGCTGGCGTTCCTGTTCGCGGTGTTCCTGGCGCGCCCCTGCCCGTTCTACATCCTCGACGAGGTCGAGGCCGCGCTCGACGACCTCAACCTCGATCGCTTCCTGGCGCTGCTGCGCCGCTACGCCGACCGCGCGCAGTTCATCGTGATCACCCACCAGAAGCGCACGATGGAGGCCGCCGACTGGCTGTTCGGAGTCTCGATGGGCGGCGACGGCGTCTCGAAGGTGCTCTCGCGGCGCCTGCCGGCGCAGGCGGGAGG
This sequence comes from Solirubrobacteraceae bacterium, assembly GCA_035569835.1. Taxonomy (GTDB): domain Bacteria; phylum Actinomycetota; class Thermoleophilia; order Solirubrobacterales; family Solirubrobacteraceae; genus Palsa-744. The sequence goes on from DATMMF010000021.1 coordinate 9,088, forward strand.
CGGCGAGGCCGAGATCGCGCGGGTCGCCGAGGTCGCCTGAACCGGCCTTCGGGCACGTCCGCGAGCCCGCAGTATCATCGCGCGGCCGTGGCGCGCGAATGGAGCGAGCTGTTCATCACCGGGGACGGCGCCGAGCCCCCCGCAGAGGAGCCTCCCGAGGGCAGGCGCGGCCTCTTTCGACGCCTACGCGAAAGCATGAGCAAGACGCGCCAGGCGCTCGGCTCCGAGATCCAGGCGAGTCTGTTCGGAACGCTCGACGATGAGACCTGGGAACGGCTCGAGGAGGCGCTGATCATGGCCGACGTCGGCGCGGCGACGACGGCGTCGGTCGTGGAGACGCTCGAGCGCGAGGCGGGCTCGGGGGAGCTGGAGGGCGGCGAGCAGCTCAGCGAGCGGCTGATCGGACTGCTCGCGGACACGGCCGAGGTTGGTGATGGTCGCATCGACATCCGCCCCGAGCCGACGGTGATCTTGGCGGTGGGCGTCAACGGCACCGGCAAGACGACCACGATCGGCAAGCTCGCCTGGCACCTGCGCGAGCAGTTCGGCAAGAGCGTGCTGCTGGCGGCGGCCGACACGTTCCGCGCGGCCGCCGGCGAGCAGCTCGAGGGCTGGGCCGAGCGCGCCGGCGTGGAGATCGTCGGCGGCGAGCCGGGCTCGGATCCCGGCGCGGTCGCCTTCGAGGCGATCGCGCAGGCTCGCGCGAAGGGCATCGACGTCGTGATCGTCGACACCGCCGGCAGGCTCCACACACAGGACGAGCTGATGGAGGAGCTCGCCAAGGTCGCCCGCGTGATCGGCCGCCAGCTCGAGGGGGCGCCGCACGAGACGCTGCTCACGATCGACGCCACGACGGGCCAGAACGGGCTGCGCCAGGCACGGCTGTTCGCCGAGTCGGCGGGCGTCACGGGGGTCGTGCTCACGAAGCTCGACGGGACGGCGCGCGGCGGGATCGCACTCGCGATCGCCCGCGAGCTGGGGCTGCCCGTGAAGCTGATCGGGATCGGCGAGTCGGTCGAGGACCTGCGGCCCTTCGACGCCGGGGAATTCGCGCGTGCCCTGATCGCCGCGAGCTAATCTCGTTACATCGTGTGGATTTTGTGGCTCATCGCGGCGGCTGGGTTCGGAGTCGGAGAGATGCACTCGGGCGGCTTCTACCTGCTCCCGTTCGCGATCGGAGCGGCGCTCGCGGCGGTCCTCAGCCTGCTCGGCGTCGGCGCGCTGCTGAGCGCGATCGTGTTTCTGGCGACCTCGGCGATCGTGGTCGCGGCCCTGCGCCCGGTGGCGCGCCGCCACCGTCGCCTGCCGCCGCCGATCAGGACGGGTGCCGCCGCCCTGGTCGGGCGAACTGCCGTCGTGCTGGAGCGGATCGCCAACGACGAGGGCGTCGGCTGCGTGCGAATCGAAGGCGGCGAGGTGTGGACCGCCCGCACCTTCGACGACGAGGTGATCGAGGCAGGCCAGCGCGTTCACGTCGTCGAAATCCGGGGAGCTACTGCACTGGTGATGCCCTGAGAGCGGGGTACCCTTGAGGTGGGCCCCACTCGGGCTCGGAGATCCAGCGAGAGAAACGAGGGCAGATGGCAGCGCTGATCGTCGTGGCAGTGGTCGTGGTGTTCCTGCTCATCGTCGCCGCTCGCTCGATCCGCGTGATCCCGCAGGCGCGCGCGGGCGTCGTGGAGCGCCTTGGCCGCTACAGCCGCACGCTCGAGCCGGGGCTCACGCTGATCACGCCGTTCGTGGAACGCGTGCGCCCGCTGGTCGACCTGCGCGAGCAGGTGGTCAACTTCAGCCCGCAGTCGGTGATCACCGAGGACAACGTGGTCGTCGGGATCGAGACGGTCCTGTACTTCACGATCACAGACCCGAAGTCGGCGACATACGAGATCGCGAGCCCGCTGCAGGCGATCGAGCAGCTGACGGTGACGACGCTGCGCAACGTGATCGGCGGTCTCACGCTGGAGGCGACGCTGACCTCGCGCGAGAACGTCAACGCGGAGCTGCGCACCGTGCTCGACGAGGCGACCGGCAAGTGGGGCATCCGCATCAACCGCGTCGAGATCAAGTCGGTCGACCCGCCGCCGGACATCAAGACCGCGATGGAGAAGCAGATGCGTGCCGAGCGCGACCGCCGCGCGGCGATCCTGACGGCCGAAGGCGAGAAGCAGGCGGCGATCCTCACGGCCGAAGGCGCCAAGCAGGGGGCGGTGCTGCGCGCAGAGGGCGAGAAGGAAGCGGCGATCCTGGAGGCCGAAGGCGAAGCGAAGGCGATCGACACCGTGTTCAACGCGATCCACGAGGGCAAGCCGGATCAGGAGCTCCTGAGCTACGAATATCTGAAGATGCTCCCCCAGCTCGCCGAAGGTGAGGCCAACAAGGTGTTCGTGGTGCCCTCCGAGTTCGCTCAGGCCTTCGGCGGCATCGGCGAGGCGCTCCGCGCGCGCGCCGGGGACGCCCCCGCGAAGAAACCGCCGGCTCGCGGCCCGCGCGCGGTCGAGCCCCCCCGCGCCGAGGAGTCCTGAGGCCGGCACCCAGCGCCGGCCGGCTTTCGGATCAGAAGCCGGCCCGCCCGGGGCGGGCTGCCAGAATCAGCAGCGGATGTTCGACGCGCTCTCGGAGAAACTTCAGGCCACGCTCGGCGACGTACGCCAGCGCGGCACCCTCAGCGAGGGGGACATCGACGCCGCGATGCGCGAGATCCGCCTCGCGCTGCTCGAGGCCGACGTCAACTTCAAGGTCGTCCGCCAGTTCACCTCCCAGGTCAAGGAGCGCTGCATGGACGAGGAGGTGGTCGGCAAGCTGAACCCCGGCCAGCAGGTCGTCAAGATCGTCAGCGAGGAGCTGACGAGCTTGATGGGCGGCTCCTCGGCCGGGCTCGCGTTCTCCCCGCGCCCGCCGACCGTCGTGCTGATGGCGGGCCTGCAGGGCTCCGGCAAGACCACCGCGACCGCCAAGCTGGCGCGCTACCTGCATGAGGAGAACAGCGCCTCGGTCGCGGTCGCGGCCTGCGACGTCTACCGTCCGGCGGCGGTCGAGCAGCTCGTGAAGGTGGGCGCGCAGGCCGGCGCGACCGTGTACGAGAAGGGCACCGACACCGACCCGGTCGAGATCGCGAAGTGGGCGCTCGACCGTGCCCGCGAGGAGGGCAAGGACGTGCTGATCGTCGACACCAGCGGGCGGCTTCACGTCGACGCAGAGCTGATGGGCGAGCTCGTCCGGATCCGTGATGCGGTCAAACCCACGGACGTGCTGCTTGTCGTCGACGCGATGACCGGACAGGACGCGGTCAACGTCGCTGAGAGCTTCGCCGAGGCGGTGCAGTTCGACGGGGTCGTGATGAGCAAGCTCGACGGCGATGCGCGCGGCGGCGCCGCGCTGTCTGTCAAAGCCGTCACCGGCAAGCCGATCCTGTTCGCCTCCACGGGCGAGAAGCTCGACCAGTTCGAGCGCTTCCACCCCGACCGGATGGCCCAGCGGATCCTCGGCATGGGCGACGTGATGACCTTGATCGAGACAGCCGAGCGCGAGATCGACGAGGCCGACGCGCGCGAGATGGAGCGCAAGCTGCGCCGCAACGACTTCGGCCTGGACGACTTCCTGGACCAGCTCAAGATGGTCCGGAAAATGGGCCCGCTCTCGAGCGTGCTCGGCATGATCCCCGGGCTCGCCGGCCATCAGATGGCGAACCTGAAGGTCGACGAACGCGAGCTCGACCGCATCCAGGCCATCGTCCTGTCGATGACGCCGGCCGAGCGCCGCCGGCCCGAGATCATCAACGGCTCGCGGCGCCTGCGGATCGCCCGGGGTTCCGGCACCAACGTCCAGCAGGTCAACCGCCTGATCAAGCAGTTCGGGCAGATGCGCAAGGTGATGCGCCAGGTCGGCCGCGGCAAGATGCCCGACTTCGGCGCGCTGATGCGAAGCGCGCGCTGAAGCTGCGCACCGCTAAGCTCTCTCGCTGAGGCCGGCACGGAGAGCCGGCCGGACCGTCCCACCAAGACTTCAAGCAGCAGAGAGGAACCCGTGGCAGTCAGGCTGAGGCTCACGCGAGTGGGCGGCAAGAAGGACCCGATATGGCGCGTCGTCGTCGCCGACCAGCGTTCCCCGCGCGACGGTCGCGTGATCGAGACGATCGGCCACTACAACGCCCAGACCGACCCGTCGACGATCGTGATCGACGAGGAGCGCGCCCGCAGTTGGCTCGCACGCGGCGCGCAGCCGTCGAACACGGTCCGCAAGCTGCTCCACATCCAGGGCATCGAGACGAGGGTCGGCTAGGCGGGCGGGTCCGAGTCGATGGCGGCCACCGAGAACCCGAAGCGGCTCTTGGAGTACCTGGCCGAAGGCCTCGTCGACGACCCCGAGGCCGTCTCGGTCGAGCAGTTCGAGGAAGACGACGGCACCGTGGTGCTCGAGCTGTGCGTGGGCGCCGAGGACTACGGGCGCGTGATCGGCCGCGGCGGCCGCACGGCGCAGGCTCTGCGCACCGTCGTCAAAGCGGCGGCCGCCGGGGAGGACCGGCACGTGCTCGTCGACATTGTCGATTGAGCGGTCCGGGAGCCTCAGGCGGCGAGCGGATGGCGGCCGGGAGGGTCGGCCGCGCGCACGGTCTCGACGGCAGCTTCTACGTGACGCGCCCGCGGGCCGGGCTGCTCCATGCGGGCGCGATCGTGACCGTCGCCGGCGCAGCGCGTGAGATCGTGCGCCGGGCCGGCACCGACGAGCACCCGATCGTCCGGCTCGAGGGGGTTGCTGACCGCGGCGGCGCGCAGGCCCTGCGCGGCGAGGAGCTGACGATCGCCGCTGATGAGGCGCCGCCCTTGCAGGAGGGCGAATGGTGGGCGCACGAACTCGAGGGCTGCGCCGTCCTCGACGGCGGGCGCACCGTCGGCACCGTCGCGCGGCTGATCGAGCTGCCCTCGTGCGAGGTGCTCGAGGTGCGGCGTCCGGGCGGCGGGGAGCCGCTGCTGGTGCCGATGGTCTCCGACGCGATCCGTGCGGTCGAGCCGCAGCAGCGGCGGATCGAGATCGACGGGTCGTTCCTCGGGCTCGACGAGGACGGCTAGGCCGCGCGCGCCGATGGACATCGACATCTTCACCCTGTTCCCGCAGTGGTTCGACTGGCTGCGCGAGCAGCGCCACATCGAGAACGTGCTCGCGACGGGGTCGCGCATCGAGTGCGTCGACTTCCGCGAGCACACGCCACTGTCGGGCGGCCAGGTCGACGACACCCCCTTCGGCGGCGGCGCGGGCATGGTGCTGCGCGTCGACGTCCTGGAGGCGGCGCTGCGCGCCCGCTACGGCGTCGACCCGGTCGAGCTCCGCGAGCGCCGCCGCGTGATCGCGCTCGCCCCCGGAGGGCGTGTGCTCGACGAGCAGCTCGTCGCCGAGCTCGCGGCCGAGCCGGCCCTGACGCTGCTGTGCGGACGCTACGAGGGGTTCGACGAGCGCATCCTCGAGCACTTCGCGAGCGAGGTGATCTCGATCGGACGCTACGTGCTGAGCGGCGGGGAGCCGGCCGCGATGGTGATCTGCGATGCGGTGATGCGCAAGCTGCCGGGCGCCCTCGGCGATGAGCGCTCGGCGGCCGAGGAGTCCTTCAGCGACGCCCTGGAGGGCAATCCCGAGTACCCCCACTACACGCGCCCCGCGGAGTACCGCGGCTGGGAGGTGCCGGAGGTGCTGCTCTCCGGCCACCACGAGCGGATCGCGCGCTGGCGCCTGGAGCGCAGCCGCGAACGCGGCGCGGCACGCGGAGACGGCGGGGCGCCGGGCGCGAGCGGCGGGCGGCGCTGAGGGGCGCTGCGGGGGACGCCGCTGCGCCGCCGTGCTTGCGCCCGTTCACCGGACGTCCGCTAGCATTGGGCTCCGCGCAGTCGGGGGCGGGGCCGGTCCCGCACTCACCGAGCGCACCCCCCTCCGTCATGAGCAGCGTCATCCAAACGATCGAGCGCGCCCAACTGCGCCGCGTGCCGAGCTTCTCCCCGGGCGACCGCGTGAAGGTCCACTTCCAGGTCATCGAGGGTACGCGACGGCGCGTCCAGGTCTTCGAGGGCGTCGTCATCAAGCGCCAGGGCCACGGCGCCCGCGAGACGTTCACGGTCCGCAAGCAGTCCTTCGGCGTCGGCGTGGAGCGCATGTTCCCGCTGCACTCGCCGAAGATCGAGCGCATCGAGCTGGCGGCGCGCGGGGACGTGCGGCGGGCGAAGCTCTACTACCTGCGCGACCGGGTCGGCAAGCGCGCGCGTGTGCGCGAGCGCCGCTACACCGGGCCCGAGGAGGCGATCGAGCCGGGTCTGCTCCACGAGCCTCTCGGCGCGACCGACGCGGACGGGATGACCGCCGAGGAGTCGGTCGGCGAGGTGCTCGTCGAGGGACAGGTGAGCGAGGCGCAGGAGGGGGAGGCGCAGGCCGCCGGCGAGGCGAGCGACAGGGCCGCAGAGGCGCCGGCTGCGGAGCAGGGGGAGATGCCGCAGGACGCGGTGGACGCGCAGGCGGCCGGCGAGGCCGCGGCTGGCAGCGAGGCGGAGGATGCGCAGGCGGCCGGCGAGGCCGATCCCTCCCCCGATGCCGGTGATGGTGATGCGAGGGCCGAGCCGCCCGAGCCCGCCGGCGACCAGCCGGCGTGAAGCTAGTCCCGACCCGATCGAAAACGACCCTCGGCTCGATCGTCGAGCTGGTCGTGATCATCGCGATCGCGCTCGGCCTCGCGCTGCTGATCCAGGCCGTGCTGGTCAAGCCCTACAAGATCCCGAGCGGCTCGATGGAGCCGACGCTGTCCATCAACCAGCGCGTGCTGGTCAACAGGATCGGCATGAACCTGAACGGGCCCCACGTGGGCGAGATCGTCGTGTTCCACCCGCCGGTGGGGGCCCAGGAATCGCAGTGTGGTGAACCCAAACACCCGATGACGGCGGCCTGCGACGCGCCGGTGCCCAAGGAGGACACCGGCACCAACTTCATCAAGCGCGTCGTCGCAGGGCCCGGCGACGAAATGTACATCCGCGAAGGGCACGTCTACCGCCGCGCGAAGGGCACCGCGACCTTCGTCCGCGAGAAGGACTCCTACATCAAACCGTGCGCGCCGGAGGTCGGCGTGGTGTGCAACCTGACCACGCCGATCAGGGTTCCGCCCGGCCACTGGTTCATGATGGGCGACAATCGTGGCGAATCCGACGACAGCCGGTTCTGGGGACCGGTCCCCGAGGGATGGCTCATCGGCGGTGCCTTCCTCACCTACTGGCCGCCCGACAAGATCGGCTTCCTCTAGCAGCTCGACGGCCCGCGCGCGGCGCCGCGCGCGCCGGCGCGGCAGCGGCAGGCGGCTGTTCGCGTTCGACCGGCGGCTCGGCTATCGGCTGGTCGCCGGCGCGGACGAGGCCGGGCGCGGCTGCCTCGCAGGGCCACTCGTCGCGGCCGGCGTGCTGTTCGACTACGAGGCGCTGACGACGCGGGAGCTGCGGCTGCTGAGCGCGCTCAACGACTCCAAGCAGCACACGGTCGAGACCCGCGAGGCGCTGTACCCGCTCGTGATGCGCGCGGCTGCCCGGGTGGTCGTGGTCTCGCGCTGCGTGCGCGGGATCGACGCGCGCGGCCTTCACCGCACGAACCTCGCCGCGCTGCGCGACGCCGTCAGTGCCGTGACCGAGGGCGTGACGGGCGAGGTGCTGTGCCTGCTCGACGGCTTCTCGGTGCCCGATTTCGGGCGTCCGCAGCGCGCGATCATCGACGGCGACGCGACGAGCGCTGCGATCGCGGCCGCCTCGATCGTCGCGAAGGTCACGCGCGACCGCTTCATGCGCCACGCCGACGGCGAGCATCCCGGCTGGGAGTTCGCCGAGCACGTCGGCTACTCGACGCCGTCGCATCGGGAGGCGATCATGCAGCGGGGCGTCTCGCCGCTGCACAGGATGTCGTTCCAGTCGCTCGCCTACCAGCAGCTGGCGCTCTAGCGCCGAGAGCCGGCGCCGTACGGCGTCCTCGCTCGCTCATGTGCAGAGCACACTTCGCTCGCTGTGTCCTTGTACGGCTTGGCTCTCGGCGCTAGACCTACCACGCGAGAGCCGGCGCCGTAGGGCGTCCTTGCGGCGCTCATGTGCAGAGCACACTTCGCTCGCTGCGTCCTTGTACGGCTTGGCTCTCGGCGCTAGACCTACCACGCGGCCTCGACGTGCTCGAGCGCGAGCAGGCCGCCGTCGCGATTCACGACGACGCCGATCGCATCGAATCGCAGCCCGGGCGCTCGCGGCCGAGAGCCGTTGCGCCGGAGCAGCCAGCTGAGCGCCAGGCGTCGCAGGCGCGCCCGCTGCCCCGCGCCGAGGCGCTCGAGCGGCGGTTCCGGGCGCCGAGCACGGTCTGACAGCGTCGTCTTGACCTCGACGAACGCCAGCACGCGCCCGTCGCAGGCGATCAGGTCGATCTCGCCGCCCCGGCCGTGGACGTTGCGATCGAGGATCGCGAAGCCGAGGCGGCGCAGGTGGGCCGCGGCGAGGTCCTCGCCGCGGCGGCCGGTCACCGCGCGGCCCCGCGGCCCCTTGCCGGGAGGGGTCGGCGAGGGGCGGCGGGGGCGGGCTGGGGAGGGCATCGCCTCCCCACTACGACCGGGGGTTACGCGGCGGCCGAGGCGCGGGCAGCCGCGTGGCCGCGGACCGCGGGGCGGCGGCGAGCCGGCCTGGCGCTGTGGCCGTGCAGCAGCGGCCGCGCGAGCCGGTCGAGCTCGGCCTGCTCCGCATCGCGGATCGCCCAGGTCAGGCGCTCGATCAGCTGCCCTGCGGCATGGTCGCTCGAGAGGTGCACGCTCGAGACGTGCTCGTCGAGCAGGACGTGCGCGCTTCCGGCGGGTGGGAGGTTGGTCGTGACGATCACTCGGGGCATCGGGGTCTCCTTGTGTGAGCCGAAGAAGGTAGGCGCGCCGGCCGAGGGGGCAGCCGGCGCGCCTGTGAGGACCTTCCGAAGGGCATCGCCCCCCGGAAAGGAGGAGCCTGAGGTCTCAGGCCTGCGCACATCGCCCAGCCGCATCGAGCGCCGCCGCGACGAGCACGCCCGCCGCGTTCGCCGGGATGAGGGCCGGCGTCAGGATCTCGATGGGTCGACCAGACATTGCTCACTAACCCTATCAACTTTCTGGAACACGTCAAGGGCCCGGCGGAACGGGGAGGTTCGGATACCCTGCGCCGGTGCTCGACGCCCTGCTGCGGATCTTCGGGTGGCGTTTTCTGCTCATCACCGGCGACCCGTCAGTGCTCGACCGGTGGATGTGGGTGCGAAAGCACCTCAGGCCGGGGCCGGTGCGGACGTTCGACGCCGGCTGCGGCAACGGCGTGTTCAGCATCTACGCCGCCCGCACGGGCAACGGCGTCGTCGCGGCCTCGTTCTCGCAGAGTGAGCAGGAGAGCGCCCGCGAACGAGCGCGGATGCTCGGCGTGACGGGGATCGACTTCCGCCAGATCGACCTGCGCGAGCTCCCCGAGCACCGCGACGAGCTGGGCGACTTCGACCAGATCATCTGCCTCGAGACGATCGAGCACGTCCGCGACGACCAGGCGCTGCTCTCCGCGCTCGCGGCGATGCTCGAGCCCGGCGGGCGGATCCTGCTGAGCGCGCCCAACGCCGGACACCGGCCGCTCTACACCGAGGACCCGGACCCCAGTCCCGAGGAGGACGGCTCGCACGTGCGCTACGGGTACTCACCGGAGCGGCTCGCAGAGCTCGCAGCCGCGGCCGGCCTGGAAGTCCGCGAGCAGGCGCTGATCAGCGGCGTCGTCTCGCAGAAGCTGACCGACCTGATGCGCAGGCTCGGCCTGCGGCTGGGACTGCTGCCGGCCTGGCTGATCGTGCTCGCGCTGCGCCCGCTGGTGATCCTCGACGCTCCACTGAGCACGCTGCTGGGTTACCCCTATCTCAGCGTGGCGCTGTGGGCCGTGAAGGCGCCCGGCGGCCGGCCGGTCGAATAGGGTCCGCGCGGTGAGCGAGGGCGCACCGGAGCTCGAGGAGTCTGCGCAGCCGCCGTCGGAGGGGCCGCGGGCGCTCGACGGAGTGACCGCGTTCATGGGGCTGCGCTGGGAGGACCCGCAGACGGTCCACCTGGAGATCCGCCCCGAGCTGATCAACCGCGGCGGGCTGCTCTCGGGCGTGGCGACCTACGCGATGGTCGACTACTGCATGGGCTCGGCGCTGTGGGCGCAGACGAAATCCGAAGAGCGCATCGCGACGATCAGCATCTCGATCAACTACGTCCAGACCGCGACGCAGGGCGAGGTCGTGTGCCGCAGCGTGGTCGATCGCCGCAACCGGCGCATCGCCGTGCTGCGCAGCGAGATCCACCACGAGGACGGGCGCCTGCTCGTCACCGCGATCGGCTCCTACTCGATCTTCCCGCCCCGCCCGTTCACCAGCTGAGTGGGATCTACGATGAGCGGCGATGGCCGCCAGCACCCCAGTCGCGCTGACGATCGCCGGCTCTGACTCCGGCGGCGGCGCGGGCATCCAGGCCGACCTGAAGGCGTTCGCCGCACGCGGCGTGCACGGCGCCTGCGCGATCACGGCGATCACAGCGCAGAACACGCTGGGCGTCGAGGCGGTGCACGAGGTGCCGGGGGAGATCATCCGCGCCCAGATCCGGGCGGTCGCCGGCGACATTGCCCTCGACGCGGTCAAGGTCGGGATGCTCGGCGGCCAGGACGCCATCGTCGCGGTCGCGGGCGCGCTCGACGAACTGGATCCCCCCGTTCCCGTGGTGGTCGATCCGGTGATGGTGGCCGAGTCGGGCGCGCGCCTGCTCGCCGAGGGCACGCAGGAGGCGCTGATCCGGGAGATCGTGCCGCGCGCGTGGGTGCTCACGCCGAACGTGCTCGAGGCCCGCGCCCTGCTCGGCGAGGAGCCGCTCCCCGGCGCCGATGAGGCGGAGGCCGAGCGGCTCGCCCGGGGGGTGCTCGCGCTGGGGGCGCGCTCCGTCGTGCTGACCGGCGGTCACCGCGACAGCGCGAGCGATCTGCTCGTGGCCGGCGCCGGCGAGCCGGCGATCGAGATCGAGGGGCCGCGTCACCCCGACGGAGCGGCCCACGGCTCGGGCTGCACGCACTCCGCCGCGCTCGCCGCATCGCTCGCGCTCGGCGAGACGCTCGAGCAGGCCGCTCGCAGCGCACGGCTGCTCTCGGGCGAAGCGGTGAGGCGGGGTCTTCGCGAGCTCGGCGCGGGCGCGGGCCCGGTGGATGCGCTGGACCTGGCGGCCCGGCGGTGAGCGGCCGGCTCCCGCCGCATGGGCGTTTGTCATAATCGGCCCCGTGAGGCTCCTGCGGATGAAGCCCGGTCACGGCGAGATCGTGCTCGCCGAGGGCGACGTGGAGATTCCCGAGCAGGAGCGCGAGCTGATCGAGGCATTCCGCCGCGAGCTCGACGCCGGCATGTGGGCGGCGGTGCCCACGAACGACGTCGGCGGCCGTCGCCAGGCCGAGCTCGTCAAGGACTTCGCCGAAGTCCCCCGCGATGCCGAGCGCGTGATCTTCTTCCCGCGCGCCGCCGGGGGCGCCCCCGGGCGCGCGGCGAGCGGTCGCTGAGCAGCTGATGGGCCTGGCGCTCGGCACGGCGGCCGTGGTGCTCGTCGTGCTGCTGTGGGAGCTCGCCCGCCCCAGCGTGATGGCCGCGCTTTCGCGAGCGCGCGCCGCGTGGGCGGAGCGGGGCCTTCAGAGCGCCACCGGATACGACCCCGGCCGCGAGCGGCGCGCCGAGCAGCGCGCACGAGAGCTGCTGCGCTCATGCGTCTCCGAGCGCGAGTGGGACATGTACAGCGAGCTGGGGCTCCTCTGCGTCCGGGGACCGGTGCGCGGTGGCGCCGAAACGGCGGGCGAGAGCCCGTACGCCTACCTGATCTATCCGCACAAGCCGATCGTCGCCTTCGTCCCGGAGAGCGGCGAGCTGCTCAGCGAGTACTGCGTGGCGTTCCCCGACGAGTCTCGGCCCTACGGCAGCGCGCGGCTGCCCGACTCCGACGACGTGCTCGCCAAGTGGATGGCGCTGACCGGCGACGAGCGGCGGCTGATCAGCGAGGCCAACATGCACCTGCCCGGGCGGCAGGTGGATCCCGACCGGGTGCGCCGCGACCTCGCACGGCTCTCGCGCTGGGAGCGCGAGCGCTCGGGACGCGAGCAGGCGGGCTCCTCACGCGCCCACGCGCCCCAGACCCCCGGTAACGTGCCCGCGGCGTGAGCACGAACGGGAGCCTCGATCTCAAGCACCGCAGCCGCTCCCTGACCGAGGGTCCGGAGCGCGCCGCCGCGCGCGCGTACCTGCACGGGATCGGCTACTCGGCGGAGGATCTCGCCAAGCCGATCGTAGGGGTCGCCCACTCGTGGATCGAGACGATGCCCTGCAACTTCAACAACCGCGTGCTCGCGGCGAAGGTCAAGGAGGGCATCCGCGCCGCCGGCGGAACGCCGATGGAGCTCAACACGATCGCGATCTCCGACGGCATCACGATGGGCACAGCCGGCATGCGCGCGTCGCTCGTCTCGCGCGAGCTGATCGCCGACTCGATCGAGCTCGTCGCCTCGGCGCACCAGTTCGACGCGCTGGTCACGATCTCCGGGTGCGACAAGACGATCCCCGGCGCGGTGATGGCGCTGGCCCGCTTGGACATCCCCGGGCTGATGCTCTACGGCGGCTCGATCCGCCCTGGGCACTGGCGCGGCGCCGAGGTGACGATCCAGCATGTGTTCGAGGCCGTCGGCCGGTTCTCCTCCGGGCAGATCACCGAAGCCGATCTGCACGAGCTCGAGGAGGCGGCTTCGCCCGGCGCCGGCGCCTGCGGCGGGCAGTTCACGGCCAACACGATGGCGATGGCGTTCGAGGCGCTGGGCATCTCGCCGGCGGGGTCGGCGATGGTCCCGGCCGAGGACGGCCGCAAGCTCGAGGTCGCCAGGCAGTGCGGCGAGCTGGTGATGGACGTGCTTCGCCGCGGGCAGCGCCCCAGCGACGTGATCACGAAGCCCGCGCTGGAGAACGCGATCGCCGCCGTCGCCACGAGCGGCGGCTCGACGAACGGGGTGCTGCACCTGCTGGCGGTGGCGCGCGAAATGGGGGTGCCGCTGACGATCGACGAGTTCGAGGAGATCTCCGAGCGCACCCCGCTGCTCTGCGACCTGCAGCCCGGCGGGCAGTACGCCGCCACCGACCTGTACGAGGCGGGCGGGGTGCCGCTCGTGCTCGCGCGGCTGAAGGAGGCAGGGGTCCTCAACGCCGGCGCGGTGACCGTGACGGGCGCGACGATCGGCGAAGCCGCCGACGAGGCGCGTGAGACGGCCGGCCAGCGGGTCGTGCGAGCACTGTCGGAGCCGATCAAACCGACGGGCGGCTTCGCGATCCTGCGCGGCAACGTCGCGCCCGACGGCTGCGTCGTGAAGCTGTCCGGCCACGAGCGGCGCAAACACACCGGCCCGGCGCGCGTGTTCGACGGCGAGGAGGCCGCGATGGCAGCGGTCCTCGCGAAAGAGATCCAGCCCGGGGACGTCGTCGTGATCCGTGCCGAGGGGCCCGCCGGAGGGCCCGGCATGCGCGAGATGCTGGCCGTGACCGCCGCGATCGTGGGAGAGGGGCTGGGCGAACAGGTGGGCCTGATCACCGACGGGCGCTTCTCCGGCGCGACGCGCGGCTTCATGGTCGCCCACGTCGCCCCGGAGGCCGTGCACGGCGGTCCGATCGCGGCGCTCCGGGACGGCGATGAGATCACGATCGACGTCGATACGGGCCGCGTCGACGCCGCGCTCAGCGACGCGGAGATCGCCGAGCGCGTGCTGAGCTACGAACGCCCGCCGCGCGCGGACGAGCACGTCGACATCGCGATCCAGAAGTACGCCAAGCTCGTCGGCAGCGCCTCCGAGGGTGCGATCGCGCGCTGACGCCTACCTCGAGCCGGCGCCGCCGTCGCCGGCGGGCGGCTCGGCGATGAACCATGCGAGAAGCTCGTTGAACTCCGCGGGGCGCTCGAGCATCGCCATGTGGCCCGTGTCCTCGTAGACGACCTCGCTGGCATTCGGGATCGCCGCTGTGAAGCGGGGGGCGTCGCGGACCGTGATCAGGCGGTCCTTGGTCCCCCACACGACGAGCGCCGGGCATCCGATCAGCGGGAGCCGCGGTTCCAGGTCGTACTCGACGATCGCCTCCAGCGCCGAGAGGAAACCGTCGGTGCCGGCGCCGCGGAGCTGCTCCGCGGCGAGCGGCCCCGGGATCCGCCCGGGATGGGCGACGACACCCTCGAGCACCAGGCCGCGCGTCCGGGGCCGCGCCGCGATCGCGTCGGAGTGCGACGCCGTCCACGCGGCGCCGAGCGCCAGCAGCTGCTGCAGCCTGCGGATCGCCGGCATGGAGCGGGCGACGAGCCGATTTTCGTAGGTGGAGAGACCGGCGGGGGAAACCAGCACGAGCCGATCGACGAGGGCGGGCACCGAGGCCGCGAGCTCGGCGGCGATCAGCCCGCCCATCGAGTTGCCGACGAGCACGACGCGCTCGAGCCCGAGCTCGGCGAGCAGCCGCTGCAGGATGCGCGCGTAGCCCGGCATCGAGACTTCTCCGGCGTGGCCGGGCGAGTGGCCGAAGCCCGGCAGGTCCATCGCCACGACGCGGCGCTCGCCTGCGAACGCGGCGAGCTGTTCCATCCAGTTGGGCCAGCTGCCGGAGAGCCCGTGCACGAAGACCAGCGCGGGCTCGCCGGATCCAAGCTCGATCGTGTTGATCGGACGGCCGTCGACGAGGACCCACCGCTGGTGGCGGCGCCAGTCGATCGTCTCCCAGGTGGGGCGCGGGGACGCGTGGGCGCGCGGGTGGCCTGCGGCGTCGGGGTGGACGACCATTGTCTTGAATCTAGCCGAGCCGGGAATAATTGATGGCGTGTCGATCCTCGCCAGGGACGGCGTCGCGATCAGGCCGGCTGCTGCGGGCAGGCGCGGAGCGCGGCGCGGCGAATCCCGATGGCATATGTCAACCGCCGCGAACACGCAGGATGCCGATGAGCTTCCTCAGGCCTGGCTGCGGGCGCTCGAGCTGCTCGACGCCGAGCTCCTCAGGCGGGACGCCGCGCCCCGCACCCGCCGCGCATACCGCATCGACACGGAGGGCTTCGCCCGCTGGGCCGCCCAGCGCGGCGTCGCCGATCCCGCCGGGCTCACGCCCAAGCACGTGCGGCGCTGGATCGCAGCGCTCAGCGCCGCCGGCGCCGCCCCGAGCACCTCGGCGCGCAAGCTCGCCGCGGCGCGCGCGCTGTTCGACAGCCAGCGCCGGCACGGCCTGATCGCCCAGAACCCGGCCGAGCTCGTGTCGACGCCGCGGCGTTCCTCGCGGCTGCCGGCCGTGCTGAGCGCCGCCGAGGCGGGGCGGCTTCTGGACTCGATCCCGGGTGGGGGGGCTTCCTCTGGTCCTCTCGATCTGCGCGACAGGGCGATGTTCGAGGTCGCCTACTCCTCCGGCCTGCGGGCCGAGGAGCTGGTCTCGCTCGCCGTCGCCGACATCGACCACGACCGCGAGCAGCTGCGCGTCGAAGGCAAGGGGCGAAAGACACGCGTCGTGCCGGTCGGCGAGCCGGCGATGGCGGCCGTGCGCGCCTACCTCGACCGCGCCAGGCCCGCGCTGGCGGCGGCCGGCACGGGCGCCGACGGGTCGCTGTTCCTGAGCCGCAGCGGGCGGCGCCTCGGCACGAGCGACGTACGCCGGCGGCTGCGCCGCTGGGTGCAGCGAGCGGGGACACCGGCGGGCGCGACCCCGCACGCGCTGCGCCACAGCTTCGCGACCCACCTGCTGGACGGCGGCGCCGACCTGCGCGCGATCCAGGAGATGCTCGGCCATGCGAGCGTTTCGAGCACCCAGATTTACACTCGGGTAGAGTCCGCCAGGCTCAGAAGCGCCTACGCGCGCAGTCACCCTCGGGCATGACAGGGGAGAAGCCCTGGAGACGAACGTCAAACCGATCGAGCTGCGCGAACTCTGGCGGCGCTACAAGGACGATGGCGACAAGCGCAGTCGCGAGCGGCTCGTAGTCGCCTACTCACCGCTGGTCAAGTACGTCGCCGGGCGCACCGCCGCGGGGCTGCCCCCGCACGTCGAGGAGGCCGACCTCATCTCCTACGGCCTGGTCGGGCTGATCTCGGCGATCGAGCGCTTCGACCTCTCCCGCGACATCAAGTTCGAGACCTACGCGATCATGCGCATCAAGGGCGCGATCATCGACGAGCTGCGCTCGCTGGACTGGGTGCCCCGCAGCGTCCGCGCCCGAGCGCGCGAGGTCGAGCGGGCAAACGCGAAGCTCGAGCACCTGCTGCAGCGCGCGCCGACCGACCAGGAGATCGCCGACGAGATGGGGATCACGCTCGACGAACTGAACGACTCGCTGCTCGCGATCTCGCACTCCTCGATCGTCGCGCTGGACGAGCTGTGGAGCGTGTCGGACTCCAGCGGCGACCAGGTCTCGCTGATGGACACGATCGAGGACCCGAACGCCCCCGACCCTTCCCGCGCCCTGGACGTCGGCGACCTCAAGGATCGGATCGCGGACTCGATCGCGAAGCTGCCCGAGCGCGAGAAGCTCGTGATCGCCCTCTACTACTACGAGAACCTGACCCTGCGCGAGATCGGCGAGGTGCTGGGCGTGACCGAGTCGCGGGTCTCCCAGATGCACACGAAGGCCGTGCTGCGCCTGCGCTCGCGGATGCAGGAGGAGTCCTTCGACGACTGAGCAGCACCTGTTCGCGGGCGTGTTCGTCGCCGACCTCGGCGCGTCGGCCGAGTTCTACGAGCGGCTGCTGGGACGTCCTGCCGATCTGATCCCGAACGATTGGGAGGCCGCATGGCGGCTGCACGAGGGCGCGTGGATCGTGCTGATCGCCGCCGATGCGGAGCCGGCTCTCGCTGGGGGCGCACAGCACACGCTGATCGTCGAGGACCTCGACGGGTTCCTCGGCGCGGCGCGCGAGCGCGGGATCGAGCCGGGGCCGGTGGAGCCCGTGGGGGAGGGGATGCGCCAGAGCGTGGTCCTGGATCCGGATGGGAACCGGTTGAAAGTGGCCGCGCCGGCTTCCGAGGCGTAGTCGAAGCCGCTACTTCGCAGGCGTCACGCAGACGGCTCGAAGCTCAGAATCCTGAAGCGTCAGCAGTTGTATCTGGAGGTGGATTCCCGAGTCGTTCGCGTGCGAAGCGCGGCCGATGGCGCGCGCGTAGCGGCGATAGCTGCGGTTCGCGCGTGACAGTGCTTGGATCGAGGCCGTCGGCGCGCCGGCCTTACGCAGCTCGGCCTTGATTTCCCGGCTCACAGCGATGGATTCCGCGCTGGCCTGACGCATTTCGGTGACGACCCGACGCTCCGGGACGCCGCGCAAGGGGTCTCGCGCGCCCCGGCGGTTGGCGATCCCCGTCAGGCGGGCTTTGAGATCGCCGCACGCGGTCGCGAACGCCGCCTCCGTGCCCGGCGCAGCCGCCCGCGGCGCCGTCCCGGTCTTGGCCGATGAGCTTCCGCTGCCTGCACCGCAGCCGATGCCGCAGAGCGCGGCGAGAACCAGGGCGGTGGCGAGCGGCGCGGCTCTCATCTCGCGAGCCTACCCGCGCCTGGGCTGCGCCGATCGAACCGGCGATCGGCGGCCGGAGCGTGGTGTCATCGTGGGGTGGGCACACCCCGACCCAGGAGGGCACCGTGGAGCTGAGGATCTTCGCCGAGCCGCAGGAAGGAGCCACCTACGACGCGCAGCTGGCGATGGCGCAGGCCGCCGAGTCGCACGGCTTCGGTGCCTTTTTTCGCTCCGATCACCTGCTGAGGATCAAACCCGGCGACGGCACGCCGGGGCCGACCGACTCCTGGGTGACGCTCGGGGCGCTCGCGCGCGAGACCGGGAGGATCAGGCTCGGCACGATGGTCACCTCGGCGACGTTTCGCCTGCCCGGCCCGCTGGCCGTCGCCGTCGCGCAGGTCGACGCGATGAGCGCCGGGCGCGTCGAGTTCGGGCTCGGAGCCGGCTGGTTCGAGGCCGAGCATCGGATGTATGGAATCCCCTTCGCATCTCTCGGGGAGCGCTTCGACCGCCTCGAAGAGCAGCTCGAGGTCATCACCGGGCTGTGGAGCAGCCCGGTCGGCGAGAGCTACGAGTTCCACGGCCGCCACTACGACCTCGATCCTGGGCCTGCGCTCCCGAAGCCGGTCCAGCATCCCCACCCGCCGGTGATCGTCGGCGGCCTCGGCGCTCGCCGCACTCCCGCGCTCGCCGCGCGCTTCGCCGCCGAGTACAACGTGCCGTTCGCGGACGTGGCGAGCACGCGGGCCCGGATCGAGGATGTGCGCGAGGCCTGCCGCGCCGCCGGCCGCGACCCGGGCGAGCTCGTCTACTCGCACGCGATCACGGTCTGCTGCGCCGAGAGCGAGGCCGACCTCGAACGGCGCGCGCAGCGGATCGGCCGCGACGTTTCCGAGCTGCGCTCGGGCGCCGCGGCCGGCACGGCCACCGAGGTCTCCGCGCGGCTGCTCGAATACGCAGACGCCGGCGCAGAACGCTCCTACCTGCAGGTAATCGACCTGGACGACCTCGACCACGTCGCGCTGATCGCCGCCGAGGTGATGCCCCGCGTGGCGGGCTCCTAGCAGCGCGTCCGCGTCCTGGCCGCGCGGCTAGACCTGGCCGTGCCCCGGCGGTATGGTGGCCGCAACCGAGGAAGGAGAGCCCACATGCACCCCGCAGCGGACCGTATTCGCAATGTCGCCCTCGTCGGACATCGAGGGTCGGGGAAGACCTCGCTGCACGAGGCTCTCCTGTTCGAGGCCGGGGCGACCAACCGCCTCGGTTCCGTCCCCGACCAGACAACGGTGTCGGACTCAGACCCCGACGAGCAGGCCCGTCAGATGTCGATCTCGGCCACGCTCAGCTCGCTGACGTGGCAGGACCGCAAGATCAACCTCCTCGACACGCCCGGCGACCCGAGCTTCATCGCCGACGCGCTCGGCGCGCTGCGCGTGTGCGAGTCCGCCGTCTTCGTCGTGAACGCCGTGATGGGCGTCGAGGTCGCCACGAGCCGGCTGTGGGCGCGCGCCGCCGAGCTGGACATCGCGCGGATGGTGTGCGTGAACATGCTCGATCGCGAGCGCGCGGACTTCTTCCGCACCCTGGACGGGCTCAAGCGCGCGTTCGGCCCCCACGCGGTCGCGACCGAGATCCCGATCGGCTCCGAGCACGAGATCAACGGCGTGATCGACCTCGTCGACATGAAGGCCTTCGTGCAGAGCGCCCCCGGCGAGCGCGGCGGGACGGAGATCCCGATTCCGGAGGCGCAGGCCGAGCTCGCCCAGGAATACCGCGAGAAGCTGATGGACGAGGTCTGCGAAGTCTCGGACTCCCTGATGGAGCGCTACCTCGACGGAGGGGAGATCTCCCACGAGGAGATCGTCGGCGCTCTCAAGGAGGGCACCAACCACGGCAAGATCTTCCCGGTCGTCTGCAGCGTCGCGACGGCCAACCTCGGCAGCGCGCGTCTGCTCGATGCGATCGTCGAGGACCTCCCCTCGCCGGTCAAGCACGGCTCGCTGCAGGTCGGCGAGATCGAGCTGACCGCCAGCGAGGACGAGCCGCTGTTCGCGTATGTCTTCAAGACGCGCGCAGACCCGTTCGCGGGGCGCATCAACCTGCTGCGCGTCTACCAGGGCGTGATGAAGGCCGACAGCCAGGCGCTCAACACGCACGCCCACGTCAAGGAGCGCATCGGCCAGCTGCTCACGTTCTCGGGCAAGGAGGTCGAGCACGCCGACGAGTTCGGCCCCGGCGACATCGGCGCGGTCGCGAAGCTCAAGGAGACGCGGGCCGGCGACTGGCTGGCAGAGCGCGACGAGCCGATCGAGATGCCACGCATCAAGCTGCCGGCGCCCGTGATGGCGTTCGCCGTCGAGCCCAAGAGCCGCGGCGACGAGGAGAAGGTGATCGCCTCGCTGCGCCGCCTGCAGGAGGAGGACCCGACGATCGACATCCACCGCGACCAGCAGACGGGCGAGGAGATCGTCGCCGGGCTCTCGCAGGTGCACGTCGAAGTGATCGTCGATCGCCTGCGGGACCGTTTCGGCGTCGAGGTGACGCTCAAGCCGCCGCGCGTGCCCTATCGCGAGACGATCCGCGCGGCCGCCCAGGGCCACGGGCGCCACAAGAAGCAGTCCGGCGGCCGCGGGCAGTTCGGCGACTGCCAGATCGAGATCGCACCGCTGCACGACGCGGAGGGCAACTACAGCTACGAGTTCGTCGACAACATCAAGGGCGGCGTGATCCCGAGCTCGTTCATCCCGGCCGTCGAGAAGGGCGTCCGCGAAGCGATGGAAACGGGGGTCGTCGCCGGCTTCCCCGTCCAGGGCGTGCGGGTGCGTCTGTACGACGGGCAGTTCCACTCCGTCGACTCCTCGGAGATCGCGTTCAAGCTCGCGGGCATCCAGGCGATGAAGCAGGCGCTCCAGGAGGCCTCGCCGGTGCTGCTCGAGCCGATCATGATGGTGACGCTGTCGGTCCCCGAGGCGAGCGTGGGCGACGTGATCGGCGATCTGAACAGCCGCCGCGGACGTCCGCAGGGAATGGAGGGGGTCGGCGCGATGACCGAGATCAAGGCCGAGGTGCCGATGGCGGAGATGCTCACCTACGCACCGGACCTGCGCTCCATCACCCAGGGCCAGGGCGACTACACGCTGGAGTTCCTCCGCTACGAGGAGGTGCCGGGCCATCTCGCCCAGCGCGTGGTAGCCGACGCCGGCGAGGAGCGCGAGACGGCCCACGCCTGAGGCGACCCCGGCCCGAACGTCACGACGGCCGCCGGCGCGCCCGCTGTCAGTACGGGGAGCGCGGGACGTTCCAGGCGCGGGGAGTCGCGCCCTCCCGCCAGCCGATCTCGCGGGGGTCGTCCATCGCCGCAGGGGTCTCGAGGATCCAGCGTTCGTGGAGCTCCGCCAGCGCCTCGTGCAGGTCGCCGACGCCTGAGAAGTCGCGCGCGTCGAGCGGCGCGCCGGCGTCAACCCACACGCGCTCGCCGTCTCGGCGCGCGCGCAGCGGCACCACGATCGCACCGGTGCGCACCGCGAGCTCTGCGGTGCCGTCGGCGAGCGACGCCGGCTTGCCCAGAAAGCTCGTCTCGCGCCCTCCCGGCATGTCGAAGAACACCAGCACCGCCTGCCCGCGCCGCAGCAGCGCCTGCACGGTCTGGAATGAGCCCTGCGCCGGCACCAGCCTGACCTTCACGCCCTGGCGCCAGCGCACGAGTCGCCTTCCCCATTCGTCGGCCGTGGGCGCCTCGAAGAACCAGGGCCCCGGCACGAGGTAGGTGTTCTCGAACAGCGGCGCGGACTGCAGGTAGTAGTACGGCCCGAGGTGGCAGGCGCTCAGCAGCACGGGCCGGCCGCTCGACAGCGCTCCTTCGACGCGCGCGGTCGAGACGGCGTCCAGGTGCGCCGACCACGGGCGGTGCCAGAACAGCGCGCGGTTGACGGCCGCCTCGATGTAGCGCTCGCGCGCGAGCTCGTCGAGCTCGCGCTCCCGGGAGGTCCCCGCGATGACCGTCTCCATCGCGGCGCGCGTCTGCTCGCGCTCGGAGGGCTCCTGCGCCCAGATGTCCCGGGCGCGGCTTGCCGCTCTCCCGACGGCGAGCGCAGCCGGCACCACCGAGCGGAGCCACGACGTGTTCAGCGTGACGGCCAGACCCGCCCTCGGCATGCGCGGCGGAGCGGGACGCTTTTCGACCTCGCGCAGGGCAGCCGCGAGCTCCGCGTCGTCCTCGGCTCCGGGCGGGGCGGGCTCGAGGCCTTCGGCTCGCGCGCGCACCAGCTGCGCGACGGCTCGTGGGGTGGGGTAGTCGAAGATCAGGGTGGACGGCAGCGCGACGACGGCGGCGGCGCTCAGGCGGTTTCGCAGCTCGACTGCCGCGATCGAGTCGAAGCCGAGCGCCTTGAAGCTGCGATCGGCGTCCAGCGGCTCGCTGGAGGGCTGATCGGCCATGCCTGCCATCTCCCTCCCGACGAGCGCCAGCGCGGCCGCGTCGCGCTCGCCCTCTGGGAGCTGATCCAGCTGCTGCGCGAAGTCGCTCGACGCCGGTTTGCCGAGGAGCGCCGCCGCGCGCTCGGCGCTCCGCGACGGCGCGACGGGCTCGGCGGCGCTGGCCTGCGGCGCACGCTGGACGGCGGCCTGGCGCTCGGCGGCGTGCGTGCCGAGCTCCCCGGCGGTCGCGGATTCGCTCGCGTGCCTCGCCGGCGGCGCAGGCGCCGCGGCGGCTGGGGCGGGCGAGCCCTCCGACTCGAGCAGTTCGCGGAGCTTGAAGCGCTGAGGCTTGCCGGTGAGCGTCTGCGGCAGCTCGTCGACGAAGCGGATCACGTGCGGGTATTCGTACTCGCGAAGGCGATCGCGGCACCAGGAGCGCAACGAATCGCGCAGCTCGTCGTCGCCGCTCGTGCCCTCGGCGCACTTGACGAACGCGGCGAGGCGCGTGTAGTCATCGAGCGTCGTGCCGACGACCGCCGCCTCCTGCACGGCGGGGTGTTCGAGAAGCACGTGCTCCATGTCCACGGGCGAGACCCACAGACCCGCGACCTTGAACATGTCGTCGGCCCGGCCGACGTAGACGTAGGTGCCGTCCTCGTTGCGGGCGAACCGGTCGCCGGTGGCGAACCACTCGCCTCGCATCTGGCGCCGGCTGCGGTCGTACTGATGCCAGTAGAACGCTGCGCAGGTCGCTCCGCGCACCTCGAGGTTGCCCTCGCGGGCTCCCGGCAGCGGCGCGCCCTGTTCGTCGGTGAGCCGCAGTTCGAAACCGGGTGTCGGGCGCCCGGTCGTGCCGGGCACAACCGCGCCCGGCCGGTTGGTGCAGAACGTCGTCCACATCTCGGTCGTGCCGATGCCGTCGACGATCTCCACCCCGAAGCGCTCACGCCACTGCTCGAACGTGCGGACTGGCAGCGGCTCCGCCGCGGAGGTGCACACCCTGACCGAGTCGAAGGCGCCGTCGGCTTCGGGGTCCGCTACCAGCTGCCGGTAGAGAGCGGGCACCGACACGTAGATCGTCGGGCGCTGCTCGCGCAGCGTCGCGATCAGCCGCTCGGGCGTGGGGGGGCCGTCGAGCACGATCGCCGTGGCGCCGAAGTGCAGCGGGTAGGAGATGCTGTTTCCGAGCCCGTACGCGTGGTAGAACTTCGTCGTCGTGAAGACGCGGTCGTCCTCGCGCATCTCGAGGACGTGCCGGCCGAAGGTCTCGGCCCCGACCTCGAAGCTGTGGTGAAGGTGAACGGCGCCCTTCGGCCTGCCGGTCGAGCCGGAGGTGTAGAGCCAGAAGGCCATGTCGTCGGGATGCGTCGGAACGGCGGCCAGTTCGTCTGCCTGGGCCGCGAGGGCGCTCTGAAGCTCGAGCGCGCCCGCGGCCTGCCCGTTTGCCAGGAAGCGCACGTCACGCCCGCTGAGGGCGTGCTGGACCTTGCCCAGCACCGCCTCGTCGCACACCGCGACCTCCGCGTAGGAGTCGTCGATGAAGTGCATGAAGTTGACCTCGGTCTCGCGCACGCTGACCGGCACCGGGACAGCGCCGATACGCATTGCGCCCAAGAAGGCGACCGGGAAGGCCGTCGTGTCGTCGAGGACAAGGAGCACGCGCTGCTCGCGCCGCACCCCGAGCTCGCGCAGCAGGTTCCCCATGCGGTTGACCTGCCGGCGCAGCTGATCGAAGCTGAGCGAATCACCGCGGGTGATGAAGGCCGGCTTCTCGCCGAGCCCGGCTTCGACGCTGCGGTCGATTTTGAGTGTGGCGTTCGCGTTCGCGGCGCTCATCTCACTGCGCCCCCGCCGTGACGCGGCCCGTCCATTGACGCCGGATCGCGGCTGCGATCCCACGAGCCGCCTCGCCCGGCTCCTGGAAGCGAGCCTGCTCGACCGACCGGACCGGCTCGACGCCGCGGACAGAGCCGGTCAGGAAGGCCTCCGGCGCGGCCGCGAGACGCTCCAGCGTGAGATCCTGCTCGCGCACGTCCAGGCCGAGCGATCGCGCTGCTTCGATCGTGCGCGCGCGGGCGACGCCGGGGAGGATGCGCCCGTCCGCCCGCGGCGTGAGGAGAACCTCGCCGTCGAGCGCGAAGACGTTGGCGCGCGAACCCTCGAGCACCCGGCCGCCGTCGTCGACGAGCAGCGGCAGGCAGCCGTCTCCCACCTCCGACTCCATCGCGGCGACGCCGGCTCGATCCGCCCACTTGTGGGGGCCGAGGCCGCCGGGAAAGAGAAACGGCCGCAGCTCGATCGAGCCCTCCCAGCCGGGGAAGACGTTCGCCTCCTGCACCGGCGCGGTGACGACCTCGGCGCTCAGCTCGCCGTCCTGCAGCGGCGTGACCGTGAGGCGCAGGCGTCCCAGCGCCAGCGCGCGCGCCTGCTCGAGCACGAGCTCGCGGGCGCCACTCGGCAGACCGGCGCCGTAGAGCTCTTCGACGCTGCCCGTCAGTCGTGCCATGTGCCGCTCGAGCTCGACCGCGGCGCCCTCCAGCACGAGCATCGTCTCGAAGACTCCCGCGGCCGGGTCGGGGGAAAAAGGACTGGACATGACCCGATTGTGCCATTCTGAATACGCACTGCGCAGGGGATCGACCCCGGGCGTGCGCTCGGAAGCTTCAGTCCGCGGCCGCAGACGCCGATTTGGACCGTGATGCCGGGTCGCCCTTGGACTCCGACGGAGCGGAGTGACTGGCGGGAGTTTCGTCGATGAATTACGCGGTCGAAGATCAGCGGCGGGTGAGCTCATGTTGATGAGCCTCCTCTACGAGCAAGCGCGGGAGCGGCCCGAGCACCCCGCGATCTCCTATCGCGGCGAGCGGATCGTGTTCGCCGAACTCGTCGAGTGGATCGAGCGCCTCGCGAGCGGGTTGCGCCAGCGTGGCCTGGGCCCAGGAGACGCGGTCGGGCTCGTGCTCCCGGACGATCCCTGGTTCGTCGTCACGCTCCACGCGCTCACGGGATTGGGGGCGATCGTCGTCCCCGTCAACCCGGCGTTCAAGCAGGCCGAGCTCGAATACTGCTTTCGCAGCGCCGGCGTGAGCGCGGTGATCAGCGACGAGCGCTCCGCGGGCGTCTGCGGGCGCATCGTCTCCGGCATGGAGGGCGAGGTCCAGCTGATCACGACGAGCAGCGCCCACGGCCAGGCGGACACGCTCGACGCCGTGCTCGAGGAAGGCAAGGGCGGGCGGCTCGAGGCACGGGCGCCCGAGGAGCCCTTCGTCTACCAGTTCTCCTCCGGCTCGACCGGGCGGCCGAAGCGCGTGCCGAGGACCCACGCCCAGTGCGCCGCGGAGGCGGCGAGCTACAAGGCGCTGGGGCTCGTCCCCGAGGACCGGATCTTCAGCGCGATCCCGATGTTCCACACCTGGGGCATGGGAGCCTGCGTGTTCGCCTCCGCCGCCTCCGGTGCGACGGTCGTGATCCTCGAGGACCCGCAGCCGTTCCTGCGCCGCCGTCACGCGGCGCTGGAGCTGATCGAACGCGAGCGCGCCACGGTCTTCCCCGGCGTTCCCTTCAATTTCCGGCTGTTGGCCGAGGCGCCGACGCGCGCCGACCTGTCCTCGCTGCGGCTGTGCTTCTCGGCCGGCACGGCCCTGCCGCGGTCGACCTTCGAGGCGTTCGGCGAGCGCTTCGGCGTGCTGGTGCGCCAGCTCTACGGGAGCACCGAGACGGGGATGATCGCCGCGAACCTGAGCGAAGATCCCGTCGCGACGTTCGCCTCGGTGGGCCGGCCGGTCTGGGGCGTGGAGATCGAGGTCGTCGACGAGGACGGCGAGACGCTCCCGCCCGGCGAGGTCGGGGAGCTCGCCGTGCGCAGCCCTGCGGCGAGCGACGGCTACGACGGCGCGGATCAGAAGAGTCGCGAAGCCTTCCGCGACGGGCGCTTCTTCACCGGCGATCTCGGCCACCTCGGGGACGACGGCCTGCTCTATCTCGAGGGGCACCGCAAGCTTTTGATCGACGTGGGGGGCTTCAAGGTCGACCCGATAGAGGTGCAGGACGTGATCAGGGCGCACCCGTGCGTCAGCGATGTGATCGTGGTTGGCGTCCGCGACGAGGACGCGGGCGAGGAAACCGTCAAGGCGGTCGTCGTGCCCAGCCAGCAGTGCGACGAACACGAACTCCTCTCGCTGTGCCGAGAGCAGCTCGCCAACTTCAAGGTCCCCCGGCTGGTCGAGTTCCGTGACAGCATTCCCACCAGCCCGCTCGGCAAGGTGCTTCGGAAGGACCTGGTGTGAGAACCCTGCTGATCGACAACTACGACTCGTTCACCTACAACCTCTTCCAGCTGCTGGCAGAGGCCAACGGGGACGAGCCGCTCGTCGTCCACAACGATGCCGCCGACTGGTCCGAGCTCGAGCTGCTCGAGTTCGACAACATCGTCATCTCGCCCGGACCCGGGAGCCCCGACCACGACGGCGACTTCGGCGTCTCCAGGGCGGCGATCGAGAACTCGAAGGTCCCGCTGCTGGGCGTCTGCCTGGGCCACCAGGGGCTCTGCTGGGCTCACGGCGGCAAGGTGGTGCGGGCACCGGAGGTGATGCATGGGCGGCTCAGCGCCGTCCTGCACGACGGCTCGCCGCTGTTCGCGAAGATCCCGCGCGAGTTCCAGGCCGTGCGCTACCACTCGCTCTGCGTCGAGCAGCCGATCCCCGACAGCATGGAGGTGATCGCCAGGACGAGCGATGGGATCGTGATGGCGCTCGCCCACCGCAGCCGCCCGCAATGGGGGGTCCAGTTCCACCCCGAGTCGATCTGCACCGAGTACGGTCGCCAGCTGCTCTCGAACTTCCGCGACCTCACCCGCGAGCTCGGGGCCGGCGGGCGCAACGGCGCCCGCCCGGCGGCGCCTGCCCCCGCGCCCAGGCAGCACGGCGTCGCGGGCCGGGGAAAACTCGCGATGTCCTTCAGGCGCCTGGACAAACTGCCCGACACCGAGCAGGCGTTCGTCAACCTCTACGGCTCCTCCGAGAACGCGTTCTGGCTGGACTCCAGCAGGATCGACGAGCGGGCACGCTTCTCCTTCATGGGGGCGGCCGAGGGGCCGCTCGCGGCGGTGATCTCCTACGACGTGAACAGCGGCGAGCTCGAGATCCGGCGCGAGAACGGCACGGAGGTGCTCCCCGAATCGATCTTCGACTACCTGAGCCGCGAGATGCGGCGCCTGCGCCACGTCTCCGACGAGTTGCCGTTCGACTTCGACTGCGGGTTCGTCGGCTACTTCGGCTACGAGCTGAAGGCCGAGTGCGGCGGCTCGGCAGCCCACCGCTCGACGCTGCCCGACGCCCTGTTCTTTTTCGCGCAGCGGATGATCGCCTTCGACCACCTCGAGCAGTGCACCTACGTGCTGGCCGTGGGCCCCGCGGAGGAGACCGAAGAGGCGGACCGCTGGATCGCGGAGACCAGCCTGCGACTCGCCTCGCTCGGCCCGCTGCGGGGCGAGCCGTGGGACGGCACCGGACTTCCGGAGCCGGTTCCGTTCCGGCTCAGCCGCTCTCACGAGCAGTACCTCGACGACATCGCGACGTGCAAGCAGCGCCTCGTCGAAGGCGAGACCTACGAGATCTGCCTCACCAACAAGATCACGGCGCGGGTGGCGGCCGACCCGCTCGCTCTCTACCGGACGCTGCGCCGGGTCAACCCCGCCCCGTTCTCGGCGTACCTGCGCTTCGGCGATCGCGCGGTGCTGAGCTCCTCGCCCGAGCGCTTCCTGAGCATCGGCCGCGACCGCTGGGCGGAGGCCAAGCCGATCAAGGGGACCTGTGCCCGCGGCAAGACGCCCGCCGAGGACGTGCGCCTGGCCGAGGAGCTGCGCACCGGCGAGAAGAACCGGGCGGAGAACCTGATGATCGCCGACCTGCTGCGCAACGACCTCGGGATCGTGTGCGAGATCGGGACCGTGCACGTGCCGAACCTGATGCACGTCGAGACCTACGAGACCGTGCACCAGCTCGTCTCGACCGTGCGGGGGCTGCTGCGCGAAGACGTCGAGCCGCCCGACTGCATCCGCGCCTGCTTCCCGGGCGGCTCGATGACCGGAGCGCCCAAGAAGCGCACGATGGAGATCATCGACCAGCTCGAGGGCGAGGCGCGGGGCGTCTACTCCGGCGCGATCGGCTATCTCGGGTTGAGCGGCGGCTGCGATCTGAACATCGTCATCAGGACCCTCATCGTGGAGCCCGGCACCGTGAGCCTCGGCGTCGGTGGCGCGATCGTGATGCAGTCGGACGCCGAGGACGAGTACCAGGAGATCCTTCTCAAGGGGCGCGCGCCGATGGCGGCCATCGATCCTCGCGTGGACGAGCGGACGGTGTTCGAGGGCGTCGCCGAGGGCGCGGGCGATCCGAGCCGCTGAGAGCGCCGGTCCTGCGGGCTGAACAGCATCGACCAGCGGCCGGCCCGCGGTCGAGCTACCCTGACTGGCGATGACGACCCGCACGATCGTGACGTCGCAGCCCGACGTCGCCTGCGACGTCTGCGCGCGCCGGCTGCTGCGGGGCGAGCAGCCGGACTACTTCATCGCCGACGGCGAGCGCAGGCTCGTCTGCGAGCTGTGCGCGCCGCGAGCGGCGCACGAGGGCTGGCTGCGCGAGACGGACGCGGCGGCCGATGTGACGCTACCGCCGATGCGCCCGAGGCGCGGGCGCAGCCTGCTCGACCGCCTGATCGGCTCGGGGCGCTCCACCGAGGCGCCGGGCGCGCGCGGGGAGCGCCCGTCGCGGGCGCCGGCTGAGCCCGACGGCGGATACGACCTGTTCGCGGCCGGGCCCGACGCTCCGGCGCACGAGGAGGCGCCGGCGCCGGTCCCGGCGCACCTCCCGCCCGGCGCGGCCCACCTGGCGCTCGCGGTGCAGGCATTCAACGCGAGCGAGTATCCGCGCCGCGTCGCCGGGGTCGCACGCTCGCTCGGCGAGCCGGTCGTGAGCGTGCGACCGGCGGAGCACCTCGAGACGATCGTGCGGATCGTGGTGGCGTGGGAGCTCTGCTGGTACCGCTACGAGGTCGATACCGGCGAAGAGCCGCTGTTCGCGCAGGCGATCGGGCAGGGGACCGAGCTCGAACAGCTCAGCCGCGACGAGCGCGAAGGCAACGCGGTCGCGGCGCCTTCGGGCGCGCTGGCGCTGGCCTAGCGCGCCTCCGGAGCCACCGGGCGCCCCCGCGTAGGGCCCCGGCGCTGCGCAACAGCCGCTGCGCGCCCTTGCGCCCCGGCGCAGCGCCGGTAACATCAGCCGGGCGATGATCTACTGCGTGGTACCGAAGGCGCTGGCCGACGAGCTCTACCCGAAGCTCGTCGAGCACTACCGCGACGACGACAAAGTCACCGTGATCGTGGACCGGCGCGAGTTCGACCGCCGGGCGCGCAGCGGCCGCAGCAGCGCCTCCGCTCCCGGCGCCGAGCGCCGCGTGATCCGCGATCGCCGCCGCGCGCGCGTCGCCGGCGACATGCTGCCGCTCGCCACGGCCGTCTAGCGCCCGCAGCGACTGGACTGCGCGTCCCCACGCCGGCTCGAGTGAAGGTGATCGTGCACGTCGACGGCGGCGCCCGGGGGAACCCTGGACCGGCGGCCGCCGCCGCGGTCGTTTCGGCGCCGGACGGCGAGACGATCGCCGAGCACGCCGAGCTCCTCGGCACGGCGACCAACAACGTCGCCGAGTACCGCGCGTTGCTGCTCGGCCTCGCGCGCGCACGTGAGCTCGGCGCCGACGAGATCGAGGTGATCGGCGACTCCGAGCTCGTCGCCAAGCAGATCCAGGGCGTCTACAAGGTCAAGCACGAGGCGATGCGGCCGCTGTACCTCGACGCGATGAAGGCGCTGCGCGACTTCCAGGGCTGGTCGATCCGCACCGTGCCGCGCGCCGAGAACGCGCGCGCGGATGCGCTCGTCAACGCCGCGCTCGACGGCACGCCGCTCGACTGACCGCGGGGGCTATTTCAGCGGCTGCGCGGATTTCGCGATCGCGAGCATCTGCGAGTTCGAGAGGTCCTCGAGCAGCGTGTTCGTGAACCAGTACAGGACGCCGCCGGAGACCCAGCCGACGACGTGGACGTGACTGCCGTCGTCGACGAGTTTGTAGGTGTGGGAGCCGATCTTTTCTGTGCGGGCGTTTTTGAACAGCGGCGGGCTGAGCCAGTCGGTGCCCTCGAAGTCGTAATAGCCGCCGAGCGTGTTCTGCTGCCAGACGACCACGTACGCGTGCTTCAGTTCGCCCTGCACGTTGCGCAGCGCGTAGGCCCGGACCGTCTGCTGGCTGCCGGCGGCGGTCTGCAGCGTGGGGTAGAGAACCCGGAACGGCAGGTTCAGAGCCGCGTGGACAGCTTCGCTCTCGCCGGTGGTGTGGATGAGGCCGAGGGCAGACGTCGAGGGGGGCGCCGAGTGGTGGTGGTGAGAGGAGGAGTGCGCGTGTGAGGAGGACGCGGGTGCGAGCCGGACCTTTTCGTCGCCGTGCAGGAAGTTTTCGAGCGTCTGCTTCTCGAGTTGGGGCGAGGAGGTCACGTACGAGCCGCCGTTCAGCTGCGCATTGACGTTGGTCGTCAGGAAGTGGACCTGGCGCAGCGGCTTGCCCTGCGAGAAGGCGATCAGCTTCGAGAGTTCGATCAGCTCGCTGTTGGAGTCGTTGAACGTCGAGTGGATCGCGTGGCCGACGGCCTTCGCGATCTTGTCGAGCTGCGAGATTTCGGGGTTGACCTGCTCGCGCAGGTCGCGCAGGAAGTCCTGCTGGCGCGCGACGCGGACGAAGTCCGAGTCGAAGTGGCGGAAGCGCACGTAGGAGAGCGCGTTGTTGTAGCAGAGCTTCTGGTAGCCGGGCTGGAGGTTGATCGCCGAGAAGTCTTCGCCGACGGCGCCGCCGCCGATGTAACGGTGGTCGACGTTCACGTACGCGCAACCGAGCGTGTCCACGACTTCGATGAAGCCTTTGAAGTTCACGTCGATGATCCCGTTCAGCTTCAGGCCGGGGAACACTTCGCGCTCGATCGTTTCCGCCGCCAGTGCGCTGCCGCCGTCGACGCCTTTGAGCCTGCTGCCGAGCGTGTACGCCGCGTTGATCTTTTCGCTCGGGTAGTACGCGCCTTCGGGCGTGCGGATGTTGACCATCAGATCGCGCGGGACCGAGAGCACCGAGGTCTGACCCTGCTGCGGGTCGAAGCGCACCAGCAGGATCGTGTCGCTGTGCGGTTCGCCGCGTTCGGAGGCGTTGTGCGCCTTCGCGCGGCGGTCGGAGCCGAGCACGAGGAAGGTCTGCGGCGCGCCTTCGTAGGGTGGCGCCTGGGTCACGCCGGGCGCGACTTTGATGTGGGCCCCCTTCGGGAAGAAGTCTTCGGCGTATTTTTTGACCGTGTTGGTGGCGACGACGGCCGTCGCGCCGCCGCTCAGCGCGATGATCACGACAGCGGCGATCGCGAAGCGCAGCCACATTCCCCGCCGGAGCGAGGGGGGGCGCTCGTCGTAGGTGGGCTGGGAAGGCGCACTCATGCAGGTAGGCGTGAACGCCGCCCCCCGACGACGTTCAGGCTCCCAACCTTAACAACCGGCCCGGAGCGCAGCGCCGGGCCGGCGGCTACGCTCGAAGCCGTGTTCAGCGCTCGAAACCGCGAGCTGCTGGGCCTGCTGCCGTCTGCCCTGCTGGTGACGGCCGGGTTCACGGCGAT
Organism: Solirubrobacteraceae bacterium; assembly: GCA_035569835.1. Lineage (GTDB taxonomy): Bacteria > Actinomycetota > Thermoleophilia > Solirubrobacterales > Solirubrobacteraceae > Palsa-744. Next base: position 40,744 of record DATMMF010000021.1, read on the forward strand.
CTTCATCCAGTCCGAAGGCAGCACGCCGCGGGCGTCCACCAACCTGACCCTCAACCACGCCTCGAGTGTGTCGCTGAGCTACGGGCTGCTGTTCCTCGGCCTGTGCCTGGCGGCGCACCTCGTGATCCGCTACGCGCTCCCGAACGCGGACCCGTACCTGTTCCCGCTCGTCGCGGTGCTGGCGAGCGTGGGGATCGTGATGATCTACCGGATCAACCCGACGCTGGCGCGCCAGCAGGCGCAGTGGATGATCGTCGGGCTGATCTTCTTCGCGGCCACGATCCTGGCGCTGCGGCGCGAGGGCGTGAGGGTGCTCGAGCGATATCGCTACACGATCGTCTCGATCGCGATCGTCGCGACCGTGCTGCCGCGGCTGCCGGGGATCGGCGAACAGGTCAACGGCGCGTACCTCGCGATCCACGTGGGCAGCGTCTCCTTCCAGCCGTCCGAGTTCGCGAAGGTCGCGATCGTGATCTTCCTCGCCAGCTACCTGAGCGACAACCGCCAGGTGCTGGTCACGGCTGGGCGCCGCGTGCTCGGCCTCACGATCCCGCCGATGAAGCAGTTCGGGCCGATGCTGATCGTCTGGGGGGCGGCGCTGGCGACGCTGCTGATCACGCGCGAGCTCGGGACCTCGCTGATGTTCTACGGCGCGTTCCTGGCGCTGCTGTACGTGGCCACCGGCCGCTTCTCGTTCCCCCTGATCGGGCTCGTGCTGTTCGCCCTCGGCGTGTGGTACGTCACGGGCCACGTCAGCCACGTCCACGCGCGCGTGCTGGCCTGGGAACACCCCTTCGAGGAATCGCTCTACAGGCGCCCGGTCGGCGGCAGCTACCAGCTCGCGCAGTCGCTGTTCGCGCAGGCCGACGGCGGCTTCCTCGGGACCGGGTTCGACCGCTCGCTGCTGCAGCAGACGGTCGAAGTCGCACCCCACCACTACGTCAAGTCCTTCATCCTGCCGGTGCCCGAAAGCGACATGATCTATGCGGTGATCGTCAACGAGCTCGGGCTGCTCGGGGGCGCGGCTCTGCTCACCGTCTTTTTGCTGCTGGTGGCGCGCGGGCTGAAGATCGGGATGCTGGCGCGCGACTCGTTCTCGAAGCTGCTCGCGACCGGCCTCTCCTTCATCATCGCGCTGCAGGTGTTCGTGATCGTCGGCGGCGTCACGCGCGTGATCCCGCTGACAGGGGTGACGCTGCCGTTCGTCGCCTACGGCGGCTCGTCGGTCGTCATGAACTTCGTGCTGATCGCACTGCTGCTCGTCGTCTCCGAGCGCGCGCGGCGCCCGGACGCCCGCACGGCCGCCTCCCTGGGCCGCTGACGCACGGCCGCTGACGCACGGCTGCTGTCGCCCAGGAGGTCCGCCGCGCGGCCCGTCGAACAGGACCGTTGCCGATGGCGAGCACGACGAGCACAGGGCGGGTGTCGCTACGCGCCGCAACGCTTCAGCGGCACGGCCGCTACCGCTGTGAGCCCCAGCGCGCCGGCGCCGCCGGGCGCTGCTCGTCGGCCGGCCTGCACGGCGGGCACTGGCCGGCGCGGCTGCGCCGGGCGATCGACGGCGAGCGCTTCGAGCTGCACTACCAGCCGATCGTCGCGCTGCGCGACGGGCGCGTCTCACACTACGAGGCGCTGCTGCGCCTCGCGGATGACCCGGGCGGGGCGCTGGTGGCACCGGGGGCGTTCCTGCCGGCTGCCGAGCGGTACGGGCTGATCGCGGAGATCGACCGCATGGTGCTGGGGCGGGTCGCACGCATGCTCGGGCGCGACCCGTCGATGGCGGGCGTCACGATCGCGATCAACATCTCCGCGCTGTCGGTGACCGATCCGGGCATGCTCGGTTTCATCGCGCGGACGCTGGCCCGCCATGAGCTCGCGCCCGGCCGGCTCGCGATCGAGATCACCGAGACAACCGCGATCTCCGACATGGAGAGCGCACGCCGGTTCTGCGCCGGCGTGCTCGAGCTGGGCTGCGGTCTCGCGCTCGATGACTTCGGAGCGGGCTTCGGCTCCTTCCAGTACCTCAAGCGGCTTCCCTTCAGCCACCTGAAGATCGACGGCGGCTTCATCCGCGAGCTGCCCTCCTCGCGCACGGATCAGCTCGTCGTGCGGGCGCTCGCGCGGATCGTGCGGGGCATGGGGCGCGAGACGGTTGCGGAGTTCGTCGGCGACGAGCGCACGATCGCGATGCTGCGCGCCTATGAGGTCGACTACGCGCAGGGCTTCCAGATCGGGATGCCAGGGCCGCTGCTGAGCACCGCCGATGAGGCGCCCCGGCGGCGCGTCGCCTAGCCAGGCTGCGGGAACTGCCGGCGCATCGCGCCGTCCCACGCGCGGTCCGTGAGCAGTTTGCGCGTACCGAGCATCATCTTCGCGGAGGGCGTCACGGTGACCCGGATCGGGGCGTGGCGCGCCGTGATCGCCTTCTCGATCGCAGCGGCCACGCGCTCCGGCGGCCCCCCGAGGCGGCGCATCGGACCTTCGTAGGCGCCTTTGGTCAGCGCGCCGACCGCCGCGTTGAAGCCGGTGTACGGCCCATCCTGATCGCCCGTCGCGTCGGCGAGCGCGCCCGCGGCGGCCTCGCCGAACTCGGTCGTGATGAGCCCCGGCTCGATCACGATCACGTCGACGCCGAACCCCTTGACCTCGAAGCGCAGCGCGTCCGAGAGTGCCTCGACGGCGTGCTTGGTCGCGTGGTACCAGCCGCCGCCCGGGAACGTCAGGCGGCCCCCCATCGAGCTCAGGTTGACGACCTTCCCCCAGTGCTGCGCGCGCATCGCGGGCAGCACCAGCTGGGTCAGCCGGACCAGGCCGAACACGTTGGTCTCGAACTGGCGGCGCGCCGAGTCGAGCGGCACGGTCTCGACGGCGCCGCTCTGGCTGTAGCCGGCGTTGTTCACCAGCACGCCGACCGCTCCCTCCGCGTCCTCGACGGCGGCCACGGCCGCGCGCATCGAGTCCTCGTCGGTCACGTCGAGCGCGAGCGTGCGCGCGCCGGCGCCGGCGAGGTCGGCGAGCGCATCGGGCCGCCGCGCCGTCGCGTAGACGGTCCAGCCGTCGCGCACCAGGCGCAGCGCCGTGGCGTGCCCGATCCCCGACGAGCAGCCGGTGATCAGCACCGCCTTCGAGGGCTCCGCCATTGCGGGAGCATAAGCGTTTTCTCGGCGTGGGCGGGGCCTTTTCGGGCGCCGCCGAGATAGGCTCCCACCATGACCACTATCTCCGCAGACGCCCTGCCCGACGCGCTGAGCGCTCCCGCGCGTGACTTCATCTCCGGCTCGCACCAGCTGCTGATCGGCGGCGAGCGTCTCGACGCGGCGGATGGCCGCACCTTCGCGAGCATCGACCCGGCGACGGGGAGCGAGATCGCCGAGGTCGCCCACGCGGGCGCCGAGGACGTCGCGCGTGCCGTCGCGGCCGCCCGGGAGGCGTTCGCCTCGGGGCCGTGGGGATCGATGCCGGCCGCGGGCCGCGAGCGCCTGATGCACGCGCTCGCGGACGCCCTCGACGCTCGCGCGGAGGAGTTCGCGCAGATCGAGTCGCTCGACAACGGCAAGCCCGTCGGGATCGCTCAGTACGTGGACGTGGCCGGGGCCGTGGGCCACATCCGCTATTTCGCCGGCTGGCCGACCAAGATCGAGGGCGCGGTGCTCCCGGTGAGCGCGCCGAACCTACACGTGTACACCCGCCGCGAACCGGTGGGCGTCGCCGCGCAGATCATCCCCTGGAACTTCCCGCTCCTGATGGCCGCCTGGAAGCTCGGGCCGGCGCTCGCCGCGGGCTGCACCGTGGTGCTGAAGCCCGCCGAGCAGACGCCGCTGAGCGCGCTGCGGCTCGGCGAGCTGGCGCTCGAGGTCGGGTTCCCGCCCGGCGTCATCAACGTGCTGACCGGCGACGGCGAGACCGGCGCAGCCCTCGTGGATGATCCGGGCATCGACAAGATCGCGTTCACCGGCTCGACGGCCGTGGGACGCGAGATCGGGAGCAAGGCGGGGCGAGCGCTGAAGCGAGTCACGCTCGAGCTCGGCGGAAAGTCGCCCAACATCATCCTCCCGGACGCCGATCTGGAGGCCGCCGTCAAGGGCTCCTTCCAGGCGATCTACTTCAACTCCGGCCAGGCCTGCAACGCCGGCTCGCGGCTGTTCGCCCCGGCCGACCGCTACGACGAGGTGATCGCGGCGCTCGCCGAGGCCGCCGCCGCCACGCAGCTCGGGCCCGGGCTCGATGGCGCAACCCAGCTCGGGCCGCTCGTCTCCGCCGAGCAGCAGGAACGGGTGCTCTCCTACATCGCCTCCGGCCGCGAGGAGGGCGCCGAGGTCGTGACCGGCGGTGACGCCGCGCTCGCCGACAGCGGCGGCTACTACGTCGCGCCGACGCTGTTCAGCACCACCTCGGACGAGCTGCGGATCTCACGCGAGGAGATCTTCGGCCCGGTGCTCGTGGCCTCGCCCTACGACTCGCTCGAGGAGGTCGCCGAGCGCGCCAACGCCGGCGAATACGGCCTCGCGGCGGGCGTCTGGACGCGCGACGTCGGCAACGCCCACAAGATGGCCGCGCTGCTGCGCGCGGGCATGGTGTACGTGAACACTTGGGGCCTCGCCGACCCGTCGGCGCCGTTCGGCGGCTTCAAGGCCTCGGGCATCGGCCGTGAGCACGGGCACGACGGGCTCGACGCATACCTCGAGAGCAAGACGGTCTGGACCGCGCTCTGATCGACGGCGCGCCGGGCCGTCTCCACTCTTAAGTGAGCGCCGCCGCCGCACGTGAGCCGCTGCCGGTCGGGCTCGGCCGTGCCCGGTGGGCGCCCGCGGCCGCGTCGGTGTGCGGCCTGCTCGTGCTGGCCGCGACGGTCGAGATCGTTCTCGACGGCGCGGTCGAACACTCGGCGCTGATCCCCAAGCAGCCGGCGATCGCGGGCTGGCTGTCCGGGATCGGGGAGCGGCTCGGCTATCGCGTCTTCTTGATCGCGCTGCTCGTCGCAGTCGGCGCCTACGCCGGCGTACTGTGGCTCGTCTCCAGGATGGGCGAAGGCGCGATGTCGAAACGCTTCGCGATCGCGCTGATCGCGGTCCTGCACGCGGTCCTGTTCGTCGGCCCGGTGCTGATCTCGACGGACGTCTTCAGCTACATCGCCTACGCCCGCATGGGGGTCGAGCACGGGCTGAACCCCTACCTGCACGGCCCGTCCGCGATCCCTCACGACGAGGTCTTCCGCTACGTCGGGCACGACTGGCGGCGCACGCCGACCGCCTACGGCCCCCTGTACACGCTGCTCAGCTACCCGCTCGCGCCGCTCGGGCTGCGCGGGGCGCTGTGGGCGATGAAGCTCGAGGCGCTGCTGGCGAGCATCGGCACGCTGGTGCTCGTCTGGCGCTGCGCGCTCGCGCGCGGCTTCGAGCCGATGTTCGCGCTCGTCGCCGTCGCACTCAACCCGCTGTACCTGATCTACGGGCTCGGCGGCTCGCACAACGACCTGCTGATGATGCTGGCGATGATGGGCGCCGTCGCGCTGATGCTCGCGCCGCGGCCGACCGGCCGGCGGGAAGCGGGGGCAGCGGCGGTCATCGTCGCAGGGGCGCTGATCAAGGCCACCGTCGCGGTGCTGCTGCCGTTCATGGTGCTCGCGCGGCGGCGCGTCGCCCCCGTGCTCGGCGCCCTCGCCGCGATCGTGGCCGGTGCGCTGATCGCCTACGCGGCGTTCGGCTCGCACGGCGTCGACGTCGTCTCGGCGCTCAACCGCGACGCGGCGTTCGTGTCGACCGACAGCTTCGCCAACGAGATCGCGCACCTGTTCGGCAAGCCGGGGGTGTTCCCGATCGACCACGACCTGCTGAAGGTGGCGCTGGTGCTGATCGTGGCGCACCTGCTGTGGCGGACGTGGCGGGGTTACGACTGGATCGCCGCCTCCGGCTGGAGCCTGCTGGCGATCTCGGTGACGAGCACCTGGCTGCTCGCCTGGTACATCCTGTGGCCGCTGCCGCTCGCGGTGGTCTCGCGCGATCGGCGGCTGCTCGTCGCGACGCTCGCGATCCAGGGGCTGTTCGTGGTCCATCAGATCTCGCCGCTGCTGGTGCCGGTGAAATGAGCGCGCGCGCCGGGGACACGGCTTCGCCCTCACGCCCGGAGCCCTGGGCCTGGCTTCCCACTCGGCTGCGCCCCCGCGAGCAGCAGGATCACGAACGGCAGGGACGGCTCTGGCGTGTCGAGACCGCGGTGCTCGCGATCGTGTTCGTCCTGCTCGCGACCGCCACGGTCAACGACGTCGTCCGGCAGTCCCACATCAACGAGCGCCTGATCGCGGACCTGCGCAGCTGGCGCACGTACACGCACCACGACTACAAGAACGTGGGCGTCGATGTGCTGACGATGGGCGTGACCACCAAGCGCGACGTCGTCTGCGGGAACACCGAACCCGGGCCCCCGAACGCCAGGACGCAGATCTGCCTGGTCGTAACCGGCCCGACGGTCTCCGGCCGGCGCACGGTCTCGGGCGGCTGGTACCTGCGGCCGTACACGACCGACGACGTGTTTGCGGTCCGGTACGGCTGCTTCGGTTCGGTCACCATGGGGAGATGCCCGCGGTGAGCGCAGTCACGGAGGCGCCTCCGGCACGGCGCGAGGTCGCGGTCGCGAGGCTGCCGCGGTGGTGGCCGCTCGCGGCGCTGACGGCGCTCGCGGCGGTGCTGCGGTTCTCGACGCTCGGCATCCAGAGCTTCTGGTACGACGAGGCGTTCACCCCGCTTCACGTCCTTCACCCGAGCCTGATCGCGACGCTCGAAGCCCTCCCGCGGACCGAGAACAGCCCGCCGCTGTGGTACCTGCTCGAGTGGTTCGACTACCGTCTCCTCGGCACCGGCGAGTACGCCTTGCGGCTCCCCTCGGCGATCGCGGGGACCGCGCTCGTCCCGGTTGCCTGGGCGATCGGACGCCAGCTCGCGGACCGCGCCGCGGCGATCGCGTGCGCGGCGCTGATCGCCGTCGGGCCGCTGTTCGTCTGGTACTCGCAGGAGGCGCGCGTGTACGGCCTGTTCATGCTCACGAGCGGCCTCGCGACGCTCGCCTTCGTGCGCGTGCTGCGAGAGCCCAGCGGGCGCCGCTACGCCGTGTTCGCGATCGCCGGCGCGCTGTGCCTGCTGAGCCACTACTTCGGCGTCTTCATCCTCGCGGGGATGGCAGCGTGGCTGCTCGTCGATCGCCGCACCCGCCGCGGCTCGCTGCCCGCGCTCGCGGTGCTGGTGCTCGTGGGGCTGGCGCTGCTCCCGCTGATCTCCGCGCAGGGCGCCCGCGGTACCCAATGGATCGGGAAGTGGGCGCTCACGAGCCGGATCGAGGAAATCCCCGGCTACTACCTGACCGGCTACTCGGGCGCGCACCTCGGGCACTCGATCGCGGTGCTCGTGGCGCTGCCGCTGCTGGCAGCGGTCGCCCTCGGGCTGTCACGGATGCTGGCCCGTCCGGCGGCCGCCCCCCCGGCGGCCGGGGGCGACGCGGACCTGCTGGCGCGCCGGCGCCGGGCGGTCTGGATCACGCTCGCCGTCACTGCGGCGGGCGTCCTCATCCCCCTGGTGATGGCGCTCGCCGGCGCTGACTACCTAGCGCCGCGCAACCTGGTCGGGGCGATGGTGCCCTTCAGCGCGCTCGTCGCCGTTCTGGCCACGTGGCCCGCGCCGCGCGACGCGCTCGCTCCTGCGCTGCTCGCCGTCGCCCTGCTCGCTCTGCTGGCCGTGACCGTGACGGTCGACTTCGATCCGAAGGTCCAGCGTGGAAACTGGCGCGGTGTCGCACATTCGCTGCCGCGGGGTATCCAGCGAGCGATGGTCGTCAACCAGCTCGGCTCCGCGCCGCTTCGCTACTACATGCCGGGGCTCAAACCCCTCCCGAGCGGGAGCTCGGTGCGCACCCGCGAAATCGTGCTCGCCGGAGAAGAACCGCTGCGCGAATCGGCCGGCAGGTCCCCGGCGCCGGGCTTCAAGCTCGTCAAGAAGATCGACTTTTCAGGCGTCGTCGCCTACCGATTCGTGGCGCCGCGCCCCGAGGTGGTGTCGGCACGGAGGCTGCGGGCGCGGAACATCACGCTCCTGCACGCGGACGTGCTCGCGCCCGAGAGCATTCGGACGGCGCGCTAGGTTAGCTTTCCAGCATGCCCGAGTTGACCGTGGAGGCTCGCAGCGAGGCTCGGCTGGCGCTGGAGGCGGCGCGTGAGCACCTGCTCTCCCTCCAGCACGAGTCCGGCTGGTGGCGAGGCGAGCTGCAGACCAACGTCACGATGGACGCCGAGGATCTGCTGCTGCGCGAGTTCCTGGGCATCCGTGGCACAGACGAAACGGTGCGCAGCGCAGCGTGGATCCGCTCCCAGCAGCGCGCCGACGGGACCTGGGCGAACTTCTTCGAGGGACCCGGCGACCTCTCGACGACGATCGAGGCTTACTGGGCGCTGCGCCTGGCCGGCGACGACCCCGGCGAGGAGCACATGCGGATCGCGGCCGAGTTCATCCGCGAGCAGGGCGGGATCGCGGCCGCGCGCGTGTTCACACACCTCTGGCTGGCGCTGTTCGGTCTGTGGTCGTGGGACCGCGTGCCCGCGCTGCCGGCCGAGATCGTGCTGCTGCCCTCGTCGTTCCCGCTGAACGTCTACGACTTCGCGTGCTGGGCGCGGCAGACGATCGTCGCGGTCTCGGTCGTCAAAGCGCATCGTCCCCGCCGGCCGCTGCCGTTCGACCTCGACGAGCTCGAGCCGCCGCGCGGCAGCCGTCCGGCCGGCGCCGAGGGCGGGCGCCGTCGGCGGGCCTGGCTCTCGCGCCTGGACGCCGTGCTGCGTCTGTACGAGCGGCGCCCGTTCGCGCCGCTGCGGCGTCTCGCGCTCGACCGCGCGGAGAGCTGGATCGTGCGCCGCCAGGAGTCCGACGGCTCGTGGGGCGGGATCCAGCCGCCCTGGGTCTACTCGCTGATCGCGCTCGACTTGTGCGGCTACCCGATCGACCATCCGGTCATGAGGCGCGGGCTGGAAGGGATCGAGACGTTCATGGTCGATGACACCGACGACGCCCACGGCGTCGGCGCGCCGCAGGGGCGCAGCCGCCGGCTGGAAGCGTGCCAGTCGCCGGTCTGGGACACGGCGCTCGCGGTCATCGCGCTGGCCGACGCCGGCCTCCCCGGCAGTCACCCCGCGCTCGAGCGCGCCGGGCGCTGGCTGCTCGGGGAGGAGGTGACGGTCCGCGGCGACTGGGCCGTTCAGCGGCCGAAGCTGCGGCCGGGCGGCTGGGCGTTCGAGTTCGCGAACGTCAACTACCCCGACGTCGACGACACCGCCGAGGTCGTGCTCGCCCTGGCGCGGCTCGAAGGGGTCGGCGCGCTGGACGGGCTCGACGGGGCCCGCGCGCGCGCGCTCGAGTGGACCGTCGGCATGCAGAGCACCGACGGCGGCTGGGGCGCGTTCGACGCCGACAACACCCGCGCGGTGGTCCGCGAGCTGCCCTTCCTCGACTTCGGCGAGGTGATCGACGAGCCGAGCGCGGACGTCACCGCGCACGCGATCGAGATGCTCGGCGCGCTCGGCCGCGCCGCTGACCCCGCTGCGCAGCAGGGCGTGCGCTGGCTGCTCGAGCACCAGGAGGCCGACGGATCGTGGTGGGGGCGCTGGGGGATCAACCACGTCTACGGCACCGGCGCCGCGGTACCCGGCCTGATCGCCGCGGGCGTCTCGCCGCGGAGCGCCCCGATCCGCCGCGCGGTGCGCTGGCTGGAGCGCCAGCAGAACGACGACGGAGGGTGGGGGGAGGACGCGCGCTCCTACGACGACCCGCACTGGATCGGCCGCGGCCCGAGCACGGCCTCGCAGACGGCCTGGGCGCTGCTCGCCCTGCACGCGGCGGGCGCCTGCGGCGAGGCGATGTCCAGGGGCGTAGCCTGGCTCCTGGCCACCCAGCGCCCCGACGGCGGCTGGGACGAGCCGCAGTACACCGGCACCGGGTTCCCCTGCGACTACTACATCAACTACCACCTCTACAGGATCACGTTCCCGGTGATGGCCCTCGGCCGCTGCCTGGCGGCGACGGCGGAGGACGACCCCGAGCGCGAGCGCGGGCCGGAGGGGGTCCTGCAAAGGCTCACCGAGAGCCGGGGATGACCGTCGACCCCATCGTGGGGGACGCCGGCAAGGAGATCCCACCCGCCTCGCTCGTCGCACCCTCCGCGGAGGCGGTGATGGCGCGCGCGGCGGGCGAGAACTTCCCCGTCGCGAGCAGGCTCCTGCCGCGTGCGCAGCGCGAGCACCTGCTCGCCGTCTACGGGTTCGCGCGGCTCGTCGACGAGCTCGGCGACGACGTCGCGCGCTCGCCGGCCGAGCGGCTCGCGGCGCTCGACTGGCTGGAGGGCGAACTCGAGGCGGCGCTTGCAGGTTCGGCGCGCCATCCGCTGATGGCGCGGCTCTCGCGAACTGTTTCCGACTGCGGGCTCGGGCGCGAGCCGTTCGCGCGGCTGATCGAGGCCAACCGCACCGACCAGCGCCGCGACCGGTACGGCACCTGGGAGGAGCTGCGCGCTTACTGCGCGCTCTCAGCGGACCCCGTCGGCGAGATCGTGCTGGGGATCTTCGGGCACGCCGAGCCCGAGCTCATATCGCTGTCCGACGACATCTGCACCGCCCTGCAGCTCGCCGAGCACTGCCAGGACGTCGGCGAGGATCTGACCCGCGGCCGCATCTACCTGCCGCGGGAGGATCTGGAGCGGTTTGGCTGCCGCGAGCAGGATCTGCACGAGCCGCACGCCTCCAGTGAGCTGCGGGGGGTGCTCGCGTTCGAGGTCGAGCGGGGGCGCGGGCTGATGCGCGCGGGACTGCCGCTGCTCGCGCGCCTGCGCGGGCGTCCGCGGCTCGCGGTGGCGGCGTTCGCCGCGGGCGGGCGCGCCGCGTTCGACGCGATCGAGCGCGCCGGCTTCGACGTGCTGCCCGGACCGCCGCGCGCGAGCACCGCGCGCCGCCTGTCCGCCCTGCTCGCGACGCTCGCCGCGCCCGCGGCACGAAGCAAATGACGGCGCCCGGGCGCCTCGAGGAGGCCTACGCCGGCTGCGAGGCGATCACCCGCGAGCAGGCCGCCAACTTCTACTACGGCATCCGCCTGCTCTCCGGCGAGCGGCGCCGCGCCATGTGCGCCGTGTACGCGTTCGCGAGGCGCATCGACGACATCGGCGACGGAGCGCTGCCGGCGGAGCGCAAGCTCGGGCTGCTGGCCGAGCAGGAGCGGGCGCTGGCGGTCCTTGGCGGCCCACCCGGCGCGGATGTTCCCGACGGCGCGGACTTCGTGATCGTCGCGCTGGCGGACTCGCGCACCCGCTTCCCGCTGCCGGTCGAGGCGCTCGCCGAGCTGATCGAGGGGGTGCGGATGGACGTTCGCGGGACCAGCTACGCGAGCTTCGAGGAGCTGGTGCCGTACTGCCGGCGCGTCGCCGGGACGATCGGCCGGCTGTGCCTCGCGATCTTCGGGCTGCGCCAGGCCCGCACGCCCGAGAGCGAAGCGCGCGCCTCGGCGCTCGCCGACGACCTCGGCGTCGCGCTGCAGCTGACGAACATCCTGCGTGACATCCGCGAGGACGCGGAGAACGGGCGCATCTACCTGCCGGCCGAGGACCTGGCCGCCCGCGGCCTCCCCGGTGCCGACCCCGCCGCGCTCGCGGTCACGATCCGCGCGGCGGCGGCCGGAGACGAGGCTCCGCGCGAGGCGCTCTGCTCGGTGATCTCCTTCGAGGCCGGGCGAGCGCGCGAGTGGTTCGACCGCGGGCTCGAGCTGGCCGGCATGCTCGACCGCCGCAGCGCCGCGTGCCTGCTCGCGATGGCGGGCATCTACCGCCGGCTGCTCGAGCGCATCGATGCGGACCCGGCGGCGGTGCTCGACGGGCGCGTGTCGCTGCCGGCGCGCGAGAAGGCCCTGGTGGCGGTGCGCGGGATGCTCGGGGTCGCGGCGTGAAGCGCGTCGTCGTCGCCGGCGGCGGCCTCGCCGGCATCACCGCGGCGCTCGACTGCGCAGGGGCGGGCGCCCACGTGACGCTCGTCGAGGTTCGTCGCAGGCTCGGCGGCGCTGCCTACTCGTTCGAGCGCGACGGGCTTGACATGGACAACGGGCAGCACGTGTTCCTGCGCTGCTGCAGCGCCTACCGTGGACTGCTCGAGCGACTCGGCAGCTCCTCGCTCGTCGCGCTCCAGCCTCGACTCGAGATACCGGTGCACTCGCCCGGGCACGGCGTGCACCGGCTGCGCCGCAGCGGCCTTCCCGCGCCGGCGCAACTCGCTGGGGCGCTCCTGAGCTACCCCTATCTGGGTCCGCGCGGGCGCCTCGGCGCCGTGCGGGCGGCGCTGGCACTGGGGCGCGTGGATCCCGGCGACCCGGCCAACGACACGATCGCGTTCGGCGAGTGGCTCGAACGCCACGGCCAGGACCAGGAGGCCGTAGCGGCGCTCTGGGACCTGATCGCCCTGCCGACGATGAACGTGCCCGCGGCCCGCGCCTCGCTCGGCCTCGCCGCGTTCGTCTTTCAGACGGGGCTCCTGTCCTCCGCGTCCGCCGGGGACATCGGCTTCCACGTCGGCACGCTGCAGGCGATTCTCGGCGAGCCGGCGCGCAGGGAGCTCGAGCTCGCCGGCGTGGACGTCCGGCTGGGGTGGCGGGCGGAGCGGCTGGAGCTCCTCGACGGCGGCGGCTACCGGCTCGAGGGGCGCGGCTCCGCGGGTCCCGAGCGTGTCGAGGCGCAGGCGGCGGTGGTCGCGCTTCCGCACGACCGCGCCGGAGCCCTCGTCGAAGGCCTGCTCGGCGCGAACGCGGGCCGTCCCGCTGCGCTCGCCTCATCTCCGATCATCAACGTCCACATCGTCTACGACCGCCGCGTCCTCGACGAGCCGTTCGCCGCGGGCGTCGGGACGCCGGTCCAGTACGTGTTCGACCGCACCGCCGCGGCCGGCGCGCCCCCCGGCCGCCAGTACCTCGCGATCTCCCTGTCCGGCGCGGCCGCTGAGATGGAGCTGACCGTGCCCAAGCTCGAAGACCGCTATCTCGCGGCGATGCGGGAGCTGCTGCCGCGCAGCCGCACCGCGACGGTGGAGGGCTTCTTCGTCACCCGCGAGCACGCCGCCACGTTCCTGGCGGCGCCGGGCAGCGCGGCACTGCGCCCGCCGGCCCGCACCGCCCTGCGTGGCCTCGCGCTCGCGGGCGCCTGGACCGACACCGGCTGGCCCGCGACGCTGGAGGGGGCCGTCCTGAGCGGGCATCGCGCCGCGGCCGTCGCGCTGGGCGATCTCGGACTCGAGCCCGGCGCCGAACCGGTGCGCGAGGGCAGCCTCGAGGCGGTGGCGCCGTGAGCGAGGTGCTCGTCGCTGCGCCGATGCGGCTCGAGGCGGCCCTGATCTCCTCGGCGGCGCGGGGCGCGCTGGTGCACAAGACGGGCATGGGTCCGGCGCGGGCTCGGGCCGCGGCGGGAGAGATCGGCGGGCGCGCGGCGCGGGCGATGCTCGTGCTCGGCTTCTGCGGCGGGCTCGACGAGTCCTCTGTGCCCGGCGAAGTGATCGTCGCGGAGGAGGTCTACGCGGCTCCGGATGAGAACCACCCCGAGCCCCGCGTGCGTTGTGAGCTGGCGGCCGCGCTCGTCGGGCAGCTCACCGGGCTCGGCCTGAAGGTCCGCGTCGGCAACGTGGTCTGCGTCTCCAAGCTGGCCCTGGGGGAGCGCCGCGCGCACCTGCACTCCAGCGGCGCGATCGCGGTCGACATGGAGTCCGTGTGGCTCGCCTCGGGCGCCGGCGAGCGGCCGTTCGGCGTGGTGCGGGTGGTGCTCGACAGCCCGAGCCACGAGCTGCTGCGCCCGCAGGCGCTCGGCGGCGCGCTGCGCGCCGCCCGCTCCCTGCGCAAAGTTGCTGCCGCGCTTCATGACTGGGGCCCCGAGGACTAAGGTAGGCGCGAGATGGCGGCCCGCTTCAAACAGAGCACCCGCATGGGCATGTACCTGATGCGCCAGCGGCTGGCCAAACGCGAGAAGTTCCCGCTGATCGTGGAGCTCGAGCCTCTGTTCCAGTGCAACCTCGCGTGCTCCGGGTGCGGCAAGATCCAGCACCCAGAGCACGAGCTGCGGCGCCGCATGCCCGTCGAGCAGGCGGTGGCGGCGATCGAGGAGGCCGGCGCGCCGATGGTCTCGATCGCCGGCGGCGAGCCGCTGATCCACCCCGAGATCCACGTGATCGCCTCTGAGCTCGTCAAGCGCAAGCGCTTCGTCTATCTCTGCACGAACGCGCTGCTGCTCGAGAAGAAGCTCGCGAACTTCCAGCCGAGTCCGTACTTCGCGTGGGCGGTCCACATGGACGGGCTGCGCGAGCGCCACGACGAATCGGTCGAGCGCGAGGGCGTGTTCGACAAGGCGGTCGCCGCGATCCGCGCGGCGAAGGCCGCGGGCTTCAGGGTCACGACCAACACGACGTTCTTCACGCACGACTCGCCGAAGACCGTGCGCGAGGTGCTCGACTTCCTCAACGACGACCTCGAAGTCGACGAGATGATGATCTCGCCGGCGTACGCGTACGAGAAAGCGCCCGACCAGGACCACTTCCTCGGCGTCAAGCAGACGCGCGAGCTGTTCAGCGAGGCGTTCGCCGGCGGCCGCCGCAGGCGCTGGCGGCTGAACCACAGCCCGCTGTTCCTGGACTTCCTCGAAGGCAAGGCCGAATTCGACTGCACGGCTTGGGGGATCCCGAGCTACTCGCTGTTCGGCTGGCAGCGGCCCTGCTATCTCATGTCGGACGGCTACGCGGAGACCTACAAAGAGCTGATCGAGACGACCGAGTGGGAGAAGTACGGCCGGGGGCGCGACCCGCGCTGCGACAACTGCATGGCCCACTGCGGCTACGAGCCGACGGCGGTCCTGCAGACGACCCACTCGCTGCGCCAGTCACTCCGCGCCCTCGCGGGCTGACGCCTGCGCGCCGTCGCGGTCTGACTCCTGCTCGAGCGGCCGCATCTCCTCCTCTCCGGCTTCCGCCGCGCCGCGGCGCAGGTCACCCCAGGTGAGGCCCTCGCGCAGCAGGGCGGGCACCCCGAGGCCGAGCGCCGTCACCACCTCGACCGCCTGGAGGATGATCCCGTAGGCGAGGCCGGTGCCCGCCGGCACGCCGTACGCGGCGAGCACGACCAGGCACGCCGCCTGGAAGACGCCGACGTTCGAGGGCGTCGCCGGCAGCACGGCGCTGACGTTCACCGCGAGCAGGATCGCGGCAGCCGCAGCGATCCCGGCTTCGTGCTCGAGGTGCAACGCGAGCAGCACGGAGTAGCACGCCAGCCACTGCAGCGCCCACGCGAGCAGCTGGCTCGTCACGGCCAGCACGCCGTTGCGCGGGCGCGCGAACACCACCAGGCCGCGCCGCGCGTCGCGCAGCAGCCGCTCGAAGACGAGCGCCGCAGCGCGAAGCCGTTTCGACGGCGACAGTCGCCCGAGCGAGAGCAGCCGCGGCCCGGCGATCACGAGCAGCACGACTGCGAGCGGGAGCGCGAGCGCCACGATCACCCCCGTGACGTGGCCGCCGAGCAGCGGAACGGAGCTCAGGGTGACCACGGCGAGCACGGCGAGCGCGAGGAGGTTCATGAGCGTCTGCGAGAAGACCGTGCCGGCGACGACCGGCAGCACGATGCGCTGCGGCTCGTCGAGGCGCCGGCTCAGCACGACGACGCGCATCGGCTCCCCGAGACGGCCGGGGAAGACCGCAGAGGTCATCACGCCGATCATCGTCGCGCGCACGACCGCGAACCAGTTGATCAACGTCTCCGGCAGCGCGGCGCGCAGCGTCTCGTACCAGGACACCGAGCGAAGCACCAGCGACAGCGCCATCAGCGCGACGGCGAGCACGATCCACGCCGGGTCGGCGTTGACCAGCGCGTGCCCGACGTGGGACAGGTTCAGCCGCGTGAGCGCGAAGGCAACGAGGCCGGCCAGCAGCAGCGCGAGCGCCACGATCCCGACCCGTCGCCGGGCGCGCCCCGCGCCCGCGGGAGTTCGCGAGTGCGGGGGTGGCGCGTCTGCCATCCGGCGGGGTCTATCAGTTCGCGCGCGCTCGATCATCCAGGGCGCCGACGCCACGCTGCCGGCTCGCGGCGGCGAGGCCCGCTCCACGACCGCGGCTCACCCCGCTGACGGGACGCGGTCGGTGGGAGAGGTCGGCGGTTTCCGGCCCGCGGCTAGCTGACGTGCGCCGGAAACCGAGCGGCCCAGGGCTCGAGCTCCACGCGCAGCCCGTTGCAGAGGTAGGCGATCACGTGGTACCAGCCCGCCGTCACGATCAGCTCGATGAGCTGCGCCTCGGCGAACAGCGCGTCCAGCTGCGCCCACAGCTCGTCGCTGATCGTGCTCGTCTCGTGGAGCTCCTCGGCGAGGCGCAGCACGGCTTTCTGGGCCGGTTCCCAACAATCCGCATGCGAGCCTTCGACCGCCGTGGCGCGCACGCGCTGCTCGTCGAGGCCCGCCGCAGCGCCGAAGGCGCTCACGTGGACACCCCACTCGTACTCCGCGCCCGCCAGCGCGCACGTGCGGTCGATCATCAGCTCTCGCAGGCCGGCGGGGACGGTCGCCCGGGCGCCGAGGATGCCCGCACCGAGCGGGCGCATGCGCCCGGCGAGCTCCTCGTGGATGAGGAGCGTGCGGAACAGCGCCAAGGGCTCGATCGCGGCCCCGGGTGGCATCCAGCGCGCGAGCTGCTCGGCGACGGCCGGAGCGTAGGGGGCGCGGAGCGGCTCGATCCGCGGCCGCGTGGTGTCGGCGGTCATCTAGACTCCCTGATGTAGTGCTTCGGTTTTCACAGCATCCGCCGAGAGCGTATCGCTTTTCTTTTCGAAGCGTACCCGCGCGATGAGCGCAGGCGATGCCCCTTCCGGCGGGCAGGTCCCGTCTCCGGGCGTGGCCGCGCGCGGGTCGCGCAGCGGGCGCCCGATCATGGCGCTGCTCGACCTGCTCGGCCGGCGGTGGGCGCTGCGCGTGGTGTGGGAGCTCCGCGACGGCCCGATGCCGTTCCGCGCGCTCCAGCAGCGCTGCGAGAGCATGTCCTCGAGTGTGCTCAACCAGCGGATCACCGAGCTGAGCGCCGCCGGCGTGCTCGAGCGCTCGGCGGGCGGCTACCGGCTGAGCGCCGAGGGGCGGCGGCTGCTCGAGGCCTTCGAGCCGCTGCAGTCGTGGGCCGAGCGCTGGGCGGAGCGCACGCCGAGCGAGTGACGTTCGCGCTCAGGCTTCGAGCATCAGCGTGACGGGGCCGTCGCCCACGAGCTCGACGAGCATGTGCGTCCCGAAGGCGCCGCGCTTGGCGTCTGCGAGCTCGCAGAACAGCTCATAGAGCGGCTCGGCCTGCTCACCCGGGGCCGCCGCGACGAAGCTCGGCCGGTTGCCCCGGCGCGCGTCGCCGTAGAGCGTGAACTGGCTCACGCACAGGATCTCGCGCTCGCCGAGCGCCTCGTTCATGTTGCCTTGCGCGTCGGGGAAGACGCGCAGGGTGCGCACCTTGGCGGCGAGCCGCTCGGCCTGCGCTGCGCCGTCCTCGCGGCTCACGCCGAGCAGCACCAGCAGCCCAGGTCCGATCTCGCTGATCGGCTCCTGGCCCTGTGGCGAGTGGGCAACCCGCACGCTCGCGCGGGCGACTCTCTGGACCAGCGCGCGCATCGCCCGGCGAGTATGGCATACTTAAGTAGATGCTTAACCAACGCGATCCAGTCGAGGAGATGTTCCACGCGCTCGGCGACCCCACGCGGCGCCGCATCGTCGAACACCTGAGCCACGGCTCCGCGACCGTCAGCGAGCTGGCGCGGCCGTTGGCGATCTCCCTGCCTGGGGTCGTGCAGCACCTGCAGGTGCTGGAAGCGAGCGGCCTCGTCAGCTCCGAGAAGATCGGGCGCTCGCGCCGTTGCAGCGTGCGTCCGGCCGCGATGCGCGAAGCGGAGGGTTGGATCGCGCAGCGGCGCAAGGAGTGGGAGCGCCGCCTGGACCGCTTGGGCGAGTACCTGGCGGAGAACCCCTAGAGGAAGGAGACACCGAGATGAGCGAGCGATCGACCGAGCACGGCACCTTCGTGATCGAGCGCACCTACGCGGCGCAGCCCGAGCGGGTGTTCAGGGCGTTCGCGTCGAGCGAGGAGAAGGCGAAGTGGTTCGGGCCCCCGCAGGACAGCGGCGGGAACGAGCTCGACTTCCGGGTCGGCGGGCAGGAGCGTTTCGCCGCCGAGGGGCCGGACGGCGCGAACTATCGCTACTGCGCGCTCTACCAGGACATCGTTCCGGCCGAGCGCATCGTCTACACCTACGAGATGTACCGCGGCGATGACCGCATCTCGGTGTCGGTGAGCACGATCGAGCTGCGCCCGGCGCCGAGCGGAACGGACCTCACCTACACCGAGCAGGGCGTTTACCTCGACGGCCACGACGAGCCCGGCCAGCGCGAGCACGGTACACGCGTTGGGCTCGAACGTCTCGATGCGGCCCTGGAGTCGTGAGCGGGTCCCGCACCTCAGAAGGAAGCACCCCCCACGGTTCGGGGCAGGCAGGCGACTCCAGATGGGCGGCGCTGTACGTGCTCTGCGCCGGGATGCTGATGATCGTCCTCGACGTGACGGTCGTGAACGTCGCCCTGCCGTCGATCCAGGATCAGCTGCACTTCTCGAGCGCGGCGCTCGCTTGGGTCGTCAACGCCTACCTGATCGCGTTCGGCGGGTTGCTGCTGCTCGCGGGCAGGCTCGGCGATCTCCTCGGCCGCCGCCGGGTGTTCCTCGCGGGCATCGCGCTGTTCACGCTTGCATCGCTGCTGTGCGGGGTTGCGGACAGTCGCGGGCTGCTCGTAGCGGCGCGCTTCGTGCAGGGCGTCGGCGGCGCGATGACCTCCGCCGTGATCCTCGGCATGATCGTGACGATGTTCCCCGAGCCCCGCGAGCAGGCCCGCGCGATCGGTGTGTACGCGTTCGTGGCGTCGGCCGGCGGCTCGGTCGGGCTGCTCGCGGGCGGCGTCATCACGCAGACGATCGACTGGCACTGGATCTTCTTCGTGAACGTGCCGATCGGCATCGCCACGGCGCTGCTCGCGCGGCGGATGCTCGAGCCTGACACCGGCATCGGCCTGAAACGCGGCGCCGACGTGCCCGGCGCGCTGCTGATCACCGCGGCGCTGATGGTGGGCGTCTACGCGATCGTGGGGCCCGCCGCGTCGCACGGCTGGGGCGACGGGCGCACGCTCGCGGTCGGCGCCGGCAGCCTCGTACTGCTGGCTGCGTTCCTGGCGCGGGAGTCGGCGGCGGCTCATCCGCTCGTGCCGCTGCGGGTCCTGCGCTCGCGTCCGGTGGTGGCGGCGAACTCGATCCAGATCCTGTGCGTCGCGGGGATGTTCGGCATGTTCTTCCTCGGCGCGCTGTACCTGCGCCGGGTGCTCGGCTACGACGCCCTGCAGATCGGGCTGTCCTTCCTGCCCGTCACGTTCGCGATGGGGACGCTCTCGATTCGCTACTCGGAGCGGATCGCGACGCGCTTCGGCGCGCGCAGCGCGTTGCTGGCGGGTCTGCCGCTGATCATGGCGGGCCTCGGTCTGTTCGCGCGCGCGGGCGTGCATGGGAGCTATCTCGCCGACGTGCTGCCCTCGATGGCGCTGCTCGGGATCGGCGCCGGGATCGCGTTCCCGTCGCTGATGGCTGTCGCGATGACGGGGGCGACGCCCTCCGACGCCGGGCTCGCCTCGGGACTCGTCAACACGACCGCCCAGGTCGGCGGCGCGCTCGGGCTCGCCGTGCTGGCGACGCTCTCGGAGGCGCGCAGCCGCGCGCTGAGCGAGGCCGGGCGCTCGGCCGCCGCCGCTCTGACCGGCGGCTATCACCTCGCGTTCTGGATCGCCGCGGCGCTGGTCGGTTGCGCGGTCGCGGTCGCCGCCCTGGCGCTCCCGCGCCGCGGCCTGATGCCGGTCCGCTCGGAGGAGCCGAGGGGCGCCTCGGCGGCGGAGGGCGTCGCGGGCACATAGCGGGGCGAGCGGCGAGCGCGGCCGCGCTCCGGTGGGCCGTTCCGGACTGAAGCTCGGGAGCGTTCTTGCCGAAGAGAACAAATGCGGCTCGCCGCGCGCGGAAAGAGCCTGATCGGACGCCTCAGCCTCACGCGGCAGGTGGCGCTGCTCAGCCTGCTCCCGATGATCGCGCTCGGCCTGATCCTTGCGCGCGTGCTGCAGAGCCAGGTCGTCGATCGCACGCTCGCCGACGCGACACGCTCGGCGCGCATCATCGCGCGAGTCGGCGTGCAGCCGAGCCTCAGCCCGCAGAACCTCCGCGACGGCCTCGCGCCGGCGGAGATACGCGCGCTCGACGAACGCCTGAGCGCCCCGTCGGTGGGCCAGGACCTCGCGCGGATCAAGGTGTGGAACGCCAACCACGAGATCGTCTACTCCGAGGACCACTCGCTGATCGGCCGCTCGCCCGAGCCGAGCGGGGACCTCGAGGACGCCCTGCAGGGACATCCCCAGGACGCCCAGCTCGTCGATCCCACCAAGGACAGCGAGACGGCGAGCGAGGTCGGGCTCGGAGAGCTGATCGAGGTGTACGTGCCCCTGCGCTTCGCGCACGCCGGCCCGCCCGCGGGCGCGTTCGAGATCTACCTGAGCTACCGGCCGGTCGCGGCGGCCGTGCAGCGCGACAAGCGCACGATCGCGCTGCTGCTGGCGATCGGCCTCGCGCTGCTGTGGGGGGTTCTCTACTGGGTCGTCGCGCGGGCCTCGCGTCGCCTGCGCCGTCAGGCCGCCGAGAACTACCGCCTGGCGCGTCACGACGCGCTGACGGGGCTCCCGAACCGAACGCTGTTCTCCGAAGAGGTGGCGCGGGCGGCACGGCGGGCGAAGCGATCCAGGGAGGGCGCCGCGCTGCTGCTGATCGACCTGGAGCGCTTCAGCGCGATCAACAACACGCTCGGGGCGAGCTGCGGCGACGAGGTGCTGCGCGAGGTGGCGCGCCGCCTCGAGCACGGTTTCGAGGATGCCTTCGTCGCTCGTGTCGGCGGCGACGAGTACGGGATGCTGTTCCCGCGTGACGGCAGCACCGCGCAAGCGCGCGTGCGGGCCGGTACCGTGCTCGCCGCGCTCGAGGCGCCGGTCACGCTGCAGGACGTCGCGGTCGACGTCGAGGCGAGCGTGGGGATGGCCGTGCTGGGCGAGCACGCCGATGACCCCGACGTGCTCGTGCAGCGCGCCGACCTCGCGCTCTCCCACGCCCGCTCACACGGCAGCCGGATCGAGGTCTACTCCCCGCGGATGGAGCGCTCTGACGCCGCGAAACTGAAGCTGCTCGGCGAAGTGCGGGGCGCGCTCGCCGACGGCCAGTTCGTGTTGCACTACCAGCCGAAGGTCGACCTCCAGAGCAGGCGCATCGCCGGCGTCGAGGCGCTCGTGCGGTGGCTGCACCCCGAGCACGGGCTGCTCGCGCCCGACCGCTTCATCCCGCTCATCGAGCAGACCTCGCTGATCGGCCCACTGACGATGTACGTGCTCGATCACGCGCTCAGGCAGGCCGTCGCGTGGCGCCGGCGGGGGATCGTGCTGCAGATGTCGATCAACCTGTCCGCACGGAACCTGCTCGACCCGGAACTGCCCGGACGCATCGCGGCGCTGCTCGCCGAACACGCGATCCCGCCCGAGGAGCTCGTGATCGAGCTCACGGAGAGCTCCGCGATGGCCGACCCGGATCGCGCGGTGCGCGTGCTGGAGGCCCTGCGGCGGATGGGCCTCGGGATCGCGATCGACGACTTCGGCACCGGCAACGCGTCGATCGGGTACCTCGCCGAGCTGCCCGCGACCGAGCTGAAGATCGACCGCGCTTTCGTCACCGAGATACTCGACCACGAGCGCGACCGCGCGATCGTGCGCTCGACGATCGATCTCGCCCGGAACCTCGGCATGACGGTCGTGGCCGAGGGCATCGAGCGCGCGGAGACGATGGAGTACCTGACCGCGGCCGGATGCGCGATGGGACAGGGTTTCCTGTTCGCGCGGCCGCTGCCGGCCGAGGAGCTGACGCCGCATCTCGCCGCCGCGTTCGGCCTCGGCGGAGCCGAGCTGCGCTCCGGCAGCGGCGCCGTGTTCGGCCGGCGCGTCGGCGCCTAGCGCTCCAGGACGGCCTCTGCCCCGGCGTGAAGCGCCCGCTCGGCAGCGGGCACGCCCTCGCCGATCGCCGTTGCGGGCGGCTCGATCACGCGATGCGAGCCGTCGTCGAAGACGAGCACGCCGCCCCAGCGCAGCCAGGCAGGGGCCGCGGCGGGTCCGCTCAGCAGCGCCGCCTTTGCGTGGATCTCCGCGAGCAGCGCGCTCGGTGCGAGCGCCGTCGATTGCACGATGCCCGTGAACGCCGGGCGGCCGGTGCCCGGATCGATCAGGTGGTGCGCAGGACGGCCGTCGGAGCCGAGCCAGCTGCGCCTGCCGATGCCGCTCGTCGCCACGCCGCCTGCTGCCCGCGCGAAGCTGTGAAGGATCGTGCCATCGAAGGGGCTTTCGACCTCGACGCTGCGCTCGATCCCCTCGCGACCGCCGAGCACGAGGTCCCCGCAGCAGTCCACGGCAAAGCTCCGGTGGCCACCCAGAGTGGCTCCCAGCTCGTCGGCGAAGAGCCCCTTCGCGAGCCCGCCGCTGTCGAGGAGCACGCCCGGCGGCCGGCTCACCTCGAGCCGGTCCTCGTTGACGCGCAAGCGCTCGCCGGCCGCTCGCCGCGCCTGGCCGGCGGGACGCCGGGGAGGGGCGAGCGCCAGGGCCAGGCGCAGCGGCAGCGCGGGGGGGAGCGCGTCGTGGTAGCCGGCGTCGAGGACCTCCTGCAGCAGCGTCGCGTCCACCAGCCCGCCGCTGATCCGGGCCGCGCGGCGGGTGGCCGCCGCGAGCCGTGCCATCAGGGGGCTGACGGGCACGCGCTCGCGCGGGTCGGCGTTCAGGCGCGAGAGCTCGCTCGAGGCCGAGAAGCGAGTGAAGCGCCGGTGCCAGTCGAGCAGCGTCTCGCGCGAGCGGGCGGCCGCTCCGGCGGCGTGTTCGGCCTCCGAGTCTCCTTCGACGTAGACGCCGCACGCGCCGCCGAAGCAGTCGAAGCGCTCGATCGCCTCGGCGCTCACGACTGCCCTGTGCGGACGCTCGAGGGGCTGCTCGATTCCGATTCGTTCGAGGAGGACGTTCCGGATTCGGCGGATGAGCTCGTTTTGGATTCGCTCGAGGACCCGCTTTCGGATTCGGTCGAGGTGCTCGTGCCGGATTCGCTGGAGGAGGATGAGCCGCTCGAGCCCGATTCGCCGCTTGCGGTTTCGCTCAGCGTGGATTTCGCTTTCCCCGAGGCCGAGGCCGAGGCCGCGCCCGAGCCGGAACCCGAGCCCGACGCCGCCTTGTGTTTGGCGTTGGCGACGAGCGCCGGGTCATGGCCGGAGGCGAGCTGCACGTAGACGACGAGGAACGCGGCGACGAACAGCGCGAGCGAGCCTGCGGCGACCCAGCGGCGGATCCGTGCGGCGCGCCGGGCCATCGCCTCGCGCTTGGCGCGGGCGAGCTCGCGGGCGGCGAGACGGCGGCGGTCGGGCGTGGGGGGCTGCTGAATGCTCATGGTTGCTCCGTTGCGGGTCGTGGGGGGGTGGGGGCAGCGCTCCGCGCGCGTTGTGCGCCGTCGGGCGTGGGGGCCGCGCGCCGCGCCCAGCGAACGGCGAGCAGCAACAGCGCCGGCACGGTGACGATCGCGGTCATCGCGAGGAACCACGTCTGACCGGCATCGGTGCCCTCGCCGAGCGAGTGGATCAGCCCGAGCAGCCAGGCCAGCGCGGTCAGCCGGTGCAGGCGCTTCCAGCGCTGAACGCCGATCCGCGAGCGGAAGTAGTAGGAGAGGCCGAGCAGCGCCAGCGCCCAGAACGCGACGATCCCCGCGCTCGTCCAGAAGGTCTGATACGAGCTCACGAACGGCACAGCGACGTCGGCGAGCGAGGGATGCATGAAGGCGTCGCCCAGCAGCGTGAGGCCGTGCACGGCGATCGCCGCCAGCGTCGCGAGCGACAGCGCCTCGTGCGCGACCCGCAGCTCGGTGCCCCGTCCGCGCATCCGGCCACCCATCAGCAGTCCGACGCACACGCTCACGCTCGCGAGGATCAGCGCCGCGATGCCGGCGCCCCGGCTCGCGAGCCAGAACAGGTGCGGTCCCGCGGCGGTCGCGAGCAGGGAGACGGTGGACATGAGATCAGGAAAGCGCCAGTTGCTCAGAGCCGGCTGAGTCCGCGCTGGGAGATGCTCAGCGAGCCGCGCGGGCCGAGCTCCCGCTGCGAGATGCTCAGCCGGGCGCGGGTTCGCGGGCGGGGAACGTCACGACGAACGCCGCGCCGCCGCCGTCGGCGTCGCGCACCTCGATCGAGCCGTGGTGCGCCTGCACCACGCCCTCGACGATCGCGAGGCCGAGGCCGGCGCCGGCCCGGCCACGCTCGCGTCCGCCCTCGCGGCGCCAGAAACGTTCGAACAGCTGCTCGCGATCAGGCTCGGGGATGCCTTCGCCGTGGTCGGCGACCGTCAAGGTCACGACGCCGTCTCGGCCCCCCACCGCGACGTCGACGGGGGTCCCGCCGGGGGTGTGCACGATCGCGTTGCCGAGCAGGTTCGCGAACACCTGGCGCAACTGCAGCACGTCCCCGGAGACGACCGCGGCTCCGTTCGCATCGAGCGTGAACTCCCGCTCGGGCGCTCGCGCGCGGGCGTCCTGGACGGCGTCGCGCGCCAGCGCC
Source organism: Solirubrobacteraceae bacterium (assembly GCA_035569835.1). Lineage (GTDB taxonomy): Bacteria > Actinomycetota > Thermoleophilia > Solirubrobacterales > Solirubrobacteraceae > Palsa-744. The sequence continues at coordinate 65,487 of DATMMF010000021.1, forward strand.
GAGAGGTCGACGGCGTCGAGGTCGCGCTGGGGCTGCTCGTCGAGGCGGGCAAGCGCGAGCAGGTCCTCTACGAGCACGCCCATTCGCTTGGACTCCTCCTCGATCCGGCGCATCGCGTTCTCGGTGCCCGCCGGGTCGCGCACAGCCCCGATCCGGAACAGCTCGGCGTACCCGCGGATCGAGGCGAGCGGCGTGCGCAGCTCGTGAGAGGCGTCGGCCAGGAACCGGCGAAGCCGCTCTTCGCTGGCGGTGCGCGCGGCGAACGCCTGCTCGAGGCGGTCGAGCATCGCGTTGAGCGCGAGCCCCAGCCTCCCGACCTCGGTCTTCGTGTTCGCCGGGCTCACCCGTCGCGAGAGGTCGCCGGCGGCGATCTCGCCGGCGGTGACCTCGATGCGGCTGAGCGGGCGCAGACCGAGTCGTACGACGAAGAACGCCGATACCCCCAGCAGCGCCAGCACGCCGCCGATCACGAGACCCTCGACGAGCAGCAGCCGCCCGAGCGTCTGTTCGGCGTCGCTGAGCGGCACGGCCGCGATCGTCACACCGGAGTCCTCCGGATCGGCCTGCGCGTAGACGCGGTAGTGAGGCCCGGATGAGGACACCGACGGGACCTCGAAGACCGTCCCGAGCGGCACCTGTGCCGGCAGCCGCGGCGGTGAGGGCACCGATTCGCTCGAGGCGTAGCTGATCTGGCGCGAACCGAGCACTTCGCCTGAGGCGGTGCGCCGCTGCCCGTAGGTCCCGGGCGGAAGCGTCGGGCCGCCATGGTCGCCCGGGCCGCCGCCCGGACCGGGGCGCCCTCCGCCGCCTTCTTCGCCGCCCGGCGCCGACCCGGGCGGCCGCAAGCCGGCGTCGTCGAGCACACGCGACAGGGCGCCGACGGCCGAGCGCGCCTGCTGGTCGGCGCGCGAGTAGAGGAACGAGCGTTGCTCGGCATAGGTCACCGCGGCCACGGCGATCATCCCCACCGCCGCCAGTGCCAGCACGCTCGCGAGCACGCGCGCGCGCAGCGAGGACATCACTCGCGGGGCGCCCGCAGCCCGTAACCGACGCCGCGCACGGTCCTGATCAGCGACGGACCGTGCACGTCGAGCTTCTTGCGCAGGTAGCTGATGTAGGTCTCCAGCACGCGGCCATCGCCGCCGAAGTCGTAGTCCCATACGTGGTCGAGGAGCTGAGCGCGCGTCAGCACGCGGCGGGGATTCAGCATCAGGTAGCGCAGCAGCCTGAACTCGGTGGCGGTGAGCTCGATCAGCTCGCCGCCGCGGCGCACCTCGTGAGACTCCTCGTCTAGCTCGAGGTCCGCGAACTGCAGGAGACCGGATTCCGCGGCCGCATGGCCGGTTCTGCGCAGGATCGTCCTGATCCGGGCGACGAGCTCCTCCAAGCTGAACGGCTTGGTCATGTAGTCATCGCCCCCGCCCGAGAGCCCGCGGACCTTGTCCTCGGTCGAGTCGCGCGCGGTCAGGAAGATGATCGGGACGCCTGCTCTTTGCGCCCCGAGCCGCGTGGCCACCTCGAAGCCCTCGATGTCCGGAAGCATCACGTCGAGCACCATCAGGTGCGGCTTGAAGCGGGCGACGGCCGCGATCGCCTCGTGGCCGCTGGAAGCGGTCTCGACCTCGAAGCCCTGGAAGCGCAGCGCCATCGAGATCACCTCGACGATGCTCGGCTCGTCATCGACCACGAGCACGCGGCTGCCGGTGCTCTCCTCGGCGGCGCGCTCGTTCTCCTTCATCAGGGTGTTCTCTCGCTGTGCTTGCATGATCGTGAGGATCGACGAGTCCCGTGAACGTAGTCTGTGCGGAACCTGAGAGCTTTCTGAGAACGCCTCACGCCGGCTGGGGGCCGGCGTCACGGAAGCGCGCGAACCCCTCGCGGACCCACTCCGGCAGCTCGGTCTTCTCCCACGTCTCGGTCGAGACGCAGACGTGCCGGGCGCGCATCGCGACCAGCAGCTCATCGCCGCGCATCACGTCGATCTCCGTGGTGATCGCTGTTCTGCCGAGCGCGACGATGCGTGCCGGCAGGGCGAGCACGTCGTCGTAGCGCGCGGGCGCGCGGAAGTCGAGCTCGGCGTGGGCCACGACCACGTCGACGCCCCGCTCGACCATGTCCTGCCAGGGCCCGACCGCCTCGCGCCAGAGCTCGGTGAACGCGACGTCGAAGTACAGGAGGTAGTTGGCGTTGAAGACGATCCCCTGCGGATCGCACTCGCCGTAGCGGACGCGCAGCTCGTGGACGAACATCAGCTCGCGGCCTGGTCGCGGCTCGCGGGCCGCCGCTCGAGCTTGCGGCTCACGCGCCCTCCGCCGGCGCGGTGTGCTCGACGATCTCTCCCACGAGCTCGCGCAGGTCGCGGTTGGCCTCGAAGACCATCTGCTGGCGCAGCGCTCCGTTGCCGGCGCGCAGAATGTCCTCGATCCCTTCGAGCTGCTCGTCGCAGCCGAGCTCGGCGGCGTGCGGGCGAAGCTCGTCGAGCAGCTCGGCGGTGAGCTCGCGTACGCCCCTGCGTTCGCCGCCGTGGTCGTCGAGAAGCTCCGCCTCCAGCCCGTGGCGGGCCGCCAGCCAGCGGTTCTCGTCGAGCAGCTCCCAGGGCGGGTCGACCGCCTCGGCGCCCGCCTGGACGCCCTCCGTGAGCAGTTTCACCAGCGAGACGACGAGGGCGGCGAGCGCGGTGGTGTGCTCGAGGCGCGTCTGCGAGTCCATCGCGCGGATCTCGATCGTGCCGAGCCGCGGGTGCGGGCGGACGTCGTACCAGAGGTAGGTGTAGTCCGCGATCGCCCCGCCGTCGACGAGCGCCTGCACGCGCCGCTGGAAGTCATCCCAGCCGCCGAACCGCGGCGGCAGCCCGACACGCGGAAACGCCCGGAAGATCGGCACCCGGCTCGACATCAGGCCCGTGGGCTCCCCGCGCCAGAGCGGCGAGTTGGCCGACAGCGCGATCAGCAGCGGAACGTACGGGCGCAGGTTGTCGGCGACGGCGATCGTCTCCTCCGCGTCGGCCATGCCGACGTGGACGTGCATGCCGAACACGAGCTCCTGGCGCGCGACGAAGCCGAGCGAGCGGATCAGGCCGCGGTAGCGGTCGTCGCTGACCACGCGCTGGTCCTCCCACCGTGCGAACGGGTGGGTGCCGGAGGCGCCGATCCGCAGCCCGTGGCCGGCGGCGCGCGCCGCGACCAGTGCGCGCAGCGCCGCGAGCTCGGTCCCGGCGGCGGCCACGCCCGGGCACGGGGACGTCGCGATCTCGAGCACCGACTCGAGCAGCTCCGGCTTGATCTCCCCGCTCGGCGGCTGCTCGCCGAGGATCGTGTCGATCGAGCTCGAGAGATCGAGCGTCCCCGCGTCGAGGATCATCAGCTCCTCCTCGATCCCGACGCTGTAGCGCGGCCCGACGAAATGGTGCTCCATGCGGGCACCCTATCGGCGCCCACCGCCGTCCCCGAGCGTCTAGTGCTGCACCCTGTTCCACTCCACCCAGCCGGTCCCGGTGCGGCCGTCGCCGGCGCGCACCCGGCACATCGCGCGCGGGAACAGCGACAGGCGCCCATCGGGCGCCTGGAGCCGGAGCGGGCCGAAGGCCACCGGGTCCACCTCGATCTCCAGGGCGGGCGGCGCCGAGGAGATCGTCGCGGCTGAGATCAGCCCGCCGGGGCCGAGTTCGTGCTCGGCCCTGACGGTTTCGATCTCCACGAGCTCGCCGTCGCGCTGGACGTAGCCGACGCCGTAGCCGGGCATCTCGGGCAGCCCGACCGCGTGCGTGTGCGTGCCGTCGTCGAGATGCAGGGCGCTCCACATCCAATCGACCGCCCACCAGTCGCGGGAGCCCCACGAGTGGTCGCGCTGACCGGGGCCGGAGAAGGCGATCAGCTCCTCGCCCACAGTGACCGTGCCGCTGACGCGGCACGGGATCTCATAACGGGTGGAGGAGCGCCACGCGTACGGCTCGCCGTCGGTCTCCCAGACGAGCTCGAGCGAGATCTCGACCGGCTCGCCACGCTCGCCGCGCAGCGGGCCCGACTGGTCCTCGTAGGCCTCGGCCGTCCCCCGCGCCCGCACCGAGAAGCGTTCGAGCGCCTGCTCGCAGAGCTGGCTCGCGCCCAGCGCGGCCGTCTCGATCGACTGCCGCTCGTCCGCCGTGGCCGGCAGCGGCGCGGCGGCGTCCACCAGCATCACCGACGGGCGGCCGGGGCCGCACACGCAGGCGGTGTACAGCGCCACGCCCTGGTTCGGCAGGCGCCCGAGGCGGACATACACGCCGAGCTGCCCGTCGTCGGCGACCGCGTCGAAGTACCAGCTCTCGTTCCAGAGCGGCTCGGCGCCGGGCGCGTGCAGCCCCTCGTCCTCGGGCTCGGGCCGCAGCGGCGCGGGAGGGCCGCTCCCGGTGTCGGGTAGCAGCTCGGCGGCGTCCAGATCGAGGGCTTGCGTGGCGTTGCGTGCGAACCAGCTCATGAACATCTCGTCGCCGCGCTCTGTGCGCTGCACGACCATCGAGGCGGCGATCGTCATCACGAGCCCGGCGAAGCTGAGCCGGCGGTATTCCTCCCAGCACTGCTCCCAGCTCAGCCCGCGAACTCCGTGTGCGAGCAGCGCCTCGTGATAGGAGTGGAGCAGCTCGCGCTCGTGCCGGCGGCGCTCGTCGGTCGGAAGGCAGCCGCCGATGAAGTACGAGGCGTCGAGCAGCGCCGGCCCCCAGCTGACCGTCTGCCAGTCGACGACGGTCACCTCGCCGGCGGCGAACAGCAGGTTGTCGAGGCGGTAGTCGCCGTGGACCAGTCCGAGCGGCGGCCGGCGCTCTGCCGCCCAGGCGTCCAGGCTGGCGACCAGCCGCCGGGCGAGCTCGGCGTGCTCTGGTGCGACCCGCTCGCCGTAGCGCTCGAGGAAGGCGGGCAGGAGCTGGGTGAGCAGCGCCTGGTCGAGCGGGTTCGGCTGGTTCAGGTACGCGGCGGCGCCGACGGTGTCCCGGCCGATGACAGGCGCCTGCAGTCGGGCGAGCGCCTCGAGGGCAACGCGCGCGCGAGCGGCGTCGCAACCGGCGATCTGATCCCCTTGAACCCCGTCGAGGACGTCCTCGAGGACAAGCGTGAACCAGCCCTCGGTCTCGTCGTAGGCGGCCTGGTGGCAGCGCGCGAGCGGACCGTCGATCTGCGGCGCGAGCTCGCGGTAGAACGCGATCTCGCGGAAGTAGGCACCCATGCCGACGCCGGTCGCGCGGCTGGACGGGTCATCCGAGGCGAGCTTCACGACCACGCTCTCCTCGGCACCGTCTCCGTCGCGGAAACGGATGCGGTGGCTCTGGCTCATCTGCCCGGTGCCGATCCGCTCGCTGCCGAGGAGCTCGAGCCCTTCGCGCTCGAGCGCCTGCTCGAGCCACGGAGCCGTGATCTCCGAGGCGCGGCGGATCGGGGTGGCACCGGGCACGCGCCGATTCTCTCGCCCGGGCCGCGGCGGCGTCAATCGTGGCGCGCCCGCCGCTTCACCTCGTACACGGCGGGAACGATCCGCTCGGTCTCCTTCGGAGGGCGTACGTAGCGCCGCTGTTGGCGCGCCGGCAGCCTCACCGGGTCGGGCGGCGGCAGCTGCTTGTAGGGGACCAGCGAGAGCAGGTGCGCGATGAGGTTGAGCCGCGCCGTGCGCTTGTCGTCGGCCTCGACGACGAACCACGGGCTGTCGTCGGTGTCGGTCCGGGCGAACATCTGGTCCTTGGCTTCGGCGTAGTCCACCCAGCGGGCGCGCGACTCGAGATCGACGGGGCTGAACTTCCACCGCTTGCGCGGGTCCGTGAGCCGTTTCTCAAAGCGGCGCTCCTGCTCATCGTCGCTCACCGAGAGCCAGTACTTGACGAGCTGGATGCCTTCGTTCTGCAGCGCGACCTCGAACAGCGGGCAGAAGCGCAGGAACTCCTCGTACTCGGCGGCCGAGCAGAAGCCCATCACGTGCTCGACGCCCGCGCGGTTGTACCAGCTGCGGTTGAACAGCACGATCTCGCCGGCCGCCGGCAGCTCCCGCGCGTAGCGCTCGAAGTACCACTGGCTGCGCTCGCGCTCGCTGGGCGCGGGCAGAGCCGCGACCCGGCAGGTGCGCGGGTTCAGGAACGCGACGACGCGCTTGATCACGCCGTCCTTGCCTGCCGTGTCGCGACCCTCGAACAGCACGACCAGGCGCCTGCGCTCAGCGACGATCCACTCCTGCATGTAGACGAGCTCGGTCTGCAGCCGCAGCAGCTCCTTGCCGTACTCGCGGCTGCTGAGCTGCGTCGTCCCGGACACGAGGAGATCTTCCCGCACGGCGTGGCCGCGGCGCGGGCTGACGTAGGATGACCGGGTGGCAGATGAGCCCGACCGGCAGGATGGAGCGCAGAAGGACGCGCATCCACCGCTGCCGCGGGACAAACGCGGTTGGCAGGTAGCGCCCGCGCCGGACGGGCGCGGTGCGCCCCAGCCGGCCGGGGTCAAGCCACCGCACCGCCGGCCCGGCTTCCTGTGGTTCGTGCTCGCGCTGATCGCGGTCAACTGGCTCTCGGTGCTGCTGTTCCAGCCGAAATCCGGCGAAAGCCGTGTGACGATCCCGTTCAGCCCGGTCTTCCTGGAAAAGGTGAAGGCCGAGAAGGTGAAATCGATCTCCTCGCGCGGCGACGCGGTCGAAGGCACGTTCAAGGAAAAACTGCGCTATCCGCCGAGCGACCAGAAGGCGACGCCTACGAAGCTGTTCTCGACGCAGGTGCCCTCGTTCTGGAACGGGAGCCAGCTCTCGGCGCTGCTGCAGGAAAAGGGCGTCGAGATCAACGCCAAGTCGCCCAACCCCGGCCAATCGCTGCTCACCGAGCTGCTGCTCGGCTTCGGCCCGACGCTGCTGATCGTGGGCCTGTTCGTGCTGCTCGCCAAACGCGCGGCGGGCGCCGGCGGCGCGGCCGGCGCGCTCGGCGCCTTCGGGCGCTCCCGCGCCCGGCGCGTGGACCCCCAGACCGTGCGCGTCACCTTCGCCGACGTCGCCGGGATCGACGAGGCGAAGGCGGAACTGACGGAGATCGTCGACTTCTTACGCGATCCCGACCGCTACAGCCGCCTCGGCGGGCGGATGCCCCACGGCGTGCTGCTGTACGGACCCCCGGGAACCGGCAAGACGCTGCTCGCGCGCGCGGTCGCCGGCGAGGCCCACGCCGCGTTCTTCTCGATCTCAGCGGCGGAGTTCATCGAGGCGATCGTGGGCGTCGGCGCCTCGCGCGTGAGGGATCTGTTCTCGCAGGCGAAGCAGGCGGCGCCGAGCATCGTCTTCATCGACGAGATCGACGCGATCGGGCGCTCGCGCCAAGGCTCGGCGGCGATCACCGGCGCCAACGACGAGCGCGAGCAGACGCTCGACCAGATCCTGACGGAACTCGACGGTTTCGAACCCGCGCAGGCGGTGGTCGTGATCGCCGCCACCAACCGGCAGGACATCCTCGACCCTGCGCTGCTGCGGGCGGGGCGCTTCGACCGCCGCGTCGCCGTGCAGCCGCCCGACCGCGCCGGCCGAGCCAAGATCCTCGCGGTCCACACGCGCAAGATGCCGCTCGCCGATGATGTCGACCTCGACGCGCTCGCCGCCACCACGCCCGGAATGGTCGGCGCCGACCTCGCGAACCTCGCCAACGAGGCCGCGCTGCTGGCCGCCAAACGCAACCACGACAAGGTCGAGATGCGCGACTTCACCGACTCGCTCGAGAAGCTGCTGCTGGGCGCGCCGCGCGGCATCCTGCTCGCGCCCGCGGACCGCGAACGCACCGCCTATCACGAGTCCGGTCATGCGCTCGTGGGGATGCTCACACCCGGCGCCGATCCCGTGCGCAAGGTCTCGATCATCCCGCGCGGCATGGCGCTCGGCGTGACGCTCTCGACGCCCGACGCCGATCGCGTCTCGTACTCGCTGGAAGAACTGGAAGCGAAGATCAAGGTATCGCTGGGCGGGCGCGCGGCGGAGGAGGTGGTCTACGGGACGATCACCACAGGCGCCGAGTCGGACATCGAGCAGCTGACCGAGATCGCGCGGCAGATGGTCGGGCGGTGGGGGATGAGCGAAACGATCGGGCCGGTGGCGGTGATCGCTCACGACGGGCAGGGGCCGCTGCTACCGGGCGTCAGCGAGACCTCCGAGCACACGCAACGGCTCGTCGACGAGGAGACGCAGCGGATCGTCGCCAAGGCGCACGAGGAGGCCACGAGCCTGCTCAGCGAGCACCGTGACCAGCTCGAGTCGCTGGCGCGGGCGTTGCTCAAGGCCGAGACCCTCGATGCGCCCGAGGCCTATGCGGCTGCGGGCGTGCCGCGGCCGCCCCGCGCCGAGGAGGAACCGGCGGCGGCCGCGGTCTGAGCGGCGGCGCGTTCCTCGCGGATGATCAGCTCCACGCCGGCGGTGCCGACCACGAGGCTGAGTAGCGCCGATGCGATGATCGCCGTCGCGGTCGCGCCGCTCAGGACGTGCAGGGAGAGCCCGAGCGAGGAGACGGCGGCGGGCACGCCGAGCTGAGCGCTCGCGGCCAGCGCGCCGGCCGCGGGAGTGCGCACGATCCGCGCAGCCAGCAGCCGGATCGCGACGGTGAGAACGGCCAGGGCGCCCGCCAGCGCGAGCAGCGAGGGCCGGCTGAACAGCGCGCCGACGTCGAGGCTCGCGCCGAGTACGACGAAGAAGAGCGGCACGAAGAAGCCCTCCGCCACGCCGCGCACCTGGGTCGAGAGCCGTTTCGGGCCGCCGAGGATCGCGACGGCGACGCCGGCTCCGAAGCCGGCGATGAGGATGCTCGTGCCGCCCTCCTGCGCGAGCCAGGCGAGAAAGAACAGCACGAGCAGCGACAGGCGCAGGTCCAGCGCCCAAGCGCGGCTCTTGGAGCGCTCCCTCACCGCCGGCGCCCACGGCCGGCGCGCGGCCGCGCGGGCGAGCACCACCGTCGAGACCGCGGCGGCGGCGACGAGGGCGGTACCGAGTACGGCGTGCGAGAGCCGAGAGGGCTGGAGCACGATCGGGATCGAGATGACCGTGGCGACGTCGGCGATCGTGACCTGCGCCATCACCGGCAGCGCCGTGTGCCCGTCGCAGTGCGCCTCCTGCAGCGCGGGCAGCAGCACGGCGGCCGAGCCGGACGCGAGCACGACCGCGTAGATCGCGGCGTGCCCGCCGCCGGCGATCACGGCGGCGAGGAAGCCCGCCGGCACGGCGAGCGCCGCGACGATCGCCGCGAGCAGAGCACCCGTGCGAAGCGAGCCGAGCAGCCGGCGGTCACGCAGCGGCAGGTGCATGCCGACGGACAGCATCAGCATCGCGAACCCGATTTCGGCGAGGAACGCCACGGTCGGCACCTTCGGGTCGACCGCCCCGATGACGTGCGGCCCGACCACGATGCCCGCCGCGATCTCGCCGATCGTGACGGGCACGAAGTACCGGCGTGAGAGCGCGAGCGCCGGCCCCGCCAGGCCCGCGAGCACGAACACCGCCAGGGTGCCGAAGCCGATCATCGTGGCGGCATCATCGCGCGAGCCGAGAAGCGGCGTCCAGGGCCGGGCGGCTTTGCCCTCCGCGGGCGCAGCGCCGCCTGTGTCCGGTCCGCTATCGTCGCCGGCGAGGGAGCCCGGTCCGATAGAGGGGAGCGCCGCATGTACGACTACGTGATCGTGGGAGCCGGATCCGCCGGCTGCGTGCTGGCCGCGCGCCTCAGCGAAGACCCCGACGTGAACGTGCTGTTGCTGGAGGCGGGTCCGCCGGATGTCAACGAAAACATCCACGTCCCGCTCGGCTACCTGCAGCTCGGCGGCACGGAGGTCGACTGGGACTACCACTCCGCGCCCGAAGAGCAGTGCGACCACAGGCGGATAACGCTGCCGCGCGGACGCGTGCTCGGGGGCTCCTCCTCGATCAACGCGATGGTCTACATCCGCGGGAACCCCCTCGACTACGACGCATGGGGGGTGCCGGGCTGGAGCTGGGCGGACCTGCTTCCGTACTTCATCAAGGCCGAGGACAACGAGCGGGGCGCCTCGCCCTTCCACGGCGCGGGCGGCCCGCTGCCGGTCAGCGAGGAGCGCTCGCAGAACCGCATCTCGCACGCGTTCGTCGAGGCGGGCGTGCAGGCGGGGCTCGCGCGCAACGACGACTTCAACGACGGAGAGCAGGACGGCGTCGGCATGTACCAGGTCACGCAGCGGGGCGGGATGCGGGCCTCCGCCGCGGTCGCCTACCTGCACCCCGCCTCCGAGAGGGCGAACCTCGAGGTGATGCCCTACATGCTCGCGCGCAGGATCCTGATCGAGGACGGTCGCGCGGTGGGCGTCGAAGCCTCGCAGCTCGGCGAGCCCCGGGAGTTCCGGGCCGAGCGGGAGGTGATCCTCGCCGCGGGCGCCTACAACTCGCCGCAGCTGCTGATGCTCTCGGGCGTCGGGGAGCCCGAACACCTCGCGATGCGCGAAATCGAGGTCGTGCTCGAGCAGCCCGCCGTGGGCGAGAACCTCAGCGACCATCCGGCGGCACAGCTCGTCTGGACCACGCCCGAGCCCGAGAGCCTGCTGCTCGCGCTCGAGCCCGCGACGCTCGAGCGCTACGAAGCCACGCAGACCGGGCCGTTCGCGTCGAACTTCGCCGAGGCCGGCGGCTTCGCGCGGGTCGGCGCCGGCGCCCGGGCGCCGGATATCCAGTTCCATGCGGTGCCGCTGCAGATCATCGACGAGGGCACGCGCGACCCCGAGGCGCACGGCGTCTGGCTGTCGCCGTGCCTGCTGACCGAGCAGAGCCGCGGCACCGTCCGCCTCGCCTCGAACGACCCCACCGCGAAGCCGATCATCCGCAACGAGTTCTACTCGCAGGGCGAGGACATGCAGAAGCTGATCGAGGGCGTGCGCCTGACGCTCGAGATCGCCGCGCAGGAGGCGCTGCGGCCGTTCTGCGTGGAGCCCTACAACGTGCCCGCCGGTGAGACCGATGACGCGCTTCGCGCGCACGTCGCGCGCACCACGTTCGCGATCTACCACCCGGTCGGCACCTGCCGGATGGGCAGCGACGCCGGCGCCGTCGTCGACGAGGAGCTGCGCGTGAACGGTCTCGACGGCCTGCGGGTGATCGACGCGTCGGTGATGCCGACAGTGCCACGCGGCAACACCAACGCGCCCACGATCGCGCTCGCCGAGCGCGCCGCGGACCTGATCCGCCACGGCCGCGCGGTGGAGGCGTCCGCGGCGAACGGCGTCGCGACCTCCGCGCCGGCCTGAGCATCCCCTCACTCCGAGCCATAGGCTACGCGCGGATGACCGCGCTCGAGACGCTGCGCTCACGCTTGGCCGAGCTCGCCGACCTGCAGGTGATGGCGGGGCTCGCGACTTGGGACCAGCTCGTGATGATGCCGCCCGACGGCGGCCCCGAACGCGGCGAGCAGCTGGGCACGCTCGCCCGCATCACCCACGAGCACGCGACCGCCGCTGAGATCGGCGAGTGGCTCGGCGAGCTGGACAGGGCCGAGCTCGGTCCTCTCGACGCGGACGTCGTGCGGCTCGCGCGGCGTGACTGGGAGCGGGCGCGGCGGGTGCCGAGCCAGCTTGCCGCCGACCTCTCGCGGGCGCACGTCGAGGGCCATGAGCGCTGGCGCGAGGCGCGCGCCGCCGACGACTTCTCGATCTTCGCACCGGCGCTCGAGCGCAACGTCGAGCTGGCGCGCGCGTACGCCGAGTGCGTCGCCGACGGCGGCGGGCTGTATGAGGCGCTGATCTACGACTACGACTACGGCCTTCGCACTGAGGACCTCCGGCGTGTGTTCTCGGAGCTCGGCGAGCAGCTCGCGCCGCTCGTCGACGAGGCGCGCGCGCGGGGCGGGCGGGCATCTCTCGTACGCCCGGAGGTGCCTCGCGGGGCCCAGCAGCACGCCGTGGAGTCGATCCTGCGCCGGGTAGGCGTCGATGACCGCAGCTGGCGGCTGGACGTCTCGGCGCATCCCTTCTCGTCCTCGATGGGCCGCGGCGACCAGCGCATCACGACCCGCTATGAGGACGGCGGCATCGAGTCGCTGCTCAGCTCGCTGCACGAGTTCGGGCACGCGCTGTACGAGCGCCAGGTCGACCCGGCGCTCGACCGCACGAACCTCTCGGGCGGGACCTCGATGTCGATCCACGAGTCACAGTCGAAGCTGTGGGAGAACCATGTCGCCCGCCACCCGGCGTTCGCCGGTGTGCTGAGCGAGGCGCTTGCCGGCGGCGGCTACGAGATCGAGCCCCAGCGCCTGCACGAGTCGATCGTCGCTGTCGAGCCGTCGCTGATTCGCGTGTCGGCCGACCCGGTCACCTATCCGCTGCACATCGTGCTGCGCTTCGAACTGGAGCTCGCGCTGATCGAGGGCGACCTCGCCGTCGCAGACGTTCCGGCCGCCTGGGGCGAGGGGATGGGCCGGCTGCTCGGGCTGTCCGTCCCGTCGGACGCCCTCGGGTGCCTGCAGGACGTCCACTGGAGCGAGGGCGCGTTCGGCTACTTCCCGAGCTACGCGGTCGGCTGTGTGATCGCGGCCGCGCTGTGGGAGGCACTCGAGCGCGAGGAGGGCTCGCGCGAGGAGGCGCTCGCCCGCGGCGAGGTCGGCGCGATCAAGGACTGGCTCGCGGAGCATGTCCATCGCCACGGCCGCCGGCTCGACACGATCCCGCTCGTCGAACAGGCGACGGGCAGCGGCCTGGAGATCGACCCGTTCCTGCGCTATGCAGCGCCGTTCGCTTCAGCCACGGCGCCCCGGTAGGCTGCACGGCCGGCGCCCGGCGATCCGGGCGCAGGGCGCGACCGCCCGAGGCCACCGAAGGAGGGACAGGGAAGATGCTCACGCTCACGGGACTCGATCAGGTCCGCGAATACGTCGGCAGGGAGCTCGGCGTCAGCGATTGGCGCCTCGTGACACAAGAGGACATCGACGAGTTCGCGCGCGTGACCGGCGATGACCAGTGGATCCACGTCGACGTCGAGCGCGCCAAGCAGAGCCCGTTCGGTGGCACGATCGCGCACGGGTACTTCACGCTCTCGCTGGCGCCCCGTTTCTCCTACGACATGTTCACGTTCGAGGGCTTCGCGTTCGGCGTCAACTACGGCCTGAACCGGCTGCGCTTTCCGGCGCCGCTGCCGGTCGGCGACCGCGTCCGCATGCGGGCGACGCTCGCCTCGGTCGAGGAGATCGCCGGCGGGGCCCAGATCACGACCGAGCTGACGTTCGAGCGCGAGGGCGGCGAGAAGCCGGTCTGCGTCGCCGAGTCGCTCGCGCGCGTCTACACGGGCTGAGAGCGCCGGATGGGCGCGGGCGCCTATTCGTAGGTGTACTGGTCGCCGGGCCCGTGGGCGCTGGAGGCCTTCGCGGCCGTCGCCGTGACGTCGACCGTGCCCGCGGCGCCCGCGGGTACGACCGCGGTGCAGCTGGTGCTGCTGGTGCACTGCGCCGATTTCGAGGCGACCGTCCCGAATGTGAACCTGACCGATTTGGTCCCGACGATGAAGCCGACGCCCGTGATGGTCACCGTGTTGCCGCCCGCGGCGGGGCCGTTGGGCGGGGACACCGATTCGATCACCGGGGCGTAGGTGAACACGTCCTTTTTGGTCTTGGGGCTCGTGCCGCCGACGGTGACCACGCGCACGTCGGCCTTGCCGGCGATCCCGGGCGGAGCGACGGCGGTGATGGTGGCCGAGGAGCTCACGGTGAAGTGGCTCGACGGCGTTGAGCCGAAGAGGACTTCGGTCGCGTTCGTGAATCCGTTGCCGCTGATCAAGATCGACGTGCCCCCCGTCGCCGGTCCGCCCTTGGGCGTGATCTTCCTGATCGCCGGCGCCGTGCGGTAGGTGTAGCGGTCCGCTGAGGTCACGGCGCTGGTGCCCGCCGCGGTCGTGACGGTGACGTCGACGGTCCCGGTGCCGGACGGGGCGGTGGCGGTCACCGAGTTGACGGATTCGACTTTGACCGAGCTCGCCGCGGCCGTGCCGAAGTGGACCGCGGTCGCGCCGGAGAGGCTGCTGCCCGAGATCGTGACGGTGTTTTCGCCTGCGGTCGGTCCTTCCTTCGGGCTGAGCCCCGAAACCGACGGCAGCGCTTCGCCGAAGGCGATCACCTGGCCGCCTCCGCAGGAGACGCCGACGACCTGGGAGAGGTTGTGCGCCTGGACCGGCACGTCGCTCGGTCCGCCGGCCGAGCCGGTGCCGAGGCTCCCGAATTCATTGTCGCCCCATGTCATCAGGCTGCCCGAGGAGAGAACCGCCGCGCTGTCCTTTTCGCCCGCGGAGATCGTGGTGACACCGCTCAGCCCCGGGACCGGGCTCGCCTGCGCGTTCTTTTCTTCGATTTTGCCGTTTCCGAGCTCGCCTTTGGTGTCGTCGCCCCAGGAGTCGACGGTGCCGCCGGAGAGGAGCGCCAGCGCGTGAGACTGCCCGGCTGCGATCGCGGTCACGCTCGACAGGCCTTCGACTGGCACAGGCGTGGTGCTCAGCAGAATGATTTCTTCTTCGGCGTTTTCTGTGAGTTCGGCCGCTTTGTTGCCGAGCTCGCCGTGTTCGTCATCGCCCCACGCGACCACGGTGCCATCGCTCAGCAGCGCGAGGTTGAAGTTGCTGCCCGCCGCGATCGCCGTCACGCCGCTGAGACCTTTCACCGCGACCGGCGTGGAGCTCGGTGCGAATCCGCCGTCGCCGAGCTGGCCTCGTTCGTTGTTGCCCCAGTCCATCACCGTGCCGTTCGACAGCAGCGCGACGCTGTCTTCTTCGCCGGCCGCGATCGCCGTCACGCCCGAGAGGCCCGGGACCGGCAAGGGCACTTCGCTTTCTTCGAGGTTGCCCGTGCCGAGCTGGCCGCTTTCGTTGTCGCCCCACGCCTTGACCGTGCCGTTCGAGAGGAGCGCAAGGCTGTGCTCGCCGCCGGCCGCGACCTGCGTGACGCCTTTGAGGTTTTCGATCTGGGCGGGTGCGCGGGTCGCGGTTGAGCCTTCGTTGCCGAGCTGGCCGAAGCCGTTCGAGCCCCACGACTCGACCGAGCCGCCGGCGCGCAGGGCCAGCGAATGGCGGCCGCCGGCAGAGACCTGCGTTACGAACCCCAGGTGGGAGATCGGCGTCGGCGTCGGGATGGTCGATTCGGATGCCCCCACGCCCGCCTGTCCCTTGCTGTTCTGGCCCCAACCGGCCGCGCGGTAGTCGAGGGTGGAGACGGTCAGCAGCGCCTGCTGGGTGGTCGCGCTGCCGGCGACATTTTTGAAGGACGCACGGAACAGCTCACCGTTTTCGGAGAGCTTGGCTTCGGCGATCGTGAGCGTCGTCGACGTCGCGCCTTCGATCGGCGTGAAGGTACCGCCGCCGTTCGATGACGATTCCCACTGGATACCCGGAGTCGGGTTGCCGCTCGCGCGCGCTTTGAAGGTTGCGCCTTCGCCGGGCCCTACGACCGTGTCCTGGGGCTGTTCGAAGATCTTCGGGACGCCCTCGACCGTCAACAGCGCGGCGGCCGTGGCCTTGCTTTCGAAGACGTTCGACCAGACCGCGCGATACTTGTAGCCGTCCATGGCGATCGTCACCGATGCGACGGTGAGGGTTTCTTTCGTGGCCCCCGGGACGGGTTCGAACGTCGAGCCCCCGTTGGTCGACACTTCCCACTGCACGGTCGGCGACGGGCTGCCGCGCGCGGCCGTGTGGAAGGTCGCCGTTTCGCCTTCCTTGACCGTCGCGTTCTGGGGTTCGGCTTCGATCACCGGGGGTTCGACCACGTGCAGCGTCGCCGATTCGCTCGTGACGGCACCCCCGAACCCGGTGAACACGACCCTGTATTTCCACCCGTCCATTTCTTTGGTGACGTTCGTGACTTTCAGCGTCGGGTTTTTCGCCCCGCTGATTTCGGTGTAGGTCGCTCCGCCGTCGGTCGACTTTTCCCACTTCGCAGACGGCGCGGGCACGCCCGAGGCTTCTGCTTTGAAGACCGCGGTCTGGTTTTCGTGGACGGTCTGGTCGGTGGGCTGCTGCGTGACCGCCGGCTTCTTGCCCACGCCCAGGCTCGCGGATTTGCTGTGCACCGAACCGCCGCCGTTGGTGAACACCGCCCGGAATTCGTGGCCGCTTTCGGAGAGCGTGGTGCTCGGGATCGTGTAGGTCGTCGAGTTGGCCCCGGAGATCGCGGTCCACGTTTTGCCGCCGTCGGTGGAGATCTGCCACTGCACCGTCGGCGAACCCGACGCCGTCGAGGTGAAGCTCGCAGGCTGCCCTTCTTCGACGATCTGGTTGACCGGCTGCTGGGTGACGGTCGGTGCCTGTTCGGCCGCCGGGTTCGCGCCCGCGCCGATTGTGCGGGCGCCCGCACCGGAGGCCTGGACGAGCGCGAGCAGCGTCAGTGCGGCGAGCAGGAGCGAGAGCCGCAGCATGCGGCTGCGGCGCGCGGGCAGCTCGTCGCTCGCGCGCCGGGCGGCGATCCGCCGCGGGTGCGACCTGCGTCCTTTGCCGGCGCTGCCTGCCATTGTCCCCTGACTCCTCCGGGCCGCTCGCGCCGCGCACGCGGGCGAACCCCACCCTCCGGTCGTTTACAGCGCAGACCATCATAGGGTCTGATCGCCGTTTTCGCGAGCGCTTGCCGAACGGCGGCGCGGCGCGGGCACGGTTAGACTGCTGCCCCGATGAGCGGTCCCGACGACAACCTGTTCGGCGAGGAGCACGTCCGGGTCTACCGCGAAACCGGCGGCGAGCGCGGATACCACTGGCGTGGCACGACGATCCTGCTGCTCACGACGCGGGGGCGCAGCTCGGGCGAGCCGCGCACCACGCCGCTGATCCACCGCACCGACGGCGATCGCTGGGTCGTCGTCGCCTCGAAGGGCGGCGCCCCCGACCATCCCGGCTGGTTCAAGAACCTCGAGGCGGACGCCGATGCGACGATCCAGGTGCTCGGCGAGGAGATCCCCGTGCGGGCGTCCACAGCGGAGGGCGAGGAGCGCGAGCGCCTGTGGCGGCTGATGGCCGAAGCGTGGCCCGCCTACGACGAATACCAGCAGAAGACCTCGCGCGAGATCCCGGTCGTCATCCTGACGCGCCGCTGAACGCCTGTCGGCGCCGCGCCGGGCCCTCCCCCGAGCGAGGGATGCGCTCAGCCGTTACGCTCCAACCGACCGAAGCTGCGGTCCAAGAGAGGAAGATCGAGATTGCGCCGCTTGTCGCCCGTTGATGCCGCCTGGCTGGCGATCGAGTCGCGTGACACGCCGATGCACGTCGGCGGGCTGTTCGAGTTCACGCAGCCGGAGGATGCTCCAGCGGGCTACCTGCAGGATCTGTTCGGGCGCATGCGGGCCGAGCGGGCGGTCCCGGCGCCGTGGAACCTCGAGGTCGTCGAGGCGCCCCTGATCGGCACGCGGCTGCCGCTGATGCGCGAATCGCACGACGTCGACCTCGATTACCACGTCCGTCACTCCGCGCTGCCGCACCCCGGTGGCCAGCGCGAGCTGGGGGTGCTCGTCTCGCGGCTGCACAGCAACGAGCTCGACCTGCACCGCCCGCTCTGGGAGGTGCACCTGATCGAGGGCCTCGAAGGCAACCGCTTCGCCGTCTACACGAAGATGCATCACGCGCTGGTCGACGGCGTCAGCGGGATACGGCTGATCATGCGCGCCCTCTCGCGGGATCCGAGCGAGCCAGGCACGCCATCGTTCTGGACGGTGCCCGAAGGGACTCGCGCGCGTCCCGAGGGGGGCGCCGAGCATCGCGGCGGTCCGCTGGCGGCGCCGTGGGAGCTGCTGCGAGAGAGCGCGACCGCGGCCGGGGGCCTGTCGCGGGCGGCCCTCGACCTCGCGCTGGCTGCGGTGGACGAGCGCGCGCTGCAGGCGCCCTACCGCGCCCCCGACTCCGTGCTCGGCGAGCGGATCGGCGGCCAGCGCCGCTTCGCGACCCAGCAGTACGACTTCGAGCGGGTCAAGCGGATCGCCCGCAGCGCGGGCTGCACCCTCAACGACGTGGTGCTGTATCTGAGCGGCAGCGCGCTGCGCAGCTACCTGGCGGAGCACGCGAAGCTGCCGGAGCGGCCCCTGACGGCCGGCATCCCGGTGAACCTCCGCGACGCCGAGGACCAGTCCATGGGCACCTCGATCGCGTTCATGATCGCCGAGCTGGGCACCAACGTGGCGGACCCGCTCGAACGGCTGAAGACGGTCTCGCGCTCGACGCGGGAGGCGAAGCAGCTTCTCAGCCGGCTTCCCCCGGAGGCGCGGACCTCGTACACGCTGCTGCTGAACGCGCCCTACATCACGGGTCTGCTGCTCGGCCTGGGCGCGCACGCACCGATCCCGTTCAGCCTCGGCATCTCGAATGTGCCCGGGCCGACCGCACCTCTGTACATGGACGGCTCGCGGATGGACGCGCTGTTCCCGCTGTCGCTGCTCACGCACGGCAACGCGTTGAACATCACGTGCGTGAGCTACGCCGGGACGCTGAACTTCGGTTTCACCGGAGCGCGCGACACGATGCCGCACCTGCAGCACCTCGCGATCTACATGGGCGAGGCGCTCGAGGAGATCGAGGAGCTCGTCGTGGGCGCCGGCAATCCCCCGGCGTCCCGCCCGCGGCGTCCCGCCGCCTCCTCCTAGCGCCACCAGGGCGCGCGGCGCAGTTCGGCCACGCGCGTCGCCGGCGCGATCAGCTCGGTGAGGTGCTCGACGAGGTGGTCGAGGTGCTCGCACAGCCAGACGCCGTAGCGGGAGCCGTCCTGCGGCGAGACGACTGTGTCCGGAGCGAGCTGGAGCGGGAGCAGGGGCTGCGGAGAGGCCCGGCGCGGAGGATCGAGCAGCTCGGCGAGGCGCTCGTACCAGCCGGCGATCGCGGTCGCGCGGCGGTCGAGCGGATCCCGGACGGTCGCGGGCTGGTCCGGATCGGGCGGCAAGGAGGACACGGCGAACGCCGTCAGCCGCAACCGCATCGTGCCGGCGACGAGCCGCCAGAGCTGGGGCTGCTCCAGCCGTTTGCCGCCCTGCTCGGCGAGGAACGCCCGCAACGCGTCTTCGAGCCGGGTCGCGGTCGTGAACGTCGCCGGGGCGAGGTCGGGCGCGGTGCCCCGCAATCCGGCCGTCCAGTCGACTCCCTGGCGCAGATAGGAGGCGCCGACGCGGAACGCGTCGGAGAGGTCGTTCGCCACGACCCCGGACACGCCGCGCGGCCACAGCATCGCGCCGACCAGCACGCTGACCGCGCAGCCGATCGCGACGTCCTCGACGCGCACGATCCCGACTTTCCATCCGACGGGGGCGAGCAGGTTGAACAGCACGGCGATCGTGACCGTGAACGCGGCCTGCCCGATCGCGAACGGAGCCGTTCCGGGGGTGTAGCCCGCCACGAAGATCGCCGCCGGCAGCACGACCCAAAGCGCGGTGCTGCTCGCGCCGATCGCGACGAGCAGCGCGCCGCCGACGATGAACCCGATCACCGTGCCGAGGAGCGCTTGCAGCGCGCTCGCGCCCGTCGCAGAGGCGTTGCTCCGCAGCACGGACAGCGTCCCGAGCACCACCCAGAAGCCGTGCTGGACGGTGCTCACCTTCGCGATCAGCACGGCGACGGCGAGCGCGGCGGCGGCGCGCAGGCTGTTGACGAACCACACCGAGCGCACGCTCGCGTGGCGCAGCGCGGTGCTCGCCGGGCCGGCGCCGCGGCCGCCGGTGGCGAGCCCGAGCGAGTCCGCGAACTGCTGGCGGATGCGATCGAGCTGCGCCGGCTTCAGGACGCGCTGGGCGACGAGCCCGTCCGCCCCCGCGGCGAGCACGGCGACCGCCAGCGCCTGAGCGTGGAAGCCGAGCTCCGCTTCGCCGCGGAAGCTTGCATCATCGGGCCTCTCCGCCGCGGACGCGGCGAGGGCTTGGCGGCGCTGGCGCTCGAGCCCCTCGATGTCTGGTTCACCGCCCGCCCCTTCGAACAGCGCGGCGATGTCCTCCAGTACACCGGCGCTCGCGGCGAACAGCTCGCGATCGGACGGGACGGCCCGGCCGAGGTCGGCGTGCTCGGAGACGGCGTCGCCGAGCAGCGCCGTGCACCACTCCATGAGCCCGACGACGTTCGCCATCGCCTGATCGGGCGCGGCGACGCCGAGCGGGCGGTATGGGGTGGCGTTGAAGATCGCCAGCAGCGAGTGCTGTGCCTCCACGCAGCGCTCCATCGCCTCGCCGGCACCGTCGCCCGCGAGGCCGGCTCTGACCTCGTCCGCGAGCGCCCGCGCGCACATCGCCACCGCCCGGCGCAGCGGGTCCTCGCGTGGGCGCGGCATCGTCGCCAGCACGGCCGCCGTGCCCGCCACCGAAGCGAGCCACCAGCCCGCGAGGCGATCGGGGATCATCGACACCGTGCCGGGCGAGGCGACGGGCAGCACGTAGGCGAGCATCGCGGCGATCCCACCCGAAGCCGCGTTGGGGCCGAGCACGCCGGCGAACAGCACGACGAACGTGACCGGGAGCGTGATCAGCGCGGCGAGTGCGGTGGAGTGCGTCACGAGCGTCCCGATCGTGATCAGCGCGGTGCCTACCAGCGCGAGGCCGGTGTGGGCCCGCAGCCGCTCGTATCGCCCGCCCGAGAAGCTCGCGAGCAGCAAGGTCGCGAAGCTGCCGAACGCGGCGAACGTCGCCATCTGCAGGTTGCCGATGACCTGGTCGCAGAGCGCGAACAGGCCGGCCGCTACGACCGTCGTGCGCACGGCCCGCAGCGCCGCCGGCGCCGACCAGACGGGGACGAGCCCTCGTACCGCGCGCGACACGCGCGCCTCCCACGGCGCGGTTGCGGCATCCGCTGATGCGCTCAACAGTTGCCGAGTCTATATCCGCCCGCGCGAGCACGCGCGGCCCGAACAGAGGCCGTGGACGGGGTCGCGATCAACCCGCCGTCGAGCTAGGTTTGAAGACCGCCCCGGTGCGGGTAGCAACGCGACAGGAGGCCTCTCGTTCAGAGACTCCCTTGCCGCTCTTCCGCCCCGGCAGTCCAGGAGGAGGGCACGCTGGCTATGGCGATCGCGGCGCGCATCGATCCCCTCCTCATGCGCGTCGCGCGCGCCTGTCTGCGCAAGGGCGTAGATTCGCCCGCATGATCGCCGGAGAAGCCGCCGATGCGGCCGCATTGGGAGCGCCGGGCACCGGCGAAGCCGCCCAGGACCGGGCGACCCGGCTGGCCGTACGCGCGCGCCGGCCCTCGGGCGCCGCCCTGCTGGCGCTCGTGCTGGGGCTCGCGATCACGGCCGGGCTCGCGGTCACCGCGGCGGTCCTCTACCACCACAACGAGCGGCGGCTGCTGAAGCTGCGGGTGCGCGAGCTCAGCCTCGTCCTGTCCGGCGCGACCCAGGGCGTGCAGACACCGCTGGCCTCGGCGGCCGCGCTGGCCGACGCCACCGGCGGGAACGCCGCGCGGTTTCGCACGCTGATGGCGCCGTACGCAGGCCCTGGCCGCCAGTTCGCGTCCGTCTCCATGTGGCCGCTGGGCGCCGGTGCGCTGCGCCCGCGGGTGACGCTCGGCACACCACTCGCACGTGCCGCGACGCGTGCCTCCCACGTGAGCGCGCTGGCGCGGCGCCCGGGCGCCCTGGACATGGTCGGGCTGCTGAACGAAAGCCCGCCCGCGCTCGGGTTCGGCTACGCGCTCGGCGGCGGCGCCGGCAGCTACGCCGTGTTCGCCGAAAGCCCGCTGCCAGCGGACCGCCGCTCGAGTCTGGAGCAGAACAGCGCCTTCTCGGATCTCGACTACGCGGTGTATCTCGGGCGCGGCCAGCACGCCTCGCAGCTGCTTCTGACGAGCGTCAGGCACCCTCCGCTCAAAGGGCTGACGGCCAGCGACACCGTGCCGTTCGCGTCGAGCAGCCTCACGATCGCGATCACCCCGCGCGGCTCGCTCGGCGGTGGGTTCTTCCACAGCCTTCCCTGGCTGATCGTGATCGGCGGGGTGCTGATCTCGATCGCAGCGTCGATGCTGACCGAGCGCCTGGCGCAGGGGCGGATGCGAGCGGAGAAGCTCGCTGCTCAGCTCGACAAGCTCGCGGCCGAGAATCGCGAGCGCTACATCGAGCAGCGCAGCATCGCCCAGACTCTGCAGCAGGCGCTGCTGCCCTCGCAGCTCCCGCGGCTACCGGGCCTGCAGGTCAACGCGCGCTACGTGCCGGCCCAGGCCGGCGGCGACGTCGGCGGCGACTGGTACGACATCGTCGCGATCGACGAGCGGCATGTACTGCTCGTGATCGGCGATGTCTCCGGCCACGGCGTCGAGGCCGCGACGACGATGGCGCTGGTCAGGCACGCGGCGCTCGCCTACATCGCTGAGGATCACCGGCCGGCGGCCGTGCTGGCGAAGCTGGCTGACTTCGTGGGCGGCGGCGAGCACGACTACTTCGCGACCGTGCTGTGCGCGCTGATCGACGTGCAGGGCCGCACGTTGACTCTGTCGAGCGCCGGACATCTCGCGCCGCTGCTCCTGGCGGACGGGAGCGGGGAATACGTGAGCGTCAAGGCCGAGCCGCCGATCGGCTTCCCGCACTCCGCGCCGTTCCGGGAAGCGACGATCACGGTTCCGCCGGGAGCGACGCTGGTAGCTTTCACCGACGGGCTCGTCGAGCGGCGTGGCGAGGTGCTCGACGAGGGTCTCGAGAGGTTGCGCGAGATGGCGATCAGCGAGCATCTCGGAGGTGACGACTTGCTTGCGAAGCTCGCGCGCGACCTGACGTCCGACGATCACCGTGACGACACCGCCCTGGTGAGCATCCAATGGCAGACGTAGACGACAGCGCCAACAGCCCCCCGCTGGGCATCCAGACGCGGGCGGACGCCGCGGGCGCGCCGGTGATCGCGGTTTCGGGCGACCTCGACATCTCGGGCGTCGAGCGCCTGCGCGGCGCGGTCGCGGAGGCCGCGGCCCAGCATCCGGAGCAGCTGATCTTCGACGTGTCCGACCTGCGCTTCATGGACAGCGCCGGGATCGCGGTGCTGCTCGTCGCCGCGAGCAGCGTGCCGAGCGTCAGGCTGCTGAACCCGACCGCGCCCGTGCGCCGCGTGATCGAGCTGACCGGGCTCACCGACGTGCTGCGGGTCGAGCCATGACGAGCGCCCGCAGCTTCGAGTGCCAGCCCGAGGCGGTGACCGCCGCGCGGCGCTTCGTGCGCGACTCGCTGAGCGGCGAGTCCTCGGATGTGATCGATGCCGCCGAGCTGATGACCTCGGAGCTGACGAGCAATTGCGTCAGGCACGCCGGGACCGGTTTCGACGTGCGCATCACCGCGCGCCGCGACATCAGGGTCGAGGTGCGCGACAGCGGGGGCGGCAAGCCGCGCCCGCTCTCGCCCGGGCCCGAGGAACCCTCCGGCCGAGGGCTGATGATCGTCGAGGCGATGTCGAACAGCTGGGGCGTCGAGCCCGCAGGCGAGGGCAAGACCGTGTGGTTCACGCTCGCGCGGCCGGCCGTCGCGGCGCTGCGCGACTCGGTCGCCGGCCGCGCGGTCTAGCGCGCAAGCCGCCGCGCCGGCGCGCGCCGCGAACCTAGAGGCCGGCCCGCGCGGCGTCCAGCTCGGCCGCAGCCGGACGGCGCCGCGCCGGCTCGCGCTCGCGCAGCCACGCGAGCGTCTCGCGGAGCCCGTCCTCGTAGGAGACCCGCGGCTCCCAGCCGAGCGTCGCGCGCGCCTTGGCGATGCTGAAGCTCTGCTCGCGGCCGAGCACCTGCACGGCCTGACGCGAGAGCAGCGGGGCGGTCTGCAGGCCGCTCGCCCTGCGCGCGAGCCGATACGTCCCCTCGAGCGCCCGCGCCAGCGCGAAGGCCAGCGGATACGGGATGCTCCACGAGACCGGCGGGGCGCCGAGGCCGTCCGCGAGGTCGGCGGTGAAGCGGGCCCACGTGACGTCGAGTCCGTCGCTGACGTTGAACGTCTCGCCGCTCGCCTCGGGCGCGTCGAGGGCGAGCAGCACCGCATCGATCAGGTTCTCGACAAAGCAGAGGCCGGCGACGGACCGGCCGCGGCCGACGAGCACCATCCGGCGCGCGAGGATCGCCCGCGCGATCTCGCCGATCACCTCGCGCGAGCCGGGCCCGTAGACGGTCGCCGGCCGCAGGATCACGAGCTCCGGCCCGTCCGCGCCGCGCTCGCGCCACAGCGCCCTCTCCGCCTCCAGCTTGGTCTGCGCGTACCAGTTCGCGAAACCTCGCGGGGCCGCGTCCTCGCCGAGCGGCCAGGGACCCGCATGCCCGTAGACGTCGCTGCTGCTGATGTGCACGAGGCGCCGGGCACCCTCGGCGCGCGCGGCGGCCAGCACGCCCACGGTGCCCGCGACGTTGGCCGACCTGATCTCCTCAACGGTCCCCCAATCGGAGACCATCGCGGCGCAGTGCACGACCCGTTCGCAACCCGCCGCGGCGCGGCGCAGCGAGGCGGGGTCGCCGAGCTCGCCGCCGACCAGCTCGACCGGCAGCGCCTCGAGCACGCCGGTGTCGCTGCTCGCCCGGACGAGGCAGCGCACGCGGCGCCCTTCCCCGCTCAGCCGCTCTGCGAGGCGGCCGCCGATGAAGCCGCTGGCGCCCGTGACCAGCACGGCGCCGGGCGCCGGGGCGCTCATGGCCGGGTCGCGCGCCGGCGCAACGTGGCCGTCGCGATGTCGCGGACGACGCCCCAGTTGTGCCCCGCCGAGGACTGGCAGCCTTCGAGCACGTCGTCGAGCGCCGCGAGGAAGCTGTTGATCTCCGACTCGGAGACGGTCAGCGGCGGCAGCAGCTTGATCACGTCGTTCTTGCCGGCGGCCATCGTGATCACGCGGTGGTCGCGGTGCAGCGGGATCACGACGAGCTGCGGGAACAGCCCCTCGCTGGCGAGGTGGATGAGCCGCCAGTTCAGCCGGGCCACGCGCCCGCTGGGCGCGCCCAGCTCGATCCCCGCCATCAAACCGGCGCAGCGCACCTCCTTCACGATCTCGTGGCGCCGGCGCAGCTCCTGCAGGCCGGACTCCAGCAGCGAGCCCATGCGCGCGGCGTGCTCGACGAGGCCGTCGCGCTCGATCACTCGGATCGTCGCGAGCCCGGCGGCCATCGAGAGCCGGTTGCGGCCGAAGGTCGACTGGTGCACGTATGAGCGCTCGAGCGTGCCGACCGCGCGCTGGAAGATCTCCCGCGTGGTCGCCATCGCCGCGACCGGCATGTAGCCGCCGCTGAGCGCCTTGCCGATCAGCACGAAGTCGGGCTCCAGCGCGCAGTGCTCCAGCGCGAACCACCGCCCGGTTCGCCCGAGGCCGGTCTGGATCTCGTCGAGAACGAGCAGCGTGCCGTGGCGGCGGCACAGCTCCTGTGCGGATCTCAGGTAGTCCTTCGGTGCGGGCGTGACCATGCGCCCCTGCACCGGCTCCACCAGGAACGCCGCGACGTCCCCGGGGGCGAGCTCGCGCTCCAGCGCGTCGAGGTCGCCGAACGGGACGCGCGAGCAGCCGGGCAGCAGGGGCCCGAATCCCTCCTTGAAGAACTCATCGCCGGCCAGCGACAGCGGGCCGATCGTGACGCCGTGAAAGCCGCTGTCGCACGAGAGCAGGCGCGGACGGCCGGTGGCGGCGCGGGCGAACTTCATCGCCGAGTCCACCGCCTCGGCGCCGGTGCTCGCGAAGAACAGCGCGTCGAGGCCGTCGGGCAAGCGCTCCGCGAGCGCCTCGGCGAGCATGCCCGCGAGCGGCGAGTAGTGGATCTGCACACCGTCGGCGAGGCCGGCGGCGAGCGTCGCCTGCAGCACCGCTCCGATGTCGGGGTGGTTGTGTCCGAGGCTCGCGAAGCCCTCTCCCGTGTGGAAGTCGAGGTATGCGTGACCGTCGCCGTCGTAGAGGTAGGAGCCGCGGGCGGTCACGTACTCGCGGTCGAAGCCGAGGATCGAAAGCACGTCGACCAGCGACGGGTCGAGGTGGCGCGAGGCGAGCTCGAGCGTCTCGCCGGCCCGGCCCGCGGCGTCGGAGACGACGTCGAGGGGGTCCGTGGCGAGCAGCAGTTGGGGGTCGGCGTCGGCGGCCATGGGGTGCATGAGGCCGCGCCGGCGGCCGCGGCCGCCGAGGAGGCTAATGGACGGCGCCCGCGGCCGCGCCGCCGCCCCGCCGCCTGTCAGCCCTCGCTGGCGAACGGCGCGAGCTGCCCGCCGGGGCGGCGCAGCAGCAGGGCGACCGTCCCGAGGCAGGCGATCGCGGCCAGCAGGAACGGGAACTGTTCGCCGGTCAGACCGTCGAGCGCGCCCGCACCCGCCGGCCCGGCCATCGCGCCGAGCGCCCAGGCGGCGTTCATCATCCCGAAGGCCATTCCCTGCGCGAGCCCGCTGCGGTCGGCGCCCTCCGCGATCAGCGCGAAGGCAGGGGTGAAGGGCGCGCCGAAGGCGCACGAGGCCGCGACGATCAGCAGCGCGTAGGGCACCGCCGCGAGACCGAGCAGCAACACGAGCGAGAGCGCCCCGCCCGCCGCGAGGCCGTAGAGCACGGGTACGCGCGTGCCGCGGCGGTCGCTGACGCGCCCGACCCAGGGCGACTCGACGGCCTCCAGTGCGGCGGCGACGAGCCACACCGCGCCGATCGCGCTCGGGCCCCAGCCTGCCTGGCTCAGGTGCAGCGGCGCCAGCACGGACAGCACGCCGGCGAGCAGCGAGGCGAGCGCGAGCAGGCCGAGCCCGGCGAGAAAGTGGCGGTTCGTGGAAGCCCGGCGCAGCGCGGCCGCAGAGGGCCGTTCGGAGGCCCGCGAGGGGATCGTCACCGTGACCGCGGCGAGCGCGGCGGCCAGCAGCGAGACGGCCGCGAACACGCCCTCGCGTCCGAGCTCGGCGGCGAGCGCCCCGAGCACCGGCCCGAACAGGGCGCCGAACACCGCCGCGCCCATCGCCGTCCCGATCACGGCCCCGCGCCGCTCGCGCGGGCTGGCGGCGATCAGCCAGGAGAAGGCCCCGGCCCACGTGAACGCGCTGCCGGCGCCCTGTACGAAGCGGCTGACGCACAGCTCCTCGAGGCTCTGCGAGAAGGCGAAGCCGAGACTCGCCACGGCCATCAGCGCGAGCCCGGCCAGAACCGCGCGGCGCGGCCCCATGCGCGCCGCTGCAGCTCCCCCGGGGAGCCCGCCGACCAGTGCCCCGGCGGCATAGGAGGCGACGAGCAGGCCGGCGGTCCCGCTGGACAGGTGCAATTCGTGCTTGAAGTGTCCGAGCAGCGGCGTGAGCGCGGCGTAGAGCATCGTGTCGACGAACACGAGCGCGGAGACGAGGGTGACGAGGCGGCGCATCGGATCCAAGCTAACAGCGCTCCGCGCGCGGACCGAGTCGCGAGCAGGCCGCCGCACGCCCGGCAGCCGTCTCTTCAGGACTCAGTCGCCGCTGCCGATGGGTTTGCGATGTCGATGAAGACGCCGAATACTTCGCGCCCCGCGGGCACGCAGGGGGGGGCTGGCCGTGCGCGTTCGCGCAGCCGGAGCGCCGCGGCGTCAGGCGAGGACGCGCAGGCGCGCAAGGCGCGACAGATGCGGCGTCTCGGCGAGGCGGTGCTCGCGCGCGTCGACTACGTCCGTGCGGAGACTGCCGCGCGCACGCGCGAGTCGGGCGAAGCTGTCGACCCGGCCGTGCAGCAGAGCTTCGAGCGCGTGTGCGTGAACTCGACGACCGCGGTCGCGCGCTGGATCGCCGGCGACGGCCTCGAGGTCACCAACGACTCGGCACGCGAGTCGGCGCGGATCTTCGGCGAGCTCGCGGCCCACAGGGCGGCGTCGCTTCAGGAGGTGGCCCGGCGCATGTTCTGGTGGCGCAACGTCTTCCTCGAGGTGATGAAGGAGGAAGGCAGCCGGCTTCGCATCACAGCGGCCGTGCTCAAGGAGGCGCAGGAGCTGCTCCAGCTGGCGATGGAGTTCAGCCTCCTGCGGATGTGCAAGACGTTCGACCGCGAGCGCGCGCGGACCGACGAGCAGCTCGCCTCCCGCGAGGAGGAGCTCGCCTTCATGGCGACGCACGACCCGCTCACCGACCTGCCCAACAGGACGCTGATCGTCGACCGCATCGAGCAGATGCTCGCGCGTGCCTCCCGCAGCCAGACCAGCGTGGCGGCTCTGTTCGTCGATCTCGACAACTTCAAGGCGATCAACGACACGCTCGGCCACGCGGTCGGCGACGAACTGCTGCAGGCCGTCGCCGAGCGCCTGCAGGGCGTCGTGCGCGAGGTCGATGCGCTCGGCCGCCTCGGCGGCGACGAGTTCGTCGTGCTTGTCGGCGACCTCGCGGCCGACGCGAGCCCCGTGCTGGTCGCGGAACGGCTGCTGGACGCGCTCAAGCAGCCGTTCAAGCTCGGCCCGGAGGGCGAGACGACCGTGACGATCGGCGCGAGCATCGGGATCGCGCTCGCCGACCAGTGCTCCGCGGGCGACATCCTGCGCGACGCGGACATCGCGATGTACCGCGCGAAGTGGGACGGGCGCAACCGCTACGCGATGTACGAAAGCGGCATGCAGGACGTCGTCCAGGAACGCATGGAGCTGGAGATGGACCTGCGCGACGCGCTTTCCAAGAAGCAGTTCTTCCTCGCCTACCAGCCGACGCTCGACCTCTCCGACATGCGCCCGACCGGCGTCGAGGCGCTGCTGCGCTGGCGCCACCCCCAGCGCGGCGTCGTGCAGCCGAACAACTTCATTCCGCTGCTCGAGGAGACCGGCCTGATCACGGACGTCGGGCGCTGGGTGCTCGTGGAGAGCTGCCGGCAGGGAGCCGAGTGGCTCGCGGCCGGTCACGAGATCTCGATGGCCGTCAACGTCTCGGGCCGCCAGCTCGACAGCGACCAGCTGATCGACGACATCCGCGACGCGCTCGCTGACTCGGGCCTACCGGCGCACGCGCTCACGATCGAGATCACCGAGACCACGCTGATGCGCGACGTCGAGCAGACCGCCCGGCGCCTGAGCGCGGTCAAGGATCTCGGCGTGCGGATCGCGATCGACGACTTCGGAACCGGCTACTCCTCGCTCGCCCACCTGCAGCGCTTCCCGGTCGACGCGCTGAAGATCGACCGCTCCTTCGTCTCAGGCCTGTCCCGCAACAAAGAGGGCGAGACGCTGATCCAGACGCTCGTGCAGCTCGGCAAGGCGCTGTCGATCAAGACCTTCGCTGAGGGGATCGAGCAGGAGCAGGAGCTGACGCTGCTGCGTGAGCAGGACTGCGACAACGGGCAGGGCTTCCTGTTCGCGCGCCCGCTGGAAGCCTCCGACGCCGAGTCGTTCCTGCGCGACTTCTCCCCGCCGCAGGCCTGACCCGGCGCCGGGACGCTAGCCGAGCGGCACGTCGAGCTCGAGCGCCTCCGCGCCGCGAAGCACGCCGAGCGCGATCTCGCCGCCGGCGCCGCGAAGCGCGCGGTCGAGATCGGCGACGGTGCGCACGTCGCGCCCGCCCGCGGCGGTGATCAGATCACCGCGCGCGATGCCGGCCGCGGCCGCGGCTCCGCCCCGGCTGACGCGCAGCACGAGCACGCCGGGCGCGTCGGGCAGCCCGACAGCGCGCCGCATGCGGCGGGCGGTCGCCCAAGGGGCGACGGCGACGCCGAGGCGGGGAGAGGGATGCTCGCCGGGCTCGAAGAACGCGAGCCAGCTCCCGAGCTGCGAGGAGAGGGCGCCGAGCTCCTGCTCGCCGAGCGGCTCGGTGAGGCGCGCGACCCGCTCGTCGTAGAGCTCGCGCGCGGCGGCCAGGCGGCGCCGGCCGGCGTCGGTGATGCGGACGTTCGCCGCGCGGCGGTCGTCGGGGTCGGCGTCACGCTCGATCAGCCCGGCGTGCTCGAGCCGCGCAAGGCGGACGGACACGGTGCCCGCGG
Source organism: Solirubrobacteraceae bacterium (assembly GCA_035569835.1). Taxonomy (GTDB): domain Bacteria; phylum Actinomycetota; class Thermoleophilia; order Solirubrobacterales; family Solirubrobacteraceae; genus Palsa-744. Next base: position 95,261 of record DATMMF010000021.1, read on the forward strand.
TCCGGCGCACGCGCGCGAGCAGGTCGCGCTGGGCCAGCTTGCCGTCGGGGGCGGCGTCGAGGGCGGCGAGGACGAGGAAGCTCGGTCGCGAGAGGCGGCTGGCGGCGAGCGCCTCGTCGAGCTCGGACTCGACGTGAGCCGCGAGCGCAACGAGTGTCTCGAGCACGCCGGCGTTCGTTGATGGGGAGGGGGAGGGATTCGCGTTGCTCATAATGTCGTTCATATAACCTCAAACGTTTGGATCCAAAGCATTGTAGTACAATCACTTCGTGGCCACCTCGCCGGCACTGACCCCATCGCCGCCCGGCTCCGCCGTGCTCGACGCCTATTCCGCGGCGGTCGTCGGCGCGGTCGAGCGCGTCGGGCCGGCGGTGGCCAACCTGCTGCTGAGAAGGCGCACGCCGCGGGGAAACGCCCCGGCCGGGGCCGGCAGCGCGGTCGTGATCGCGCCGGATGGGTACCTGCTGACCTCCGCGCATGTCGTGGAGCGCGCAGGCGCCGGCGTCGCGAGCTTCCAGGACGGCCGCGAGGTCGCCGTGGAGATCCTCGGAGCCGACCCGCTGTCCGACCTGGCGCTGCTGCGGGCCCAGGAGGGCGAGCTGGTCGCGGCCGAGCTGGGCGACGCGCAGCTGCTGCGCGTCGGGCAGCTCGTCGTCGCGATCGGGAACCCCCACGGGTTCGCGAGCTCGGTCACGGCGGGCGTCGTGAGCGGGCTCGGCCGCTCGCTTCCGGCCGGCGGACGCCGCGGCCCGAGGCGCGTCGTGGAGAACGTGATCCAGACCGACGCGGCTCTCAACCCGGGCAACTCCGGCGGCGCGCTGGCGGCCGCGGACGGACGCGTGGTCGGGGTCAACACCGCGGTCGCCGGGATCGGGCTCGGACTCGCTGTGCCGATCAACGAGGCGACACGCGCGATCGTCGCGGCGCTGATGCGCGACGGCCGCGTCCGGCGCGCCGCGCTGGGGGTCGTGGTCGCGCCGCGCGCGGTCGGCCGTGGCGGCCAGGAGCAGGGAGTCGAGATCGTCAGCGTGCTCGAGGGCGGCGCGGCCGAGCAGGCTGGCCTGCGCGCCGGCGACGTGCTGCTCGAGCTCGACGGTGAGCCGGTGCCCGACGCGACGGCGCTGCAGCGCCTGATGGGCGCGGAGCGGATCGGGCGCGAGCTGCCGGCGTCGGTGCTGCGGGGCGGCCGGCGGCTGACGCTCAGCGTGACGCCGGCAGAGCTCGCCTGAGCGAGCGGCCCGGCTCAGTCGAGCGGGCCGACCGCGTACCAGTCGAGCTGCAGCCCGGTCTCCGCACGGCACGCCTGACGCAGCAGGTCGAGCAGCTCCTCGCGCTCGACTTCGATCCGTTCGGGGCGGTCCCAGCCGTTGGCGTCGTCGCGGCCCCACGTCACGCGAATCTCCGAGCCGACCTTCGCGAAGCGTCCCTTGGTGCGGAGGCCGCTCAGCGAAGCGAGCAGCTTCTCGACGGCGTCCGGCGGGGCGTCGTGACCGGCGTGTTTGGTGATCCGGAACCTCATCGCTCCCTCATCGGACGCGAGCGCCCCCGAACATGAGCGATGGATGGCGCTTAGCGGACTTTCAGTGGTTCAACGCCCGGCTGGTCGGCCACGACGCCCGCGTGATGGCGCTGAGCAGCGCTTCGAGCTCGGCGGGACCGAGCCGGTCGAACTCCTCGACGATCCGCGCGAGGCGGTGCGGCGTCATCGTGAGTCCGTCGGGAGGCTGCTCGAGGCCCATCGCAGCTCCAGCATGGCGCCGCCCCGGTCCGGGCCGGGTAGCACGGTTGCGCGATTTGGCGTTCAGGCCGGGCGGGCGGCGCCGGTGCGGATGCGCGAGGGCGGCGCCCGGCGCGGCTCGGCGCGGATCTGCCCGAGCGCGATCCCTTCCCCGAGTGCCTTCGCGACCAGGTGCGCCCGCGAGCGCGCGCCCGTCTTCTCCATCGCGTTGCGTGCGTGCGTGCGAACCGTGTTGTGCGTGATGTGAAGCTGGTCGGCGATCTCGGGGCTCGTGTGGCCGAGCGCGATCAGGTAGAGGATCTCGCGCTCGCGGTCGGACAGCGGGCGCAGCACGTCGCTGTCACGGGCGGGCCGACGGCGGAAGTGCGCACCGGCGAGCGACGTGGTCAGCGCGACGAACAGGACCAGCCGGTGGCCGGTGACGACCTCGACCGTCGCGCCCCAGTGGACGCGCACGGTCCCGCCGGCGGCGGTGATCATCGTGGCGTCGCCGTCGAACCGGCGCTGCCCGAGGAGGGCCCGCCAGTGCTCCTCGGTGGCGAGGGGACCGCCCTCGACGAACTCCCAGATCGGACGGCCGACCAGCTCGCCGCGGCGGAAGCCGAGCATGCGCAGGTACGCGCCGTTGACGTCGCGTTGCCGGCGCCCGGAGTCGAGCAGCACCATCGCGTTGCGCGACTGCGCGAAGCACGACGAGAATAGCCCGGCCCAGCCGTCCGGTGCCGACATCGCCGCCGACCCTAGGGGCTGGGGCCGTGCGCGGGATCACCTGATCGGGGTGAGTGCGGCGCCGCCGGTGCTCACGGCTCCTCGGCCAGCCGGCCGCGGAACTCCCACACGCGCTTGGCCTCCTCGAGTCCGAGCAGGCGCCAGCGCCCCTGCTCCGGCGACCACACCGAAATGCGGGCGTCGAGCACGCTGCGCATGCCCTCGAGCGCGCGCACGGCCTCGCGCGCGCCGACATCCTCGGCCAGCGTCTGCGCGCTCATCACGTCGACGACCTTGAAGCGCTGCGGCTGACGCGGCTCGGGGGCCGGCTGCTCGCGCGGCGGGCGGTCGAACTCGACGAGCGCGAGATCGGGCTCGCGCTTCTCGCTCCTGAGCGTCTTCTCGTAGGGCACCACCTGAGCGCCGGTGCCCTTCGTCTCCGTGTCGAGGACCCAAGTCTTGGCCATACGATCAACTTAGGAGGTTCCGGCCCGCGGCCGGGTCCCCGCGGCGCCGGCGGTCGCGCGCTCCCCGTCGCCGGCCTGGCGCCCGAACGCCTGCAGGCAGTGCTCGGAGCAGAAGTGGAGCGTCTCGGCGCCGTGCTCGAGGCGAAGCGCTTTCGCGCGGTCCACGTGCATGCCGCACACGGGGTCGCGCACGCCACGCCGCCGCGTCATCCAGAACAGCGAGGCGAAGATCGCGACGCCGAGGAGGTTCAGGAACAGCTTGTAGTCGACCGCGACCGACCCGAACACTTCGCTGCGGGAGGGACGCGGGCCGCCGGGGATCAGGCCGAGCCCGCCGAAGACGGCGTCGAGAGCGAGCGCGGCCATCACCATCGTGACGAACATCAGCGCGACGATCCGGACCGTGAACGGCCAGCCGTAGTACTTGCGGTAGGCGAGCACGATCGGCAGCACGATCAGGTCCGCGAACAGGAACGCGAGCACCCCGGCGAAGCTGATGCCGCCGGACCAGAGCACGGCGGCGAGCGGGACGTTGCCGACCGAGCAGACGAACGACAGGACCGCGATCACCGGCCCGATCACGGCGTTCTCTACCGTCGTGAGTGCGCCTCCGGTGCTCGTCAGGAACAGGCTGTTGAAGAAATCGTTGCCGAGCTGCGCGATGAAGCCCGCGAGCAGGAAGCCGAGCGCGATCTCGCGCCACAGCATGTGCCAGTCGCCGCGGAAGTTGTGGGCCACGTCCGACCAGGCGCTCGAGGACGTGAGCCGCTCGCGCACGCTCATCTGGGCGGCGGCCGTTTCGTGCTGGTGGCCGCTGTCGGCCTGACGGGCGTGCTCGCGCGCGCGCCGCTCCAGGCGCGGCGAGACGAAACCCCGCAACAGCACCGTCATCAGCACGATCATCACCAGGCCGCCGAGGTAGGAGGCGAGCGTGAACTGCCATCCGATCAGCAGCCACAGCACGAGCCCGAGCTCCCACACGAGGTTCGTCGATGCGAACTGGAACGCGAGCGCGCTCGCCGCCGAGGCGCCCTTCTCGAACAGGCTCTTGGCGATCGCGATCGCCGCGTAGGAGCAGGAGCTCGACGCCGCGCCGAGCGCGGTCGCGAGCGCGACCGGCTTTCCCCCCGAGCCGGAGAGCGAGCGCTCGATGCGCTCCCGCGGCACCCAGGCTTGGACGATCGCGCTGATCGCGAACCCGAGCACGAGCGCCCACCACACCTCCCACGCCATCAGGAACGAGTCCCTGAGGCCGTGCCAGAGCACTTCGAGCACTGCGGACATCCCCTCGACCGTAGCGGCCGGGGCGCGGCAAGCGATGACGGCCGCCGCCGTAGGGGTAGGCTGGACGGCGTCAGATGGCGTTCGACCTGGTCATCGACGTCGAGAACACGCCCGGCGCGCTCGCCGAGGTCGCAGGTGCCGTGTCCGACGCGGGCGTCAACCTCGCCGCGGCCACCTGCATCGGCAACGGCGACCGCGCGGAGCTCCACATCCTCGTCCCGCATCCCGAGCCGGTCCGGCACGCGCTCGCGAACGCCCACCTCGGGATCAGCAGGGAGCGCGAGGTCGTGGTCGTCGAGGTGGACGACCGCCCCGGCGTGCTCGCCGACCTCGCCGCGTCGATCGCCCGCGCCGGCGTGAACCTGGATCTCGTCTACATCGCCACGCGCGACCGCGTCGTGTTCGGGGCTCAGGACCTCGACGCGCTGAAGGCCACCCTGGGCGGGCGCGGCGGCTAGAGCTTGGTGGCCCTGACGGCGGTCCCGTAGGCGCAGATCTCCGTCCAGGTGCCGCCCAGCTCGGAGGTGTCGAAGCGGAACGCGAGGACCGCGTCGGCGCCGCGCGCGCCGGCCTCCTCTTCGAGCCGTTCCTGGGCGTGGATGCGCCCTTCGGCGAGCATCTTCGTCATCCCCTTCAGCTCGCCGCCGACGATCGACTTGAAGCCGGCGCCGATCTGCGAGCCGATGTTCCGCGAGCGCACCGTGAGCCCGAACACCTCGCCGAGCACCTCGTCGATCCGGTAACCGGGCAGCTCGTTCGTCGTCGTGATGATCACTTGGGCCTCTGTTCGGAGCGGGTCGATCTGCGCCGCGACGCGCAGTCTAGGTGCGCGCGGCTTGACCGGACCCCGCGTCGTCGTAGCCGTGGAACGGTCGCCGATCGCCCGCGTCCCACGCCTCGCGCAGACCGGGCGCGTCGAGGTCCCAGTCGGGCCGAATCCGGCTGCTGAGGTCGCGCAGGTCGCGCCACAGCTCGGCGAACGACGGGCGCCCCCAGAACCAGTAGCCGTTGTAGATGCTGTGGATCACGAGCCCCGGCCCGAGCACGAGCGTGTGCGGGACCATCGGGTCGTTCTCGGGGTCCGTGTATTCCTCGATCTGGAGGTCCTTCTGGACCACACGCCCGGGGTCCGACAGGAACGGCCATTGCGCGCCGAGCGAGGCGCGGAACTCTTTGGAGCCGTGGTCGTCGTCCGTCGAGATCGTGGCGATCTGCGTGTATGCGACCGCGATCTTCGGGTAGTTGGCGGCGAGTTCCAGATGCTGCTGGTGCTCCTTGGGGCAGTAGTTCCCGCGCGCCAGCGTGAGGATCATCGGATCCTCGCCCTGCAGCTCGCTGAGCGTGCGCAGTGTTTTCGTGTGATCCGGCAGCTCGAAGTCGGGGAACACCCCGCCGGGGACGATGTCGGCGCGCAAGGCTCCTCCTGGGTTCGGTGGAAGGTCCCTCACAGATAGCGCCTCGGAGCGCGCGGCGCACTCCGATCAGCCGAATGTGAACACGTATGCACGCACGCCCGGCTGGAGGAACGTGACCTCGAACGTACTCGTGCCGCCCCGGCGCTTGTGGACGAGCTGGTACATCCGGGGCTCCGAGAGCATCCCCGCGCCCGACTCCTCCACGTCCACCCCCGCCTCGGCGCCCGGCGCCGCGCCGTCGAGCGAGACGGTGAAGGGCACGGCGCCGGCGCCCTCGGGCGGCGCAATCACGAGGTTCACGTCGCGCGCCTGGAAGCGGTAGACGATCGACCCCGGGGAGTCCTGCAGATCGACGGACTCCTCTCGCGCCGACCAGGGGCCGGTGAGCCTCCAGTCGTTGAGCGCGAGCTCGCCGGCGGGAGCGTCGCTGCGCCGATCGCCGCGGGCGAACCCCAGGTAGGTCTCGGGCGAGCCCAGCCGCTCCCAGTCGGCCGCCTCGAAGCGACCGGCGGCCTCGACGTCGCTCAGCTCCTCCTCGAGACCGAGCAGGCGCTGGATCGCGCGCTCGGTGTCCCCGTAGGCGCCCTCGCCGAAGTGCTCGAAGCCGATCTGCCCGTCGCGGCCGACGATGTAGAGCGCCGGCCAGTAGTGGTTGTCGAACGAGCGCCAGATCGCGAACTCGTTGTCGATCACGACCGGATAGGCGACGCCGAGCTCGCCGATCGCAGCGCGAACGTTGCCGAGCTCGTGCTCGAATCCGAACTCCGGCGCGTGCGCGCCGAGGATCGTCAGACCGCGGTCGCGGTAGCGCTCGTGCCAGGCGCGCAGGTAGGGCAGGGTACGCAGCCAGTTGACGCACGAGTACGTCCAGAAGTCGACCAGGACGATCCGCTCGCCAAGGATCTCTGCCGTCAGCGGCTCGGAGTTCAACCACGCGCTCGCGCGCTCGATCGTGGCGAGCGCGCCGCCCGCGGACCGGCCGCTCGCCGCTGCGCCGCTCATGCCACGAGGTAGGTCTCGTAGATCACGCCCGCCGGCTCGCGCGCGCCGACCGTGACGAACACGCCCTTGTTCAGCCAGTCGAACTCGGTCGCGGCCGTCTCCATCCGCGTGGCCGTGCGGTAGGTGTATTCGGCCGGGTCCACCTCCTCGCCCGCGGCGAGGCGCGCCAGCACTTCGGGCGGTCCGTGGCGAACGCCGCCCGACCGCACGTAGATGAGCGTCCCGTCATAGGTCTGGAGCGTGTAGCGGATGTCGGCGAGCGCGGTGCCGTCGGGAAGCAGGATCTGCCAGTCGGCGCTCCCCTCTCCGAGCAGCCGCCCGTTCAGTTCCGGGCCCGTGAGCGTGCCCGAGGTGAGCGGCACGATGCGCCGGCGCCCACGGGTGGTGATCCCGAAGTCGAGCGGGTCGCCGAGGCTCGCCTCGACGCGAGCGACGAGCGAGAGCCGCGGTTGCGGGAGCTTGCCGGCCATCGGGGTGAGCCTGTCCTCTGGCGGTGGCCTTCGCGCCAGTGACGACCCTGGCTCGTCACTGGTCAGCTCGTTCTGCGAAAGGGCGCGAGCGTGACAGCGGCGCTAGGCTCTCGTTGTGAAGGGGGATCGCGTCGAGGTCGTGGTGGCCGCCGATGACGGGTCGCGCACGTATGAGATCGAAGCGACCCGGGCAGGGCGGCGCGTCGAGATCACGAACGCCCGCGGCGTCGTGGAGGTCGCCGAGGTCACGCGCAGCGGCCAGCCCGTGCGGGCGGGGCGCTTCATGGCAAGCCGCGTGATCGCGCTCGTCGAGCACCCCGCCGCCGAGGCTCGCTCCTCCGAGCAGCCGGCGGCCGAGCGCCCCGCGAGGATCTGGGACTGACGACGGGATCGGTCATCGAGCCGGAGCGGGGCCTGCGATGACCGGCGCGCTCTACGGCTTGGCGAACCGCTGCGTGCGCAGGCGCTGGGCGGTGATCGCTGTGTGGCTGGTGATCACGGTCGCGCTCGTCGCCGTCTCGCACGGGCTCGGCGAAAAGACGAACGACAACCTCTCGTTGCCGGGCACCGGCAGCTCCTCCGCGAAGTCAACGCTCAGCGGCCCGTTCCCGGCCCAAGCCAACGGCTCGAGCCCGATCGTCCTGCACGTGCGCAGCGGCAAGCTCACCGAACCGAAGTACAAGCAGGCGGTCGACGAAGCGGCCGAACATCTCGCGAAGGCCAAGCACGTCGCGGGCGTCGTCAACCCTCTGACGCCGCAGGGGGCCTCGGCGCTCAGCAAGGATCAGGCGACCGGCTATCTGTCGGTGACGCTCGACGTCAGCCCCGGCGAGCTGTCCGTCGATGAAGCTCACACGGTCATCGACGCCGCCGCGGGTCCCGCGCAGGCCGGCGGCATCCAGGTCGAGACGGGAGGGCAGCTCGGTCAGAAGGTCTCCAAACCGGCGACCGAGTCGAGCGAGCTCGTGGGGATCCTCGCCGCCTTCGTGATCCTCGCCTTCACGCTCGGGACGCTCACGGCGATGGTCCTGCCGATCCTCGTCGCGATCTTCGGCCTGCTCTCCACGCTCGCGATCATCCGCATGCTCGGGCACGTCCTAACCGTTCCGACCGTTGCTCCCACGCTCGCGACGATGATCGGGCTCGGCGTCGGCATCGACTACGCGCTGTTCATCGTCACCAGGCATTTCCGGGGCCTCTCGGACGGGATGCCCCTCGGAGAGTCGATCGCCCGCGCTGCTGCGACCTCGGGCGGCGCGGTCATCTTCGCCGGCTCGACGGTGGCGATCGCGCTCGTCTCGCTGGCCGTCGCGCAGATCCCGCTCGTGACAACGCTCGGGCTGATGGCGGCGATCGCGGTCCTGGTCGCGATGCTCGCGGCGGTGACGCTGCTGCCCGCGCTGCTCGGCGCTCTCGGTGGGCAGATCGAATCGCTGCGCGTGCGCCCGCCCTACTCAGCCGACGCCGCGCGGAAGGGGGTGTGGGCCAAATGGGCGGGCGAGATCGCGAAACGCCCCGTCATCAGCGGGCTCGCCGCGCTCGCGATCCTGATTCCGCTGACGATCCCGCTGCTCTCGCTGAACCTCGGCCAGCAGGACCCGGGGGCGCTCTCGACCTCGACGACGGCCCGCAGGGCCTACGACCTGCTTGCGAAGAACTTCGGCGCCGGCGTCAACGGACCGCTGCTGATCGCCGTCAAGCTGAAGACGCCCGCAGAACCGGCGCCGGGGGAGAGTGGAGGAACCGGCGGCGCGCAGGACGCCTCCAGCTCGCAGGGCGGCACGACGGACCCGCGCGCGAGCGATCCCCGCCTGGCCTCGCTGCAGAAGGACGTCGCCGCGAACCACGACGTGGCCGCTGTCGGCCCGATCCAGATCGACAAGGCCGGAACCGTCGCCTACTTCAACGCGATCGCCAAGCAGGGCCCATCCGAGAACGCGACCGCGAGCCTCGTCGAATCGCTCCGAAGCGAAGCGATCCCGAAGGCCGAAGCCGGAGGTGGCCTGAGCGCGTACGTGGGCGGCAGCACGGCGGCCTACGTGGATCTCGCGTCGAAGATCTCCGCCAAGCTGCCGCTGCAGATCATCGTCGTGATCGCGCTCAGCCTGCTGCTGCTGACCGTCGCCTTCCGCACCGTCGTCGTGCCGCCGCAGGCGGCGCTGATGAACGTGCTGTCGATCGGCGCCGCATACGGCGTGCTGACAGCGATCTTCCAGTACGGATGGCTGAGCGGCGCGATCGGGCTGAGCGGCGCGGTGCCGATCGTGTCCTACGTGCCGTTGTTCATGTTCGCGATCCTGTTCGGGCTCTCGATGGACTACGAGGTCTTCCTCGTCAGCCAGATCTCCGAGCACGTGCACGAGGGCGAGAACAACAGCAGCGCGGTCGTCTCAGGCCTCGTCACGAGCGCGCGGGTGATCACAGCCGCGGCGCTGATCATGGTCTTCGTGTTCGGCAGCTTCCTGCTCAACGGCGACCCGACCGTCAAGCAGTTCGGCGTCGGGTTGGCCGTCGCGGTGCTCCTGGACGCGACCGTCGTGCGCTGCCTGCTCGTTCCCGCGCTGATGATCCTCGTCGGCAGGGCCAACTGGTTCTTCCCGCGCTGGATGGAGCGACTCGTCCCGCGCCTGAGCATCGAGGGGGAGGAGTTCTTCGCCGCGCGCGACCGCCAGCGCGAAGACCCCGTCCGCGCTCCGGGACCCAGCTCGGCCGAGGCCGGGGCGGGCTGAGCCGGCGCCGGGGCTGCCCCGGGCTCTTGCGGCGCCGACCCGGATGCTGCGATGCTGGGCGGGCCGGCCGGCGCCGTCGCTGCACGCCGACGCGTGGGAGCCGCCTCCAGACGAGCGAAGGGAGACGACGATGGGGTTCGATCAGTATCACGAGCCACCCGATGAGCTGCCCGCGCAGACGCGGACGTTCGCACGGCTCTGCGCTTCGCTGACCGAGGAGGCCGAAGCGATCGGGTGGTATCAGCAGCGGCTCGCGGTCGAGACCGACGAGGAAGCGATCGCCGTGATGCGCGACGCGCAAGGCGAGGAGTTCAAGCACTTCAGCATGGACCTCGAGCTGCTGCTGAGGCGCACGCCGCCCTGGCGGGAGGTCGCCGAGGGGATCCTCTTCCAGCCCGGCGACGTCGTCGAGCATGGTGAGGAGTCAGAGGCGGAGGCCTTCGACGAGGGCGGCCCGGGTGCCGCCGGCTCCTATGCGGACGGCTCGCTCGGCATCGGCAGCCTGAGGGGGCGATGACGATGAACAACCTGCTCAGAGCGATCGCACCGCTCAGCGACACCGGCTGGGCGCTGCTCGATGGCGAGGCCTGCGAGCGCCTCGCGCCGGCGCTCGGCGCGCGCAAGCTCGTCGATTTCTCCGGCCCGCGCGGCTGGGAGCACTCGGCCTCAAACCTGGGCCGCGTGACGACGCTCAAAGGCGCGCCCTCGAAAGCCGTCACCGGCCTGCGGCGCGAGGTGATGCCGCTCGTCGAGCTGCGGGCCGATTTCGCGCTCGCCCGCGACGAGCTGCGCGACGCCGACCGTGGCGCGCCGGACACCGATCTCGCGCCGCTGGACGACGCCGCGCGCGAGATCGCGATGACGGAGAACATCGCCGTGTTCCACGGCTGGGGCGGCGCGATCACCGGGATCGGCGAGCGCTCGCCCTACGACGTCTCCTCGCTCGGCAAGAAAGCCGGGACGTACCCCCGCGAGATCGCGGGGGCGGTGGAGAAACTCCTCTGCCAGGGCGTCGGCGGCCCGTACGGGCTCGCGCTGGGGCGCGAGCAGTACCGGATAGTCATCGAGACGGCGGAGGGCGGCGGCTATCCGCTGCTCGACCACCTGGGCAAGATCCTCGAGGGGCCGATCGTGTGGACGCCCGGCGTAAACGGGGCGGTGGTCGTGAGCCTGCGGGGCGGCGACTTCCTGTTCGAGAGCGGGCAGGATCTGTCGATCGGCTACGACTCCCACGACGCGGAGGTCGTCCGGCTGTACCTGCAGGAGAGCTTCAGCTTCCGTATCGCGACGCCCGAGGCGGCGGTCGCGCTCGCGCCCTAGCGGCGGGTCTCCTCGGCTCGGCCGCCAGGGTCTGCGGCGGCGGGCGACCAGTGTTCTCACGGGCGCGAGGCCCCGGCGCAGGTGCGATCCTGATCGCCATCTCGAGCCGCTCAAAGGAGGACGCTCCGATGGCCACCTTCCACTTCAAACAGATCACCACCGCGACGCCCGAGCAGTTCGTCGCGGCCCTCACCGACTTCGGGCCGGGGCGCAAAGAGATCTTTGCCAACAGCTCCGACAGCGACCTCGTCGTGTACGACCGAGGGCCCGACTGGGCCGATGTCAAGGAGGGCTCGGCCGGGGTGTGGGAGCGCCTTCACTACGACTGGTCCGATCCCGACCACGTGATCCTGACGACGACCGACTCGAACACCTGGGGCGGCGCGTCGAGCCACACGTACACGCTCACGCGCAAGCCCAACGGCATGACCGAAATCGACTACGTCGTGGTGCGCGACGGGAAGAACCTGCGGGGCCGGGCGCTCGAGCTTCTCGCGAGGACGGTCGGCCGGGGAACCATCGAAAAGGCGTTCGCCGGCGCTGTGAAGGCGATCGAGGCGCGCAGCGCCGCGTCAAAGCCGGCCGGCGTCGCGTGACCGCTGACCGGCGCCGGACCAAGAGCGCGACGACGTCGCAGACGTGATTGAGTTCCGGGCATGAGCCTGGAAGTTGTCGTGCTGCGCTTCGAGAAGGAGTCAGACGCGGTGCAGCGATTCGCGCGTGCGAGGGACGCGACACCCAGATGGGAGCCGGAGCCTCGCTGGACGCGCGACGTCGGGTTCGTCGAACGGCACCACAGCGGACGGCTGCTGCTGCGCGGCAGCTTCGCCGGCCACTACCTGGATTTCGATGAGAACGACGACTTCTCCCAAAAGGACGCCGGCGAGGGGGCGGTCGCCGGCGGGCTGATCGGCGTGCTCGGCGGCCCGCCGGGCATCGCCGTGGGCCTCCTCGTGGGCGGCCTGCTCGGCGGAAATCTGGGATCACCCGACGAACGCGAGTCGGAGCCGGAGGCGTTCGTCGAGCGACTGCGCGCCGCCCTGCCGCCCGAGTCCTCGGCGCTCGTCATGATCGCCGCGCCCGCCGAGATCGATGAACTGCTCGCCGCGATCGGCGACGGGGCGAGCGACACCGTCCGGCGGGCGCTGGATGACGAGCAGACGGCGGCGGTGCAAGCCGCGCTGAGCGCCGCTCCGCCGAGCGCGCCCGGGCCCTGAGCGGGCGCCGCTGAACCCGATCGCGGCGCTCGCAAGCCGGGTCTCGCGGTTCGATTCGGCCTTGCTTGCGGGGCGATCGAAGCAAGCAGCGACAGGTGAGAAAGCCCGTGTCTCACGGGCGCGATGCGCGCCGCGCAACGGACACGCTGGTCCTCCAGCAAGCGCCGAGGGCCTGGATCTGCCCTCGATGCGCACCGCGAGGCAGGAGGAACACCATGGAGCTGCGACACCTTCGCTATTTCGTCGCGATCGCCGAGGAGCAGAGCTTCACCCGCGCTGCAGAACGGCTGTGGGTGGCCCAGCCCGGGCTCTCGACGCAGATTCGCAAGCTCGAGCAGGAGCTCGGCACCCGTGTGTTCGAACGTCACACCCGCGGCGTCGAGCTGACCGCGGCGGGAGAGCTGCTGCTCCAGCGGGCCCGCGACGCGCTCGCCGCGGCCGAGCTCGCCGGCGCCACCGGCGGCGACATCGCCGCCGGACTCGCCGGACGGCTGCGGCTCGGCATCGCGACTGCGCAGTCCTGGCGCTGCGCCGCGGAGACGCTCGAGCGCTTCATGGGCGCGAACCGGGCGATCGAGCTGACCGTGCTCGAAGGCGGCGGCGGAGCGCTGTGGCGCGATCTTCGTGACGGCCGCCTCGACGCGCTCCTCGCCCCGGCGCGTTTCGCATCGCCTGATCTCCAGTCGCTGGCGCTCGGCGCCGAGCCCTGGATGGTGCTGGCGGGCGCCTCGCATCGCCTGGCAGGCTCGGGAGCACTGACGGCGGCGGCGCTCGAGGGCGAGCGGATCGCGATCGCCGGGGACGGCGAGCGCCGCGGGGAGGATCGCGCGATCGCCGAGCTGCTGGACGGCCTCGGCGTCAGCGCGGTGCTCGAGCGGGCGGCTCCCGGGCCGGCCCTGCATGCGACGGTGGCGCGGGGAGACGCGCTCGTGCTGACGACCGCCCCCGCGGCGCTCGCGCCCGGGGTCGTGGCGCGGGAGCTCGAGTCGGCGCCGCAGCTCGAGTTCGCGCTGCTGTGGCGCGAGCGCGTGAGCCAGCCGGCGCTCGCCCGTCTGGTCACGACAGCGGCAGAGCTCGCCGACGGCAGGCCGAGGAGGCGCGCATCGTTGCGCGCGGTCGCGTGAAGATGCACGAGCCATCACCGCACGCGGGCGAGGACGACCACCCGCAGGAGCCGGGGGGAGCAACGAAAGCCCCGATCGCCCGTAAGGGCAGGGTGATTCACGGCCTTCAGCGCAGCGGCTTGACGCCGATGAAGCTGCCGGAGCCGATCGACCCGGCGCTCGCCAAACACTTCGAGGAGCGGGCGAGCAAGACCCAGAACCGGATCTCCGACGCGATCACCCGCTTCGCCGGCTCGATGGCGTTCGTCTACATACACATCATCTGGTTCGGCTGCTGGATCGGGTTCGGGGTCGAGAAGTACCCCTTTGGGCTGCTGACGATGATCGTCTCGCTCGAGGCGATCTTCCTCTCGACGTTCGTGATGATCAGCCAGAACCGCTCGGAAGCCAAGCGTCAGGTGATCGCGGATGAGCAGTGGTCGATGGTGCAGGAAGAGGACCGCCAGAACGAGCAGCTGCTCCGGATCTCGCGCCAGATCCTCGAGCTCACCGAAGCCGTGCACTCCTACGCGGCGGACGCCGCGGGCCGCCGCGCCTCGCCTCGGGGACGTGGCACCGGGGGTTCCGGAGGTGGATCGCCCCCGGCGGCGGGGGGCTGAGCCGGCTTGCCTCCCAGTTTGGCCGGGCCGTCAGGAGCCGCCGTTATGGTGGGCGCCACTCATTCGTCTTGACGCCGCGGCCGCGGCTGGACGAGCTTGTGGCCATGCACGAGGGGAACCTGGACAGTGGCCGAGGATGACGCGGGCGGTGCACGGAGCGAGCCGGGAGGCGAGCGCGCGCTTCCCGCGGTCGCGGCCGCCGCCGAGAGAACTCTGACGCCGACCGTGCGGATCGCCGCGCCCTCGACGCGCGGGGTCCTGCGACTGATCTTCCTGGTCGTTTTGACGGCGATCGGGCTCTACCTGCTGTGGAGGGTGCGCACGATCGTGCGGCTCGCCGGCATCAGCCTGTTCCTCGGGTTCGCGTTGCTTCCGATCGTCGACGCGATCGACAGCCGCATGAAGGTCCCGCGCTCGATGACGATCCTCGCCGTGTTCCTCGCTCTGTTCGCGAGCGTGGTGCTGATCGGAGTGATCGTGATCCCGGGCCTCGTCAAAGAGGTGGGCCAGCTCTCCCACGAAGCGCCGCGCTACGCGCGCGAACTGCGCGGCAACTCGACGTTCAGGCACTACGACAACCGCTACCACATCTCGCCCAAGCTGGTGCGCGACGCGCGCGAGCTCCCGCATACGCTCGGCCATCTCGTGGGGCCGCTCAAGGACGTGACGGTGTCTGCCTTCAGCGCCATAGGGCAGCTCCTGACGGTCCTGGCGATCACGTTCCTTCTGCTCCTCCACGGGCGCCAGTACGTCGCCGAGGGACTCACCCTGACCGGCGAGCGTGCCGAGCACTACCGGCGCCTGATCGTCGAAGTCGAGGGCGCCGTTGCCAGGTACGTGCTCGGCAACGTGATCATCAGCGTGCTCGCGACGGTCGCGACCTGGATCGTGCTGAGCATCCTCGGCGTCCCGTACGCGCTCTCGCTGGGGCTCGTCGTCGGGTTCTTCGACCTGCTGCCGCTGGTGGGGGCAACGCTCGGCGCGATCGTCGTCGCGCTGGCGACGGTGACGGTGAACTTCCCGATCGCGACGATCGTCTGGATCGCGTTCATCGTCGTCTGGCAGCGGATCGAGGACTACATCGTGCAGCCGATGGTCTACGGCCGCGCGCTGCACGTCAACCCGATCGTCACGATCCTCTCGGTGCTGGTCGGCGCCTCGCTGCTCGGAGTTCTCGGGGCGCTGATCGCGATCCCGACCGCAGCCGCGATCCAGATCGTCATCACCGACTGGTGGTCGCGCCGGCGCGCGCCCCCCGCCGGCGGCGCTGCCGCGGCCGGCGCGACCGAGCAGGGCTGATCGCCGGGCTCGAACCTGTCCAGCCGGCTCTGCTCCGGCGCTCCTGTGCCCGCGACGGGGAGCCAGGCCGGGCCGCTGGGAAATAACCTGTTCTCGTGCTCGAATGCCGGGATCACGAGGCGGGTGGCGCGTGAGCGCGGCGCTGCGTCCCTCGATCGAGGGTGAGCTCCCCGTTCCAGCTGAATGGATGAGCTGGGTCGAGAGCGAGAAGGCATGGATGAGCGTGCGCGACGCCGACCTGCTCGAGGCGCTGGTGCTCTCCCACGCCCGCGCCCTCGGCCGTCCCATCGATGTGCTCGAGTGGGGCGCCGGGCGCAGCACGCTGTACTACAGCGGGCTGCTGCAGACGCGGGGAATGCTGGCGAGCTGGCTGACGATCGAGCACAACAGGGAGTTCTTCCGCGCCGAGCTCGCACCGAGGTTCGAGCCGCGCCCCGATCGCGCGTATCTGGTCGCCGATCCTCCGCTCGAGGGGCAGATCGCGCTGTTGGAGCCGGGAGGGGAGACGGTCCTCAGCGCGGCCGTCTTCGACGGCGGCGAGTTGCGGCCGTATGAGAACGCCGCCGACCGCGACGCCGACCTCGACGACTACGTGCGGCTCGGCGCGCTGCTCGCCCGGCGCTTCGACCTCGTGGTCGTGGACGGGCGCAAGCGGCGCCGCTGCCTGCTCGAGGCCTCGCGCCTGCTCTCGCCGCAGGGGATCGCGGTGCTCCACGACGGATGGCGCACCTATTACGAGTGCGCGTTCGACGCGTTCGCAGACTGGCAGCGGATCGGCGACGAGCTGTGGGTGGGCGCCCAGCACCCGCTGGAACTGCAGGCGATACTGCCGGCGCACGCCTTCGAAGCCGAGTAGAGGAGCCGCGCGACGCGCGCCGGGGAGCTTTACCCGGACCCGGACTCGCCGTCCGTCGCGGCCAGCCAGCGGACGAGCTCTTCGTGCATCGCCTCGACCCCCACGATCGGCGCCCGGGGATCGCTCCAGGAGGAGGGAACCACGATGAACGGCTTCGACTGGGGCCCGCCGAGCCCGCCGTGGGAGCCCATGAACTCCTCGAACGGGGCGACCTCGCGGCGCTCGGGGTCATACACGGAGTTCACGAGGATGTCCGGGCAGTGGGGGAAGCGATCGTGGCGGCGCAGGTGGTCGGCGGCCGTCTGCTCGAAGCCCGCGAGCGGGTCCTCGCCCTCGACGGTGTCGTCGTCGAGGCGCCGGCGCCCGTCCGCCCCGATCGCGAGCGGTCCGTGCTCGCGCGAGTGGACCATCACGAAGCCGATGCCCGGATGCGCGGTGAGCGCCGCGATCAGGCGCGGGTGCGACTCCTCGATCGACTCCAGCGCCAACCGCTCCTTGCTCTCGGGGAGGTAGACGAGGCCCAGGTTCCCGGAGACGAGCACGACCGCCTGCTCCTCGCCGCCGGCCTCGGGACGGCTCTCCGCCAGCGCGTCCCGGCCCGGCCCCAGCGCGACCGTCCCCTCGACCGAGCGGCTGCGCGTCGCGCGGGCCAGCGCCCTGCCCCCGACGGAGGGATCCTGGCGCGCGTCGGCGAGCGCGGCGCCGAGATCGCCCCATGCCTCGTCGACGGCCGCGGGCGCGCGCACGCCGCGCCCGTCGAGCGCGTCGCGTACGAGCGCCTCGAGTGTCTGCCCGTAACGCTGGCGAAAGGGCGCGCCCTGCGTCTGGCCGTGGTCGGAGAGCACCACCAGCTCGTACGGGCGCGGTGCCCACGCGGCGGCGCGCTCGAGCCGGGCTAGCTGGTCGTCGTGCTGGCGCAGCACCGCGAGGGCGTCGCGCTCGCGTATGCCCGAGTGATGCGCGACCTCGTCGTAGCCCACGAAGGTCGCGTAGCTGACCGGCACACCCTCGACGATGTCGCCCGCGAGCATCGCGACGTTCAGATCGCGCATCACGACCGTGATCGACGCGCGCACGAGCGCGTAGAGCCACCCGCGCTCGACGTGCGGCAGGCCGGCGCGGCGCTGGCGCCATGCGGCCCACCGCTCCCGCGCCACGTCGGCGAGCGAGAGCCAGAGGGTGCGCAGCAGCCCGTAGGGATCGGCGAAGTACGCGAACACGTCCGAGGCACGCGAGCGGCTGCGGTCGCTGACCATGCTCATCGTCAGCGTGCACCTGGGTGCGTCGCCGGAGAACATGTTGCCGCGGCTTGTGCCGCCGGTCGCGAGCAGCCCGTGCCCGCTGGACCTGCGCTGCTCGATCTCCGCGGCATCGCGCGGGTGGTTGGAGACGAGCGTGCGCCCCGACTCCTTCTCGTACCAGCGGAAGGCCGGCATGTCCCAGTTGCTCCCGAGCAGCAGGCCGGCCTGGCTCGCCCCCGTCTGGCTCGAGAGGTCGCACTCCCAGCCGATCAGCTTGTGGCTGGCGCTCTCGAGCCAGCGCGCGATCGTCGGCGCGTGCCCGTCCCTCACGGCCTCCTGCAGCACGCCGTGCCCGAGCCCGTCGATCTCGAACAGGATCACGCCGGGGGCATCGGTGCGGTTGAGCCCGCGGGCTCTCCTCACCCGGCGGCGCACGACCCGCAGGTTGCGCGCATCGCGGTCGACGTCGAGCAGCGAGACGAAGATCGTCGAGATCAGCGCGAGCGCCGCGGCGATCGCGAGCGCCGCGGTGAACGACGGCGCGTTCCCGGTCGTCACGAGGACCGCGCCCGCGACCACGCCGGCGCTCAGGGCCAGCGACGCGAGACCGAACGTGACGATCGTCAGCGGCAGCGCAAGGCGGATGAGCACCGGCCAGAGAAGGACGTTGAAGGCCGCGATCACGACCGCCACGAGCAGCGCTTCAGCGAACGACAGCCGCTCGATGCCGCCCAGCACGGAGCTCAGGCCGGCCACGACGCCCGCCTCGACGGCGAGGAGCACGAGCCAGCGGGCGAGCAGCGCGGCGAGGCGCCGCGCGGATCCGCTCAGCCGCGTGCGACCGCGCGGCATGGGAGATGGCAGCAGTGGTTAGGTTGATCTCGATGGCCGATCGCAGTGCCCCCGCGCGGGACCGTATCGCGTTCCTTGGCCACTCGACGGTGCTGATCGAGCTCGCCGGGGAGGCGCTGCTGACCGATCCGCTCCTGCGCCCGCGCGTCGCGCACCTGCGCCGCTACGCGCCCGCGCCCGAGCCGGCGGCCGCGGTGTCCGCCGTCCTGCTCTCGCACGCGCACCAGGACCATCTCGACCTCGCTTCGCTGCGGGAGATCGGCCGCGATACACCCATGTTGGTCCCCGAGGGGGCCGGGCGCTGGCTCGAGCGGCGTGGGTTCGTCGCGGTCAGCGAGGTTGCCGTCGGCGAGACCGCGGCTGTCGGCGCGGCGTCGGTGACGGCCGTGGCGGCCGACCACGAGGGCCGCCGCTACCCGCTCGGGCCGCGCTCGGAGAGCGTCGGCTACGTGCTGCGCGGCTCACACAGCGTGTATTTCGCTGGAGACACGGGGCTGTTCGCCGGAATGTCGGAGCTCGCCGGTGAGCTCGATGTCGCGCTGCTCCCGGTGGCCGGCTGGGGTCGCACGCTCGGGCCCGGGCACATGGACGCGCGCGACGCCGCGCGGGCGGCCCGGCTGATCGCGCCGCGCGTCGCGATCCCGATCCACTGGGGCACGTTCCGGCCGATCGGTCCGGGGCTAGGCCTCTCGCTCGGGCGCGAGCCGGCCGTCGAGTTCGCGCGCCGCGTGCGGGAGCTCGCGCCGGCGACGGAGGTTCGGATCCTTGCGCCGGGGGAGGAGACGGTGCTGTGAGGGCGCGCCGGCTTCCGTCCCCGAAGGCTGATCCTCGGTGCGACGGGCGGCGAGCCTCGAAGCCAAGCGCGTGACTGCCTCCGCCGAGCCATCTGGAACGATCCGCGCAAATGGTCGAGGAGTGCTTCTGCTGCGGCGCGTTCGCGCCCTCCTGGGAAACCGGCGAGTACGGCGAGTGGTGGCTCGAACTGACACCGGAGGGCGTTCACCTGGGGGTGATCTGTCCCGGCTGCTTCGCGGGTGAGGGTCTCGCGTTCCTCGATGTCGAGGTGCCCCGCGCCGTTCTCGTGGCGCTCAGGGGCAACGCAGGACCGGGGGCGTCCGGCGGGACGCGCCTCGCCGAAGCGGCCTGAGCGTCGCGCAGCGCATGGCCCTCGCGGCCGGTCCGGCTAGGGTCGATAGCGCGACGTGAGCCTGCTTCCCACCAAGGCGGGGCCGGTACCCGACCGGCTTACGATCTGGCCGATCGACGACGGCCGCTACGGCCTCGACGCGACCTTCCAGGGCGAGACGGGGTACGAACGCGCGCAGGTTCATCGCCTCCAGCTCGAGGAGGAGGGTGTGCCGCACACCTTCCGTCAAGAGCTGGACGGAGCGTGGACGCTGCGGTTCGGGCCGCTGCCGGCCGCGGACATCGGTGCAGCGCTTGGCGCGTTCGTGTACTGACACTTCTCGGTCGTGGGCACGCCTGACGGGATCGATGCGCGAACCCGCTCGGCGAGCTGCTCGTCGTAGCTCATCGCGACCTACCCGGCGCGCTCCGCCGAGGCGAGTCCTCGTCGCGAGAACACGCCGAGCAGGGCGGCGGCGCCCGCGAGCGCCGCGAACGCGAGCGCGACTTTGACGGGCGAGCCGGCGAGCAGTCCGCGTCCGGCCTCGAGCACCGCGGTGATCGGGTTGACGCTCGAGACCGCGTGGACCCACCCGGTGAGCAGCGACAGGGGCACATAGACAGGTGCCAGGAACAGGGCCACGAACACGGGCATCTGGATCAGCGGGCCTGCCTGCTCGGTACGCAGGAACATCGCGATGCCGATCGCCCAGAGGGCGGCCGTGAAGTTCATCCCGATGCCCAGTCCGATCAGCCCCGAGAGCTCGATGCCGTTGCCGTCGACGTGCATGCCCGCGATCAGCGCGGCGATCGTGACGATGACCGCAACGACAAGCCAACGCAGGAACGCACCGACCGCGTACCCGGCGATGATCCCGCTACGACGCGGAGCGCCGAGCATCAGCCTGCGTGCGAAACCCGACTCGAAGTCGCGCGCCACCGCAAAGCCTGTGAAGACGCCGCCGAACGCCGCGGACTGCAGAAACACGAACGCGAACTGGAAAGCCGTGTAGCCGGGCGCGTAATGGAAGTTGGGTATGTCGCTGACGCGCGAGAGACCGCCGGCGAACGCGACCAGGAAGAAGAGGGGGAAGATGATCGAGGGGACGATGATCGCCGGGTTCACGATCGTGTTGTGGATCGAGCGCCAGGCAACGGCACGCGTGACGGAGAAGAAGCGCCTCATGCGCGGGCCAATCTCGACCGCATCGCCGGTCGCGCGAGCGCGAGAGAGACCGCCGCCAGCGCCAGAGCCAGCCCGAAGGCGAGCTCGAGCGCCTGCGCATTCCAGCCTTGGATCACGAGGCTGCGCAAGCCCTCGACCATGTAGGAGACCGGGTTGTAGGTCGCGACTTCGCGGAACCAGGCGGTGCCGATCACGTTTCGGGGAAGCGTTGCGGAGCTCAGGAAAAGGGTCACGAACAGGAGCGGGAAGATGCCCTGGATCGCTTCGCCGGTGCCCAGGCGCAGCGCGAGCAGCCCGCCGAGCGAGGCGAAGGCGAACGAGATCGTGAGAGATAGCGTCAGCAGGACCAGCACTCCGCCGACGCCGCTGACGAAGTCGACGCCGGTCGCAATGCCCACGAGCAGGTAGACGACGGCCTGCACGCAGCCGAGGACGAAGGCGCCTCCGAGCTGGCCGAACAGCATCGCCTCACTGCGCAGGGGCGTGAGCGCGAGCCTGTTCAGGAAGCCCGTCTCGACGTCACGGGCGAGGCTCGTGCCGGTGGAGATCGAGACGAACATGGCTCCCTGCACGAAGGGGAACGCCAGCAGGAAGGCGCGGTAGCTGTGGGTCGGGAAGCCCGGAAGCTCGGTGACGCGGCTGAGCGAGCTGCCGTTGATCGCGAACAGGATCAGCGGGAAGAGCATCGGGAAGATGATCAGAGCGCGCTGGCGCAGGACGCCTTTCGCGGAGCGCCGCGCAACGGCGCCAACCTGTTCGATCAGCGACGTCTGCCGCGTCATGCCGCGCCGGCTCCCTCGAGCTTGCGGCCGGTCTTGGCGAGAAAGACGTCGTCGAGGGAGGGCTGGTGCAACTGAAGTGTCTCGACGCGGACGTCGTGCTGGTCGAGCAGCCGCACGATCTCCGCAAGCTCGGTCTCGCCGCCGGGCAACTGGACCGTGACGCTGCCGCGCGCGCCGCGTTTCGGCGGGCCGAACCGAGTCAGGAGCTCCGCAAGCGTGTCCGTGTCCTGCTCGTCGGCCGGCGCGACCTCGACGCTGGGGCTCCCGATTTCGGCCTTCAACTGGGTCGGCGTACCTTCAGCGACGATCTTGCCCCGATCGATGATGCCGATCCGATCGGCGAGCGCGTCAGCCTCCTCGAGATATTGCGTAGTGAGGAACACCGTCATTCCTTCGTCGCGTGCGAGCCGGCTGACCTCCTCCCAGAGCGCCGCCCTGCTCTGCGGGTCGAGACCCGTGGTCGGCTCGTCGAGGAACAGGATGCGCGGCCGGTGCATCAGCGCGAGCGCGAGATCGAGTCGCCGCTTCATCCCGCCTGAGTAGCCGCCGACGCGGCGGTCGGCGGCTTCGGTGAGCCCGACCCGCTCGAGCAGTTCTTTCGCTCGGGCCTTGCGCTCACGCGAGGGAATGCCCTGCAGCGTGGCCTGCAACATGAGGTGCTCGCGGCCGGTCAGGATCGTGTCGAGGGCAGCTTCCTGCAGCGCGGCGCCGATCGCCGCGCGAACCTGCGCGCTCTGGCGCACGATGTCGTAGCCGCCGACGGACGCTCGGCCGCTTGTCGGCGGGAGCAGGGTCGTGAGGACCAGAACCGTCGTCGACTTGCCCGCACCGTTGGGACCGAGGAAGCCGTAGATCTCGCCCGCCTGCACGCTGATGTCGATTCCGTCGACGGCACGCGGGCCTTTGCGGAACTCGCGAACCAGGTCCTCGACCTCGATGGCGGCGTTTGACTGGAGCATGGGCGGCATCCTAGCAAAAGGTTGAGCTTGTCAAAGATCTAGGTAGTCAATATAATGGGGCGTATGGCGGTGCAGACGGCAACCACTCAGAGCCGACCCGAGGCCGGAGGTCGCGGTGGGTCGCCCGGCGATGAAGCCTGGGCGCTGCTGCGCGAGCTGCTGTTCGCCGAGCGCCGGCGCTTCTTCGAAGTGGCCGGGGAGTTCGAGCTTCACCCGGCGCAGGCGGGAACGCTGATGCAGCTCGACGACGGGTCGGGACTTCCGATGCACGAGATCGCGACACGCCTGGCATGTGACAACTCGAATGTGACCGGCATCGTCGATCGCCTCGAGGCCAGAGGGCTCGTGACGCGCAGGCCCGGCGAGCAGGACAGGCGCGTGAAGTACGTCGTGCTGACGCCGCTGGGAGTGGAGGTGCGTGAGGCGATGGGCTCAAAGCTGGCTCAGGTCCCCGTCGCGATCGAACGTCTCTCAGCCGAGGACCAGCGCGTCCTGCGCGACGTGCTTGCGCGGGCGACCCTCACCGGCTCGCCGGCTTGAGCGGCGCCCGGGGCGTCGTCGACCCCGGCCGACCAGGAGCGAAGCGCTAGAAAGCAGCGATGAGGAAGCAGGGGGCGGTCGTGCTCTACGTGCTCGCAATGGTGGGTGTCATCGTCGGCGTCGATGTGCTGTTCCTCAAACACCAGTTTTGGGCGCGGCTGATCGTGAACATCGCGATCGTCGGCGTGTTCGGAGCGGTCTACCTGCGGTTGTTGAAGCGTCCGTGACAAATGAAGTGCCGAAGGGGGACCCGGACCCCGATTATCCGGCGGCCCCGGAGAGGACTCTCCTAGGAAGCGGCTCTCGCTGTGACGCGTGTTCGGTGGGTGAGCGTGGCGCCGTTATGTGACTGTGCTCACGCCGCCGGGGTGGGTATCGGTCTAGCCTTGTGGTGGCTGCCGGCGTGCGAGATGATCGTGTCGCGGCACATAGATCGAACGAGGCAGGGGGCCCTGCGATGACGATCAAAAGACGGCCCGACGAAGGCACCGCCAGGGCGACTGAGGGTTTGGATCTGGCGGCCAGGATGGCAGAGGTCGGCGAACACCTGGCCCAAGCCGGCGCAGCCCCGGAGCCGCAGGGTCCCGAGCAACACGAGGGGCCGACGGAGACCCGTTACGCGCGCAGCGGCGAGCTCAGCGTCGCCTATCAGGTGAGCGGCAAAGGGCCGGATCTGGTGTTCGTACCCGGATCGCTGTCCCACGTCGAGCTCGGCTGGGAGACGCCGCCGATGATGCAGATGTTCCGTCGCCTTTCGCAGTTCTCACGCATGATCACATTCGACAAGCGCGGGACGGGCCTGTCGGATCGAAGCGCGGAGCTGCCGACGCTCGAGGAGCGAATGGACGACGTCAGGGCCGTGATGGATGCGGCCGAGTGCGAGAAAGCCGCGATCGTGGGCATCTCGGAGGGAGGGCCGATGGCGCTTCTCTTCGCCGCCACATATCCCGAGCGAGTCACGGCTCTGGTCCTCTGGGCGACTTTTGCCCGCGCGGCGTGGGCGCCAGACTATCCGCAGGGAATCGATCTGCAAATCGGTCACGACTTCTGCGACCAGATCGAGCAGCACTGGGGCCATGGCGTCATCTGGCCGCTGATCGCGACGCAGGATGCTCCGGCTGACGAGGTCACCCGTCGCCATCTCGCCCGCATGGAGCGAAGTTCAGCCACGCCGGCGATGGCCGCCGCAGCCAACCGCTTCTCGCTGCTCGTCGATGCCCGCCACGTGCTGAGCTCGATCTCGGCACCGACGCTCGTCGTGCATCGCACCGAAGATCCCCTTGTCAGCGTCGAGCACGCGCGGTATCTCGCTGCCCACATACAAGGAGCGCGGCTGAGGGAGTTCCCCGGCCAGTTCCACGAGAGCTATCTCGACAAGGACGAGGAGGTGCTCGACGAGATCGAGGAGTTCCTGACCGGGACGCGACTGGACCACGAGATCGATCGCGTGCTCAAGACCGTGCTGTTCACCGACATCGCCGAATCCACGGAGCGGGCCGCAAGCTTGGGCGACCGGCGCTGGCACGCGTTGCTGGACGCCCACGACTCCGCGATTCGCCGGGAACTGGAGCGCTACCACGGCCAGGAGGTCAAAACCACAGGCGATGGTTTCCTCGCATGCTTCGATGGGCCGGCGCGAGCGATCCACTGCGCGACGGCGATCGGCGAAACGACCCGCAGGATCGGCCTGGAGGTCCGCGCCGGCCTGCACTCCGGAGAGTGCGTCGCGCGAGGCCAGGACTTCGCCGGGGTAGCGGTGCACATCGGCGCGCGCGTCGCGAACCTCGCCGAGCCCGGCGAAGTGCTCGTCACGGGGACCGTCCGAGACCTCGTGACCGGTTCAGACATCGAGTTCGTGGACCGAGGCCTACACAGGTTGAAGGGTG
The DNA here is from genome assembly GCA_035569835.1 of Solirubrobacteraceae bacterium. Lineage (GTDB taxonomy): Bacteria > Actinomycetota > Thermoleophilia > Solirubrobacterales > Solirubrobacteraceae > Palsa-744. Next base: position 120,060 of record DATMMF010000021.1, read on the forward strand.
TGCCGGGCGAGTGGCAGGTGCTCGCTGTGACGCGCTGACGTGCGTGTGACGCGGCGGGGATCCTGCCTACCCGCGTTCCAGAGCCAAGCAGCCAGTTGCAAGCAGCGGTGCCCCGATGGCTTACGCCCGCGTTGCCCCGGCAAGCCTTCGGGTTCAGACGAGGTTCGTGCGGACCCTGCCGAGGACGCGTCGGATCCTGCTATGCGAGATACTTTCGGCGATGGCAGATGCCGGCGCTCGGATGCCGTCGGTGCTGGGCGCCAAATGGAGGAGTGGATCGGCGTCTCGATGACAAGGGGAGGTATGGAGACCTATGCGTAAACCGTCGACATGGATCGCTGCACTTGCGCTGTTCGTTGCACTCGGTGGGACTGCTGTTGCGGCGAAGCACTACCTGATCACCAGTACGCAGCAGATCAAGCCGAGCGTTCTTCGGCAGCTGAAAGCAACCGGTCCCGCCGGACTGCGCGGTGCCACAGGCGCCGCTGGCGCGCGGGGCGAAACAGGTCTTCGTGGGCCCACCGGCCCGGAAGGGTTGAAAGGGGAACGGGGGCCTGAAGGGACCGACGCACGCCCGGGCGGATGGGAAGCGTTGGAAGGCCTCAGCAAAGTGCAGCCCGTCGCCGGCTTCGAAGAACCTGCCGTGCGCACAGAAGCAGGCGGCGCAACAGCCCGGCTGCGGGGCGTGCTGAACACGACGAAAGAAGTGAAACCGGGCGAAACCGTCTTCACGATCCCCGCTTGCTGCCGCCCGCACAACAAGGTCGAGATCGGGCTCAACACGACGATACTTTCGAACACCGAAAACCACCTGGGCGCTCTCGAGATCCTGCCGGGCGGAGAAGTCAAGGATCCTGAATCACCCGTTCCTTCCGGAGTCTGGTACCTGCTGGACGGCATGACCTGGAACCTGAACTAGGTCGTCGCCCGGAACCTGGGACCGCGTCCGAGCACAAGGCGGCCGATCGAGTCATGCCGAGATCGCGCTGGCAGTCGACGACTGCAGGCGTTTCTGAGCCTCCTGTCGTCGAGGGCCACCCGCCGGAGCTGGGTGGCCCTCAACGACTGATCGGGCGGCGCAAGCGTCGAGCCGGTGCTCTCAGGGTCGTCACCTTCGTCGACCCCGACCAGCCGAGCAGCGTCACGATGCTCGCGGCCACCCTGAAGGCAGCAGACGCGCGTGCCGACGTCGATGTGGTCGCGATCGTCGATGTCGCCTACCAGCCTCCCTCGTCCTCGCCGCTGCGCCTGCCGCGAGCCCTCGCACGATGGGGTGCGCTCCGCGCTTTCAACCTGAACACGGCCGCCGAGCCATCCGTCCCGGTGCAGCTGTGGACGTGTGACTCGCTCGCAGGCCGCCGCGCGATCCCCCTGCTCGCGCCGCGGCAGCGCGGCGTCAACGACCCGGAGTTCGTCGAGTCACTGCGAGGCCTCGAACCCGATGCGGCGTTCTCCCTGATGGTCGGCCAGATCTTCGGAACGCGGCTGCTCGAGGCGTGCAGGACGCCGATCAACTTCCACGACGGGCTGCTTCCCCAGTATCAGGGCGTCGCGGCAACCGCTTGGAGCATCTACGAGCGCGCCACGAGGTCCGGCTTCAGCTTCCATCTGATGACCGAGGAAGTCGACCGGGGGCCGGTGCTGCTGCAGGGGGCGGTGGACCTCGGTCCGGCTGCCGCTCTCTGGCCGACGGAGCGGCGCAAGACACGGCTGGCCTCCTCGCAGCTCGGCGCCGTGCTCGATCTGCTCGCCGCGGGCACCGGGACCCCGCGGGTGCCGGCCGGTCCGGAATCGCGCTTCACTCGCGCCGATCTGCGGGCGATACGCACCGTCGAGGAGCCGGACGCGCTGACCGCCGAGGAGCTCTCACGTCGCCTGCGAGCTTTCGAGGTGCTCGAGGTGACGCTCTCGGGCGAACGAGCGAACGTGACCGCGCTGGAGCAGACCGGGCAGCAGCTCCGCGACGGCCGCCTCGCCTTCACCAGTGCCGACGGGGTGGGGCTGGAGGCGAGCCGCATCGGGCACCTGCCTCCCGCCGTGCGTCGCCTCAGGGCTTCCCTGCGGCTTGGGTGAGGCACGACCCGCTCGCCTCGAGCGATCGGAAGGCGCTACCGCCCTCCCAGCTGACTCGAGCTCCCGGCAGGAGCGGCGGCCGCGCAGCGCGCGGCCACGTCGGCCGCCTCGGCGGGGGATACCCCGAACGACCTGAGCACGCCTTCAGCGTGAAAGCGCGCCGCGTCCTTCGGCGCCTGCCCGTCCAGCACGGACCGCATCACTGCGAGCAGCGCTCCGCCGGCCGCGAAAAGCGCCGTCCTTTTGTTTGCGACCTGAAACCTGCCGCTCCTGATGCCTCTTGCGATGTCGCGCTGGGCGAACGGCCCGAGCGCGCCGAGCAGCGCTTGGTGGGAGACGTCGAGGCGGATCAGCAGCCACGCCCACTCGGGGTCGTCGCGTGCGAGGTTCACGAAGTGGCTGTGGGCGACGCACACGACCTCCGCCGGATCGTCGAACCCGCGCGTGAGAGCGTCGACCGCCTGGCCCTGGGCGGCGATCGCCTCCGACAGCACGGCCTCGACGATCGCGTCCTTCGAGTCGAAGTGGTTGTAGAAGGAGCCGAAACCGACGTCGGCCTCGTCGGTGATCTCGTTGATGCGCGTGTCCTCCACGCCACGCGCCGCGAACAAACGCCTTGCCGCATCGAGGAGGCTCTGCCGCGTCGTCGCTCGGCGCCGGGCGCGCCTGTCGGGGGAGGAGGCGGGGGTCTCGCGCCGGACGGGGCCCGGCGGGCTGCTCGGCGCGGGCGGTGACTGCGCAGCTCCGGGTTTAGATGCGTTCGTCATAGTTGACGATCTTATCAGTTACCGCTAGGGTGGAGCCTCGATGACGCTCGACTACGACATCGCGATCGTGGGCTACGGACCTGTCGGGCAGACCGCTGCGATCCTGCTCGGCCGCCTCGGCTACCGGGTGGGGGTGTTCGAGCGGTGGCCGAGCCTGTACCCCCGCCCGCGCGCCGTCCATTACGACGATGAGGTCGCGCGTGTCTTCCAGCGGCTCGGGCTCTCCGAGCAGCTCCGCGCGATCACCGAGCCGGCCACGATGTACGAGTGGCAGAACGACCGCGGTGAGACGCTGCTGCTCGTCGACCGCACCGAGCCGGGGCCTTCGGGGTGGGCGGGAGCGACGATGTTCTCCCAGCCTCAGCTCGAGGAGCTGCTCGACGGCACCGCGAAGTCCGTGCCGTCGGTCGAGGTCCACCAGGGCTGGGAGGTGCGCGACGTGCGCGACACCGGCGACTGCGTGCTGCTGACGGTGCGCGAGGGCAGCGCGGTCGACGGGCAATGGATCGAGGGCGTAGCGGAGCGCGAGGCGCGCGCCCGATACGTGATCGGCTGCGACGGCGCGAACAGCATCGTGCGCGCGCGGATGGGCACTCCGGTCGAGGACCTCGGCTTCGCTTTCGACTGGCTGATCGCCGACACCGTGCCGCGCGATCGCGGCCTGCTCTCCGGCGTCAACCTGCAGCGCTGCGACCCCGCACGGCCGACGACGCTGGTCTCCGGGGGCCCGGGGCGGCGGCGCTGGGAGTGGATGCTGCTGCCCGGCGAGACCCGCGAGCAGGTCGAAGATCCGAAGTTCGTCCGGGCGCTGCTGGCGCGCTCCGGGATCGGCGCCGAGGAGGTCGCGCTCGAGCGCCACACGGTCTACACGTTCCGCGCGCGCTGGGCCGAGCGCTGGCGCGAGGGCCGCATGCTGCTCGCCGGCGACGCCGCCCACCTGATGCCGCCCTTCGCGGGCCAGGGCATGTGCGCCGGGATACGCGACGCGCTGACGCTCGCCTGGCACCTGGACGTCGTGCTGAAAGGACAGGCCGACTCGTCGACGCTCGGCGCGTACACGAGCGAGCGCTGCGCTCACGTGCGACAGGCGATCGCGATCTCGGTCGAGCTCGGCAAGGTGATCTGCATCGCCGACGAGACTGAGGCGGCCGCTCGCGACGCCGGGCTCCTCGCGCTGTTGGCCGACCCCGACACGCCTGAGTTCGAGGTGCCGGCAGGAGTGCTCGGCCCCGGCATCCACGAGGGTCCGGACGGCGCGCGCCCGGGCGGTGGCGGCTCTCTGTTCCCGCAGGGTCGCGTGTCCGTCGGCGGCGCCGAAGTGCTGCTCGAAGACACGATCGGGGGCGGTTTCGCCCTTTACGCACTCGATACCGACCCGATTGCGCTCCTCGAGCTCGACGCACGGCTCTACCTCGAGGCGCTCGACTGCGCACTCGTGAGGGTCGAGTCCGGGGAGCAGGGGCAGCAGATCTACGACGACTGGTTCTCGTCTCGAGGCTGTGCGGTAGCGCTGGTGCGCCCTGACTTTTACGTCTTCGGAACAGCAGCGGCGAGCGTGGCGGAGACGAGCGCCCTGGTGCGTCGCCTGCAGACAGCGCTCAACGATCCCTACACAGACGAAAAGAGGCCGGCGATATGACGCAGATCAAGCCGACGTTCCACCACTTCAACCTCAAGACGACACGGCTGCAAGAGCTGATCGACTGGTACGCGGCGGTCGTGGGCGCGGAGGTGACCTTCCAGGACGCAACCGGCGCCTGGCTCAGCAACGACGCGGCCAACCACCGCATCGCGCTGCTCGCGTTCCCAGGGTTCAAGGACGACGCGGAGAAGGACACGCGGACCGGGATGCACCACAGCGCGTTCGAGTACGACAGCTTCGACGACTTGAACGCGAGCTACCTGCGCCTGCGTGGGCAGGGCATCGAGCCGGACCTGTGCATCGACCACGGCATGACGCTCTCCTACTACTACAAAGATCCGGACGGCAACTACGTGGAGCTCCAGGTCGACGTGTTCGGCGACTGGCGCTCCTCGAAGGAGTGGATGCGCACGAGCCCCGAGTTCTCGGCGAACCCGATCGGGGTGTTCGTCGACCCCGCCCAGATCGCTGAGCAGTCGGCCGCCGGAGAGCCGTTCGAGGCAATTCACCGGCGTGCGATGTCGGGGGAGCTCGCGCCGCCGCAGCCGCCCGTCGAGATCCCCACGGGAGAGTGAGATGAGACTCGTCAGCTACACCTCCCAGGACGGGCCGGCCGCGGGGGTGCTGCTCGGTGAGGAGATCGTGCCTCTCTCCTCGCTCGAGAATCCGCCGGCCGCGGGCGTCCGGGGCGCGCTCGAGGAGCTGGACGCCGCAGGACTGCGCCGGCTCGGCGAGCTCGCCGCGGCAGCCGGCGAGCGCCTCGCGGCGGAGGACGTCGAGCTGCGCGCGCCCGTGCCGGATCCGCAGAAGATCATCTGCATCGGCCTGAACTACCGCGACCACGCCGAGGAGTCCGGGCAGGAGGTCCCCGAGGCCCCGATGTGGTTCGCGAAGTTTGCGAACTCGCTGTGCGGGAGCGGGGCACCGATCGTCCTGCCTGCGGCTCATGCGGACTACGTCGACTACGAGGCGGAGCTGGCGCTCGTGATCGGTCGTCCGGCTCGCAACGTCTCCGTCGAGGACGCGCTCGAGCACGTCGCAGGCGTGATGCCGTTCAACGACGTGAGCGCCCGTGACCTGCAGCTCCAGAACCCGCTGTGGACGAGCGGCAAGGCGATCGACACGTTCGCGCCGTGCGGCCCCGCGCTCGTCACGCTCGACGAGGTCGGTGACCTTTCCGGCCTCGCGCTGCGTACGCGCATCGACGGTGAGACCGTGCAGGAGGGGACGACGGCGAACCTGATCTTCGGTCCGGTCGAGCTCGTCGCGTGGCTGTCGCGCACGATGACGCTGCTGCCCGGCGACATCGTCGCGACGGGCACACCCGCCGGGGTCGGCGCCGCCAAGGGGCTCTTCCTGCGCGATGGGAACGTCGTCGATGTCGAGCTCGAGGGCGTCGGGACGCTGTCCAACCCGGTGCTTGCGGAATGACCGTCCTCCCCGACAGCGTCCAAGCCTTTCTCGACGAGCAGCCGGTGGGCGTGATCGCAACCCGTTCGGCCGCCGGGCGGATCCACCAGTCGATCGTCTACTACGTCCGCGCCGGCGACGAACTACTGATCTCGACCGAGGCGCCTCGCCGCAAGGCGCGAGACGTCGAAGAGACCGGCTGGGCGTCGGTCTGCGTGATGGGTCACGAGCGGCCGTTCCCGTCCGTCACGGTGTCGGGCGTCGCCACGATCCGCCGCGGCGGCATCGGTCCGGCCATGGCGCGGGTCGCGCAGCGGATGCTCGCGCTGGACGAGGCGCCGGAGCCTCAGAGCGACGAGGCGCTCGCGGGCGTCGGGCGCGTGATCATCGCCGTCGAGATCGAGCGCGTTGGCCCGGCGAACTACCTCGACGGCTAGGTCCTGGCAGGGCGCTGCGCTCGAGGCTCGCCACGGCGCTGGCCTAGGAGGCGACGCCGCAGATCCGCAGTGAGGCCCGAATCCGGATTCACCCGCTGCCGGGAGTGCGCCGCGGCCAGGCGGCTCAGTGCGCGCTCTGACGAGGGTCACTTGATGATGAGGTTCTGGGGGTGCGTGGCAGGGGTTGCGTGCCGCCGAGAGAGCGTCGCTCACCCCGCGACGATCGCGGTTTTCTTCGCGAGGGGCCGACGTCCGCGCCACCAGGCGAAGTACCACCGGTTGGCGATGCGAGCGGCGATGTGCCCGCCGTCGAGGAAGCGAACGGTGACACTTTGCACGCCGGCTCCGACCCGAGCGGCGATGAAGGAGTACTGCTTGGAACCTTCCTCGGGAAGCGTCCTGCCGCCGCCCGACACGGGCTCCGACACCGAGTGAGCCGCGACCGGTGGGTAGGGCCGCGGGCTGTAACTGCCGCCGCTCATCGCGCTCTTGGGCTTGCGACCGACAAAGCACTCCCATGCAGCGCGGCGGTCCGCGGATTCGAACAGGAACCATGCGTCGGGCCCGCTCCGGTCGATGAGGACCGTGCGCCAGAAGCCGTAGCTGGCTTGCGGATCGCCAAACCAGCGGCGACGTGTCCCACGGAGTTCCGCGTCAGCAGGCAGCTGCGAACGGCACCTCCCTTCAGCGTTCAAGTGGTGCCGAGCCGCGAAGGCTTCGAAGCTTTCCCTTCCCGCGTGTGCAGACGATCCGGACCCAGGGCTGCCGACGATCACTCCGAGAGCTACCAGCCCGACGCCAAGCATCGCAACGGCGGCGATGCGTCGGCGCCGCGTCCTCTGACGTGCGCGCGCGTCACGAACCACTCCCGCGTCTGGAAGCTGCGTGGGCGGGTCCTGGACAGCGAGAGACATTGGAGCTAGTATGACTAGCACCATGCTGGGAGTCAAGATCGACAGGTCCGACCCGACGGCACTGCACGAGCAGGTCGCGGCTCAGATCCGGCGCTCGATCGCAGAAGGCGACGCGAAGCCGGGCGAACGACTGCCGCCGGCGAAGGACCTGGCCGCCGTCATGCACGTGAACACCAACACGGTGCTTCGCGCTCTGCGGGAGCTGCGAGAGGAAGGCTTGCTCGAGTTCCGCCGCGGCATGGGAATCCGCGTCGCTGGGACCTCCGAGCGGGGGCTCGTCCTGTCGAAGGCGAGGGAGCTCCTTCGGCTCGCACGCCGCCATGGCTATGACGCCGACGAGCTGGCTCACATCATCCGTTCACTCGGCTGAACGCCTCCACCTAGCTTGAACGAGGACCGCTCCCCCGCGTGCCGACGCTTCGGCCTGCCTCGGCTCGGCGCTCCCCGAGCCAAGCGAGGAATGGCGCGCTACCCGCCGTGGACTAGGCTCAGGGGTGTGTCGTTTGCAGCTTTGACGTCCGCGGAGATCTCGCTGCCGGCCGGAGCCGATGGCGCGCGCGTGAGTGACCGTATCGCTGTCCTAGCCGACACCGTCGATGTCGTCGGCTTGACAGACAACCATGCCGGCCAGCCGCGGATGTCTCCGCTCGCCGCCGTGGCGCTCGCGCGGGAGCAGGGCGTAGGGACGATTGTCCACGTGTCCTGCCGCGATCGCAACCGCCTCGCGCTGCAGTCGCAGGTCGCGGGCTCGGCGGCGCTTGGTGCCGAGGCGGTCCTCTGCATGCAGGGTGATCCCGTTCCCGGCATCGAGCGTGTGGGGGATATGACCGCGACGCAGCTGATCGCAAGCGTCGCCGCCTGGAGTGCTCCTCACCCGCTGGCGGTCGGAGCCGTCGTCAACCCGTTTGCCGAGGACGTCGACCGAGAGTTGCGGCTGCTGCGGCGGAAGGTCGACGCCGGAGCGACGTTTGTTCAATCGCAGATGATTTTTGACCTCCGGCGTTTCGAAGTGTTCCTCTCGGCCGCCGAAGAGATCCTTGCAGGGGTGCGGTTCTACGCCAGCGTCGCACTGCTCCGCAGTGACCGGATGGCCGAGCGCGCCGGCGGGCTACCGGGAGTCGAGATTCCACAAACGGCTGTGGCGCAGATCCGCAACGGCGGTGGCATCGAACTGGCGCGCGAACTGGCTGGGGGCCTTGCCGGCATCGCGCGCGTGGATGCACTCCACGTGTTCCCTCTGGGCGCGGAAGCTGCTACGCGCGAGGTCGCCGCGGAGTTCCGCGTCGCACGTGGTGTGAGCGCGCAGCGGCCCACGGCGGCCCGCCAGTAGACCGGCCTCAGCAAGGAGGCCCCGCCCGGGAGTCGTCTCTCAAGTGGCCCAGCAGCGGAATGCGGCCCTGGTGGTCTGGGTAGGCCTGTCGAGGATTGCTCCTGGAGCGACCCGTGCCTCAGCGACCGGCGGCCACCGCTGAGGCGCTGGTAGTAGCTTTCCCGACCATGGGGGTAAACGCCGAGGAGCTGAGGCAGGTGCGCTTCCTCGCGCCGTTGAAGGACAGGGCCCTGAAAGGCCTCGCGAAGGGGATGACCGAACGCAGCGTCCCCGAGGGCGAGGACCTGGTCACCGCCGGCGAGTCGGGAATCGCGTTCTTCGTCGTACTCGACGGCGAACTGCGCGTGATCATCGACGGCGAGGAGGTCTCAAGGCTGGGCCCGGGTGACCACTTCGGCGAGATCGCGCTGATCGTGCCCGAGGCCAAGCGCACAGCGACGGTGCGAGCGGCCACCCCCGTCCGCGTGGGCGGGCTCAGCCAGTGGAACTTCAAAGGCTTCTTGAGCGAACATCCGGAGACGCACTGGCCGCTGCTCGTGACGCTCGCACACCAGGTTGCGCGGGTGGGCGGCTGACGTCGGGAAGTAGGGTGCTCGGCGCCTGAGCGGGCCGTCGTCGCCGCCGCACTTTGCGCTTCGGCAAGGCTTGCTCTCCCTGTGGGAGTCAGGGCCTCCCGCCCAGCGATGCCTCGGGTCACGAATCCGATGCAGCTCACGGCGCATCACTTGATGATGAGGATCTGGGGGTGTGTGGCGAGGAGCGTCTGTGTGAAGACGTAGTCGAAGGCGAAGATGCCTGTGATCGCGATGACGACGGCCTCGTTGACGGCGCGGCCGACGCCCTCGGCGCCGCCGGAGGCGGCCATGCCCTTGTAGCAGCAGACGATCGCGATGATCGCGCCGTAGATCGTGGTCTTGAGCACCGAGCCCCACAGGTCGGTGGTGGAGGCGTTCGCGAACAGCGTCGCCCAGAACGGGCCGAGCGCCTGGCCGTTGACGAGCTCGGCGATGATGCCGCCGAAGATCCCGAACAGCAGCGCGTAGATGTCGAACAGGCCCGTGACGAGCATCAGCGCGAGGAAGCGCGGCACGACGAGGTTCTTGACCGGGTCGACGCCGAGCACCTGCAGCGCGTCGAGCTCCTCGCGCACCTTGCGCGCGCCGAGGTCGGCAGTGATCGCGGTCCCGGCGACGCCCGCCACGACGATCGCGGTCACCGACGGGCCGATCTCGCGTACCGCGCCCAGCACGAAGAAGCCGCCGAGGCGGTCCAGCGCGCCGAAGATCGTCAGGAAGTTCGCCGCTTGGAGGCCGGGCGCCGCGTAACAGATACAGACCGTCGAGACGAGCAGCGGGAACCAGCACAGCCGCAGCGCGAACAGGAACTGGGAGACGAACTCGCCGCCGTAGGGATACGGCGGGCGCAGGGCAGACCAGATGGTCTTGCCCGTCAGGATCATCATCTCGCCGAGCTCCTCGATCAGGCCTTGGCCCGAGCCTCGGAGGCGTTCGGTGACATCCCTAACCACGGCCGCGTCCGCGTTCGGCCGCTAGCAAGGGCTGACAAGCTACCTGTCGACCGCGATATAACACGCCTGATGCATCCAAGGGCATCGGGCGTACGAACGCAATCGGGCTCGCGCGACCGGTCTGCGTCGACCGATCGGGGAGGACCGGCATGAAGCTGAGGCCACCTTCGTACCTGGTGTTGGGGATGCTGCGGATCGGCCTGCGATCCGGCTACGAGATAAAGCGGGGTGCGGACCGCTCTACGAAGCACTTCTGGCCGATGTCACTGGCGCAGGTCTATCCCGAGCTCGCGAGGCTTGAGGAGGCGGGTCTGATCACGGGCCGCGATGACCCCCATGGGGCGCGCGCCAGGCGCGCCTATGCGATTACCGACGAGGGAAACGAGGCGCTACTCGACTGGCTGCGGGATTCGCACGATGAGCCGCCGCAGGTTCGCGATGAGCGTCTGGTGCGTCTGTTCTTCGCAGACGCCCTTCCGCGAGATGATCAGATCGCGCTCGTGCGGCGCCTGCGCGAGAGCCACGAAGCGGAAGTCACGCGCATCCAGGAAGAGGTCATGCCGATCTCGAGCGCCGCCGAGGAGGCAGGCACGATCTTCCCGCACGCACTAGCTCGGCTGAGCAGCGATATCTTCAGCACGATCGCCGGGGCGCTCGACGAACTCGAGACCCGGCTTTCGGACGAAAGCGCCTAGCGGCCAAGGCGGACCGGGTGTCGCTCACGCCGGTCCGATCCCGGCTCTCGAGTCGGAACAAGGTTCGCCTGGCCGTGAGCGGCACCATGCCGCAAACCCGCATTCCAAAACCAAACAGAGAGTGCCGGAGGAGGGACTCGAACCCCCGACACGCGGATTATGATTCCGCTGCTCTAACCGACTGAGCTACTCCGGCCGGGTGGCGCAGTTTAGCCTCGTCCCATGCCGCCACGAACCCTGCTCGCGGTCCCGAACGTTTCCGAGGGGACCGACCCGGACACGATCGCGGCGTTGTCCCGCGCGATCGAGGCGCCGGACCCGCGCCGAACGCAGACAGCCGGCGGGCGACAGGCGCCGCCCGTCCGCCTCCTCGACATCCACTCCGACGCGGACCACGACCGCTCCGTCTTCACGTTCGCCGGCGCGCCCGGCGCGCTGTCCGCGGCCACGGCCAGGCTCGCGGCGGCCGCCGTCGAGCGCATCGACCTCTCGCGACCGGGCCGCACAGGCCAGCACCCGTACGTCGGCGTGCTCGACGTCGCCCCGATCGTCTACCTGGACACGGCAGACCGCGGCGCCGCGTGCGCCGAGACGCTCGTCCTGGCCGAGCGCCTCGGCGCCGAGCTGGAGATCCCCGTGTTCCTCTACGGCGAGCTGACGGCCGGCCCGGACCGACCGGCAAGAACGCGCGCCGAACTTCGCAAAGGCGGGGCAGGCGGGCTCGCCAAGCGGCTCGCCGTGCCCACCGGCGAGTCCCAGGCGCTGCGGCCGGACTTCGGCCCGGCGAGGATGCGCCCCGACCGCGGCGCCGCGCTGCTCGCCGCGCGACCACCGCTCGTCGCGTTCAACGTCGTGCTCGCGGCGCCCGCGACGATCGAGGACGCCCGGCGGATCGCGGCTCTGGTGAGGGAGGGCGGAGAGCACGGGCTGCCAGGGCTGCGGGCGATCGGCATCGAGCTCGCCGGCGGCCGGGCGCAGGTCTCGATGAACGTCGAGCGGCCATTGGAGCTGCCGCTCGCCGAAGTCGTCAGGGCGCTCGCCATCCACGCGCCGCTCGCGTGCGGCGAGCTCGTCGGCCTCGCGCCCGCCGCGGCTTTCGACTCTTTCCCGGCCGAGCTGGCGATGCCCGGGTTCGATCCCGGCCGACACCTGATCGAGAACGCATTAGGCTGACGGGATGGCCCAGACGCGACGCAAGCGCCAGACCAAGCACCGCGGCAACGCCGCCGGGGTCGTCGAGTCGCGCGGGCGCACGGGGCGAAAGCCGACATCCGCCGAGAAGACCGGCAGCGCGAAGTCCTCGGCGACGGCCCGCAACAAGCCCGTCGACCGTCGCGACAAGCCGCCGACGTGGCGGGGCGCGTTCTACAAGGCGATGATCGCGACGGTCCTGCTGCTGTTCGTGATCCTCGTGTTCCTGAAAGGCTCGTCCGGCGCGATCGCGCTGTTCCCGATCGTGCTCGGCGCCTACACGGTCGTCAGCTACTACACCGACAAGTGGGTCTACCAGCGCCGCCAGCGGCGCAAGGTGCGCGAAGGCAAGGCGCAGACGCGATGAGCCAGCCCGACGTCCGCTCGTTCACCGTGGGCGCCGTCGCGGAGAACTCCCACATCGTCCGCGCGGACCCGCAGGCGAGCACCGCCGTGATCGTCGACCCCGGCGACGAGGCGCCGCGGCTGCTCGAGGCCGCCGATGCGCTCGGCGTCGAGATCGAGGCGATTCTGCTCACCCACTGCCACTTCGACCACATCGGCGCGGTCGCCCCCGTCGCGAAGGCGACCGGGGCGCCCGTCTACTGCCCGCAGATCGAGCTGCCGATGCTCACCGACGTGATGCGCTTCGTGCCGCCGGGGTTCGGGCCGTTCGAGAGCTACGAGCCAGAGCACACCCTCGCCGGCGGGGAGCGGCTCAATCTCGCCGGGATGGACATCGACGTGCTGTTCACGCCCGGCCACAGCCCCGGACACCTCACCTACGCCGTCGGCGTCGCCCTGCTGTCGGGGGACGTCCTGTTCCAGGGGTCGGTCGGCCGCGTGGATCTGCCCGGCGGCGACTGGGCGACGCTCGAGGGCTCGATCGAGAAACTCGTGCGGAGCTTCCCGGCCGAGACGGTCGTCTACCCGGGACACATGGGCGTCACCACGCTCGGCCAAGAGCTCCAGACGAACCCGTTCCTGACCGAGATCCGCGTGCGCCTCGCCGGCGAACAGGTCGCAGCCAGCGCGCCGCCGCCCGGCGCCGCGAGTTGAGCGAGCCGAAGCTCAAAGCTCCGCGCGGCACCTTCGACGTTCTCGGCGAGCAGGCCGTGGCGCGCGAAACGCTCGAGGCCCGCGCCCGTGCGCTACTGGGGGGCGCCGGCTACGAACGCATCGAGACCCCCGCCTTCGAGTCCACGGAGCTGTTCGCCCGCGGCGTCGGGGCCTCGACGGACATCGTCAGCAAGGAGATGTTCACGTTCGAGGACGGCGCGGGCCGCTCGCTGACGCTGCGGCCCGAGGGCACGGCGCCGGTCTGCCGCGCCTACATCGAACACGGCATGCACAAGCGCCGCCAGCCGGTGAAGCTCTGGTACCTGTCCTCGTTCTTCCGCCACGAGCGCGCGCAGGCCGGCCGCTACCGGGAGTTCTGGCAACTCGGCGCGGAGGCGATCGGTTCCGAGGATCCGGCCGTCGACGCCGAGTCGATCACGCTGCTCGCCTCCCTGCTCGCCGAGATGGGCGTCCGCGAGATCCGTCTGCGGGTCTCCAGCCTGGGCAGCCCCGAGACGCGCAGCGCCTACCGCGAGCGCCTGCAGCAGCATCTCCGCGCTCACGAAGACCGGCTCTCCGAGGAGGTCAGGGCGCGCATCGAGCTCAACCCGTTGCGTGCCTTCGACACCGACCACGCTGGCACGCGCGAGGTGATGCAAAACGCTCCGCTTCTGCTCGCCGAGCTCGACGCGGCCGACCGCGAGCACTTCGAGGAGGTTTGCAGGCTCCTCGACGCCGCCGGCCTGCTCTACGAGGTCGACCCGACGCTCGTGCGGGGGCTCGACTACTACACGCGAACCGTGTTCGAGTTCACCTCGGACGCGCTCGGGGCGCAGAGCGGCGTCGCCGGGGGCGGGCGCTACGATCGGCTCGTCGAGCAGCTCGGGGGCCCCGCCACGCCCGGCATGGGCTGGGCCGCGGGGGTCGAGCGGATCCTGCTCGCCGGCGAGGAGCAGCCCGCGCCGCCGCCGCCGGTTGAGCTCTACATCGCGCTCGGCGAGGACGATCCCGACGTGCGGCGGGCCGCCTTCGTCCTGCTCGCAGAGGCCCGCTCGGCCGGGCTCGCCGCGCAGATGGAGCTCGGCGGCCGCTCGTTGAAAGGCCAGCTGAGCCACGCCGCGGCGCTCGGCGCACGCTACGTCGCGATCCTCGACGGCCAACGGACCGCCCTGAAGGACATGCAGGGCGGCGGGCTCCAGGACGTGCCCGTCGACACCGTCGTGCACGCGGTGCTGCGCAGCCACCACGCGCTCTGAGCGCGGCTACAGCCGCTGGCGGAGCGCCCGTTCGTGCAGCAGCGCGAGCAGCTCCTGCTCGGTCCGCTGGGCGACGGGCTGGACGAAGCTCGTCGCGTACAGGTCGATCTCGGCAGGGCCGTAGCCGAGCGACAGCGCGTCGACGTACAGCGGCACGACGACGCCAGCGCCTGGAACGCCGACGCGCGCGAGGATCCTGATCCCGTGCGCCTGGCCCGCGCCGGTGATGCCGACCGTCAGCGTGGCAACCTTGACCCCGAGCAGCCTGATGTTGGGATCGGCTTCGGAATGCAGGCTGCGCGAGAGCACGCGTTCGTAGCAGCCCAGGCCGGCTGAGGTCGGCGTCGCCTGGAGCGCGCGTTCGACGGTCTTGGCGTCGTGGAGCACCTCGACGCTCGAGGAGACGCTTTCGCGGTCGAGGCCGCGGCCACGCTGCAGCTCGGGAGAGCGCTCGCTGCCGATCGCCGGAGCAGAGCGCCCGCCGCACTGGGCCGCTTCGCGTTCGCGGGCGGCCGGCGTCGCTTCTCGCGCCACCGGCTTCGCCCCCGGGACGTCGGCCGCGGTGAGCGTCACGGCGCGCGCAAACGCGCTCGCGCGGGCTGCTGTCAGCGGCAGCGGCAGCGGCACGGTCGCGCGCGGTTCGCTGTGCCGCGCCGTGGGCGGCGCCGGGGCCCGCGGCGCGGTCGCGGCGCTCGCCGTCGTCTTCGCCGAGCCGGTCGTGCTCGGCAGGTCCGACTTGCCGCAGCCCGAGGCCACGGCCAGAGCGCAAGCGAGCAGGATCGCCGCAGCCGCGTGCTTCGTGGCGCCGGCTGGCCGGCGGCAGAGAGTCAGCTCAGGCCGTCGTGGCACTCGGCACCCGCGTGCAGTCGGCCGCCGGGAGCAGGCACGCGAGCACGTTGATCGTCGCGAACACGCGCGCGAGGCC
Source organism: Solirubrobacteraceae bacterium (assembly GCA_035569835.1). Taxonomy (GTDB): domain Bacteria; phylum Actinomycetota; class Thermoleophilia; order Solirubrobacterales; family Solirubrobacteraceae; genus Palsa-744. The sequence continues at coordinate 135,287 of DATMMF010000021.1, forward strand.
TGCGTCCGGGCGGACCGCTTCCTGCGCCGAGCGAGCCGTCGGGCCGCCGCCCGACGCCTCGGTGACACGGTAGACGTGGGTGCCTCGCGCGATGAAGAGGTCGGCCTGCAACAACCCGTCGGGGTTCACCCACGCCAGGTTGCGCCCGGCGGGCGGACGCGGCGCTGCCACCTGTGTTGCGGTGCCGTGGCAGAAGGTGCTCGAAGCGAGCGTGAGGAAGCGCTGCGCGCGTGCCGGCGTCGAGAACACCAGCACGTCGCCGAGGATGTCGACGCCGTTCGGCGCGTTCCAGCGCATCTCGTAGCCGGCGGGGCGGCTCGCGGCCGGCGAGACCGTGGGGGGTGAGGGCCTTTCGTCGGTCCACGCGATACGCGCCGTGACGGCCCCTTCTTCGTAGAGCCTGCCGGCGCGCTCGGGCAGCACCCTGGATACCGCTTCGCGAAGGGCGCCGAGCTCCTTCGCCGGAACGCGGCGCACTTCGGGAACGCTCGTCGTGCTGGCGCACCGGGCGGCGGTGCGTCTCGGAGCGCTGCTGCCGTTCGGGAGCACGAGGAACACGACGAGGCCCGCGAGGATCGCGATCAGCACACACAGCCGTGCCGCGGTCCAGCCCCGGCGGCGCCCGCCGCCGCTCGGCTGCGGCCCCAGATCCCGGTCCTGCTCGCTCATCTGTGCAATGAACGTAGCGGTGCGAACCCTCCAAGGTCGCGGTGCGAACCGTCCAAGGCGCCTGGCGGCCCTCAACTTTCCCGCTGAGATGCCGATTCAGCCCTCGATGGCGCAGCTCTCACGCCCGTATCAGATCGGTCTCGTGGCCATTGCGCTGCTCGCCGCCGCATGGCTGCTGCTCTTCCAGGGCCACCACAGCAACTCGAGCGGATCGAGCGCCTCGGCGCCTCCGGCGCCCACCCGCACGGTCAAGGCGCCGACGGCCGCGCCGAAAGCGCCCTCGCAGGGCACCGCCGGACAGGCGACGGGCCATGGCTCCGCCTCCAGCCTCGGCGCTTACGGACACGCGATTGAAAAGGCGCGTGGCGCCGTCGCGACCTCGCAGAAGAACGCGAGCGAACTTGCGTCCAAATCCGCGCAGTCATCGTCGCCGAGCACGTCCTCCCCGACGCCCGCCGGCGCATCGACGGCGACCTCGCCGGCCAAGAGCACCGCCCCGAGCACGAGCGCCAAGACAACCACGAGCGCCAAGACGACCACAAGCGCCAAGACGACCACGACCGAAAGCCACGCGACGGCGAAGCGCGCCCCCGCGGCAGGCGCCGGCACCGCCGCTCCGGCCCGGCAGCGCGCCGTCGAATCGCAGCTCAAGTCCGGGCGCATCGCCCTGATCTTCTTCTGGAACCCGAGCGGCTCGGACGACCAGGCCGTGCACCGCGCGCTCGCCCAGCTCCCGCACAACCTGCGCTTCGCGATCGACGAGGCGCGCCCCGGAGAGGTCGCGTCGTTCGGCGTGATCACGCGCGGCGTGCAGGTGTATGGAACTCCCACGCTGCTGATCGCAAACGCGAAGGGCGCGATCACGACGCTGACCGGCCTGCAGGATCCCTTCACGATCGCCCAGGCGATCCGGGAAGCCAGGCAGTCCTAGCCGTACACTCGCTCGGGTGAGACCCGGCGAGGAACAGCTGCGCGAGCATCTCGACGCGCCCTGCGGCATCGGCCGGCAGCCGGCCGGCGGCTTCACGGGCGCGGCCGGCGGCGCCGCCTGCGGCGACCTCGTGCGCATGACCGTGGCGCTCGACGGCGAGGACCCCCAGGGCCGGATCGCCGACGCCGGCTTCGACGCGAGCGGTTGCGGGGCGATGGTCGCGGCCGGCAGCGCGGCGGTCGCGCTCGCGGGCGGGCGCGGCCTGCTCGACGCAGCCCGGATCGGCTGGCGCGAGATCGCCGCGGAGCTCGGGGGCCTGATCCCCTCGAAGCTCCACGCCGCCCAGCTCGCCGCCGACGCGCTGCACCGCGCGCTCGGCGCGGCCGCCCGCCACGCGGCCCTCTCGCCGGCCGCCGGCCGCACGCTGGTCGCGATGAGCGGCGGCGTCGACAGCGCCGTCGCTGCGCTGCTCGCCGCCGAGGCGGGCGAGGCCGTGGCGTGCACGCTCGAGCTGTGGTCAGACCCGGACAACGACGGCGCTTCGAGCTGCTGCTCGGCCGACGCGGTGCGCGGCGCGCGCGAGCTCGCCCACAGCCTCGGCATGGCGCACTTCTCGATCGACCTGCGCGAGGAGTTCCGCGCGGGCGTCGTGGAGGGCTGGCTCGAAGGCCACGCGGCGGGCCTCACACCGAACCCGTGCATCCGCTGCAACGGCAACGTGCGCCTCGACGCGATGCTGGAGCTGGCCGCGCGCCTGGGCGCGGGCACGCTCGCCACCGGCCACTACGCTCGCGTCGAGCTCGACGGTCCGGTCCCGCTTCTGCGGACCGCCGCCGACGCCGCCAAGGACCAGAGCTACGTCCTGTCTGGCCTCGCCCCGGCCTCGCTGGCGCGGCTGCGGTTCCCGCTCGGCGAGCTGCTCAAGCCCGAGGTCCGCGAGCTCGCCCGCCGCGCGGGGCTCGAGGTCGCCTCCCGGCGCGACTCGCAGGACCTCTGCTTCCTCGCCGGCACCCGCCGCGACGCGTTCCTCGAGCGCCACGGCGGCCTGAGCCGCCGGCCCGGGCCGATCCGCACCCGCGACGGACGCGTCCTCGGCGAGCACGGCGGCGCGCACCTCTACACGGTCGGCCAGCGTCACGGACTCGGCATCTCGGCCGGCGAACCGCTGTACGTGCTCGCGACCGACTCGCAGGCGAACACGGTCACGGTCGGCGCCCGCGAGGAGCTCCGGGCCGAGCACATCGCGGTCCGCGAGCTGGTCCTGCACCGCCCAGCCGGCGACGTCGACGCCGTTCGCCTGCGCGCCCACGGGCGACGGCACGACTGCCGGCTCGCCGCGCCGTTGGCGGCCGGCCGCCACGCCGCGGCGCACGTCGAGCTGCTCACCGAGGCCGAGCGCACCGCTCCCGGCCAGCTCGCGTGCCTGTACTCCGGCGAGATCGTCGTCGGCTACGGCACCGTCGCCGGCTAGCCCCTGCGCGCGTCTTAAGATCAGCAGCGAGATGCCGAACCGGATGACCTCAGACGAGATCCGCGAGAGCTTCCTGGGCTTCTTCGAGGAGCGCGGCCACCGCCGCGTCCCGTCGGCGTCGCTCGTGCCCTCCGCGCACGACCCCTCGGCGCTGCTGACGGTCGCCGGGATGCACCCGCTGAAGCCGTACTTCCTCGGGCAGGAGACGCCACCGGCGCCGCGGCTGACGAGTTGCCAGAAGGTCTTCCGGACGGTCGACATCGACAACGTCGGCAACACCAACCGGCATCTCACGTTCTTCGAGATGCTCGGCAACTTCTCGTTCGGCGACTACTTCAAGGACGAGGCGATCGAGATGGCCTGGCGGCTGTCGCTCGACGTCTTCGGCTTCGACGGCGGCGACATCTGGGTGACCGTCTTCGAAGGCGACGAGGAACTCGGGCTGGGCGCCGACCAGGAGGCGATCGACAGATGGATCGAGATCGGTGTGCCGCGGGAGAGAATCGTCCAGTGCCCGCGGTCTGAGAACTTCTGGCAGGCCGGCCCGACGGGGCCGTGCGGGCCGTGCTCTGAGCTCTACGTCGATCGTGGCGTCGAGCACGGCTCGCCGGAGGACCTGCCCGGCGGCGAGAACGAACGCTTCCTGGAGTACTGGAACCTCGTCTTCATGCAGTACGACCAGCGCCCCGCACCCGACGGGACCGGGACCGAGCTCGTGCCGCTGCCGGCCAGGAACATCGACACCGGGCTCGGGCTGAACCGCATGGCCGCGATCCTCCAGGACACCGAGTCGGTGTTCGAGACCGACCAGTTCGCTCCGCTCGTCGCGCTCGGCGAGGAGCTGTCGGGACGTCGCTACGGGGAGGCGCAGGAGGTCGACCGCGCGCTGCGGATCCTCGCCGATCACTCACGCGCGATGACGTTCCTGACCGCCGACGGCGTCGTGCCCTCCAACGAGGACCGCGGCTACGTGCTGCGCCGCGTGATGCGCCGCGCGATCCAGCAGGGCCTCTACCTCGGGCTCGATCCCGGCTTCCTGACGCGCTACTCGTCGCTCGTGCGCGAGATCATGGGCGGCGCCTACCCGGAGCTGCTCGAGCACGCCGAGGTCACCGACATGTGGCTCGCGGCCGAGGAGGAGAGCTTCGGCCGCACGCTCGAGCAGGGCATGGCGACGCTGCGCGAGTACATCGCCCGGGCACGCGATGCGGGTTCGGCGTCGATCCCCGCCGAGGACGTCTTCCGCCTGCACGACACGTACGGCTTCCCGCACGAGATGACCAGCGAGCTGCTCGCCCAGGAGGGCCTCGAGGTGCAGGGCGACTTCGAGCTTCTGATGGAGGAGCAGCGCGAGCGCGGCCGCGCCGGCGGGCGTACCGGGCAGCTCGGCGGGGTCGGCGTGACGCGCGAGCTGGCAGGGGTGTTCGCGGGCGAAAGCGGCTTCGAGACGCGCTTCACGGGCTACGAGTCCGGCGAGCGGCATACGACGGTCGGCGCGGTGCGTCCGTTCTCCGAGAACGGCGGCAGCGGCGCGCGCTACCTCGTCAAGCTCGAGGAGTCCCCGTTCTATGCGCCGGGCGGCGGGCAGGTGTCAGACGTCGGCACGATCGAATGCGACGACGGCGACTGCCTGGCGCGCGTGCACGACGTCTTCCGGATCGGCGAGGACCAGGCACTCGAAGTCGAGCTCGAGCGCGGCGCGCTGACCGAGGGCGAGATCGTCACCGCGCGCGTCGACCGCCGCACGCGACACGCGACCGAGGCCAACCACACCGCCACGCACCTGCTCCAGGCGGCGCTGCGCGAGCGGCTCGGCGGCCACATCCGCCAGGCCGGCTCCTATGTCGGGCCGGACAAGCTGCGCTTCGACTTCAGCCACGGCCAGGCCCTGAGCGCGCACGAGCTGCGCGACGTCGAGGATCGCGTGAACGAGTGGATCGCGCTCAACGACCCGGTGCGGGCGCTGTCCACGACGCTGGACGAGGCGCGCGCGCTCGGCGCGATGGCGCTGTTCGGCGAGAAGTACGGCGAGGTGGTGCGGATGGTCGAGGTGGGGGAGGGCGATTACTCGCGCGAGCTCTGCGGCGGCACGCACGTCGCGAGCACCGCCGAGATCGGTCCCTTCCGGATCATCTCGGAGACCTCGAGCTCGGCGAACGTCCGGCGCATCGAGGCCGTCACCGGCCCCGGGGCGGTCGAGCTGCTGCGCGGCCACGACGAGTTGCTCGGCGAGGTCGCGGAAGAGCTGCGCACGTCACCGGAGCAGGCGCCGGAGGCGCTTCGCGCGCTGCTCGGAGAGCGCCGTAGGCTCGAGAAGGAGCTCAAAGAGGGTGCGGGCCGCTCGGCCGCGGGTCCCGACCTCGACGAGCTCGCTGCCCAGGCCGCCGACCTCGACGGCGCGAGCGTGCTCGCCGCGCGCGCCGAGGTGCCCGACGCGAAGGCGCTGCTCGAGCTCGCCGACCGGCTCAAGGGCCGCCTCGGCCGCGCCGCGATCCTGCTCGGCGCGGCATCCGACGGGCGCGTGCACCTCGTCGCCAGCGTCGCGCCCGAGCTGGTCGAGCGCGGCGTCAAAGCTGGCGCCGTCGTGAAGGTCGCCGCGGAAACGGTCGGCGGCGGGGGCGGCGGGCGCGACACGATGGCCCAGGCAGGAGGCCGCGAACCGGCCAAGCTCGACGAGGCGCTCTCAGCCGGGCGCGCCGCGATCGAGGCCGCGCTCGCCGGCTAGCCGCGCCGTCGTGAGGGTGCTCGCGCTGGACTACGGAAGCGTGCGCTGCGGCTGCGCGCTCAGCGATCCGACGGCCACGATCGTGACGCCTCTCGAGCCTGTGCTGCGGCCCGCGACCAAACGCGGCTTCGCCGCACTGCGCGCGCTCGTCGCCGACCGCGGCGTCGAGCTGGTGCTCGTCGGGCTGCCGCTCGCGCTCGACGGGCGCGACACCGAGCAGACGCGCGAGACGCGCGAGTTCGCGCGCCGCCTGGCGGCGGTGCTCGGCGAGAGCGTGCCCGTCGAGATGCACGACGAGCGCTTCACGACGCGGCTCGCACAGCGCACCGGCCGCGGCACCGGCTCGGCGCGCGCCAGTGAGGACTCGCGCGCCGCCGCGCACCTGCTCGAGAGCTGGCTCGCGGCGCGGGCGCGGGGCGGCGAGCCCGGCCCGGACAGCGGCGCGTCGCGTTAGGGTCCACACCTTGGCGCGCGGCGAACGACCCAAGACCGAACGGACCGGCGAGGAACGCGAGCGTGCCCGCGCCGAGCGCGAACGGCGCCGCGCCGAACGCGAAGGACGCGAGGTGCCGCCCCTGCCAGAGCCGCTCGAGGTCGAGCCGCCGATCGCTCCGCCGGAGCCGGCCGACCCGCCCACGCTGCCTCCCGAGCCGACGAGCGCCGCGCCGGTCGTCGAGGACGACTCGGTGCGCGCGCCGCTCGATCCCCCCGAGGCCGTCTTGGATACGCCGTTCGTCGTAGAGGAGGAGGCGCCCGGGGCGGCTGAGTCCGCGCCGGGCGCCGAGGAGCCCGCGGCGGAGCCCGTTGCTGGCGCGGAGCCGGAGGCGGAGTCCATGCCGGCCGCCGGGGCCCCCGAGCCCGATGCTGAGCTGCACGAGCCCGTCCCGGAGGCGCCCGAGCCGATCACGGAGGCCCCCGAGCCGATCACGGAGGCCCGCGAGCCGGTCGCGGAGGTGCCCGAGCCGGTCTTGGGCGACCCTCCCGGCGAGCTGCACGAGCCTGCGGCTGAGCTCGACGAGGCCGCCCCCGTGCCACCCGGCGAATACGAGCTCGAACCCCCGATCGCCCCGCCGGAGCCGGCCGACCCGCCGTCGCTCCCGCCCGAGCCTACGACCGCGCCGCCCGTCGTCGAAGACGACTCGGTGCACGCGCCGATCGATCCGCCGGAGGCGGTGCTCGAGACCCCGATCGTCGTATCGGAGGATGAGTCTGTCGCCGCCGGGGACGATGCGGAGGGCGAGGCTGACACTCCGTCGCGGCCTCGCCGCAGGAGCGATCCCGACGGGCGCTACCCGATCCCGGGGCTGCCCGAGGAGCCCGAGCCCACGCCGCGCGAGCCGTTGCCGGAGCCTCCGCCGCGGCTGCGCGAGTCAGAGCCGACGCCGATGCGCCGCGCCTTCCGCCGCAGCGACGCCGGCGCAGCCGGCGCGGCCGGCGCCGAGGCTGCGGCGCTCGCGAGCGAAGGGCGCTCGGCGCGCCCGCGCCGGGCCCGTCCGCGGTGGCTGGCGCTCGCTGCACTGCTTGCGATCGGCGTCATCGTCGCCCTGCTCGTGTACTCGCTGAGCCGCTCCTCCAGCCACAAGACGCCGGCCGCGCTGCCCACCATCAAGGTGCTGATCCCGGAGGGCAAGACGCGGCTTCAGATCGCGCAGATCGCCTCCCAGTCGGGGCTGATGGGGAGCTACCGCCGCGCCGCGCGCAGCTCGACGTTGCTCAACCCGGCGCAGTACGGAGCACCGCGGAGCACGCCGGACCTCGAAGGGTTCCTGTTCCCGGCGACCTACGACATCGACAAGGGCGCGCCCGCGTCGCGGCTCGTCGAAGAGCAGCTCACGGCCTTCCAGGAAAACTTCGCGCCGGAATACGCGGCGCGGGCGAAAGCGCTCGGGCTCACGCCGTACCAGCTCCTGATCGTGGCGTCGATGATCGAGCGCGAGGCGCAGGTGCCCTCGGACCGGGCGAAGGTCGCCGCCGTCATCTACAACCGGCTGAAAGCGGGGACCCCGATCGGGATCGACGCCACGATCTACTACGCGGTCGAGAACGGGCAGAACATCCCGACCTACACGAAGGAACTGACTTCGTCGCAGCTCGCGATCGACTCGCCGTACAACACGCGCATCCGCAAAGGGCTCCCGCCGACGCCGATCTCGAACCCCGGCGTGGCATCGATCCAGGCCGCCGCGCATCCGGCGCACGCCTCCTACCTGTACTACGTGGCCGGCGCGGACGGCTGCGGCGAGCAGGTGTTCTCGACGACCGAAGCGAAGTTCAACGAAGACGTCGCCCGTTACGAAGCTGCGAAGCGCGCCAACGGGGGACACCTCCCTGCCTGCAAGCACCACTGATGCCGCTGCTCGGCGTCCTGGGCTGGCCGGTCGCGCACAGCCGCTCGCCGGCGATGCAGAACGCGGCGCTCGCCGAGCTCGGGCTGAGCGGCTGGCACTATCAGCGCCTGCCGGTGCCGCCGGAGCTGTTCGCGGAGACCGTGCGCGCGCTCCACGCGGCCGGCTTCGCGGGTGCGAACGTGACGATCCCGCACAAGCAGGCTGCGCTCGCGCTGGCCGGGGAGGCGAGCGACGCCGCCCGGCAGATCGGCGCGGCGAACACGCTGAGCTTCGGCGCGGGCGGCGCGATCGCGGCCGAGAACACCGACGCGCCCGGGCTGCTGCAGGCGCTCGGCGGGCCCGTCGCCGGGATCCGCGCGCAGGTGCTCGGCGCGGGCGGCAGCGCGCGCGCCGCAGTGTGGGCGCTGCTCGACGCCGGCGCCGCCGAGGTGCTCGTGTGGAACCGCACGTCCGAGCGGGCCGAAGCCCTGGCCGCCGATCTGGGGGCGAGGGCGGTGGCGCGCCCCGAAAGCGCCGATCTGCTGGTCAACTGCACGTCTGTGGGCCTGCGGCTAGAACGCTCGTCCGCTGAGGGGACTGACCTCAACCAACTCGGGCTCACAGGCGATCAAATCGGCGAGTACTCACATGTCGCCGATCTGGTCTACCGCTCACGATCCACCCCGTTGCTTGCCGCCGCCGCGGCGCACGGAGCACGCACGACCGACGGATTGGAGATCCTCGTCGCGCAGGGCGCCCTCAGCCTGCGGCTGTGGACCGGCCGCGAGCCTCCGCTCGCGGTCATGCGCGCCGCCGCCGAGGACGACCCGGCCGGCTGAGCAGAGCGCCGCGCTCGTCGCGCAGGGGGTCTCGCGATGAGCGAGGTCGAGCCGGACCTGCACGCGATCTTCGGGATCGACGGCGAGCCGATTCCTGAAGCGACGATCTCGCTCGAGCGCTCGGAGGCCGAGGAGGACGCCGGCGATCCGCGCGCCGCAAGCTTCGACCCGTTCGCGCCGGACGCCGGCCCGACCGTGGAGATCGAGCTGGACAGCCCCGCCGAGGCGCCGCTCTCGCCCGCGCCCGCGAACGAGCCCGCGCCCGGGCTGCCCGAGGGCGAGTCGGGCTGGACGGGGATCACGAAGCCCTCGCGCCGCGGTTCCTCCCCACGCTTCCTGACCGACGTGATCGTCGAAATGCAGCTCGCCAGCAAGCGCCAGGTCGACGACGCGATCGAGACCTCGCGCAACGCCGGCACCTCGCCCGAGCGGATCCTGCTCGACCAGGGCGCGATCACCCACGACGGCCTGGCCCGGGCGCTCGCCGAGCGCTACGGGCTCGACCACCTCGACCTCGGCGTCTTCCAGGTCGACATGTCGGCCGCCAACCTGATCTCGACGACCGTCGCCAAGCGCTACCAGGCGGTGCCGGTCGCCTTCGCCGACAAGCGCACGCTGCTCGTCGCGATGGCCGACCCCTCCAACGTACTCGCCGTCGACGACATCGCGATCATGACCGGCCACGAGGTGCGGGTCGCCGTTGCGCCGCCCGACGACATCGCGGGGCTGATCTCGCGCCTTGACAGGCTTGAAGACGTCGTTGGCACGCCCGAGGAGCTCGCCGATGAGGAAGAAGGGGGAGAGGTCGTCGCGCTCCACGAGAGCGACGAAGACGCCCCGGTCATCAAGCTCGTCAACCAGATCGTCGGCCAGGCGGTCGAGCGCGGCGCCTCGGACATCCACTTCGCGCCCGAGGGCAAAGAGATGCGCGTCCGCTTCCGCATCGACGGTGTGCTGCAGGACATCAGCACCGTGCCGCGGCGGATGGCCGCGGGCACAGTCTCGCGCGTGAAGATCATGGCCGAACTCGACATCGCCGAGAAGCGTCTTCCCCAGGACGGGCGCATCGGCCTCGTCGTCGACGGCCGCCACGTCGACCTGCGCGTCGTGACGCTGCCGAGCGTCAACGGCGAGGGGGTCGTGATGCGCGTACTCGACAAGACCTCGGTCGTCGTGGATCTCGACAAGCTCGGCATGTCCGACTCCTCGCGCGAGCGCTTCGTGAAGTCCTGCCGCGAGACGCACGGCGCGGTCCTCGTCACGGGGCCGACCGGGTCGGGCAAGTCCACCACCCTCTACGCGGCGCTGCAGATGCTCAACACGCCGGAGAAGAACATCATCACGGTAGAGGACCCGGTCGAGTACGAAATGTCGGGTCTGACCCAGGTGCAGGTCTCGACCAAGACGGGGCTGACGTTCGCGACCGGGCTGCGCGCGATGGTCCGCGCCGACCCCGACGTGATCATGGTCGGCGAGATCCGCGACCGCGAGACCGCCAAGATCGCCGTCGAGTCCGCGCTCACCGGGCACCTCGTGCTCTCGACGCTGCACACCAACGATGCGCCCTCGGCGATCACGCGCCTGATCGAGATGGAAGTCGAGCCGTTCCTGGTCGCCTCGGCGCTCGAGTGCATCGTCGCGCAGCGGCTCGCGCGCCAGCTCTGCTCCTCGTGCAAGAAGCGCGTGATCATCCCCGCGAAGGTGCTGCAGGAAAGCGGCTACAAAGCCCACGTCGAGCTCGAGGCCTACGAGCCGGTCGGCTGCCGGCGCTGCGGCGGCAGCGGCTACCGAGGGCGCATCGGCATCTACGAGGTGATGACGATGTCGCCGGAGATCCAGAGCATGGCGCTCGAACGCCGCCCGGCCGAGGAGGTCCGCGACGTCGCCGTGGCCCAGGGCATGACCCGGCTCCGCGACGACGGGCTCGAGAAGGTGCGCCTCGGGCGGACCTCGATGGCAGAGATCGCGCGCGTGATCGGGAGCAACTAGAAGGGTCGGGCCGGCGCTCCATTCCGGCCCTCCACGGGCCCCCCGGGCCGGGATTCGCATCGGCCGTCTCTCCCGGCCGCCGACAAATTTTCGTCCACTCGAGGACAACCCCTCCTGAAAAGCCGTTTTCCGGCCGATAGGCACTCCATGGACATCGACTTCGCTGACCTCCTGATGGAGGTCGTCAACCGCCGTGCCTCCGATCTGCACCTGAGCTCCGGCGCGCACCCGACCGTCCGCGTCCGTGGCCGCCTCGACCCGCTCGAGGAGTATCCGAAGCTCTCGAGCTCTGACACGCGCGAGATCGTCTACTCGATCCTCACCGGCGACCAGCGCCAGCGCCTGGAGACGAACTGGCAGCTCGACTTCGCCTACTCGATCCCCGGCCACGCCCGCTTCCGCGTCAACGCCTACTACCAGCGCGGCGCGCTCGGCGCCGCCTTCCGCCTGATCCCGTTCGGGCTGACCTCGATCGACGAGCTCGGCTTGCCGGCCGCGGTCCACGAGTTCACCAGGCGCCCGCGCGGCTTCGTGCTCGTCACCGGCCCCACCGGCTCGGGCAAGTCCACCTCGCTCGCGGCGATGATCGACGAGATCAACTCCTCCCGCGAGGAGCACATCATGACGATCGAGGACCCGATCGAGTTCCTGCACGGGCACAAGAAGTGCCTCGTCAACCAGCGCGAGCTCGGCGCCGACGCGCACAGCTTCGGCGACGCCCTGAAGGCCGCGCTGCGCCAGGACCCCGACGTGATCCTGGTCGGCGAGATGCGCGACCTCGAGACGATCTCGACCGCGCTGACCGCGGCCGAGACCGGGCACCTCGTGTTTGCGACCCTGCACACGCAGGACACCGCGCAGACGATCGACCGCATCATCGACGTGTTCCCTGCCCACCAGCAGGGCCAGGTGCGCGTGCAGCTCTCGGTCGCTCTGCAGGGCATCATGACCCAGCAGCTGCTCCCGACCGCCGACGGCTCCGGCCGCGTCGTCGCGACCGAGGTGCTGGTGCCCACGCCGGCGGTCCGCAACCTGATCCGCGAGGGCAAGACGCACCAGATCTACTCGGTGCTGCAGACCGGCTCCTCGGTCGGCATGCAGACGATGGACACCTCGCTGGCGCAGCTCGTGCGCGAAGGCAAGATCAGCCAGAAGCTCGCCGAAGCCCGGTCCACGACTTCCGAGGAGCTGCGCCGCCTGCTCGGCGCCCCCTCGCTGGCCGCCGCCTAGATCGCTTTGGAGGACCGGGGTTAGACGATGAGCACCTACGTGTTCAAGGCGATGGACCTCGCGGGCGGCAAAGCCCGCGGCGAGGTCGAAGCCGACTCAAAGCAGGCGGTCTCCGACCAGCTCAAGGCCCGCGGGCTGATCGTCCTCGACATCAGCGAGAAAGGCGGCTCCAAGGACATCGAGCTCGGCTTCCTCAAGCGTGTCAAGGCCAACGAGCTGGCGGTGTTCTCGCGCCAGCTCTCGACGATGATCAGCTCGGGCATGAGCATCCTCCGTTCGCTCTACGTCCTCGAGGAGCAGACCGAGAGCAAGTTCCTCAAAGAAACGATCGTCGCCGTCCGCAAGGACGTCGAGGCCGGGCTTTCCCTCAGCGACGCGATGTCGCGCCACCCCAAGGTGTTCAGCCCGCTGTTCGTCGCGATGACGCAGGCCGGTGAGATGGGCGGTGTGCTCGAGGGCTCGCTGATGCGCGTCGCCGACCAGCTGCAGAAGGACGCGGCTCTCCGGCGCCAGATCAAATCCGCGATGGTCTACCCGATCATGGTGATCATCTTCGCGGTCGCCGTGATGATGGCGCTGGTCGCGTTCCTGGTGCCGGTCTTCGTCGGCGTCTTCAAGCAGTTCGGGGGCGAACTGCCCAAACTGACGCAGGTCTCCGTGTTCCTCTCACACGCGGTCACCGGCTACTGGTGGCTGATCATCGGCGGCTCGATCGCCGTCGTGATCGTGTTCCTGCGATGGAAGCGGACGACGTGGGGGCGCCACCAGTGGGACCACTTCCGCCTGCGTGTGCCGATGAAGATCGGCACGATCGTGCAGCAGGTCGCCGTCGCGCGCTGGTCGCGCACGCTCGCCTCGCTGACGAGCGCCGGCGTGCCGCTGCTGCAGGCGCTCGAGATCACGGGGCGCACCGGCGGCAACGTCGCGGTCGAGGAAGCGATGGACGGCGTGATCGCCTCCGTCAAGCGCGGTGGCACGATCGCCGCGCCGCTTCAGCAGGCGCCCGTCTTCCCCGAGATGGTCACCCACATGGTCGGCGTCGGCGAGGAAACGGGCGCGCTCGACGCGATGCTCGACCGGATCGCGGAATTCTACGAGGAACAGGTCGAAGCCTCCGTGAAGGCGCTGACCTCGATCCTCGAGCCGATCATGATCATCGTGATCGGCGGGATCGTCGGGTTCATCGTGATCTCGATGTACCTGCCGCTGTTCGAAGTCTACAACCACATCGAATAGCGCGCAGACGGCGCCGGTGGCTCTATAGAGCCAAGAACGGCGCAGGCGGGCAGTCGAACGCGATCGCCATCGACCGAGGCTACCGCTCCGCCACGCCGGGGTCGCGGGATACTGGGTAGGCGATGTCTGAGGAGTCCGCGACCCCCGACCTGGTCGAGCTCATGGGCAGGGCGTTTGAGGCTGCGAATCGCCGTGATCTCGACGCGGTGGCCGGCAGCTTCGCCGAAAATGCAACCTTCGACGGGAGAGGCGCGCCGGAACACCACGAGGGGCGGGCGGCCATTCGCAGCATGATCGAGGAGTGGTTTGGCGCGTACGAGGAGTTGGAGTTCGGGGTTGAGGAAGTCCGCGACCTCGGCAATGGGGTTTTGTTCGCCGTGGTCGTTCAAAACGGTCGCCTGGCTGGCAGCGCCGGTCACCTTCGACAACGCGAGGGATGGGTGCTCGTCTGGGCACGAGGCTTGATCGCACGCCTTGCGACGTTTGAGGTCGACGAGGGCCGTGCTGCAGCCGAACGCATCGCGCAGGACTCGGGGTAGGCGATGTCGCAGGAGAACGTGGAGACCGTCGAAGCCGGACTTCGTGCCTTCAACGAACGTGACGTCGAGAAATTCGCCGAACTCGTGACCGGCGACTTTGAATGGATTCCGGCCGTATCGAGCGCCGTCGACACCGATGTGTACGTGGGACGCGCCGGCATCAACCGGTATTTCTCTGAGAGTGGCGACATCTGGCGGCAACTGAGCGTCCTGCATGACGAGCTTCGCGATCTCAACGACTCCGTGCTCATGCTCGGTCGTGCCGTCGGGCGCGGCTTGGGCAGCGGCGTGGAGGTCGAAACCCAGCTCGCGTTTATCGCCGCCTTTCGCGGCGGCCGAATGTCCAAGGTCTCCACCTACCTGCGTCATGACGAAGCGCTCAAAGCCGTGGGGCTGACCGGCTAGATGAAGTCGTTCCCGGTCAGCACGTAGATGAACGGCACCAGCGGGAAGATCACCGCCACCGCCCAGGCCAGACGCGTGAACGCCCAGTCATCGCGCTTGAACGCGAGCTGGTACCAGATCAGCACGACCGCGATCGGGTGGAGCAGGCACAGCAGCAGCTCGAGCACTTTCTTGGCCACCGGCGCAGCGTAGGGCGACGCCGGCCCGACCTGTTCCCCCGTTTCGGATGAGGCGCGGTCGGTCCCAGGCGCGAGGCTGGCTCGGGCGAATGGCCAGTGGCGGGAAGCGGCGACTCACAGGGGGAACGAACGAGGCGCCGCCAACGGTGGATGGCGGGCGCCTTCGCGATCGGCGCGAGCTGCTTTTTGATCGCGCCGCTTCCCGGCTTCGCCGAACTTGTGGGGGACCGCGCGGACGCGATCACGTTCTTCGCCGGCTCGATCTTCTTCACCACGGGCGGGGCGCTCCAGAGCGCGATCGCGTGGCCGGGACGGCGGGGCGGGCCGTCGGGCAGGGCGGCGTGGCTCGCCGCGATCGTGCAATCGGCTGGCACGCTGTTCTTCAACCGCTCCACGTTCAGGGCCCTTGAAACGGCCGTCGGGGCGGCGGAATACAACCGCCTCGTGTGGCGGCCCGATGCGCTAGGCTCGATCTGCTTCCTCGTCTCGGGCGCGATCGCCTATGCCGCCTCCGGGCGGCACGGCTGGCGGCCCGCGCGCGGCGGCGCAGGGTGGTGGCAGCCGGCCGTCAACCTGCTCGGTTGCGTGTTCTTCGGCGTCGCCGCCGTCGCCGGCCACGTCGTCCCGGCGACGGGTTCTGTGCTCTCGCTCGCCGCGTGCAACGTGAACACCTCGCTCGGCGCCGCCTGCTTCCTCGCCTGCGCGCTCGCGACGCTGCGCGCCCTTCGTGGGGCGCCCTTCGAGCCGGATGCGGATGTTGCGCGTGCCGGCGAGCGGGCCGCATCACCCCGATGAGGCGATGCCCGGCGTCCGCCCCACGGGCGATGCTGGCGGCACAACCACGCGAGGAGGAACTCTTGGCCACCACAGAGTCGGGATACGCGGATCGCTACGGGACGAAGATCCTCCGTCACAAGCCCCCCGACGACAAACTGCCCGAGCACGGCATGCCGCCGGTCGACGCAATGCGGCTGCTCGACGAGGACCTCGTCCTCGACGGCATCCCGATGCGCAACCTCGCGACGTTCGTGACGACGTGGATGGAGCCGGAGGCGCAGCGCGTGATCGCGGAAAACCTGCACCGCAACTACATCGACCACGCCGAGTACCCGCAGACGGCGGCGATCGAGCAGCGTTGCATCCGGATGATCGCCGACCTGTTCAACGCGCCCGGCGAGACGACCGGCACGCGCACCCAGGGCTCCTCAGAGGCGATCATGCTCGGCGCGCTGTCGCTGAAGTGGAAGTGGCGTCAGCGCAGAGAGAAGGCCCGCAAGTCGACGGACCGGCCGAACCTCGTCTTCGGCGGCGATGTCCACGTCGTATGGGAGAAGTTCTGCCGCTACTTCGACGTCGAACCGCGGATCATCCCGTTGCAGCCCGACAAGCTGACGATCGGGCCCGAGGACGTCGAGCCGCACCTCGACGAGAACACGATCGGCGTCGCAGCGGTGCTGGGCACGACCTTCACGGGCCACGCCGACGACGTCGCCGGCATCAACAGCATGCTGCTCGGCCTGAAGGACGAGAAGGGCCTCGACATCCCGATCCACGTCGACGCGGCCAGCGGCGGGTTCGTGTGGCCGTTCCTGTACCCGGAGACGCTGTGGGACTTCCGTCTCGAGCAGGTGCGCTCGATCAACGTCTCCGGTCACAAGTACGGGCTCGTCTACCCGGGGATCGGCTGGCTCGTGTTCCGTGAAACCTCGGACCTGCCGGAGGAGCTCATCTTCTACGAGAACTACCTCGGCGAGCGCGACGCGACGTTCACCCTGAACTTCTCGACGGGCGCCTCGATGGTCCTCGCCCAGTACTACAACTTCATCCGCTACGGGCACGAGGGGTACGCGGCCGTCATCGGCACGATGCAGTACAACGCGCAGCTGCTCGCGCGCCGCATCGAGCATGGGGACATGTTCGAACTCGTCGGGCCGCACGGGGACGACCAGCTCCCGCTGGTGGCGTTCCGGCTCGTCGACGAGTGTCCATTCGACGAGTTCGACCTCTCCTTCCAGCTGGCGGCGGAGCGCGGCTGGATGGTGCCTGCCTACACGCTGCCGCCGAAAGCCGAACACGTGAAAGTGCTGCGCGTGCTGTGCAAGGAGACGCTCGGGCAGTCGCTGATCGAAGCCCTGCACGACGATGTCGAGAAGGCGCGCGACTCGCTGATCAAGAAGGGCAAAGTGCACGAGGTCGACCGGCGCCGGGTCAAGACGGGCACCGGTTACTGAGGATCGTCACGTGGCCGAGGACACCGCCGGGCCGCGCAAAGGAGGGCTCGTCCTCGCGAGCCTGATCCTGGTCGCGGCAGTCGCCAACCTCAACCTGTCTGTCGCGAACGTCGCGCTGCCGAAGATCGGCCAGCACTTCGACTCGAGCCAGACGACGCTCGACCTGATCGCGGTGGGCTACTCGCTCGGGCTCGCGTGCTCGGTGCTGTGGCTCGGCGCGATCGGCGACCGCTACGGGCGCAAGACGATGCTCCTCGGCGGCACCGTGCTCGCGATCCCGATGTCGCTGCTCGCCGCGTTCGCGCCGACCGACTGGGTACTCGTGCTCGCGCGCATCGGCGGCGGCCTGGCCGCCGGGATGGCATACCCGACGACGCTCGCCCTGATCACGGCGCTGTGGGTGCCCGGGGAGGGCAGGACGCGCGCGATCGCGCTGTGGTCGGGGATCGGCGGCGCGATCGCAGCGCTCGGTCCGCTCTGCTCGGGCGCGCTGCTCGAGCACTTCGAATGGGGATCTGTGTTCCTGCTGACGCTGCCGCTGGCCGTCGTCGCGATCTGGATGGCCTGGCGCTACGTGCCGGCGCACGTCAACGAGGGCGACGAGCCGGTCGACAACATCGGCGGCGTGCTCTCGCTGGTGCTCGTGGGCGCGCTGATCCTCTCGATCAACTTCGCGCCCGTGCCGAACCGGCTCACGCTGACGCTGGTGCTCGCCGGGATCGCCCTCGCCGCGCTGATCGGCTTCTACGTGCGCCAGCGCCGCGCGCCGAATCCGCTGTATGACCTCGAGGTCGCGGCGCGGCCGCCGTTCTGGGTCGCGGCGTGCGCGGGCCTGATCGTGTTCGGCTCGCTGATGGGGGCGATGTTCATCGGGCAGCAGTACCTGCAGAACGTGCTCGGCTACTCGACGCTGGACGCCGGCCTCTCGATCTTGCCCGCGGCGGCCTGCATGGTGCTCGTGGCGCCGCGCTCGGCGAAGCTCGTCGACGCGCGGGGGGCGCGCTTCACGCTTCTGTTCGGCTACGTCTTCGTGCTGCTCGGCTTCCTGACGATGCTGCTGCTCTGGAAGGAGGGCGCGGCCTACTGGAAGGTCGGGCTCGGGTATGCCCTCGTGGGGATCGGGGTCGGGCTCGCCGGCACCCCCGCCTCGCACTCCCTCACGGGCAGCGTGCCCGTGCGTCGCGCCGGGATGGCCTCGGGCACCGCCGACCTGCAGCGCGACCTCGGCGGCGCGATCATGCAGTCGATCTTCGGCGCGCTGCTGACCGCGGGCTACGCCGCGGCCGCGGGCGCCGAGCTCGCGGGCAGCCACGTCACGAGCAGCGTCGAAAATCAGCTCACGAAGTCGTTCGCGGGCGCGGCCGCGATCGCCAAGCAGTATCCGAGCCACGCCGCGGCGATCGAAGCGGGGGCGCGCGAAGCGTTCCTCAAAGGCGACAAATGGGCCTTTCTCGCGGGCATCATCGCCGTGCTGCTCGGCGCGGTGCTCGTGGCCTTGAAGTTCCCGGATTCCCGGCGCGAGCGGGCGCTGCTCGCCGAATACGCCTCGCTCGACGGCGGGGCGGGGGGGACGGCGCCGCGCGCGCCGGCGGCGGATCAGGCTCTGCAGCCGGGGTGAGCGTGACACCGCGCGGCGCGCACGGGCCCCTCAGGCGTCGCGGTCGGGCCGGCGCCGCCACGCGCCGGCGCGCTGCTACTCCCGGCGCTCCACACGCAGCCGCCCGGGCGCGCCGTCGCGGTCGACCGAGAGCTGTAGGCGCCCGTCGAGCAGCTCCAGAAGCTCGTTGCCGACGAGCTCCGCACGCCACCCGCGCAGCGTCCGCACGTCGGGCGCGCTCTCGCCGGTGCGCGCCGCGGCGACGACGGCCTGGAGGTCCGCGCGCGAGGCGAGCAGCTCGTAGGCGAGCCCCGCCTCGCGCGCCCGCGTGCGAACGAGCGACTCGGCGAGCGCCACGAGCGGCAGGTCCTCGGGCTTCGGCGGCGGGTGGCGGACGCCCTGCGGGGGCGGCTCGGCCGGGCGGCGCCGTGCGCGCGCCACGGCGTCGAGCAGCTCGCGGGCACGGCGGCCCTGGGCGCTCGCGCCGACGCCGCGGATCTTCGCGAGGTCCTCGCCGGAGGCCGGCCGCCGGCGGGCGACCTCGACGAGCGCCGCGTCGCTCAGCACGCTCTGGACCGGCCGGTTGTGGCGCTCGGCGGTCCGCTCGCGCCACTCGACGAGCTCGCGCGCTACGGCTCGCGCCGAGGCGTTCAGGCCGCCGACGCGCGGCAGCCGCTCGAAGATCGTCTGCGGGTCGCGCTCGTCGCTGACCAGGCTCAGGGGCCGGCACTCCTCGAGCGCCCAGTCCAGGCGTCCGAGCTCCGCGAGCCGCCGTTCGAGCTCCGCTGCGAGCTCGAGCAGGTGCACGACGTCCTCGCGGGCGTAGGCGAGCTGCTCGGCCGACAGCGGCCGCGCGTCCCACCGCGTGAAGCTGGCGGTCTTCGCCACGCGCAGACCGAGCACGTCGGTCAGCAGCGAGTCGTAGGAGGCCTGCGCGCCGAGCCCGGCGAACCCGGCCGCGACCTGGGTGTCGAAGATGTTCGCGACCTCGGTGTGGAGCTCGCGTCTGAGGAGCGCGATGTCCTGGCGTCCGGCGTGGACGACGATCCGCACGTCGGGATCGGCCAGCGCCACGGCAAGGGGCTCGAGCTCGACGTCCTCGCGCAGCGGGTCCACGAGCGCGATCGACTCGCCGCCGTCGGAGCGCTCGGGCGCCGCCAGCTGGATCAGGCACAGCAGCGTGCGGTAGCGGCCCTCACCCATGAACTCCGTATCGAGCGCGAGCCGTCCGGCCGCCCGCGCGCGCTCGATCAGCTCCTCGGCGCCGGCCGCCGCCTGCGGCTCGCCGCTGGGCGAAGGCGCGCCGCCGCTCACGGCTTGGCCCCCGGCAGCAGCCACAGCACGCCGTGACGCAGGCCGGCTTCGGCAGAAACGTCCGTGCCGTGCGCGCGGATCCACTGCGAAGGCGCCGAGCATGCCGCGTTCACCGAGGCGGCTTTGCGGCCGCAGGTGGTGTTGAGGTACGCGTAGCGAACCTGGCCGGCCGCGATCATCCGCTTCAGCTTGCCGACCGAGGTGTAGACGCGCGCGTTGTAGGTCGTCAGCACCACGACCGGCTCCGCATCCTTGACGATCAGCGAGCCGATCGACGTCGCCGACTGCGTGGCCAGCTCGTAGCGCGCGCCGTGGTTGTGCGTGCGCAGGTAGGAGCTCAGCCTGCTCTGCTCTTCCCCCGGGATCTGGCCGACGAAGCCCGCCGCGCTGATGTTGTCCCTGATCGCACGCACGTCGGTTTTCACGCCGACCGCGAGCACCGCCACCAGCGCGGCGACGAGCGTCGCGGCGCCGAGCGCCCCGCGGGCGCGCGCGGAGCGCGCTCGCCGCGCCAGCAGCGCCGCGGCGAGCGCCGCCAGCGCGCCCGCCAGCACGACCGCCCACACCGCTTCCGTCCCGTACAGCAGCCGCTCGGCGTAGTAGACCGTGACGACCATCGCCACGGCGAGCGCGGCGAGCCGCAGCCGCCCCCGCGGCGCCGTCGCCCAGGCGAGCCCGATCCCGAGCAGCGCCGCGACCGCCGGTGTGAAGCCCTCGACGTAGCGCGGGTGCAGCCGCGCCATGTGGCTGAACAACACGAGCCCGACCAGCATCCACACGGCGATGCCGGCGGCCGCGGCGCGGCGCGTGCGCAGCGGCACGGTCGGCTCGCCCGGCTCATGGCCGCCCTCGGGCGGCGTCTCGCCGGCGGGCGGGCCGCGGATTCCCAGCAGCAACGCCGGGATGCCGAGGATCAGGCCGATCAGGATCTCCATGCCGAGCCTCTGGCCCGAGAGGGGCCCGATGCGCGCGAGCAGCCGAGTCGCGGACGGCGGGATGATCGGGATGTGGTCGCGCTCGGCCTGGGTTCTCGTCGGGTAGACGTGGCCGGGTTCGTAGACGGTGCCCTGAGGTTCGACCGATTTGCCGCTGATGCGGTCCTTGCCGTTGAACACGAACGCGGCGTTCCAGGCGCTGCCGTTCGTCGAGCCGATCGCGTACGGGCGGTCGTGGGCGGGGACGAGCAGGGTCGCGGTCAGCCAGGCGAGCGCGACGACCACGTACACGGCTCCGGCGGCCGCGAGCTGCGCGGCGCGCCGGCCGACGGTCCCCGGCATGCCCAGCGCGGCGAGCACGAACAGCCCCGGCACGGCCACGAGCGACTCGAGCAGCTTGACGTCGAACGCGATCCCGAGCGCGGCGGCCCCGCCGAGCAGCCAGACGATGCGGCCCGTCTCGATCGCCCGCGCGATCAGCAGCAGCGCCAGCACGAGCAGCGCCATCATCACCGCGTCCATCGTGTCGCTGCGGGCCGTGATCACCTCGATCGGCAGGATCGCCAGCGAGGCCGCCGCGGCGATCCCCGCCGTCGCGCTCCAGAGCCTGCGTACCGCTTCGTAGAGCAGCGGCACCGAGGCGATCCCGGCGAGCGCCTCGGGCAGCTTCAGCGTCGTCGAGGTGAACCCGAGCAGCTTGACGCTCGCGACCTGCAGCCACAGGTCGACCGGCGGCTTGTCGATCGACACGCTCGCCCCGGGCTCGAAGGCGCCGAAGAAGAAGTTGTGCCACGACAGCGTCATGCTGCGCACGGCGGCGTCGTAGAAAGGATCGGGCGGGACTTTGCCGATCTGGGTCAGCCGCAGGATCGCCGCGACCAGCGTGATCGCGCCGACGATCGCCCACTGCCAGCCCCTGCCGAGGGCTTCCGTGCGGGGAGCGCTAGTCTCAGCGGCTCGTGTCATCAGCAAGTGACGACACCAACGATCTGAGCGGGGGAACCCATGAGCCGCGGGAGTGTATGGCCTGCCGCGGCTCCGGTCGCGTGATCTCGCACCTGGGTGGGACGCCGAGCACAGTCGAGTGTCCGTGGTGCGGGGGCAGCGGGCTGCGGCCTGCCGAGATCGACGCTCAGGAACATTGGGGTTCGCCTACCCCGTCGACGCCGTCCGCTCCCGCCGACGAGACCACGTCCGCCGAGGCCGCCTCGCAGCCCGGGGCGAGCGAGGCGGGATCTCAGCCTGGACAGCACGGCGGCTGAACGTCTCTCGAAGTCTGAAGCGGATGGTGTTTCGCCAATGGTGAAGCCATCCGTCCAAGCTTTCATGCACGTATAAAGCTCACCTCACGACGGGTCGATGGTCCGGCTGAAAAGCCAGTGCCGAGGTGCCAAGGCAAGCGTTTATGACGCGTAGCAAAGCCGGCGGCTCTCACCAGGGAGGCGCATCGCCGAATGAGGCGATACCGAGGGCTGGCGCCCTGTAACCAGATCCTAAGGAGGATCAATGTTGTATCGACTGCGCCAGCGCTCGAGTGATGAGGGTGGTTTCACCCTGATCGAGCTTTTGGTCGTCATCCTGATCATCGGCATCCTTGCCGCGATCGCGATCCCGTCGTTCCTGAGCCAGAAGAGCAAGGCCACCGACGCTTCGGCGAAGGAGCTTGCTCGTACCGGCCAGACGGTCGCGGAGACCTTCGCGACCGACCACGAAGGCCTGTACACGGGTCTGTCGGCGGCGGAAGAGAAGGCCTACGAGCCGACGATTCTCGAATGCGGCACGAAAAAAGCATCTGAAGTCGGCAACGCTTGCCTGAAAGCAGCGACACCGGCCGAAACGAACCACGGCTACGTAATCGAAGCCGAATCGGTGAGCGGTGACGTGTTCACTATCACCAAGAAAGAAAACGGCGAAGTCGGCCGGACGTGCACGCAGGCCGCGGGCAGCAAAGGCTGCAACACCGCTGCCAAAACGTGGTAATCGCGTATTCGCACGAGAAGCAGTGAGCGGAGGGCGGCCCAGGTCGGGCCGCCCTCTCGCATTTCCGCTCACTGCCTGTGGCGAGACGTTCCCGGCCTGTTTTCGCAGGGAGGCGTCAAGCACCGCCTGGTGGCCGCCGATACGAGACCATGTCACGCGTTTGCTCCCGTATGTCCCGCAGCGATGAGGGGTTCACCTTGATCGAGCTGCTGGTCGTGATCCTGATCATCGGCATCCTGGCCGCGATCGCTATCCCGACGCTCCTCAACCAGCAGGGCAAGGCCAAAGACGCCTCGGCCAAGGAACAAGCGCGCGCTGCCTCGCAGGCGGCCGAGACCTACTCGACCGACCACGAAGGCATCTACACGGGGATGACACTGAACGCGCTCAGGGAATATGAGCCGGCGCTCGTCCTCTGCAACGGCAAGACGGCAGCCGAACTTCAGGGCGCCTGCCTCACGAGCATGGAACTGCTCGAAGAAGCCCGGGGCTATGAAGTCGTCTCCGAATCCGTGAGCGGGGACAAGTTCATCTGGAAGAAGCCGAACGCGGGCGAACTGCTTCGGATCTGCGAACCGTCCGCAGGCTCAAAATTGTGCCCGACCGGTAAATGGTGATGGAGGCAGCGACGTTCGCCGGCGTGCTCGGCGCGATCGTCGGATCGTTCCTGAACGTGGTCGTCCACAGGCTCCCGCGCAAGGAGTCTCTGATCACGCCCGCCTCGCATTGCCCCAGGTGCGGCACACCGGTCAAGCCCTACGACAACATCCCGGTGCTCTCGTGGCTGTTGCTGCGCGGCCATTGCCGCAGCTGCGGCGAGCCGATCTCGGTCCGCTACCCGCTCGTCGAGCTTGCGACCGGGCTGCTCTGCGTCGGCGCCGTGCTGGCCGGCGAAACGACGGCCGATGTCGTCCTCGGCATCGTGCTGATCCTGCTTGTCGTCCCGATCGCGCTGATCGACCTCGAGCACCGGATCATCCCCAACCGCCTGACGCTGATCGGCGCCGTCGCGGCGCTCGTACTCGGCACCGCGCTCGACCCGGCCGGGGAGCCCGCCCGGCTGATCGCTGCCGCGGCGGCCGGTGGCTTTCTGCTGATTTCCGCGCTCGCCTACCCCGGCGGGATGGGCATGGGCGACGTGAAGCTGGCCGCGATGATGGGCCTGTTCCTCGGCTCGGCGGTGGCGCCCGCGCTGCTCATCGCCCTGCTGAGCGGGACGCTGCTCGGCGTCGCGATCATCGCCCGCAAGGGCGCCCACGCCGGGCGTAAGACCGCCGTTCCGTTCGGTCCGTTTCTGGCGCTCGGCGCGGTCGTCGCGGTGTTCCTCGGAGATCCCCTGGTCGATGTCTACGTCAAACACTTCCTCCACTAAAGCGCGGCTGCGGACGCGCCGATACCCGACCTGCGGGCCATCCGCACCCTGCCCAAGCGGCCTTCACACATGAGACTTCCTTCAAGCCTTCCCTCGCCCAACCTGAAGCTTGGACTCAGCCTGGGACGACGCTCCGGCGCGGATGTCGTCGGTCTCGACATCCAGCCCGGCTTCGTCGCGGCTGTCCGAGCCCGCGTGAACGGGTCGATCTTCGCCGAGCGCGCCGCGACCATCTCG
Organism: Solirubrobacteraceae bacterium; assembly: GCA_035569835.1. Classification (GTDB taxonomy): domain Bacteria; phylum Actinomycetota; class Thermoleophilia; order Solirubrobacterales; family Solirubrobacteraceae; genus Palsa-744. The sequence goes on from DATMMF010000021.1 coordinate 159,493, forward strand.
CTTCCAGCCGACACGGTGCGCGACGGCGAAGTGCTCGACGACGCGACGCTCGCCGAGGCGCTGAAGGAGCTGTTTGCGAGCAACGGCCTCGGCAAGCGCGTGCGCGTCGGCGTCGCCAACCAGCGCACGGTGCTGCGCACACTCGAGCTGCCGCCCGTGACCGACCAGAAGGAGCTCGCCGCGGCGGTCGCCTTCCAGGCGCAGGACCAGGTGCCGATGCCGCTCGGCAACGCCGTCCTCGACTTCCACGCACTCGGCATCATCGACACGCCCGCCGGCCCGCGCCAGAAGGTCGTCCTCGTCGCCGCGCAGCGCGACATGGTCGAACGGCTGCTCTCGGCCGTCCGCCAGGCCGGGCTGACCGCGGAGGGCGTCGACCTCTCCGCCTTTGCGCTGATCCGCTCGCTCTACCGCCATGAACCCGAGCAGACCGGCCGCGTCCTTTACCTGAACGTCGACGGGCTCTCCAACCTCGCGATTGCCGAGGGAACGGTCTGCCGGTTCACCCGCGTCGTCGGCAGCGGCCTCGAGGGCATGGCCGTCGAGCTCGCCGAGCGTCGCGGCATCGCGCTCGCCGACGCCCGCGCGCGGCTGCTCGAAGGCGACCTCAGCGCTCCGCCGGAGCCGGCCCCGGCCCCCGTGGTCGAGTCCCACGAGTCGCTCGAGAGCTTCGCCGCCGACGCCGGCGCCGGCGCGGACGAGGACAACGAGCTCGAGGGAGAGTCCTTCATCCCTGAGCCCGAGCCCGTCGACCTGGCCGCCGAAGCGCAGGCCCTCCCGTCGGTCGAGGAGCACGAATCCCGTGAGCTCGAAATGAGCTACGAGGAGCTCGCGCACAGTCCGGCCGCGCCCGAGGTGGCGCCCGAAGCCAGCGACGCCGACGTGCTGACCGTCCTTGAGAACGGCGTCCGCGACATCTCCGGCGAGGTCCGCAACTCGCTCGACTTCCACCGCTCCCAGGAGGGGGGCGGCGAGGTCTCCCACGTCGTGCTGAGCGGCGCTGCGCAGGACATCCCCGGCTTCGCCGACGCGCTGCAGCTCTCGCTCGGCGTCGAGGTGCGCACCGTTGAGCTCGGCGTCGCCGCCGGCGCCGCCGAGGGCGGCGTCTCGCCGCACCGGCTCGCGGTCGCTACGGGCCTCGCGGCCGTGGAGGCTCCCCAATGAGAGCCGTCAACCTGATTCCCGGCGACCAGCGCAGCGGACGCTCCGTCGGCGCCGGCCGCTCGGGCGGCGCGGCCTACGCGGTGCTCGCGCTCCTGGCGGGTTTCGCCGTGCTCGCGTTCATGTACGGCAAAGCGAGCCGCACCGTCTCCGCCGACAAGGGCAAGGCCGAATCGCTGAGCGCCCAGGCGGCGGGTGACAAAGCCGCCGCCGAACGGCTCGCGCCCTACACGAGCTTCGTCGCCCTGCGCAAGCAGCGCGAAGACGCGGTCACCTCGCTCGTCGACCAGCGCTTCGACTGGGCCCACGCGATGCACGAGCTCGGCCGTGTGCTGACCGCCCAGGTCTCGATCACCTCGCTGAGCGGCCAGGTCGGCAACGTCGAAGGATCTTCTCCTTCTTCTTCTTCGTCTTCGTCTTCGTCTTCTGCTTCGAGCTCGTCGTCCTCGTCGGCGTCCAAGACGGCCACGGTGTCCTCCGCGACGCCCGCAGGGGCCGTCCCGACATTCCTGCTCGGCGGCTGCGCGCGCAGCCAGAAGGTCGTCGCCCAGATGCTGCAGCGGCTGCGCCTGATCGACGGCGTCGCCGAAGTCACGCTGCAGAACTCGACGAGGGGCAGCTCCGGCGGCTCCGGCGCCACTGGCGGCGGCTGCCCGGCGAACGACCCCGTGTTCAACGTCAGCATCGCCTACGAACCGCTGCCGAGCGCCTCCGCGGCCGCCGCCGCGCTGCAGGGCACGAAGACCGTCTCCAACACCAACAGCACGGTGACGCCGTCGCCGGCTCCTACCAAAAGCGGGGGTGGCGTCGGATGACCGGCCGTGATCGCATCGTCCTTATCGCCGTCGTTGTCGTCGCGGTCCTCGCAGGCGGCTGGATGCTGGTCGTCTCGCCGAAGAAAAAGGAAGCCAAGAGCGTCGAAACGAAGGTGACCTCGGCGCAGAGCGAACTGTCGAGCGCTGAAGGCGCGCTCGCCGACGCGCGCGCCGCGCAGTCGCAGTACGCGACCGCCTACACCGCCGTCGTCAACCTCGGCAAAGCGGTGCCGCCGAGCCAGGAAGTGGCCTCGCTGGTCTACGAGCTCGAAGAAGCCTCGAACCTGCGCGACGTCAGCTTCAACTCGATCGTCGCCGGCGGCTCCGGCTCCTCCTCCTCCTCCTCCTCGTCCTCGTCCTCGAGCTCCTCCACGAGCGCCGCGGCGGCGAAAGCGGCTCCTGCCGGCTTCAACGAGATGCCGTTCACGTTTGTCTTCGCCGGGGGCTTCTTCTCGCTCGAACACCTCTTCAGCCACCTGACCGCGTTCACGACCCGCCACGGCACGAACGGCCTGAACGTCAGCGGCCGGCTGCTGACGATCCAGAGCGTCAAGCTCGCGCCTGAAACGTCGGGCGCTCCCGGAAAGGGCACGAAGCTGACCGGCACGGTCCTCGCGACGGCTTATGTCCTGCCCCCGGGGCAGGGCCTCACGGGGGGCGCGACGCCCAGCTCGCCGGCTCCGGCTTCCAGCAGCTCCGCGAGCTCCTCGTCGAGCTCGGCGAGCACTCCGGCCGAGGTCACGCCATGAACGAGCTCTTTGCCCAGATCAAGGAAGACTTGACGGATCGCCGGCTGCTGCCGATCGTCGCGGCTGTCTGCGCGCTGCTCGTCGCCGCGCTCGCTTACGCGCTGCTCGGCGGTGGCGGCGGCTCCAGCGCGCCGGTGCGCCCGGCGCCGGTGCCCTCGGCGCTCCCGCCCGGCATCGCCGTGACGGGCGTGACCGCGGCCAAGGCGGTCGCCGAGACAACCGACGGCTACAAGGAGCAGAAACAGGGCAGCGCGCGCGACCCGTTCATCCCGCTCGCCGTTCCCGCGACGAGCGGCGCTACGAGCGCCGCCCCGAGCCCGCTGACGGCTTCGAGCCCGAGCTCGTCGAGCTCCAGCTCGAGCTCCAGCGGCTCCGGCACCGCGACCGGCACGCCCAGCACCGAAACCTCGGGCGGCTCGGGCTCCGGCTCATCCCCGAAATCGAGCGAACCGAGCAAAGGCAAGCCGACGACGAAGCACAAGACGGTCTACGACGTCGCCGCGAAGTTCGGCGAACTGCCTCCGGGCACGACCCCGGAACAGGCGCAGCTGGCCGAATACAAGAACCTGAAGCTGCAGACGCCGCTGCCCTCGGCCCAGCAGCCGCTGGTCGTCTTCCGCGGCGTGACCGCGCACGGCGCGAGCGCGACCTTCACGCTCGTCGGCGAAGCGATCCTGACCGGCACCGGCGCCTGCCTGCCGAGCCCGCAGCAGTGCCAGGCCGTCGACCTGAAGCCGGGTGAGATCGAGCAGCTCGACTACCTGGCGCCCAGCGGGCAGACCACGATCTACGAACTGCGCGTGCTCAGCATCGAAGGCCACCTGGCGAAAGCGTCGAGCGCGAAGGCCTCCGCGGCGCGCCGCCACGCGGACTCCGCCTCGTGGGCCGTCTCCAAGGCCGGCGAAAAGCTGCTGCGCAAGGCGGGCCTCTTCGCCCTGCCGTTCCTGCGCTACTCCTCGGATCCGGGCGTGCTGGTGTTCGCGCCGCCGAGCAAGCACAAGCGCCACGCGCACGACGCCAAGCGCTCTGCGCGCAGCTGAGCACCGCACCCCAGCAAATAAGCTTGGGGCCGTGGAGCTCCGTCTGATCACCGCCGGCGAGTCGCACGGCCCCGGCCTCACATGCATCGTCGAGGGCCTGCCGGCCGGCCTCGAGCTGTCTCGGGAGGAGATCAACGCCGACATGGCCCGCCGGCAGCTGGGCCACGGCCGCGGCGGGCGCATGAAGATCGAGCGCGACGCCGCCGAGGTGACCGCGGGCGTCCGTCACGGGCGCACGCTGGGTAGCCCGATCGCGCTGCAGATCGCCAACCGCGACTTCGCCAACTGGGAGGAGCGGATGAGCCCGTGGCCGGTGGGCGAGGAGATCGCCGAGGTGCACCTGCCGCGGCCCGGCCACGCGGACCTCGTGGGGACGCAGAAGTACAAGCAGAGCGACGTGCGCAACATCCTGGAGCGAGCCTCGGCGCGCGAGACGGCGGCGCGGGTCGCGGGCGGGGCGCTCTGCAAGGCGTTCCTGCGTGCACTTGGCGTGGAGGTCTACTCGCACGTGGTTCAGATCGCATCGGTGCGGGCGCCCGAGCGCGACGAGGCGCTGACGCCGGCCGACTTCGCCGGCGTCGACAGCTCGCCGGTCCGCTGTCTGGACGCCGAGGCGACGAAGGCGATGGTGGCCGAGATCGACGACCTGCGCCGCGCCAACGAGTCGCTCGGCGGCGTCTTCGAGGTGCAGGCATTCGGGCTCGTGCCCGGGCTCGGCTCGCACGTCTCCTGGGAGCAGCGGCTGGACGGCCGCCTCGCACAGGCGATCTGCTCGATCCAGGCGGTCAAGGGCGTCTCGATCGGCGACGCGTTCACGATCGCGGGCGTCCCCGGTTCGGCCGCCCACGACGAGATCTTCTACTCGAACGGCAACGGCTTCTTCCGCGAGACGAACCGCGCCGGCGGCCTGGAGGGCGGCATGACCAATGGGCTGCCCGTGATCGTCCGCGGCGCGATGAAGCCGCTGCCGACGCTCACGAAGCCGCTGCGATCCGTCGACACAGAGACGCACGAGCCGGCACAGGCCCTGCGCGAGCGCACCGACTCGGCGACGATCCCCGCCGCGGGTGTGGTCGGCGAGGCGATGGTCGCCTACGTGCTCGCCTGCGCCTACCGCGAGAAGTTCGGCGGCGATCACATCGACGACGTCTTGGAGGCGGTCGCCGCGTACCGGGAGCGCATCGGGTGGCAATCGTCCTGATCGGCTTCATGGGGGCCGGCAAGTCGACGGCGGCCCGCGAGCTCGGCGCGGCGCTCGGGCAGGAGGTCTTCGACAGCGACGAGCTGCTCGCCGCGCGCTTCGGCCACTCGATCGCCGAGGAGTTCGAGCGCGGCGGCGAGGCTGCCTTCCGCGCGGCTGAGGAGGAGCTCGTGTGCGAGCTGCTCTCGCGTGCCGCGCCGGGCGACGTGGTCGCCCTCGGGGGCGGCAGCGTGCTCTCCGAGCGCGTGCGCGAAGCGCTCGACACCGGGCACGTGACGGTCCTGCTCGACGTGGACGCGGATACCGCCTGGGAGCGCCTGGCTGCCAACGGCGCCGGGCCTGTCCGCCCGCTCGCGAACGACCCCGAGGCGTTCCGGGCCCTGCACGGCACCCGCGCGGAGCTGTACGAGGGCCTCGCCGCTGCGTTCGTCGGCCCACTGCCCGAAGCGCGGCTCCCGGCGCTCGCCCCCTCGCTGAGGGCGCTCGCCGCCCTGCCGCGGGGCGCGCGGCTGCTGTGGGCGAGCTCCGCGTCGGGCGACTACCCGGTGCTGATTGGCGACGGTCTGCTCACCGACCACGGCCCCGAGCTGCTCGCCGCCTGGCCGCTCCACGACGCCCGCTCGCGCGCCTTCTGCGTGAGTGACGGCAACGTCGCCGCGCGCTACGGCAACGCCGTCGGCGAGACCGCGCTCACGATCGACATCGCGCCCGGCGAGCGCAGCAAGACGCTGGCCTCCGCGGAGCGCGTGTGGACGGCGCTCCTCGGCGCCGGCATGACGCGCGCCGACCACGTGATCGCGCTGGGCGGAGGGGTCGTCGGCGACCTCGCCGGGTTCTGCGCGGCGACCTACCAGCGCGGCGTGCCGGTCGTGCAGGTGCCGACCACGCTCGTCGCTCAGGTCGACTCCGCCTACGGCGGGAAGACCGGCGTGGATCTGCCGGCGGCCAAGAACTACATCGGCGCCTACCACCAGCCGGCGGGCGTGCTCGCCGACCCGCTCGCGCTGCGCACGCTGCCGGCCGAGGAGCTCGCCGCGGGATGGGTCGAGGTCCTGAAGACGGCGCTGATCGCCGGCGGCGAGCTGTGGGAGCGCGTTGCGGCGGGCGCGGAGCCCGACGCCGCGATCGTTTTCGCCTGCGCCCGCACGAAGCTCGCCGTCGTGGCGGCGGACGAGCGCGACTCGGGGCGACGCCAAGTGCTGAACCTCGGCCACACGGTCGGGCACGCGATCGAGACCGCGACCTTCTACGAGCGCTACCGGCACGGCGAGGCGGTGGGGCTCGGGCTGCTGGCCGCGCTGGCGCTGTCCCAGCGCCCCGAGCTGCGCGCCGAGGTACGCGAGCTGATCGCATCTCGCGGCCTGCCGGTGAAGCTCGAGGGTGTCGACGTCGAGGCGGTGATCCAAGCATTGGCGCGGGACAAGAAGCGCACCGTGACCGAGGATGTCCCGTTCGTGCTCGTGGACGCGCCCGGCGAGGTGAGCGAGGGCCACCTCGTCCCGCGCGAGCAGGTCCGCGCGGCTGTGCAGGAGCTGGCCTCGTGAGCGCGGCCGGCAGCGGCGGGCGCCCCGTCGTCGAAGTCCTCAACGGGGTCAACCTCGACCAGCTCGGAAACCGTGACCCGGCGCTGTACGGGACGCTGACGCTGCCCGAGCTGGAAGCGATGGTCGAGCAGGAGGGCAACGCGCTCGGCCTGGAGGTGCGCTGCTTTCAGACCAACCACGAGGGCGCCTACGTCGAGCGCCTGCACGGCGCGCGCGGCGTCGCCGCCGGGCTCGTGCTGAACCCGGGCGCCTGGACCCATTACTCCTGGGCGATCCGCGACGCGCTGGAGATCGCCGGCGCGCCCGCGATCGAGGTGCACCTCTCCGACCCGACATCGCGCGAGCAGTGGCGGCGGCTGTCGGTGCTCGACGGGCTCTGCTTCGCGGCCGTCCGAGGGCAGGGCCCCGACGGCTACCGCGAGGCGCTCGCGCTGCTGCGCGAGCGGATCGACGGAGTGGCGTCGTGAGCGGAGTGGACGCGGCCGAGGGAATCGCCGCGCGGCTGGCGCGGCTCGGCGCCCGCCTGGTCGAGCTGAAGCTCGACGCCTTGCTCGTCGACGCGCCGTTCGACCTGCGCTACATCAGCGGCTACACCGGCACGAACGGGCTCGCGGTGCTGCGCCCCGCGGGCGGGGCGCCTCCGGCGTTCCTGACCGACTTCCGCTACACGGCGCAGGCGGCCGCCGAGGTGCCCGCCGAGTTCGAGCACGCGACGGTCACCGGGGAGCTGCGCGACTCGCTCCCGGCGGTCCTTGGCGAGAACGGAGGGCGCGTTGGCTTCGACGAGACGAAGCTGACCGTGCACGGGCACCGCCGCCTGAGCGAGCTGCTCGTGCCGCCGTGGGAGCTCGTGCCGGCCAACGGCCTCGTCGAGGAGCAGCGGGTGGTGAAGGAACCCGCGGAGGTCGCCGCGATCGCCGCCGCCTGCGCGCTGGCCGACGAGGCGTTGCGCGAGGTGCTCGAAGCCGGCCTCGTCGGACGCACCGAGCGTGAGGTCGCGCTGGACCTCGAGACGCGGATGCGGCGGCTGGGCGCCGAGGAGCCGAGCTTCCCGTCGATCGTCGCGGCCGCCGAGCACGGCGCGCTCCCGCACGCGCAGCCGCGGGAGGTCGAGATCCCGCCCGACGTGCTGGTGACGATCGACTGGGGGGCGCGACTGCAGGGCTACTGCTCGGATTGCACCCGCACGGTCGCGACGGGCGATGGGCTCTCGACGCAGGCGCGCGAGATCTACGAGCTGGTGCTCGCGGCGCAGATCGCGGGCCTGCAGGCGCTGCGGGCGGGGCCGAACGGCCGCGAGGTCGACGCGGTGGCACGGGGGGTGATCGACGCGGCGGGCCGCGGCGCCGAGTTCGGCCACGGGCTCGGCCACGGCGTGGGGCTGGAGATCCACGAGGCGCCGCGCCTGTCGCGCACCGCGCCGGAGCAGCCGCTGCTCGCGGGCAACGTCGTGAGCGTCGAGCCCGGCGTCTACGTACCCGATGAGCTGGGCGTGCGGATCGAGGACCTCGCGGTGGTGCGCGAGGGAGGCTGCGACGTGCTGACGGCGCTCCCGAAGGGCCTGACGATCATCGGCTGACTGGACCTGACAGACGCGCACAGCCGTGTCCATGTCTGGTACAAACCAGGAACGGCTCGTCTCGTCTCGCGCTGGGGTGTCGTGGTCCGGCGGCCGCGCACCCAAACCACAGAGGGAGAGCCACATGACGTCCCGCCGCCTGTTCGCCGCCCTCGCTGCGACGATCGCCGCCGCCTGCGCTTGCGCCGCCGCGGGGCCCGCCGGCGCGGGTGCCGCGGAAACGCTGCCGGTCGAATACGACGGCGCGACCGGGTACGCCCACGCGAGCCCGACCGCCGCGCCCCCCGGCGCGAACAACTGGAGCTGCAAGACCACCCGGGCCCACCCGCGCCCGGTGGTGCTCGTGCACGGCACGTTCGCCGACATGGCCGACAGCTGGCAGGCGCTCTCGCCGCTGTTCGTCGACAACGGCTACTGCGTGTTCGCGCTCAACTACGGCTCCTCCAACGGCAGCGGCGAACTCGGCGTCGACGCGACCGGTCCGATCGCGACCTCGGCCGAAGAACTCGGCGCGTTCGTGCAGAAGGTGCTCAGCGCGACCGGCGCCGGCCAGGTCGACATGGTCGGCCATTCGCAGGGCGGGATGATGCCGCGCTACTACCTGCGCTTTCTGGGCGGCGCGCCGAAGGTGCACACCCTCGTCGGCCTCGCACCCTCCAACCACGGCACGACCGTCAACGGGCTGTTCACGCTCGGCAAGATGCTCCCCGGCGCGAACTCCTTCCTCGGCCTGTGCCAGGCGTGCGAAGAACAGGAAGCGGGCTCGCCGTTCCTGACGAAGCTGAACGCAGGCGGCGAAACGGTTGGGAAGGTCCGCTACACGGTGATCGAGTCCAACAAAGACGAGGTCGTGACGCCCTACACCTCCGCGTTCATGTCTGGCAAGAGGGTGACGAACATCCTGCTCCAGCAGCAGTGCGCGCTGGACCAGGGCGAGCACCTCTCGATGCCCTACGACCACATCGCCGACGCGGACGTGCTGAGCGCGCTCGACGCGAAGCATCCGGTCGCCGGCGCCTGCTCGCCGGTGCTGCCCGTGATCGGGGGATAGAGAGAGGCGCCGCGCGCGGCGGTTTGCCGCACGTGGCGTCGCGGCGCTCGCGTGCCGGGCCGCGGTGTCCAGTGGGAGACAGGCGTTGCGGACGGACGTCTGCCGATGGATCGTTCGCGGCGCCCGCGCTCGCCCGGAGCGCCCCGTGCACGGATGAGATCCCGAGTAGGTCGCGGCGCGCCGGGGCGGGGGCGGGCCTAGAGGAGCCCTTCGTCCGGCCAGTGGGCTGATTCGCGAACCGGCAGTCCAAGTCCGTACCGGGTCACTCGTCCGTTGCTGACGGGTGTGCATCCGCTGCGTTTGACCCGGACCCTGGCCGGCCTGCGGTTCGCGTACAGAAAGACGATCAGGTCCGTGCGTCCTCCGAAGACCGGACAACTCGGCGCAGGGTTGGCGATCGGGGGCAGCTCGTTCAGCAGGTGCGCAAGCCGCTCGACTCGGTTGGAGGACGCCGTCCAGCGCGCTCCTGCAAGCGAGAACCCGCTATGCGGCCGGCCGAGGGACGGCGGGTTGTAGCGGCAGATCAAAGCACGCTTCGGGGTATCCGGGACGAGAGTCGTCGGGCTTGCCGTTCGGGCATCCAGCGAGGGAGCCGAGGGACAGCGCGTGCTCGTTCGCACCCGGGCGAGTTCGGTCGTCGCGCCGGAGGTGCCGGCTGCACCGCAGCCGGCGGCCGCAAGAAGCAGGGTGCCGAGCACACCGAGCAAGAACGCTTTCACGATCCTCATAGGTTGCTCGGCCGGGCGCGATTTCAAGCCGGGCGCTCGGAGAGCCCCACCCACATCGTGGCTGGAGACTCAGCCCGCGAGTACCCAGAACTCTCGAAACGGGGTCGTCAGGCGCCAGGTCGTCCGTGTCTTTGCCGGGAACGACGCCGTGTCCCCTGGCCGCAGCGTGATCGGCTCCCCGCCGTCGAGTTCGATCCTCGCTTCTCCTTCGAGCACGAGGAACGTCTCCCGGGCCGGCAACGTCCACGAGATCGGTCCAGGATCCCGATCGAAGCGCGACATCCCGGCTTCGATGCCGTCCACCCCGCAGAGAGCTCTCATCTCGCCGCCCACTTCGGGGTCAGGCTCCCATCCCTGCTCCGACTCTGGCGCGACGAACACTCCGGGTCGTATCTGCACGAGGGTCCTCCGATCGTTGAACGCGGGCTCGCTGGGAGCACCACCCCTGGGCCGAGGCACGATCCTCCTATGATGCTCGGCCGTGCCAATAACGACCAACCAGTTCAAAAACGGCAACCACATCGAGGTGGACGGGACGATCTACAAGATCGTCGAGTTCCAGCACGTCAAGCCCGGCAAGGGCGGCGCGTTCGTGCGTACGAAGCTGCGCCGCGCCTCCGACGGCAACGTGATCGACAAGACCTTCCGGGCCGGTGAGAAGTTCCGCGACGTTCGCACCGAGGCGCGCAAGATGCAGTTCCTCTACGCCGACGGATCCGACGCCCACTTCATGGACAGCGAGTCGTTCGAACAGCTCGCCGTCCCGGAGAAGACGCTCGCCGACCCGCTGCGCTGGCTGGCCGCGAGCAGCGAAGTCGACGTGCTGTTCATCGACGGCGAGCCCTCCGACGTGCAGCTCCCGAGCGCCGTCGAGCTCGAGGTGACCCAGGCCGACCCGGGGCTTCGCGGCGATTCGGTCTCGGGTGGCGGCACGAAGCCGGCGACGCTCGAGACGGGCGCGGTCATCCAGGTGCCCCTGTTCGTCGAGCGCGGCGAGAGGATCCGCGTCGACACGCGCTCCGGCGAGTACGTCGCGCGCGCCTAGATTGTCCTTATGCGCCGAAGCGACCAGCGCCGCGCCGCCGTCGTCGCGCTCTACCAGCACGACCTGACCGGCCGGCCGTTGGCCGAGACGCTGCCGCCGCAGGCCTCGCTGTTCGCTCGTGCGCTCGCGCACGCGGCCGCCGACCGCGCCGAGGAGCTCGACGAGGTCATCGACCGGCACGCCCGCGGCTGGTCGGTCGAGCGCCTGCAGCCCCTGGAGCGCAGCATCATGCGGGTCGCCCTGATCGAGATCCTGCACCCGGACGCGGCGCCCGCGGATCACCCGATCCCGCCCGAGGGGGCGATCGAGGAGGCCGTCGAGACGGCCAAGACGTTCTGTGGCACCGACGCGCCCGGCTTCGTCAACGGCGTGCTCGCGGCAGTCCTGCGCGAGGTGCGCGAGAATGCGCGCATCCCATGAGCAGCATCGAGCAACTCGACGACATGATCGGCCGCCTCGGGCGGGCAGCCGAGCAGCTGCGCTCCGGCGAGCTCTCGCCCGACGCCGCCGCGACGGTGGTCGAGGACTGCGCGGCGATCGCCACGCAGGCGGCAGCGGAGCTCGAGCAACTGACGCGCGCCGAGGTCTCGGCACCGCCCCCCGGCCAGGACAGCCTGCTCTAGGCGCGCGCAGCAGGTGAGCGCCAGCTATCCCGACCACCTCCGCGAGGAGGTCGAGACCTACCTGGAGGGGTTGCGGTTCTCCGACGAGGCCCTGACGGCGGGCCTGGAGGAGGCGATGCGCTACTCGCTGCTGGCGGGCGGCAAGCGGATCCGGCCCGTGCTCGCGCTCGCGACGGCCCGCGCGGTCGGCCTGGAGCAGGACGAGGTCCTGCCGCTGGCCGCGGCGCTGGAGCTGATCCACACCTACTCGCTGATCCACGACGACCTCCCGGCGATGGACGACGACGACCTGCGCCGCGGCCAGCCGACGTGCCATGTCAAGTTCGGGGAGGGGGTGGCGATCCTCGCAGGTGACGGGCTGTACGCGGAGGCGTTCCGCCACCTGCTCACCCACCAGCGCAGCGACCCTGCTCGCGTGCTCGCGGCGGCCGCGGAGCTCGCCGCGGCGACGGGCGTCAACGGCATGGTCGGCGGTCAATACGCCGACATCAGCGCGCCGGCGCCCGACGGCGCGGCCGCCCTGCGCAGGCTGCACGAGCTGAAGACAGGCCGTCTCATTGGCGCCTCGGTGCTCTGCGTACTACTGTTGACGGGGACCGCCGACGCCCCTGAGACCGCCCCCTTCGGCCGCTTCGCCGCTGAGCTGGGCGTGCTCTTCCAGATCGTCGACGACATACTCGATGTGATTGGAACTGACGACGCTCTTGGAAAGCCACGGGGAAGCGATGAGCGCCACGGGAAGCGAACCTACGTGAGCGAGTTCGGCATCGAGCGGGCCAGGGAGCTCGCGGCCGAGTCGCATCGGACGGCGCGCGAGGCGCTCGCGGAACTGGCCGCCGGCGGAGGCGCCCGTGCCGGAGCGACCGGCGAGCTCGAGGACATCACCGACTTCATCTTCACCCGCACCTCATGAGCCAGCTCGAGAAGATCAACGGCCCGGACGACCTGCATGAGCTCTCCGACCAGGAGCTGAGCGAGCTCGCACAGGAGGTCCGCGAGCACATCATCGACACCGTCGGGGAGATCGGCGGGCACTTCGGCGCGAACCTCGGCACCTGCGAGCTCGCCGTCGCGCTCCACTCGCTGCTGGACTCGCCGCGCGACAAGATCCTGTGGGACGTCGGCCACCAGGCCTACCCGCACAAGGTTCTCACCGGCCGGCGCGAGCGGCTGAGCACGATCCGCCGGTACGGCGGCCTCGCGCCCTTCTGCTCGATCGCCGAGTCGCCGCACGACATCATGGGCGCCGGGCACGCCTCGACGTCGATCGGCTACGCCGTCGGGATCAAGGAGGGGATGCGGCTGTCGGGCGCCGAGGCGGGCAGCGATGCCGACGGCAAGGTGGTCGCCGTGATCGGCGACGGCGCGATGACGGGCGGCGTCGCCTTCGAGGCGATCGGCCAGGCCGGAGGACTCGGCACGCCGATCGTCGTCGTACTCAACGACAACGGCATGTCGATCTCGCCGAACGTCGGCGCGCTGTCGCGCTACTTCAACCGCGTCCGCCTGAACCCGAAGCTCTGGCACGCGCGCTCGGACATCGAGGGTGGCCTGACGCGACTGCCGATCGGGATCGGCGCGGCCTTCGAGCGCCTCGGGCCGCATCTGAAGGAGTCGATCAAGGCGTTCTGGGCGCCCGGCCTGTGGTGGGAGGAGCTCGACTGGGCCTACATGGGCGTCGTCGACGGCCACGACGTCAAAGCGCTGCGCCTCGCGCTGCGCGAGGCGCTCGCCGCCGAACGGCCCGTCGTGGTGCACATCGCGACCGTCAAGGGGAAGGGTTTCGCTCCCGCCGAGGAAGGCGGCTTGGAGGGGATGGAGAAGTGGCACGCCGCCAAGCCGAAGTCGATCCTCAACGGCTCCCCGACGAGCCCGTCGAGTGGCAACGGCGCCGCCAAGGCCGCGGTCCCCCCGCCGCAGTACACGCAGGTCTTCGGCGAGGCGCTCGTGCGCGAGTGCGAACGCGACGAGCGCGTCGTCGGCATCACCGCCGCGATGAACTCGGGCACGGGCCTCAGCATCCTGCAGAAGGCGATGCCCGAGCGCTACTTCGACGTCGGCATCGCCGAGCAGCAGGCGGTGCTGTTCGCGAGCGGGCTCTCGCTCCAGGGCGTCAAGCCGGTCGTCGCCGTGTACTCGACGTTCCTGCAGCGCGCCTACGACCAGATCGTTCACGACGTCTGCCTGCAGAAGCTCGACGTCGTCTTCGCGATGGATCGCGCCGGCCTCGTCGGCGACGACGGCCCGACCCACCACGGGGCGTTCGACATCGCCTACATGCGCTGCCTGCCCAACATCGTGCTGATGGCGCCGCGCGACGAGGCGATGCTCGTGCGGATGCTGCGCACGGCGATCGAGCACGACGGGCCGAGCGCGCTGCGCTACCCGCGCGGCGAGGCAGTGGGCGTGCCGATCCCGAAGGCCGTCGAGACGATCGCGATCGGCACCGGCGAGATCCTCGTCCCGGCCGACCCCGAAGCGGCCGGCGCCGGGCGCCGCGTGGCGCTGGTCGGCTACGGCACGGGCGTGAGCAAGTCGCTCGAGGCCGCCGAGCTGCTCGGCGAGCGCGGCTTGGCGGTCACGGTGGCCGACGCGCGCTTTGCCAAGCCCCTCGACGCCGGGCTCGTCGCCCAGCTCGCCGCCGAGCACGACCTGCTCGTGACCGTCGAGGAGGGGGTCCTGGCGGGTGGCTTCGGCTCCGCCGTGTGGGAGACGCTCAACGAGACCGGCACGCCGCGGGCGGCGGCCGTTCGCATCATGCGGGTCGGGCTGCCCGACCGCTATGTCACGCACGGCAAGCCGGCGCTGCTGCACGAGGAGGTTGGTTTCACCGGCGAGCGGATCGCCGAGCGGATCCTGCTCGCTCTCGGCGACGCGAGCCCGGCCGAGCAGGGCTCCGGCTCGGCCGTCGTCGGCGCCTAGGCCGCGTCCCGCCGTGCCGGAGTCGCAGCAGGAGGGGCAGGCGCAGACGCCCGCGCCCCCGCGCGAGGGCACGATCTCGGCCGTCGTCCCGAGCTTCAACGACGCGCGGCGCATTCGCGACACGCTCGCGGCGATCGCCGGCCAGACGCTGCGCCCGATCGAGGTCGTGGTGTGCGACGACGCCTCCGACGACGACACCGAGCTCCTCGTCGCGCGGTTCGCCGAGGAGCACGCCGGCGAGCTGCCGGTCCGCTACCTGCGACAGCCCGAGCGGGGCGGGGTCGTGGCGGCGCGCAACCGCGCGATCGAGGCGACGAGCGGGGAATGGATCGCGACCTGCGACTCCGACGACGTCTGGGCGCCGAACAGGCTCGAGCGCCAGGCGGAGGTGATCTCCAACTGGACCGGAAAGCGCCGGATCGCGCTGATCGGCGCGTACGGGCTGAACATGAACGACGCCGGCAAGGTGATCTCGCCGGCGCGGATGGGGCCGACGAACGAGGCCGAGTACGACGCGATCAGGCGCGAGGGCCGGCTGTTCTTCGTGATCCACTCCTCGGCCCTGTACGCGCGCGCCGATTTCGATGCCGTCGGCGGCTACACGACCGAGTACGGGGCGGCCGACGACTTCCACTTCTTCTGCTTGATGGCCGAGCGCGGCGTCGTCCTGAACGTGGCCGAGCCGCTCGTGTACTACCGCAAGCGCTCGGGCTCCGTCCAGCTCGCGCGCTTCTGGGACCAGCAGCTGAACGTCCAGCGCCTCAGCGAGAACGAACGCCGGCGCGCGCGGGGCGAGCCGCCGATCGGCGCCGAGGAGTTCGAGGCCCGGCTCGCGTCGGCCTCGGCCTGGGGGCGCTTCAAGCGCGGCCGCAAGCTGCGCGGTATGTACTACTACCGGGTCGGCGCGACCAACATGGTCAACGGCCACCGCGTGCGGGGCGGCGCCTACCTGGCGCTCTCGAGCGTGCTGGACGGGGCGCGGCTGCGCTCCGGGGTGCGCCGCACGCTGCGAGCCGGGAGCGCGAACAGCCGTTAAATGAAACGACCCGCTGGGGGAGCGGGCCGTCTCGTGAAACGACCCGCCGGGGAGAGCGGGCCGTTTCGAGGGAGGAGGGATTCAGGAGAGAGATGAAGAAAAGGCCTCTCTCGCGATCACGATTTATGTTGCCCGGCCGAACACGTGTTCTGTGTGACATCGCGCACACTCCCGTGGCATCGCGCAGGTTCCGCCAGCGAGGCTGCAGGCCTGCCGGGCACATCCACCGTGTGCAAGGGTTTCCGGCGATGGTCAAGCGGCGCCTGGACACAGTGCTGGCCGAACGTGGCCTTTTCCCGTCCAGGACCCGCGCGGCGGCGTCGGTGATGGCGGGCGAGGTTCGCGTTGGGCGCGGCGAACGGCGCGCGGCCAAGCCGGGGGAGCTGATCGACGCGGAGGAGGTGCTCGCCGTCAGCGAGCGGCCGGCGTTCGTCTCGCGCGGCGGGATCAAGCTCGCAAACGCCCTGGACGCGTTCGGCCT
This sequence comes from Solirubrobacteraceae bacterium, assembly GCA_035569835.1. Taxonomy (GTDB): domain Bacteria; phylum Actinomycetota; class Thermoleophilia; order Solirubrobacterales; family Solirubrobacteraceae; genus Palsa-744. Next base: position 175,468 of record DATMMF010000021.1, read on the forward strand.
GGAGATCGACGGGCGCCGCGGGCTGGACGTCGGAGCTTCGACCGGAGGCTTCACCGACTGCCTGCTCCAGCGCGGCGCGCGCGAGGTGATCGCCCTCGACGTGGGCTACGGCCTGCTCGACTACGGCATGCGCCAGGATCCCCGCGTGCAGGTCCTGGAGCGCACAAACGCCCGCAAGCTGCAGCCTGCGATGCTGCCGGCGGCGCGCCTCGGCGCAGACGAGCCGCCGTCGCTGGCCGTCGTCGACGTCTCGTTCATCTCGCTGGCGAAGGTGCTCGGGCCTGTGATCTCCTGCCTCACGGGCGAGCACGACGTGCTCGCGCTCGTCAAGCCGCAGTTCGAGGTCGGACGCGGACGGGTCGGCAAGGGCGGCGTCGTGCGCGACGCCGCCGCCCGGCGCGACGCGCTCGTGGCGGCCGGCGAGGCGGCGCTCGCGCTCGGCGAGAGCGTGGTCGTCTATCGCTCCTCCGGCCTGCCCGGGCCGAAGGGCAACCGCGAGACGTTCATGTGGCTGGCCGAGGGCTCCCGGGAGGGCGCGCTGCGAGACGCGGCGGGCCTCGATGCGCTCGCGATGGAGGTCGAGCCATGAGGCAGATCACGGTCTTCACGCACCGCCACCCCGAGGAGGTCGCCCCGGCGCTCGCCGAGCTCTCCTCGCAGGCCCTCGCGGCGGACGTGACGCTGCGCTTCGACCCCGAGGAGACCGCCAAGCTCGGCCTTCGGCCCGCCGAGGGGATCGCCCTGGACGCGCCAGTGGAGCGCGACGTCGAGCTCGTGGTGGCGCTCGGCGGCGACGGCACGATCCTGCGCGCGCTGCACTACTACGCGGGCACCGGCGTGCCGGTGTTCGGCATCAACTACGGAGAGATCGGCTTCCTGGCCACCGTCGAGCACGACGACCTGCCGGGCGGTGTGCGCCGTGCACTGCAGGGCGAGTTCGAGCTCCTGAAGCTGCCCGCGATCGCGGTGGAGCTGCCCGGCAACGGGCCGCAGCACGCGATGAACGACCTTGCGATCACCCGGAAAGTGGGCGATCGGGTTGCCGAGCTGTCCTACTCGCTCGACGGCGAGGAGGCCGGCAGCGTTCGCTGCGACGGCCTCGTGGTCGCGACCCCGGCCGGCTCGACCGGCTACAACCTCGCCAACGGCGGACCCGTGATGGCGTGGGGGGTCGAAGGGCTCGTCGTCTCCTTCATCGCTCCGCACTCGATGACGGCGCGCGCGCTCGTCGTCGCCCCCGGCGATCGCATCACGATTCGCAGCGGCGCGCGGCAGCCGCTCGACGTCGCCCTGGACGGCCGTCCGGCCGGCCGGCTCGAGGCCGGCGGCGTCGTGCACGCCCATTTCGTCAAAGACCTGGGCACGCTGGCCCAGCTCCCCGGAAGCTCGTTCTACAGGCGGCTGCGCGAGAAGTTCGGCCGCCTCGCGAGCTGAGGCCCGCCCTCGCTCCCCGGCGAGCGCAGGGCCGGCGGCGAGCTTCGCCGCCGTCAGGCGACCTGCGCGCCGTTCGCGTCCGCGCGGGCGCTCTGGGCGGCGCCGTTCTGGCTCATCGACGCGACGAAGCTGTCGAGCTGGGCGCGCGAGAAGCGGCGCTGGCCGCCCGGCGTGCGGTAGCAGGCGATGTGCCCGGCGTCCGTCCAGCGCCGGATCGTCGCGAGCGACACGCCGAGGTACAGCGCGGCCTGCGAGCTGGTGAAGACGAGCTGGCGATCGCTGGGAGAGATGGTCGGGGGCATTTGGCCTCGATCGGGTCGTGGGCGGCGCTTGCTCCGCCCGGGGTCCTCCTCTGTGTCGTCAGATCGAGCGCCGGGCTTGAGCGCCGCTCAGCTTTGTGGACGTTTTGGGCGAAGCACAGCGGGAAGCGTCGCCTTGCCGAGGATGTCGCTCGGGCGACCCCGCCACTCTCCTTCAGGGCCGGTCGCGCGGCCCGCGAGCTGACCGGGCCGCCGCGCGCGGGAGATGCCGCGATCGCGCTCGCAGAGCGGATTCCGGGATCGATGCCGCGTCGGGACGGAAGGTACGCGCTGCAAGTGAACGTGCACAAAGGTAGGCAAACTGGACTTTCTGTCGCATCCTGGGTTATCCTGCCCAAACCTACTCATAGGTGGCGCGCGATTCCAAAGGGACGGAGACCGGAGGGCGAGCGTCCGGCAAGCCGAACGACTCCGGAGGCATTGATGTCCGAATTCCGTATGGGCTAACAACGTTGTATGACGAAGGCGCCCGTCAAGGGGCGCCTTCGTTGTTTTAAGCCTGCATCGGAAGTCTGCCGGCGCGTCGCCTCAGTGAGGCGCGCCTTCGCGGCGCCGGCCGAACCACTGGCGCCCGAACTGCACCGGCGCACGCCGTGAGGGGTCGAAATCCGCCGGTTCGGCCATGTCGCGCACCCGCCGCTCGAATTCCAGCTCGTCCTCGAAGTCGGTCGCCGTGGCGAACTCGTCTCCTTCGCGCGCGAGCAGTGTGATGAACGACTCGACGAGATCCGGATCGAGCTGCCCGTTGCGGGCCGCGACGCGCAGCTCCTCGGCGGCCTCCCGGCTGTCGATCGCGTGTTTGTACGGGCTCTCGCGCGTCATCGTGTCGTAGGTCGAGCAGACGGCGAGGATCCGCGAGGCGAGCGGGATCTCCGCGCCGATCAGCCCCGCCGGATAGCCGCGGCCGTCCATGCGCTCGCGGTGGTAGAGGATCGCCTCTGCCACCGGCCCGTAGCCGTCGAGCGCTCCCACGAGGATCGAGCCCACCTGCGGGTGGGTCTTGACGATCCCCTCGTCCTCGGGCGAGAGCGTCTTGGCGTGGAGCACCCGGTCGGGCCAGGTGAACTTCCCGATCTCGTGGAGCAGCCCGGCCGCGCGGATCACGTCGAGATCCTCCTCCGAGCAGTTGACCTCCCGGCCCAGGGCCGCTGCGTAGGCCGCGACCGCGGCGGCGTGGCGGGCGGTCGTCTCGTCGCGCATCTCGAGCGCCCGGACCAGCGTCCGCAGCACGCCGAGCTGCAGGCCGACGAGCTGGCGCGAGCGCGCCTGCAGGTGCTCGGCGCGCTCCTCCGAGCGCAGCAGCGCGCCGATCAGGTGCTGGAAGATCAGCAGGACGAGGATCGCCGCGATCAGCACGGGAAGCCCCACGGCCTTGTAGGCGACCGCGAGCAGCGCGGCGAGCGCGCCGGCGGCGATCTCGCCCGGCAGCAGCGGCAGGAACTCCGGGAGCTGGCGGCGCAGCGGGTAGCCGTCCTCGACCAGGACGCGCATGCCGACGAACAGGAAGTTGACCGCCAGCGCGATCGCGAACACCCCGAGCACCACCAGCCCGAGCACGATGCTGTGCGAGGTGCGGCCGTCGAGCAGCCCGAAGCGATCGGCGATCTCCCGCACCGCGAGGCCGGCGGCGAACGGGACGGCCGCGAACGCGGCGAGGTTGTTGAGCCACAGTCGCAGCGGCACGCGCCGGGCGGCCGAGCTGATGACAACGGCGACCACGCCGCAGGCCGCGGCTGGGCCGGGCCCGAGGACGCCGATCGCGAGCACGATCGCGATCGTCGAGGCGCTGAGCGTGCCTTCGCTGAGTTCGATGCTGAACCACTCGCTGAAGAACGCGAGCCCGATCAGCAACACGGGCAGCGCCACCGGATGCCATTCCGAGCGGCGCCCGACGAGCACCGCCGCGGCAAGCGTCGCCGCGAGCAGCATGAGCTCGAAAGCCTGCAGCCCACGTTTCTTGAGGGTTTCGCTCCACATACCGGTCCTGTCGTACTTAACGGCCGTCAAAACTCCGCACTTAAGGGGCAACCGGTAGTCGGGCGCCCAGGACGCGCGGCCACGGCCGCGGCGGGCGATTCTCAGTGGTTCCAGGGGGGAGCGGAAGTCGGACCCTTGGAACGCCGTCCCCGCCGTGGCGCGCGACTCAGCGGTCGTTCAGCGGGGCGCCGTCGGGGGCGGCCGGCCCGATCCGCGGCTCCGGCGCGGCGCCGTCGCCCCGTCGCGCCGGCGCGGCGGGCTCCACGGGCTCTTCCGGGGAGCCTGTGAGCAGGAAGAGCGCGACGGCGGTCGCGATCGTCGCGGCCGCCACGACCGCGAACGAGACGCGCACCGTGAGCGCCGCCAGTAGCGCTCCGCCGATCAGCAGCCCGACAGCGAGCGACAGCGCGGTCAGCGATTCCACCGCGCCCATCAGCCTGCCGTGCATCTCGCCCGGGGAGAGCTGCTGCACGAGTCCCATGATCGCCGGCAGCTCGATGCCGTTGCCGAGGCCGCCCACGACGGCGGCGATGCAGGCGATCCCGAGGCCGGGGGAGAGGGCGAAGCCGAGGTCGGCGAGGCCGATTGCGAGCGTGCCGAGGCTCAGAAGCGGGGCCAGCGGGCGTCGCGTGAGCCGCGCGAACACGAGGCTGCCGACGACGGCGCCGCCGCCCCACGCGGTCAGCAGCAACCCAAGCCCCCGGTCGCCCGAGAGCAACGTCGACTTCGCGAACGCGACCTCGATCGGCGCCGCCGCCTCGAACAGTGCGAGCGCGCCCGCGTAGACGATCAGGATCGTCCGCAGCCGTGCCCGCGAGCGCACGTAGTCGCGCGCGGCGATCAGGCGGGCGCGCACGGAGTCGCCTGCTGCCTCGCTGACATGCGTGCGAAGGTCCGCGAGCAGCGCGCCGCACACCACGAACGAGGCGACGTCGACGATCAGCGTCGCGGATGCCCCGATCGCCGCGACGAGCACGCCGCCGAGCGCGGGCCCGAGAACGAAGGTCGAGGAGAACGCGACGTTGACGGCCGCGTTGGCCGCCCCTTCCGCGTCGCCGGGAGCCTCCGCTGCCGGCTCATGCTCGGCCTCCTCGCGCGCCGCGCGCGCGAGCGCGGCGCGCAGGAGCGCGCTCGCCGCGAGCGCCGCCGTGCCGTCGAGCCATGCCAGCAGCAGCACCACGGGCAGCCAGAAGTGGCTCGCGAAGAACGCCAGCAGGCCGGTCGCCACGGCCTCGAAGAGGTAGAGGCCGGTCAGCTCGCGGCCGTGCACTGAGGCCTCGGCGCGCGCGACGAGCGGGGGCACGGTGAACGCGGGCAGCGCCTGCCAGGCCAGCAGCAGCCCCGCCACGGCGAGTCCGCTGCCCGTCTGGTCATACACGAGGACCAGCAGCGCGATCAGCCCGAAGAAGCTGCCGAGGCGGTTGATCGTGAACCCGGCCAGGATCCGCCGGACGCGCGGCGAGCGCAGAACCACAGCCATAAGCAGGACGCTATGCCAACCGCGGAGACTCGTCTACTTGTGCACTCACCCGCCCCGAGGGCGGATTTGTCATCCGCCACTCCAAGATCGGTCCTGGCCTGCCGATACGTTGGGAGGATGGCCGCCGCTGCCCCCGACAGCACCAAGCCGACGACGGTGATCATCGCCGACGACCACACCGTCGTGCGCGACGGCATCCGCGCCGTGCTCGAACGTCAGAGCGGCGAGTTCGAGGTCGTCGCCGAAGCCGCCGACATCCCGTCGATGGTGCGGCTCGTGCGCGAGCAGAAGCCCGACCTGTTGACGCTCGACCTGACGATGCCGGGGGGCTCCAGCCTCGGTGCGCTGCCCTCGTGCTTCATCGCCCACCCGACGCTGGCGGTCGCGATCCTCACGATGCGCGAGGACCCGGAGTACGCCCGCCAGGCGCTGCGCGCCGGCGCGCGCTCCTACGTGCTGAAGGAGGCCGAGCCGGCTGAGCTGCTGCAGGCCTTCAGGCTCGCCGTGGCCGGCGGCAACTACCTGCACCCGCGCCTCGGCGCGCTGATGGCGACCGGCGAAGAGTCCGGCGGCGGCGGCGACACCGTCGTGCTGTCCGACCGCGAGCGCGAGGTCGTGCGGCTGATCGCCAACGGCTACACGAACCCGGAGATCGCCGAGAAGCTGAACGTCGCGGAGCGCACCGTGAAGACCTACCGGGCTCGCGCGATCGAGAAGCTCGGGTTCTCCTCGCGGGCGGAGATCACCGCCTACGTGCGCAAGGTCGGCCTCGCGGATTAGCGGTCCGATGACCGGCGCCTGACGGCGTCCTCGCTCGCTCGTGTGCGGAGCACACGTCGCTCGCTGCGTCCTTGTCAGACTTGGTCCCCGGACCGCTGATCGATGCTCAGCCATCGGCGTCGTACTCTGGGCGCATGGCCACCGCTCCGCTTCCGGTACCGGGCCACAAGCTCGAGGGCATCTCCCCGCGCGCCTTCCAACACCCTGCGGACCGCGCCGCGACGGCGACGCTCGCTTCGATCCCGTACCTCGATGCGGTCGTGCGGAAGGTGATCGAGCTCGGCTACGAGCGGGCTCTGCGCCAGAGCTACCTCGGCTCGTCGGTGCGGCTCTCCGAGGAGCAGCTCGGCGACGTGTGGCGCGAGCACGCGATCGCCTACGCGACGCTCGACATCGAGCGGGTGCCAGATCTGTACCTGACCCAGTACCCGAGCCCGAACGCGATGGCGATCGGCTCCAAGAAGCCGATCGTGGTCGTGCAGTCAGAGCTCGTGCGGCTGCTCGACCCCCCGCAGCGCCGGGCGGTCTTCGCTCACGAGGCGGCCCACATCCTCTCCGACCACATGCTCTACCGGACCGCGCTCGTGATCCTGGTTCTCCTCGGCCGCTCGGCGCGCCTGCCGCTGCCGCTGATGCCTGTGCGGACCGCGCTGCTGGAGTGGGGGCGCGCCACCGAGCTGAGCGCGGACCGCGCGGCGGCGCTGGTGACCCGGGACCCGCTCGCGGTGTGCCGCACGCTGATGTCGCTCGCGGGTGGGGCGATGGTGTCCGAGCTGGACCTCGACGTGTTCATGAGCCAGGGGCTCGACTACTCCGAGCAGCCCGGGCTTCTCGAGCGCTTCACGCGGCTCACGCTCGAGCTCGGCGTGACCCATCCGCTCCCGGTCAAGCGCACGCACGAGCTGATGGCGTGGGTCCGCTCCGGGGAGTTCGACCGCATCGTCGGCGCCGGGGAGTACCCGCGGCGCGACGAGCCCGTCGATCCGCGCGCGGAGGGCGGGGAGGCGGTCACGTTCTACGCCGAGCGGATCCGCGACGCGTTCCGCGATGCCGGCGAGTCGATCGGCTCGGCGGGGTCCCAGCTCGCGGACTGGCTGCGCAAGCCGCGCGGCAGCGATGAGGAGGACGGCGAGGAGCCTTAGAGGCCGGGCTGCGCCTGCACCGGCTGGCCTGGTTGCGGGCGCCCGGCGAGCGGGACGGTGAGCCGCACCATCGTGCCTTTGCCGGGCGCCTGGAGCCACTCCAGCTCGCCCCCGACGAGCTCGGCGCGCTCGCGCATCCCGCCCGTCCCGAAGCCGCCGCCGTCCTCGCGCGGGCCGAGGCGCGCGCTGTCCGGCATGCCCTTGCCGTCGTCGATCACGCTCGCGATGACCTCGCGCTCGTCGCCGCTCAGGCGTATCACGGCGTGGGTCGCTTCGGCATGGCGGCTGACGTTCGTCAGCGCCTCCTGGACGACGCGGTAGATCGTAGACTCGAGCTCCGGGTCGAGCCGGCCGCCGCCGTTGTGCGCCTCGGCCGGGTGCAGGTCTTCGTCGCGGCCGAACTCGATCTCCGTCGTCACGTCGAGCCCGTCGATCGCCTGCGCACGGCGCGCGAGCGCCTCGAGCGCGGCTGCGAGGCCGAGGTCGTCGAGCGCCGCGGGGCGGAGCTCGGTGATCAGGTGGCGCAGCCCGTCGATCTCGGTGCCGAGTCCCTCGAGGGCCTCCTCGACCGCGGCCGCGAGCGCTTCCTTGTCGTCGACGTCGCGGGCGTTCGCAAGGCGCATCCGCAGCGCGCCGATGCCCTGGATCGACTCGTCGTGGATCTCGCGTGCCCACCGCGTGCGCTCGCGCTCGCGGGCTTCCATGCCGTAGCGCAGCCGTTCGATCTCGACCGAGCGCTCGGCGGCGAGCCGCGTCGCGACGCTGTCCGCGAACGCGTTCAGCGCCTCACGGTCGGGCTTGCGGAACGAGCCGTCGCGGCGCAGCGCGATCGCGAGGCCGCCGCCCTGGCCCTCCATCGAGAACGGCTCGGCCAGCACCGACCGCGCTTCCAATCCCAGTTCGTGCAGGAACGCAGCATCCTGCCCGCGTGGCTTCTCGAGCGCGACCGACTCGCCGCGCTGGTAGAGCGCGCCGATCGCGGTGCCCTGCACGGGCGCGATCCGCAGCCGCACCGGGCCGCCGCTCGCCCCGGCGACGCGCAGCTCGCCCTTCTCCTCGATCAGCAGCAGCACGTTGCTCGCGTCGAGCAGCGCAAGACCGCGGTCCGCCATCAGCCGAAGCAGCCAGAGCTCTGATCCGGTAAGCACCCCAGCGAATTATGAAGGCGGCGATGTCGGCTCTTGCAGAAGGGACCGCTCGAGCGCCTGCGGCGGCCCGCTGACGGCCCCGTTCTCGCCGTTCAGGGAGCGCTCGGCCGCCGCTCGAGCCCGCGCGATCATCAGCGGGGACGTCACGTTCGCCCTCCACGGCGCGAGCCCCACCGAGATCCGCAGCGGCTCGCGCTGGCCGCGCGCTTCGACCTTGATCGCCCGCAGCCGGTCGAGCACCCGGCGGGCCACCATCTCCCCGCGCGGGCCGTCCGCGCCCGGCAGCACGATCAGCAGCTCGCGCTGGCTGGGCATGCCGACACGGTCGAAGCGCCGCACCTCGCGGCGCAGGGCGCCCGCTATGTAGGCCAGGGTCTGCTCGCGCAGCTCCCCGCCGTGCTCGCCCGCCATCTCGTCGAGATCCTCGACGACGATCAACAGGCAGCTCAGATGCGTGCCGTGGCGTTCGGCGCGCCCGATCTCCTCCTGCAGCCGCTCGTCGAGTTCGGCGGCGCCCGGCCACTCGAAGCCAGCTGCAGGGGCGTTCTCGAAGCTCGAAGTGAAGTCGTCGGCAGCCATGCCTTGCCTTGTCCGCAGTGTACGGGCGGCCAGAATCCGTTCCGGCCCACACGAAGTATGCACCGGTACGGCCCGGATCTCCAGGGCCGCGCGGTCCGTCGGGCGACATTGGTACACCTGGCCCGCGATGCTGCGCGAGCTGACCGTCGAGAACCTGCTGCTGATCGAGCGCGCGAGCCTGCGCCTGGGCCCGGGCCTGAACGTGCTGACCGGCGAGACCGGCGCCGGCAAGACGGTGCTGGCGCACGCGCTCGACCTGCTCCTCGGCGGGCGGCCCCGCGCCGGGATCGTACGGCCCGGCGCCTCCGAGGCGTACGTCGAGGGGATCTTCGACCTGCCCGCCACGCCTCTCGAAGGCGAACGGCTCGGGGAGCTCCTGGGTGCGGACGCCGAGGAGCTCGTGCTCGCCAGGCGGCTGGGGGCCGACGGGCGCTCCCGGGCCTACATCGGCGGGCGCGCCGCGAACGTCGCCGACCTGCGCGAGCTCGGCGCGCTGCTGCTTTCCTTCTACGGCCAGCACGAGCATCGCCGGCTGACGCTCGCCGCCGCCCAGATGCAGATCCTCGACTCCGAGTGCGGCGCCGAGCAGCAGCGCCGGCTCGACGCGTGCGCGAGCGCCCACGCGCGCGTCAGGGAGCTGGAGACGCGCCTCGAGGAGCTGGCGGTGCTGGCCGGGCATCGCGAGCGCGAGCTCGGCCTGCTGGAGTTCGAGCTCGGCGAGATCGACGAGCTGCGCCCCGACGCCGCGGAGCACGAACGGCTGCTCGGCGCCCGCGAGCGGATGCGAAGCGCCGGCGCGCTGACGGGCGCCGCCGGAGGCGCCTGCGTCGCGCTGGCGGGCGAGGACGGGGAGGCCGCGGGCGCCTCGGAGCTGCTCGCGCGCGCCGCGGATTCGCTGGGCGGCGTCGCGGGGCTCGACCCCTCACTCGACCGGCTCGCCGAGCGGCTGCGCGGCGCCCTGATCGAGTCGCAGGAGCTCGCCGGGGAGCTGCGCGACTACGGCGCCGGCTCAGGCTTCGAGGATCTCGACGTGCCCGGCGTCGAGCCCACGCTCGAGTCCGTCGAAGCACGGCTCGAGGGACTCGAGCGGGTGATCCGCAAGCACGGCGGAAGCGTCGAGTCGGTGCTCGAGTTCGCCGCCCAGGCCCGCGCCCGCCACGAAGAGCTGGCGGGTGCCGAGGTCGCGATCGAGAAGGGGGAGGACGAGCTTGCGGGCGCCCGCGAGGAGCTCTCCGTGCATGTCGCGGCGCTGCGCCGGGCGCGGCGCAAGAGCGCGGCGGGATTCGCGAAGCAGGTCACCGGGCAGCTTCCCGCGCTGGCGATGCAGGACGCGAGCTTCGAGGTCGTGCTTGGCGAGACAGAGCCCGGTCCCCGCGGCGGCGACACGGTCGAGTTTGTGATCGCCCCCAACCCGGGCGTGCCCGCGGGGCCGCTGCGCGACATCGCCTCCGGCGGCGAGCTCTCGCGCGTGATGCTCGCGATCATGAGCGTCGCGAGCGCTGCGGCGCCTCAGGCGACGCTGGTCTTCGACGAGGTCGACGCGGGCATCGGCGGGCACACCGCCAACGCCGTCGGCGCGCGGCTGCGCGAGCTCGGCGAGCGGGGACAGGTCATCTGCATCACGCACCTCCCGCAGATCGCCTCGCTCGGCGCGCGGCACTTCTCGATCGTCAAGGACACGGGCGCGGAGCCGACGCGCGCATCGGTGCTCGAGCTGGCCGAGCCCGAGGTCGTCTCCGAGCTCGTGAGGATGCTCGGCGCCGACAGCGGCGATGCGGCGGCGCGGCGCCATGCCCGCGACCTGCGGCGCGCGGCCTGAGGCGCCGATGCAGCGCCGCCCCGCCGCGCTCGGGGCGTTACCCTCGGCAGGGATGGCCGCGACCAGACCGAGCCCTGCGGGTCGCATCCCGCACGCGGGCGCGCCCGCCCCGGCGGTCGAGCCGCTCGCGGCGCGGGCCGTCACAGGACCGGTGCGCCCGGGCCGGCGCACCAAGCTGCTCGTCAAGCACCTGGTCCCCGGCGACATCGCGCTGATCGACCACCTCGACGTCGATCGCGTCTCGGCCGAGGAGCTGATCGCCGCCGAGGTCGTGGCCGTCGTCAACTGCCGCGCCTCCTCGAGCGGCACCTATCCGAACCTCGGGCCGCTGCTGCTCGTCGAAGCCGGGATCGTGCTCGTGGACATGCCCGACGACGCGCTGTTCGGGCTCGTGGGCGACGGCGATCCGCTGCTGCTGCGCCCGCTGGGGAGCGAGGACGGCCGGCTCGATGCGGAGATACTGCGCCGCGGCGAGCTGCTCGCACGCGGGCGCGTCCTCGACCTGCCGCGCGTGCGCGCCGACACCGAGGCGCGGCGGCGCGAGGTCGGCGAGGCCCTCGAGCGCTTCGCGCGCAACACGATCGAGCACATGCGCGAGGAGCGCGAACTGCTGACGGGCCGGATCGCGCTGCCCCGTTTCCTGACCGACTTCCGCGACCGGTCCACGCTGCTCGTCGTCCGCGGCGTCGAGCACCAGCGCGACATCCGTGCGCTGCGCCCGTTCATACGCGACAAGCGCCCGCTGATCGTGGCCGTCGACGGCGGCGCGGACGCGGTGCTGGAGGCCGGCCTCTCGCCCGACATGATCGTCGGCGACATGGACTCGGCCAGCGAGCGCGCGCTGCGTTGCGGCGCCGAGCTCGTCGTCCACTCCTACCCGGACGGCCGCGCCCCCGGACGCCGCCGGCTCGAGGAGCTCGGGCTGCCCTTCAAGCTCGTGCCCGCGCCCGGCACGAGCCAGGACGTCGCGATGCTGATCGCCGCCGAGAAGGGGGCGCGGCTGATCGTCTCCGTCGGCGCGCAGTTCAATCTCGTCGAGTTCCTCGACCGCAACCGCCGCGGCATGTCCTCGACGTTCCTGACGCGCCTGCGTGTCGGCGAGATCCTCGTCGACGCCAAGGGCGTCAGCCGTCTGTACCAGCCGCGCCCGGGCCTGACGCCGCTGCTCGTCGTGATCGCCGCCGGCCTGATCGCGATGGTCGCGGTGATCTGGGCGACTCCGGCCCTGCACGACGTCGCCGAACTGGTCTGGCTGAAGCTCCAGGCGCTGTTCGGCGCGGGCTCCTGACCGACCCGAGGCCCGCCGCATGTTCGACTACCGCTACCACGCCCTGTCGCTCGCGGCCGTCCTGTTCGCGCTCGCGCTCGGCGTGCTGATCGGAGTCGCGATCGGGGACACCAACCTCGTCTCCTCCGCCAAGAGCGGCATCGTCCACAACCTCAACGCCGAAGTCGGCGAAGCGCGCAAGCAGGCCGACACCCTCCAGGACCATCTCACGGCGCAGGAATCGTTCTCGCGCGGCCTGTATCCCCTCGCGGTGCACGAACTGCTCAACGGCCGCAGCGTCGGCCTCGTGTTCCTCGGCGAACCTTCCGACCAGGTCAACTCGCTCGTCAAGACCGCCGTGTCGCAGGGCAACGGCACGCTCGCGACCGTCGTCGCTGTGCGCGAGCCGCTCAACCTCACGGGGATCGCGCGCGAGGCGGCCGGCACCCACTACGCGGGGCTCGCCGAATCGCCGGTGCTGCTCGAACACTTCGGCGAGCTGATGGGGCGCCAGCTCGTCAGCGGCGGCCAGCGCGTGAACTCCGAGCTGCTGAGCCGGGTGCGGGGCGGCCTGCTGAGCGCCTTCGACGGCCAGCTCACGCGGCTGGAAGGCGTCGTGCTCGTGCGCAGCGACCCACCCGGCAGCGTCAGCGCGCAGGAATCCGAAGCCGACACCCGCTTCGAAGACGGGCTTGTCGCGGGGATCGGCGCCACCGGGGTGCGGACGGTGGGGGTCGAGATGACGGGGTCCCAGCCCTCCCAGATCCCCTGGTTCAAAGGCCACAAGCTCTCGAGCGTGGACGACCTGAACGAACAGGCGGGCCAGGCCGCGCTGCTCTACGCGCTCGCCGGCGCGAACGGCAGCTTCGGCGTGAAGGCGACCGCCGACTCGCTGCTGCCGGCGGTCAGCTCCAGCACGGGCGCGGGGCCCTAGGCCGCGTCCGCTCGCGCCGCTAGCTTCAGGCGATGCACGCCCTCCCGCTCGCGCTTGCCACGCTGATCGCCGTGGCGCTGGCGCCGGCGCTGCTGCGGGCGATGGCCGAGGGCGGGCACGTGCAGGGCAACTACCGCGGCAGGCGCTTGCCCTTCCCCCTCGGCGTGCTGATCCCGCTCGCCGCGACGCTCGCGCTGGTCCCGCTGATGCTGATCGCGCGCCTCGCGCCGGAGTCGATCTTCCACCCCGAGATCGTCCCCGTGGCGATCTACGCCCTCGGCATCGCCGTGCTGGGGCTGATCGACGACACGCTCGGCGGGGGCGAAACGGCGCCTGGATCGCAGCGGCAACCGCGCCGTGGATGGCGCGGTCACGGCGCGGCCGTGCTGCGCGGAGAGCTCTCGACCGGAGCGTTGAAGGCGGCTGGCTCGCTCGGGCTGGCCCTGTTCGTGGTCGACGGGCTCGAGCGCTCCGACGGGCGCTGGCTGCTGGGCGCGGCGGTGCTCGTGCTCGCCACGAACGTGTTCAACCTCCTGGACCTGCGGCCCGGCAGGGCGGTCAAGGTGTTCGTCGCGCTCGGCGCCGGCCTGGCGATCGGCTCGGGGCAGGTGCGGACCCTGTGGACGCTCGGCCTGCTCGCGGGCCCGGCGCTCGTCGCCGGTGGATACGACCTGCGCGAGCGGGCGATGCTCGGGGATACCGGGTCCAACCTGCTGGGGGCGCTCGCGGGGCTCTGGCTGGTGCTGACGCTGTCGGGGACGGGGCAGCTCATCGCCCTCGCGCTGCTGCTCGCGATCACCGTCTACGGCGAGCTCCGATCGATCTCCGCGCTGATCGAACGGACTCCGGGGTTGCGCGAACTAGACTCCTGGGGCAGGCCCTAATGACCGCCTCCTCCGACCGCCACGCGCAGCCGCCCAGCAAGACACGGTTCATCTTCGTAACCGGCGGCGTGGTGTCCTCGCTCGGCAAGGGGATCGCGGCGGCCTCGATCGGGCGCCTGCTCGTTTCGCGCGGCCTGACGGTCGGCCTGCAGAAGTTCGACCCCTACATCAACATCGACCCGGGGACGATGTCGCCCTACCAGCACGGCGAGGTGTTCGTCACCGAGGACGGGGCCGAGACCGATCTCGACCTCGGCCACTACGAGCGCTTCACCGACGCCAACACGAGCCGCGCCTCGAACGTGACCGCCGGGGGCGTCTACGACACGGTGATCCGCCGCGAGCGCCGCGGCGACTACCTCGGCGGAACCGTGCAGGTCGTCCCGCACATCACCGACGAGATCAAGCAGCGGATCTCGCTGATCGCCGAGTCGAGCGACGTCGACTTCGTGATCACCGAGATCGGCGGCACCGTCGGCGACATCGAGTCGCTCCCGTTCCTGGAGGCGATCCGCCAGTTCCCGGTGGACGTGGGCCGGCGGCGCTGCATGTTCATCCACCTCACGCTCGTCCCCTACATCGGTCACGCCGGCGAGCTGAAGACCAAGCCCACGCAGCACTCCGTCAACGAGCTGCGCCGCATCGGGATCGCGCCCGACATGCTGATGTGCCGCTCGGAGGGCTCGCTCTCGCCGGAGATCCGCCGCAAGATCGCGCTGTTCGCCAGCCTTCCCGCGGAGGCGATCGTCTCGGCTTGCGACGTCGACGACATCTACAAGGTGCCGCTGACGTTCAATGAGCAGGGCGTCGACGACTTCGTGCTCGAGCACTTCGGCGTCGAGGCGCCCGTCCCGGAGCTCGGGCGCTGGAAGGAGCCGATCGAGCGCTCGGCGCGTGCCACGCGAACCGTGCGGATCGGGCTCGTCGGCAAGTACGTGCAGCTCGCGGACGCCTACCTGTCGGTCTCCGAGGCACTCCGCCACGCCGCCTCGCTGCAGGACAGCCGTGTCGAGATCGACTGGATCGACTCCGAGCAGCTGCTCGACCCGGCGCAGGCCACGGAGCGGCTGAGCGGCGTGGACGGGATCCTGATCCCCGGCGGCTTCGGCGGGCGCGGGTGGGAGGGCAAGATCCACGCCGCGCGAGTCGCGCGCGAGCAGCAGATCCCCTACCTGGGCATCTGCCTGGGCATGCACGTCGCCGTCAGCGAGTTCGCCCGCAACGTGGCCGGCCTGGAGGGCGCCAACTCGACCGAGATGGACCCCGAGACGCCGCATCCGGTGATCGACCTGCTCCCGGAGCAGAAGGAGGTCGCAGACCTCGGCGGGACGATGCGCCTCGGCGCCGACCCGATCAAGCTCCACGACTCCACGCGCGTGCGCGAGATCTACGGCGAGGCCGTCGTCTACGAGCGCCACCGCCACCGCTACGAGGTCAACAACCTGCTGCGCAAGCGCCTGCAGAGCGCTGGGCTCGGCATCTCCGGGACCTCCCCGGACGAGCGGCTGGTCGAGACGATCGAGCTGGCCGACCATCCGTTCTACGTCGCGTCGCAGTTCCACCCCGAGTTCAAGTCCCGTCCCGAGCGGCCGGCCCCGCTGTTCCGCGAGTTCGTCGCGGCAGCCCTGGCCCGCGCGGCGGACGGGGAGGTGCGGGTGCAGGACACGCGCGCCGAGCCGGCCGGCGCGGCCGGCAGCGCCGGCGACGGCGCCCGGCGGCCGTGACGGGCGCTGCGGGCGCGGCGCCCGGCGCGGCACTCCAGCACCGCTATCTCAGCCAGGTCTTCGCCGAGCTGTGCGCGATCGAGAGCCCCTCGCTGCACGAGCGCGCCTGCGGCGAGCGCGTCCGGCAGGAGCTCGCCGCCCTCGGGCTCGAGGTAGTCGAGGACGGCGCGGGCGAGCACATCGGCTCGGACTGCGGGAACCTGCTCGCGCGGATCGCGGGCGGACCCGGCGCGCCGGGTCCGGGCGGGGACGAGCGGCGCTCGGTCCTGTTGTGCGCTCACCTGGACACGGTGCCGCTGCTGGCAGCGGTCGAGCCGGTCCTGCACGACGGCTTCTGGGAGAACGCGAACGAGGCGATCCTCGGCGCCGACAACAAGGCCGCCGTCGCCGTGCTGCTCGCGCTGGCCCGGCAGGTGGTCGCGCGCGGAGCGCCGGTCGACGTCGAGCTCCTGTTCACGGTCGGCGAGGAGATCGCGCTGGCCGGCTCCGCGGAGTTCGACCCATCGATGCTGCGCTCGGACTACGGCTACGTGTTCGACCACGCCTCGCCGATCGGCGAGGTGATCATGGACTCGCCGTGCCATTTCCGTATCGACGCGACCTTCAAGGGCGCGGCGGCCCACGCCGGCATCCGGCCCGAGGACGGGCGCAGCGCGATCGTCGCGGCAGCTCGCGCGATCGCGGCGATGCGCCATGGCAGGATCGAGGACGAGGGCACCGTCAACATCGGCACGATCGCCGGCGGCAGCGCGATCAACGTCGTGGCGGAGCGCTGTGAGCTGACAGGCGAGGTGCGTGGGCTGGACGACCGCCGCGGCGAGGCGCTCGTCGCCGAGATCGTCGACCGCATCCACGCGGCGGCCAACCGCCCGGACTGCGACGTCGACGTGGACGTGTCGGTCCGGCGGACGTTCTCCGGCTACAAGCTGGCGCCCTCGGCGGCGCCGGTGCGCGCTGCCGAGGCGGCGCTGCGGGCGTGCGGGCACGAGCCGGTCAGGATCTCCAGCGGCGGCGGCTCCGACGCCAACACGCTGATCGCGAAGGGCTTTCCGACCGTCAACCTCGCCAACGGCACCGAGCGCAACCACGAGCCCGGCGAGCGGGTCGCCGACACGGCCCTGGAGCAGATGCTCGACGTCGCGCTCGCGCTGCTCGACGAGGTCGCGGCGCTGGCCCCGGACGCGGCGCGCTAGCTTCCAGCCCGATGCTCAAGCTGCGCCGCGCCATCGTCATCGACGTCTCTGCTCCCGAGGGCGCCGCGTCCCGGGAGCAGCGACTTCAGATCGAGCTCGTACCCCATGACGGGGCACAGGCGGACGGGGGCGAGGTACGCGAGGCACTCGCGGACCTCGCCCTGGTCGGCGTCGCGCGCCCCGGAGACGAGGTGATCGTCAACGTGGAGGCGCGCGATCTCGGCCTCGGCTCGGGTGGGTTCGACATCGTCCACGTCAACATCACGCGCGGGCTGGATGGCGGCGGCGCCTCTGCGCGCAACGTGATGAAGCTGAACTACACGAGCCTCCAGCACACGGTCGAGCCGGTCGAGACGGTCGGCGCCAAGCCGCTGGAGGTGCCGCTCGGGCGCTCGGTGGCGGTGCTCGCCCTGCACGGCCAGCTGGCCCCCGTCGCCTGGGCCTACAAGCAACGGAACCCGGCGGGGCGGCTCGGCTACGTCCAGACCGAGGGCGGCGCTCTCCCCGGGGGTCACTCGCGCACGGTCGCGGAGCTGCGCCGCGCCCAGCTGCTCGACGGTCACATCACGGCGGGCGCCGCGCACGGCGGCGAGCTCGAGGCGGTCAGCACCGCCGGGGCGGTGCACCACGGGATCGCGGCGCTCGGCTGGGACGCGGCCGTCGTCGGCCCGGGCCCGGGGATCATCGGGTCGAGCTCGCGTCTCGGCCACGGCGGCATGGCCGCGCTCGACTCGGCCCACGTCGCGCTCGCCCTGGGCTGCCCGACGCTGATCGTCGCCCGCATGTCCTCCGGCGACGGGCGCGATCGCCACCGCGGCATCTCCCATCACACGTTGACGGTGCTCGAACTGCTGCTCGAGCCGGTGACGGTCGCCCTGCCCGCGGGCATGCGGTCGCCGGTCGGGGACGACCTGCGCGCAGGTCTCGGCGCGATGTTCGGCGCCGGAGCGGGCAAGCGGCCCTCGCTCGCGCTCGAGGTCGAGCGGCCGGTGCGGATCACGCGCCACGACTGGCGCCGCGCCGAGGTCGACCTCCCGGCCTACGCGGCGAGCGGCCTGCCGGCCGAGACGATGGGGCGCACGCTCGCGCAGGACCCGCTGTTCTTCGGCGCGGCGCTGGCCGGCGGGGCGGCGCTCGCAGAGCTGGCGCCCTTCGAGGAGGTCGAGACCGGGCCGGCGCTTCATGCCGGCTCGGGCGGCACCGGGCCGGCGCTCGATGCCGGTGCGGGCGACGGGGAAAGCGAGGTGGCTTGAGCTCGCCGCGCGCCTTCGAGTCGCTTGGCGGCGAGACCGTCTTTCACGGTCGCATCTTCGACGTTCGTGCCGAGCGCTTCCGCCACGCGGACGGGGAAGAGGTGACGCGCGAGATCGTCCGCCACGCCGGCGCCGTCGCGATGCTCGCCTTCGACGAGCACGACGTCTGGCTCGTCCGCCAGCCACGGGAGTCGGTCGGCGAGGCGGATCTGCTCGAGATCCCGGCCGGCCGACTCGACAGGCACGGGGAGGAGCCGCTCGCCGCGGCAAAGCGCGAGCTCGCCGAGGAGATCGGGCGCCGCGCCGAGCTCTGGGAGCCGATCGTGACCTACTACACGGGTGCCGGCTTCACCGACGAGCGCGTGCACCTGTTCGCCGCGACCGGGCTGTCCGAGGAGCACGCCGACAGCGGCGAGCAGGAGCGGATCGAGGTCGTCCGGTGGCCGCTGCGGGACCTCGACGGCGCCCTCGCCGAGTGCCAGGATGCCAAGACGCTGATCGCGCTGTACTGGCTGGCCCGGCGCCTGAACGGCTGATTGCACCCCGAGGAGCGCCGCGGGGCGGCGCGAAGCAGTCGGGGTGGCCCAGCCCGAGACGCTATCCGCACCCGGCGAGACGATCGGCGCCGCCGCCGGCGAGGAGGCCGCGCGGGCGATCGGCGACTTCCTCGCCTACCTGGAGCTGGAGCGGGGGCTCTCGCGCAACACGCTCGAGGCGTACCGCTCGGACCTTCAGCAGTTCTCGGCGTTCCTGTCGCGCCGGGGGCTGGCCGTGGAGGGCGCGACGCACAGCGATCTGGCCGCGTTCCTCGACGAGCTGGCCGGAGGTGCCGGCGGTCGCCGGCCCGTGGCGCCTGCGACGCTCGGACGGAAGGTGGCGTGCCTGCGCTCGTTCTACCGCCACCTGCGCCGCGAAGAGGTGATCGACCATGACCCGACGGCCGACCTGCACGGGCCGCGCAAGCCCCAGCGGCTGCCACGGGTCCTGAGCCGGGAGGAGGTGCGGCGGCTGCTCGAGCAGCCGCGCGGCTCGAGCCCGCTCGCGCAGCGCGACCGGGCGCTCCTGGAGGTGATGTACGGCTGCGGCCTGCGGGCGTCCGAGGCCGTGAGCCTCGAGCTCGCCGATCTCGATCTCGAGGAGGGCCTGCTGCGCGCGCGGGGGAAGGGCTCGAAGGAGCGGATCGTCCCGGTCGGGCGCCAGGCGCTCGCGGCGCTGTCCGTGTACCTGCGAAGCGGCCGGCCCGAGCTCGTGCGCAACCGGGTGCAGCCGCGACTGCTCGTCAACCACCGCGGCGGTGCGCTCACCCGCCAGGGGCTCTACAAGATCGTGCAGGGCCACGCACGGGCCGCCGGGCTCGAGGAGCGGATGAGCCCGCACACGCTGCGCCACAGCTTCGCGACGCACCTGCTGGCGGGCGGCTGCGATCTGCGCTCGCTGCAGGAGATGCTGGGCCACGCCGACCTGGCGACTACACAGGTCTACACCCACCTCTCCGCCGACCGCCTCAAGGACGCGTACTTCGATGCGCATCCGCGGGCTTCGGCGCGGATCGTTCCGGGGATGGCCGGTGTGAGGCCGGCGGCGGGCGAGAGCGTTCGGCCGCACGGACCCGGCGCCTCGCCGTCTGGCGGGGACCTGGCTCCCGACGGCGCGGCTCCGCAGGAGCGCGTCGAACCGGAAGCAGCCACCGCCGCGGCCGCGGCGCCTTCTCGATAGACATCAGCGCATGAGCGCCAGCCCGGCCCGGCGAGCCTTCGTGCTCGTGATCGACGCGTGCGGCGCCGGCGCCCTGCCCGACGCCGCCGACTACGGCGACGAGGGCACGAACACGCTCAGCCATCTCGCGCAGGCGGTCGGCGGGCTGCGGCTGCCGGCGATGGGATCGCTCGGGCTCGGCTCGATCGTCGACATCGAGGGGGTGCCGCCCGCTCCCGATCCGGCGATCTACGGCCGCCTCGCGCCGCTCGGGCCCGGCAAGGACTCGATCACCGGGCACTGGGAGCTGATGGGTGTGACGCTGGCGGCGCCGCTGCCAACCTACCCGCAGGGGTTCCCCGGGCCGCTGGTGCGGCGGCTGGTCGCGGCGATGGGCCACGAGGTGATCTGCAACCGCCCCGACAACGGGCTTGCGGCGATCGAGCATTACGGCCCCGAGCACCTGCAGAGCGGCGCGCTGATCCTCTACACCTCGCAGGACTCGGTGCTGCAGCTCGCCGCTCACGTCGAGGTCGTGCCCCCGGAGCGCCTGTACGAGGCGTGCATCCGCGCCCGCGCGCTGATGAGCGGGCCCGACGCCGTGGGGCGGGTGATCGCGCGGCCGTTCGAGGGGCGCCCGGGGGCGTTCGCCCGGACCGCGGGCAGGCGCGACTTCTCCCTCGTCCCGCCGGCCGCGAGCTACCTGCAGGCGGTCCAGAAGGCGGGGCTGCCGGTGACGGGCGTGGGCAAGATCTCCGACCTGTTCGCCGGGCGGGGCGTGACCGCGTCGCTGCCGGGCTCCGACAACGACGAGGCGCTCGGGTCGCTCACCCGCCTCCTCGAGGCGATGCCCGCCGGGCTCGCGTTCGGGAACCTGATCGAGACCGACCAGCGCTACGGCCATCGCAAGGACGTCGAGGGCTTCGCGCGAGCGCTCGAACGGATCGACGGGTGGCTCGCGGAGCTGCTTCCGGGGCTGCGCGATGACGATCTGCTGATCGTGACGGCCGATCACGGCGTCGACCCGCTACACCCCGGCACCGACCACACGCGCGAGCACGCGCCGCTCCTGGCCGTCACGGGCGCGATGGCGCGGGCCGCCGCCGGCGGTGGTTCGCGCAGCGGCTTTCGCCACGATGGCGCGATGGCCGATGTCGGCGCGAGCGTGCTGAGCTGGCTGGGCGGCGGCGAGGCGCCCGCCCTGCCCGGCCAGCCGTTCATAAGCTGAGCTGATGCCGGAGCTACCCGAGGTCGAGACGATCAGGCGCCAGCTCGCACCGGTCGTCGAGGGCCGCACGATCGAGGACGTCGAGATCCTCGACCCGCGCTGGACGCGCCCGCTCGCCCCCGCGGAGGTCGAGGCCGCCCTGCGCGGCCGGCGCGTCGTGAGCCTGAGGCGCCGCGGCAAGTACCTGCTGTGGGAGCTCGACGGCGATGTGCACCTCGCTCAGCACCTGCGCATGACCGGAGCGGTGCTCGCCGACCCCGACCCCGATCCCACGCACGCGCGCGTGGCGATCGAGCTCGGGCCGCGGGCCGCGGGCCGCGGGCGGCGGGGCGGCGCGAAGGACGCACAGCACGTGCGGCTCGTCATAGACGACCCGCGGCGCTTCGGCACGGGCGAGCTCCTGCTCGGCACCGATCAGCTGACGCGCTTCCTCGACGCGCGACTCGGGCTGGAGCCGTTCGACGAGGGCTTCACCGGCGACTACCTGCGCACGGTGATGCGCGGCCGGCGCGCGCCGATCAAGACGATGCTGCTCGACCAGCGCCGGCTCGCCGGCGTGGGGAACATCTACGCGGACGAGGCGCTCTTCCGGGCGGGCATCCACCCGCTGCGAGCCGCCGGCAGCCTCACGCGCGAGGAGGCCGAGCGGCTGCGCGACGGGATCCGCGAGGCTCTGCAGGCGGGCATCGAGGCCCGCGGCGCCAGCATCGACGACTTCCGCGACATCGAGGGCGTTCAGGGGTCATTCCAGAACCGCTTCCTCGTCCACCGCCGCGAGGGCGAGCCGTGCCCGCGCTGCGGCGGGGAGGTCGTGAAGATCGTTGTCGGGGGGCGGGGGACCTACGTCTGCGAGCGCTGCCAGCCGCGCCCGCGTGGACGCAAGGCGGCGGTCACGCCGCGGGTGCGGAAGGCGGCTGGGCCTCGTCCGAGTGGGACAGGAGCTGCTCGAGGCGGCCGTCCTCCTCGGCGGCGAGCAGCTCGCTGAAGCCGCCTACGAGGCGATCGCCGACGACGACCTGGGGGAAGCTCATCATGCCGGTCTTCTCGACCAGCTCGAGCCGGCCAGTGGGGTCCTTGGTCAGGTTGACCTCGTGGTACTCGACGCCGCGCGCCTTGAGAATGCCCTTCACGCGGGCGCAGAAGGAGCAGGGATCGGTCGTGTAGATGGTGACGCCAGGCATTACTTCATAAAGTATAGGGACCCCGGGCGCCGCGCGCGAACCTAGACTGGTGCCATGCCGGGGCCCGTGAAGACCGAGGCGGTGGTGCTGCGCTCGATGCGCTACGGCGAGGCCGACCGCATCTTGCACCTCTATACGCCGGCGCGCGGCAGGGTGGGGGCGATCGCGAAGGGCGTGCGGCGCGCGCGCAGCCGCTTCGGCGGGCGCCTGGAGCCGTTCTTCAGGATCCAGGCCGAGCTGCACGAGGGCAGAGGCGAGCTGCTGACCGTGACGGGGGCGCAGACGGTCGACGCTCATCCGCGGCTACGCGCCGACGCGCGCGCGATCGACGCGGCGGCGCGCGCGTGCGACGCGGTGGGGCGGCTGTTCGAGACCGGCGAGCCGCATCCAGGGGTGTTCAACCTGCTGTGCAGGCAGCTGTGGCTGCTCGACGAGCAGGCCGGGGGCGGTCGCGAGGGCCCGGCGGCTCGCAGGGCCGGCGCGCTCAGCTTCCGCTTGAAGCTGATGCTCGCTGCCGGGCTTGCGCCGCAGCTGGGCGCGTGCGCGAGCTGCGGCGAGGTGGAGCATCTCGTGGGCTTCTCGGGTGCGGCCGGCGGGGTCGTCTGCGCGGCGTGCGAGGCCGGCGCGTTCCCGCTCGGCGCCGAGGCGCATACGTTCATGGCGCAGGCGCTGGGGCAGCCGCTCAGCGAGGCGCCGCAGGCCGGTGAGCAGGCGCTGTCCCAGGCCGAACGGGCGATCGCGACGACGCTCGAGCACCACGCGCACGTACGGTTGATGCCCGCGTTCGCCGGCGGCGCCGCTTCGCGTGGCGGTGCGGAGGTCGCGGTGGCGGAGTTCGGGTAGGCTCGCCGCGTGGACGAGGGACTTCCAATCGCCTACCGGGTGCTCGAGCGCGGCGTGCCGGTACTGAGCAGCGACGGCGATGAGGTCGGGACCGTTGACCACGTTGTGGCCGCCGGCGACCAGGACATCTTCCACGGGGTCGTGATCTCCTCCAAGCGGCTGGGCCGGCGCTTCGTCCCGGCCGAGGACGTGGCCTCGCTGCACGAACGGGGAGTGGACCTGCGGATCAACGCCGAGGAGGTCGCGGCGCTGCCCGCGCCGGGGGGCGGGGCGCCGGAATACACAGAGGACCCGGCCGAGTCGAAGTGGGAGCACTGGGCGCGCAAGCTGACGCTGCGCAGAGACTGGCGCGCGAAGTAGTCCCAGCCGCCGGTCCCCGGCCGGGGCCGGTGCGAGAATCGGGTCATGAGCCCGAGCGGGACAGAGGCCGTCGCAGAGGAGTTCGCCCAGCGCATCGCCGAGCAGGAGCAGCGGCTGCTCTCCCCGCTCGCGGCGTTCTCCTACCCGCCGCTGCGCGCGCATGAGGAGCAGGACTGCTCGCTGCGCACGCCGTTCCAGCGCGACCGCGACCGGATCGTGCACTCGAAGTCGTTCCGGCGGCTGACCCACAAGACGCAGGTGTTCGTCTCACCGCGCGGCGACCACTACCGAACGAGGCTGACGCACACGCTCGAGGTCACGTCGATCTCGCGGACGGTGGCGAGGGCGCTGCGGCTGAACGAGGACCTGGTCGAGGCGATCGGGCTCGGCCACGACCTCGGCCATCCGCCGTTCGGACACATCGGCGAGGAGGTGCTGGATGACTGCCTGCGCGAGCGCTTCGGGATGGGCTTTCGCCACTACGAGCAGTCGCTTCGGATCGTCGAGCGGCTGGAGCCCGCGCCGAGCTCGCTGCGGGGGTCGGTGGCCACGGGGCTGAACCTGACCGAGCAGGTCCGTGAAGGGATCGCGCGGCATTCGAGTCGCGCCGAGCTGCCGGCGACGCTGGAGGGCCGGATCGTGCGCCTGATCGACCGCGTGGCGTATATCAACCACGACATCGATGATTCGGTCCGCGCGGGGCTCTTGAGCGACGGCGAGCTGCCGGCGGAGCCGATCGAGGTGCTCGGACGCAGTGGCTCGGCAAGGATCGACACGCTCGTGCACGACATGGTCGAGCACTCCGAGCGCGCCGGCGACATCGTGCAGGGACCGGAGGCCGGTCCCGCGATGGCAAGGCTGCGCGAGTTCATGTTCGAGCGCGTGTACCTGGGCCCGGCGGTGCGCGCCGAGCGCGCGCGGATCGCGGCGGTGCTACGACGGCTGTTCGAGCACTACGTCGAGCATCCGGAGCTGCTGCCGGAGGGTCAGGGCGAGGAGGCGGGCGCTCCCAGCGCCGAGGAAGCCGAGGCGCGGCTGGCCCAGCGCGTGACGGACTACCTCGCCGGCATGACCGACAGGTACTGCATCAGGGAGTACACCGAGCTCCAGGTGCCGCGGGCGTTCGCCCGCTAGGTTGGCGCGATGGCGCTGTATACGAGCTCCTCGCGCGATGCGGTCCGCGACGCGGTCGACTTCGTCGAGCTCGTTTCGGCGCGGACGGAGCTGCGCCGGGCGGGGCCGGCGCGCTACGAGGGGCTGTGCCCGTTCCACGACGAGCGGACCCCGTCGTTCGGGATCGACCCCGCTCAGAAGGTGTACTACTGCTTCGGCTGCCAGGCCTCGGGTGATGTGTTCACGTTCGTGCAGGAGACGGAGGGCGTGGACTTCCGGGGCGCGCTCGAGCTGCTGGCTGAGCGCTACGGGATCGAGCTGCAGCGCGAGCAGGAGGACCCGGGGGAGGCAGAGCGCCGGCAGGCGCGGGAGCGGCTGCTCGAGCTGTTGAGTAGGGCGGCCGATTACTACCAGCGGTATCTGTGGGAGTCCGAGGAGGCGGCGCACGCACGCGAGTACCTGTCAGAGCGGGGGCTCGGGGAGGAGATCCTGCGGGAGTTCCGCGTGGGGTACTCGCCGAGCGCGTGGGACAAACTGATGGTCGCCTCGCGGCGCGGGGGGTTCAGCAACCGCGAGCTCTACGACGCCGGGCTCGTACAGCGCTCGGGCGGGAGCGGCCGCGTCTACGACCGGTTCCGCTCGCGGATCATGTTCCCGCTGGCGGACATTCGCGGGAAGGTGCTCGGCTTCGGCGCGCGCGCGCTCGACCACGACGCGGGCTCGAGCGAGACCGAGGACAGGCGGCGCCCGAAGTACGTGAACACCGCCGACAACGACGTCTATCACAAGGGAAAGCATCTCTACGGAGCCCAGCTGGCGCGGTCTCAGGCGGCGAAGGCCGGGGAGCTGGTCCTCTGCGAGGGCTACACGGACGTGATCGCGATGCACCAGGCGGGCATGGCCAATGCGGTGGGGTTGATGGGCACAGCGCTGACCGGGGACCAGGTCGGCGAGCTGGCGCGGATGGCGCAGACGGTGCTGCTCGCGCTGGATGCCGACGCGGCCGGGCAGGAGGCGATGCTGCGAGCCAGCGCGCTCGCGTCGCGGCGCAAGCTGGAGCTGCGGGTGGTGCCGCTGCCTGCGGGGGCGGACCCGGCGGAGTTGATCCAGCGCGAGGGGCCGGATGCGATGGCTCAGGCCGTGAGCCGGTCGGTGCCGTTCGTCAGGTTCCGGGTGGAGCGCGAGCTGGACTCGGGGGACGAGCGCAGCCCGGAGGGGCGCGACAGGATCATCGAGCGGCTGCGGCCGGTGTTCGCGACGCTGGCGCCGAGCGCGATGCGGATGGAGCTGACACGGATGGTGAGCGGCCGGCTGGCGTTGCCGGAGAGCATGGCCGAGCAGATGTTGAGCGGGTCCGGCGCGGCGAGGGCGGACCGAGGTGCGGGCGGCGGCCGGAACGGCAACGGCGCGCGGCGCCAGGACGGAGGGTCGCGCCGCGATGACCCCGAGCGGGCGTTCCTCGCGCTGTGCATCGCTTCGCCCGAGGAGGGCGCGGCGGCGCTGAGCGGGATGGATGTCGAGCGTGATTTCTCGAGCGATCTGCTCGTGCGCGCGGCCCGGCGGCTGCGCGGCGGGGATCTGCATGCGCCGATGGCTGAGGTGGCGGGCGAGGCCGAGCTGGGGGAGGACCAGGAGCTGCTGGCGCTGATGGCCGAGCTCGTCGTGCAGGCGGCCGGCGAGGAGCCGAACCCCGGGATGCTCGAAGTCCAGCGGCTGCAGCTCGAGCTGGCGAGCATCGAGCGGGGGATCCAGCAGGCGCGCGGGCGCGAGGACGCGGACGTCAGCGGGCTCGCGCGGCAGAAGGCGGAGCTGAAACTCGAGTTCGACCGTGCGTATGCGCGGGTGCTGGAGGAGACGGGGGAGAGGGAGCGCTAGGGCGGCCCGCGGCAGCCTATTTGATGTCGTCCGCCGTCTGAAGGTCACACCGCTGCAAACCGCTGTGCCAGCGGCGTGAACGTTGCGCCGAAACGCTCGATTTGCAGGGGGAAAGCGTTGAGGATGGGGGCATGGATCGCGCCCTGCTCGAAGAGATGCTGGCCGAAGGGCTTTCGCTCGCCGCGATGGGGCGGCGGCTGGGTCGGCATGAATCGACAGTCGCCTACTGGCTCGGGAAGCATGGCTTGTGCGCGACGGGCGCCGAGCGCCATGTGTCGCGTGGAGCACTGACTCGCGAGCAGCTCGAGCCACTCATTCGACGAGGAATGTCGATCGAGCAACTTGCCCTCGAGCTCGATCGCAGCAAGACAACCGTTCGGTATTGGCTCAGGGAGTTCGGCCTCGAAACCGTGTGGGCCACCAGGCGACGAGCTTCGGGCGAGAACGTACCGGCCCTTCCGCTCGAGTGCTCCAAGCATGGAACGACTGAATTCCGTCGCCGCCGGGGTGGCGGATATCGCTGTGCCAGATGCCAAGCTGAGGCCGTCACGAAGCGGCGGCGCAGAGTAAAGGAACTGCTTGTCGCCGAGGCCGGCGGCGCATGCGTGCTCTGCGGGTATGACCGCTGGATCGGTGCGCTCGAGTTCCACCACCTCGACCCGGCGGAAAAGCGATTCGCCCTCAGTCACCGCGGAGTCGCGCGCTCGATCGCAAGGGCGAGGGCCGAGGCGAGCAAGTGCGTCCTGGTCTGTGCCAACTGCCACGCCGAGATAGAGGGCGGCGTGGCAACGGTGGAGGCGCCCGCCGCTGACGTACAATGGCTGCCTCCCGGCGCTGATGCTCCGGGGTAGCTCGGTCCGGGGTAGCTCAATTTGGCAGATGCGCTCGGCTGTTAACCGAGAGGTTGTGGGTTCGAGTCCCACCCCCGGAGTAGATAGCGGCACAACTCCAGGCGTCGGGGTCCGCTCGCGTTCGACGTGGACCGGCGGCGAGTCGCGTACACTGCCCTGCTCAGGAGACACACAGGCCGACCGGCCTGCCAAGGGAATCAAGGAGGAGGGACATGCGTCGTATTGCAATCGCCGCTGTGGCGGCCATGACTGTCGCGCTCGCCATCACGGCGAACGCTTGGGGCTCGGCAACCGCGCACTACGGGCCGTACGCGAGCAACTCACCCGACGAAGGTACGTGCGGCAACACGTGGGCGGAAGACACGTTCAATCGGCTCTACACCGTCAAGACCAAGCCGAAGGGCGGCAAGTACACGTTCGTCGAGCAGTTCAAGAACGGCACCTTCAAAACGCTCGCGGGGCCGAGCCCGGCAGCGTGTGGAACGGACCCGGGCGGGACGCTGAGCGGCACCGTCAGCGGAAAGATGCAGGGCTCGTTCTCGGTCGTCGTGAGCGGCGGAACCTATAACCCAGGGGCGACCTGCTCGGCCCTTTGCTACACGTCGGAATTCGTCACCGATTTCTTCGGCGCCGGCGCGACGTACGAAGTGCCGTCGTTCGACCTCCACTACAACGCCAAGAAGCACGGCGTCTGGAAGAACGCCTCCGCCGACAAGGGCGGCAACTCCGGCGACATCACGGGCTGAACGCCACCGGTGTCTCGCGGCGGAAGGCCGGCGATGTGATCCGCCGGGCTTCCGCCGCCGCCGAACTGCAGGGCGCGGTGTAGGCAGGGGTCACACGGACCCTGCCGCCGAGCCCCGGGGAGGGTGGGGGTGCCACCCCGGTGCCGACCCCGTCAGCCCAACGGGTAGTCCTGCGAGAGCGTTGTATGGCCGTCCAGACCGTTCCCCCGGAGCTCCTTCGCGCTTCGCGGGAAT
Source organism: Solirubrobacteraceae bacterium (assembly GCA_035569835.1). Taxonomy (GTDB): domain Bacteria; phylum Actinomycetota; class Thermoleophilia; order Solirubrobacterales; family Solirubrobacteraceae; genus Palsa-744. The sequence goes on from DATMMF010000021.1 coordinate 203,528, forward strand.
CCGCCTGGGCGGCATCGCAACATCGAGCCGCAGGCCGGGTTGAGACGCCCGATGAGGCGAATCGTCCCGGCCGTGGCCCTAGCCGCGGTGCTCGCGCTGTGCGGCGGCGGCCAGGCCGCCGCACACCGGCCGCGCCGCCGGCACAAGCCGGTCCCGCCCCCGCTGTGCGAGCCTGAGACCTCGCCCTACAAATCGCGCGCCGAACCGTACCGGCGGACGCTGGCGACCGACGACCTGGCGCAGGTCTACAGCCTCGGCGCGTCGCGGCCAGCGCTCGCCGGGCTCCAGAGCGGCCGGCGGCCGATCTACGGCTGCGTCTACTCGCATCGCGGCGCGCTGCTGCTCGGCGCCGAACCGTGGGACAACGGCGGCAAGTACATGGCCCTGAACATCGGCGGGGAGCGCAACGTGGTCATCGCCGGCACCTTCGTCGCATTCGAGGACTACGAGATGACCGAGAGCCTTTGCGGGTTCAAGTTCAAAGTGGTGGTCGAGGATCTGCGCACGGGGAAGGTGCTGCGCAACGAACCGGCCGGCACACGGACCGTGCCCGATCCGGGCTTTGAGTGCGGCGAAGTCGGCCTCGGCAACACGACCGGGATCGTGCTCAAGGCAGACGGCGCCGTCGCCTGGATTCTCGAACCGCAGGACTGGGCCGTCGAAGCGCACATCATCGAACCGGGCTACGAGGTCCATGCGGCCGACGCGACCGGGAGCACCTCTCTGGCCCGCGGGCTCGACGTCGACCCCTCATCCCTCGCGCTCGCCGGCAGCACCGTCTACTGGACGCAGGGCGGCCTGCCGCGCGCCGCCACGCTGCACTGACCGGTGCTTAGCCGTCTCACCCGCCGAGCGCCCCCAACGGCTTCTCGACGAGCCGCGTCGCGCGTCGCTAAGGGCGCAGCGCCCGGAGCACGACTCCCGGGGTTCGGATGATGCGCGGGCCGATCATGAGGAAGAACACGATCGTCGCGAGCAACGGCCGCAGATGCGGCCGGATGCGCGCGATGCGGCCCTCGTTGTCCAGCTCGAAGACCATCGCGTCACCGATCCTCATCGGCCCGACTCGTGCGTCGGCGATCGCGAGGCGCTGTGTGGCGTCACCGACGGGGGGCTCCCATCGTGCGTCACGCAGCATTCCGTAGACCGCGGTCAAGAGCGTGGTCACGTCCTCGCGGCCTCTGAAGACCGCGCTTCCGATCACCGGCGATGGCAGCTCGACGTCCGGTGCCAGCGTCGCAGCGAGGCGGGTCATGTCCCCGGATTCGACGGCGGCGCAGTAGCGCTGGACCGCATCCTCCATGCGGGCATTATGCCCCGGCTAGCGGTTTGCGAGCGCGCGGGCGGCGAGCCGCTCCACGAGCTCTGCGGCGGCGCCGCCCGGGTCGTGGGCACCCATCCACCTCGCCAGCTCGCCGGCCCGCGCCCCGATCGAAGGCTCCCCGAGCGCCCGCTCCACCGCCAGCCGCACCGCCCGCGGCGAGACGAACCTCCGCGGCAGCCGCACTCCTGCCCCAGCCCAGTCGACCCTCGCCGCGTTCTCGTTCATGTCCCCGACCGCGGGACAGGCGACGACCGCGCACCCGCAGGACAGCGCCCGGACGAGCGTCCCGTGACCCGCGTGGCAGACGACCACGCGGCACCGCGGCATCGTGCGCGTATAGACCACCCAGTCGACTACCCGCGCGTTCTCAGGCACCGGCAGCGGGCGCGAGGGCAGGCGGCGATTCCAGGTCGCGAGCACCCGGACCGGCGCGTCGGCCAACCCCCGCAGCGCCGCTCCCAGCAGCCTGTGCTCAGCGTCCTGCGCGGTCGACGGCGCCACAAGGACGAGCGGCCGCTCGTCCTCCGAATCCTCGACCACCTCCTTCCCGAGCACGGTGAGCGGGTCCTCATGCGCCGGCGGCTCCCACATCAGCGGCCCCACGACGTGCACGTGCTCTGGCCACGCGCGCGGGTACTCGAGCTGAGGGAAGGTCGCGACGATCGCAAGCTGGCGGCTGATCCCGCCGTGCACGTGCCCGAGCGCGGGCAGCCCCAGCCGCGCCCGCGTCTCGTTCAGCTCGCGCCGGCCCCGCTCGAGCCCCCGCTCGACGACCGGCTGCGCCCGTCGCCACAGCGCCCGTCCGCCCGCCGTCCGCGGCATCCGCGCCCCGAGCGAGTAGATCGGATGCTCTGGCCGTCCGTGCGGATACACGTGCGGGATCAGCGTCGCCCATGGCCGCCCGTCCATCTCCGCGGCCAGCGCCGGCGCGAGCGTGAGGATGTCCGCGACGACGACCTCGGGCGCCAGCTCGCGGACCAGCGGCAGGGTGTCAGCCGCTGCGTGAACGACGGCCTCGTAGAAGTCGAGCGGCTCCGGGCCCTGCGGGAAAACCTGGTACTCCGGCGCGGGCGCAAAGGCGATCCCCTCGGGCTCGACCTGGCGCTGCCAGCGCCGCCACGTCTGCAGCGTGACCTCGTGCCCGCGCGCGGCGAGCGCGCGCCCGAGGGCGATCATCGGGAAAGCGTGGCCGGGGTCGCCGAACGCGCCCAGCAGGATCCGGCAGCCGGCCAAGGGCGAGTTCAGGCGGCGAGCTCGGCGAGCATCCGCATCTGCTCCAGGCGCTCGTCGCGGCCGAACGCGGTCGGCGTGATGCCCAGCGTCCCGACCCCGGCGTCGCGATACGCGGCGAGCCGCTCCCGCACCACGTCCTTCGGCCCGACCAGCGACACCCGGTCGATCAGCTCGTCGGGGATCGCCGCCATCGCCTCATCTCGCTTGCCTTCGAGATACAGGTCCTGGATCGTCTTCGCCTCCGCCTCGTACCCGTAGCGGCTGACGAGCTGGTTGTAGAAGTTCTGCTTGCGCGAGCCCATGCCGCCGACGTAGAGCGCGATGAACGGCCGCATCGTGTTGCGCGCCTCCTCGAGGTCCTCCGCGATGCACACGTTCACGGTCGGCGCGATGTCGAACCCATCGAGGCTTTTGCCGCTCCGCGCTGCGCCGTCTTCCAGCAGCTTGCGCAGGTCGGCAACGTGCTCGGGGGAGAACAGCGTCGGGATCCAACCGTCGGCGATCTCCCCGGCCAGTTCCGTGTTCTTGGGGCCGATCGCGGCCAGGTAGATCGGGATCCCCTCCTGGACAGGGGAGATGGTCAGCTTCAGCGCCTTGCCGGGGCCGTCCGGGAGCGGCAGCTCGAGCGTCTCGCCCTTGAACTCGACCCGTTCGCGCGCGAGCGCCATCCGCACGACCGCGACGTACTCGCGGGTGCGCTGCAGCTGTTTCGCGAACCGCTGCCCGTGCCAGCCCTCCGCGACCTGCGGCCCCGAGGATCCGATGCCCAGGATCATGCGCCCGCCCGAGAGCTGGTCGATCGTGGCGGCGGTCATCGCCGTCATCGCGGCCGAGCGCCCCGGCATCTGGAAGATGCCCGAGCCGAGGCGGATCTTGCTCGTCTGCCCGGCCAGCCAGCCGAGCACCGTCGCCGTGTCAGAGCCGTATGCCTCGGCCGCCCACACGGAGTCGTAGCCGAGCCGCTCGGCCTCCTGGACGATCTGCAGCTGGTCCTCGGAGGTCAGGCCGAGGCCCCAGTAACCGATGTGGATGCCGAGCTTCATGCACGTTTCCTTTCAGCTGCAGGGATTTCCTTGCCGGTGAAGAGGCTGGGGCCTAGTCTTGGCCGTGCCCCTCCCGCGATGAGCCCGAGCGCCTCGAGCGGGGCACAGCCTATGCGAAACCGCCGTCCGTCAAGCAGCCCGATCGAGCGCCTGCGCCTCGCGATCGACTGCCTGCCGATCGCCACCCGCGAGGCGATGCTCGCCGGCGTGAGCGCGAGCGAGCGGGTCCTCGTCGGCGCCTACACCGATGGCCAGGGCGGCGCCTGCCCGATGCTCGCGGCGCATCGCGCGGGCGGGCGCACCGACTTCATCTCCTTCGCCAAGTCCTGGGATCGCTTCGCGCGATCGCAAGGCAAGAGCCGCCCCGCGAGCGAGCGCGAGGTGCGGATCCTCACTGCCCAGCTTCGCGCCAGCATCGACGCGACCGACGGCCTCGAGCTCGACCGCGCGATCGCCGAGCACCGCAGCCTGCTCGCAGACGCCGTGCGGCGCCAAGCGCGGCGCCGGCTCGACGACCAGCACGACCCCGCCGGCGAGATCCGGGCGCGACGGCTCACCCGTCCGCGCCGCCGCGGCCGAGCGCTCCTCGCCACCTGAAGCGTGCCTCAGCGAGGCGGCGCCGCGGGCCGGTGCCCGCGGCGGCGGACGTAGCTGGCGAGCTCCCGTTCGAAGGACGGCCAGTCCCAGCCGTGCCGGCATGCCCTGCGGGCGCGAGCGCGGTCGAGCGACTTGGACGTGATCTTCCTCAGGTCGATCGCGGCCGCCACGAGCGCCGCCAGCACGAGGACGCACACTGCGTTGACAAAGATGATCGCTAGGAGAGTCACGGCGCTGCTGTGGACCTGCCCCCCGCAGCGGCCGGCGAAACCGGTCCGCGTCAGGCCTGCTGCGCGCTCACAGCGACTCTCCCGGCCTGATGAACATGATCTCGGGGATCACGCATGCCGGCGAGACGCGAAGCAGGAAGCGAACCGACTCGGCGATGTCCTCGGGGCGGATCATCTCCGCCGCGGGCACGTGCTCCTTGACGAAGTCCGTCATCGGCGTGTCGACGAACGCCGGGCACAGCGCCGTCGACTTGATGCCCTCGGCGCTGATTTCCTTGTTCATCGCTTCGGTCCAGCCGACGACGCCGTGCTTCGTCGCCGAGTAGACCGACAGCCAGCCCTCGCCGTGCTTGCCGGAGATCGACGAGGTGTTGACGACCAGCGCGTTTTTGGTCTCGGCCGCCGCTTCGCGGAGCATCGGCACGCACTCGCGGTAGAAGATCATGATCTGGCGCAGGTTGATCGCCAGCTGCATGTCGATGTGCTTGGTCTGGATCTCCGCGACCGGCGCGCCGATGCCGACGCCCGCGTTGTTGACGAGCACGTCGAGACGACCGAAGCGCTCGCGATGCGTCGCGACCACCTGCTTGATCTGCTCCTCATCCGCGACGTTCACGGCCAGCGACTCGACCTCGTGACCCCGCTCGCGCAGCTCGGCGACCGCGCCCTCGAGCTTCTCGGGCCGCCGCGAGGCGACGGTCAAGGCGTAGCCCTCCTCGCCGAGAACCTTGGCGATCGCCAGCCCGATCCCGCTCGACGCACCCGTGACGATCGCTGCCTTGTCTGCCGCCATCTGCCATTCCTCCTGTCGTGAGCCGCAACGCGCCGCCGGTCCGCTCGGCGGCGGGAGCATATCTCGGCCGCGCGGGCCGCCAGCGCTTCCCGCCGCCGCGCGCGGATGCTTAGTATTGGAGGGCAACGTTTTCGACAAGCGGGGGTGCACGATGTTCGACCGAGCAACGCCACGCCGCAATCTCCTTGTTCTGCTCGCCGCATCGGCTGCCGGCCTGCTCGCGATCGCGCCGGCCTCGGCCCAGGCGATGGCCAGCGGGAAGGTGATGGCCAACCCGCGCGACGTGATGGTCAACACGACCACGACGCTCAAGGGCAAGGGCTTCCCGGCCAACACCACGATCAAGCTCCGCGAGTGCGGGAAGAAGTCTTGGCTGGACCCGGCGTACCCGTGCCTGGAAGAAAACGGGAAGTCGGTCGTGACGAACGCCAAAGGCCGGTTCGAAACGACGTTTGAAGTCCGCTACTGCCCCGAAGCCGAACGCGCGAAGAGGCCGACGACCGTGGTCTGCTACATCGGCAGTCTCGAAACCGGCGAAGACACGGGAGAACTGGCAGGCGCGGCGCGGCTGCTCGTCAGCTATCCGTGATCGGGCCCGCGGATCGCGCTGGTAGCTTCTGAGGCGCCCCGGCCCAGCCGGGGCGTCGGGCCCGTAGCTCAGTTGGTTAGAGCTGCCGACTCATAATCGGTAGGTCCCTGGTTCGAGTCCAGGCGGGCCCACATCGAAAGAGCCAGGAACGGCGGGCGATCCGGGCTCATCGGGGGATGAAGCCGCCAGCTCGCGGCCAGGGTGGAAACGTAGGTGGCAACTGGGGGCGCTACTGAAACAGGAAGTAGACGCCAGCCGCGCCGAGCGAGACGGCCGGAATCCACCAGCCCCACTCGCCGCGCTCGCGCGCCACGAACGCGAAGGCTGCCGCGACGACGAAGCAGCCCACGGCTTCTACGACCATGCGCCGAAACCTAGTGCTCGGGCAACACAGCGCGGCTTTCACGTTGAGCACCTACGTGCACCTGCTGGACGGCGACGTTGGCGCTGCGCTGGCGCTCCCCGTGCCCTCCGCGCAACCGGATGGAGTGTCACCATCTGAGCCACATGTCGCCGCATGGCGCCGCCCCCGGTCGCGAGCCCACCTTGAAGTGGCACACGCGCGACGACTATGACGAGGCTGGGTACGCAGCGCATCTCGAACGTTTGGCTCCACACTTGCCGCCCTCGCTTCGCGTGCTGTCGGAGGGCGGCGGTTCGATCAACCTGCACGACGCCTGGCTTATCGACGCGCGTGAAGGTGACGATGCCATCGTGCTCGACATCGCTGCGTACGACTACTCGCGGAGCGGGTGGAATCAGGCGGAGGTCGATCTGCACGTCCGAATCGTCTACCACGATGCCGAAATCCACGGCCCGTCCGTAAGCGATCTCTGGCTCTGGCGTCGCTCTGGCGTAGAAATACTCGCGAGCGAGTACGACCGGCTCGATGATGGCCGGTTTGTGCACCGCTTTCTAGTCGCGCCCGAGACTGCGGATGCGATGGCGGTGTCATTCGCGTCCGCTGAGTTGGTAGCTGTTCGCTTCATCGGCACCGACGCCACGACCGTTGGCGACGACAGCTAGGGACGGGTGCAGGGGCAACAGGGTGGTAACTGAGCCCACGGCAAAGCACGACACGCGGCCGGAGGCGACCAGGCGCAACGCCCAGCAAACATCGCCGTTCCAGGCTCCACCCCACGCCACCGGACACTCGGACGCGCACTCATAATCGGTAGGTCCCTGGTTCGAGTCCAGGCGGGCCCACTCGCGGATCGCCCACCAGCCGGCCGGGGAATAGGCTCTCCGGGCCCGTGCGATTCGCGATCTCGATCCCGCAGTACGCCCGCGACAGCCGCTTCGACGACGAGGCGTTCCGTGCCCACCTCCGTCGCGTCGAGGATCTCGGGGTTTTCGAGAGCGGCTGGGTGCAGGAGCAGGTGCTCGGCGCCGCCGGCAGCCTCGCGCCGCTCGGGACGCTCACGTACGCCGCGGCCTGTACCGGGCAGTTGCGGCTCGGCTGCGCGGTGTTCGTGCTGCCGTTGCACAACCCGCTGCATCTGGCGAAGGCGATCAGCTCGCTGGACTGTCTCAGCCATGGCCGCGTCGAGGTCGGGCTCGCCACCGGCGGAAGGGAGCGCCCGTTCGCGGCCTTCGGCGTCGACCCTGAGGCGCCCGTCGCGCGCTTCAACGAGGCGCTCGCGTTGATGAAGAGCTGTTGGACCGACGCGCGCATCGACTTCGACGGTCGCTTCTGGAAGCTGCACGGTGCGACGATGGAGCCCAAGCCGGTCCAGAAGCCCTACCCGCCGGTCTGGTTCGGCGGCAGCGCGCCTGCGGGGATGCGCCGCGCCGCGCGGCACGGCGACGGGTTCATGGGCGCTGGATCCCAGACGACCGCTCGATTCGCCGAGCAGGTCGCGATCGTGAAGGAGGAGCTCCTCGCGCAGAACCGTGATGTCGAGAGCTTCCGCTTCGGCAAGCGTGTCTACGTCCACGTCGAGGACGATCCGGCCCTCGCCCGCCGCAGGCTGGGGGATGCGCTCAGGCATCACTACGGCGGCGGCGACTGGTCCGAGCACATGGTCGCCGGTCCCGCGCAGGAGTGCGTCGCGGGGATTCGTGCCGTCGCGGACGCCGGCGCCGAGCTGATCCTGCTCAACCCCCTGGCCGACGATCAGCGACAGCTGGAGCGCCTCGCAGGCGAAGTGATCCCGGCGCTCGTGTGACCGTCGTGGGCGCGCCATCGCGGCGGGCCTCGCTGCAGCTCGCAGGCGGCGTTCACCGGACCGACAGCGGCATGCCACGCAGCGCCGCGCCGTGACCGCGCTTGGGCGCATCGGCGGCGCTTATCGGCACGGCGAGCAGCCGTATATCCGGCGTTCCGACAATCGGCATCGATCCCCCGATCGCGGTTATGCTTGCCCGCGTTCCAATGCCGGCCGGCACGCGGGGGGCGATCCCGGCCATCCATCTCTCGAAAGGACTGCACATGACAATGATGCGGAGACGCATCCCGTTTTGGGGTGCCTTCTTCACGGCTGCCCTCCTGAGCTTCGTGTTCGCCGACGTGGCCGGGGCCGGTGCCGCCACGCTGCCGACCGTGACCGTCTCGGTATCGCCGAGCTCGGCGACCGTCGGCGGAGCGCTTGAATCGGGGGCGGTCAACATCGCCGCCAGCGACACCGGCGTAAAAGAAGCCAACGTCGTCGTATTCCAGATCAAACCTGGAACGACGCTCGCGGAAGTCGAAGCCTTCGCGAACGCGAAGAAGGCGGCGCACGACCCGAACAACACCTCCAAGTACGGCTCGATCGTGTACGACGTCGAAGCCAACCCGGGCAAGCCGACCGAAGCCGCGACCGTACTCGCACCGGGCGAGTACGTGGTCCTCGTCGGTGCGGGCGAAAAGCCCGTCCAGTTGCGCACGCATTTCACCGTGACCGCGTCGAAAGCCCCGGCCGCCCTGCCGGCGCCGGCGGCGACCGAGAAGTCGATCGAGTTCGCCTTCCGCGGTCCCACGACGCTCCACGACGGCGAGCTCGTGCTGTTCGAAAACGAAGGCTTTCTGGTGCACATGGACATCGCCTTCCCGGTCAAGAACATGACGGCGGCGAAGACGGCTGTGAGGGATCTGCTCAGCGGTAACGAAAAGGGGCTCGGGAAGCTGATCGCCGGTCCGCCCCTGGCCTTCGCCGGACCGCTGTCCCACGGCTCCTCGCAGGAGGAGACGATCAGCGCCAAGCCCGGGGTCTACGTCCAGGTCTGCTTCATGCAGACCCAGGACGGGCGCGACCACGCGCGGCTCGGGATGGAGCGAATCATCAGAATCGCCAAGTAGGACCGCCGAGCGGCGCCAAGGGCGGGAGCCCCTTTCGGGGCCTCCCGCCCTTGCTCGGATTGGGCTCAGCTCGCCGCGACGCGGCTCCCGGCGCCGATGAACTCGCTCAGCGCCTTGTTGACCTGAAGCGTGTGCGTCCAGGAGATCGCGTGCGGGCCGCCTTCGATCGTGACCAGCTCGACGTCGTCGAGCAGCGCCGGCAGCCGTGCCCCGGTCTTCTCGTAGGGCAGTACCCGGTCGGCGTCGCCGTCGATGACGAGGATCGGCACGTCGATCTTCGCCAGGTCCGCGCGGAAGTCGGTCTCCCACGTCGGGATGCACGCGACCGTCGCGACCGCCGAGGCCGTCACGGCCAGGTTCCAGTTCGCCTGGAACGCCTGCTCGCTGACCAGCGTCCCTTTGTTTTCGTCGTAGTTGTAGAAGTTTTCGAGGAAGCCCTTCATCCAAGTGTTCTCGTCGGCTCTCGCTTCCTTTTCAAAGCCTTCGAAGAGGCTGACGGGCAGCCCCTCCGGGTTGTCGTCGGTCTGCAGCAGGAACGGCGGGATCGGCGAGATGAGCACGCCGCGTTCCACGCGCGCCGAGCCGAAGCTGCCGAGGTAGCGAGTCACCTCGCCCGTGCCCATCGAATGCCCGACGATCACCGCTTCGGTGAGGTCGAGCTCGTCCATGAGCGTCGCGAGGTCCTGAGCGAACGTGTCGTAGTCATAGCCGCCGGTGGGCTGGCTGGACTTGCCGAACCCGCGGCGGTCATAGGTGATGACGCGCCTGCCCGCTTCGAGCAGCATCGGCAGCTGCTTGTCCCAGGCGCGCCCGCTCAGCGGGTAGCCGTGGATCAGCACGATCGGCGCGCCCGAGCCGTGATCCTCGTAGTAGAGCTCGATCGCACCGGAGTTCTCCTGACCAACAGTGATGTAGGGCATGACGCTCCTTCTCCTTGCGCTCCCGGTCCGGCCGTGGGCCGGACCGCCAGGGGGTGGGTCGCCCCCTCGCCGCGTCGGCCTGGATGTCGCCGGATACCGGGCGGGCCGACGGGCCCCGGGGGGCTGGTGTTCTCTCTACCGCCATCGCGGAGCACCGACCTCATCCACTGTGGATGACGCCGAATCCGTCCCCGCGAACCAAGCTCTCGCCCGTGAGACACCTTGGAGACGGCCCGTTCGAGAAGGGCGAGAACATCTGGGTCGTCGACCCGGGCGGCGGCAGGCGACCCGCCGAGTTCGTCGGGCAGGCCGAGTCCAACGACTGGTTCGGCGGCCCTCCGACCGTCATCGTCGTGTTCCCCGACGACGGCTCGAGCGCGATCGTCGAGTTGGATCGCGTTCTTCCCCGAAAATAGAGCCCGTTCCAGGCACGGCCGGCGGCCTGACTGACGGCCGCCCCCGTCGGCGCTAGCTTTCACCGCGTGGAATCGAGCACCGGTGCCGCCGGTCTCGACCGTCCCCCCGACTCGGCGCCTGAGGCGCCGCTCGCCCCGCGGGGGACGGACGGACGCGGCGAACACGACTCGGCATCAGCGCCGTCCGAGCGGACGCCGCTGCTCGCGCGCCTGGCGGCCTTCGCGATGGGCCGCCCGGCGACGGTTCTGATCGGACTCGCCGCCGCGGCGCCCATCATCGCCGCGGCGATCCACGCCCTCCACGCGGGCTGGGCGCCCGTGGCCGACCGCGGCAACATCGCGACCCGCTCGTTCGACGTGTTCAGCGGCCACATGCCGCTCACCGGGGAGTACTCGTTCACGACCGAACTGACGGGCCATACGACGTTCTCGCTGGGCCCGATGCTGTTCTGGCTGCTCGCGCCCGCCGCGCATGTCGGCGCACCGCAGTCGTTCGTCTGGACGATGGCGGTCGTCAACACCGCCTCGATCGTGCTCGCGGTCGCGCTCGCGCGACGCCGCGGCGGCGTCTGGCTGATGCTCGCCACCGCCGCCGCGGTCGCCGTCATGACGCGGTCGCTGACGGCCGCCGACTTCTACGACATCTGGAACCCGGCGGCACCGCTGATGCCGTTCCTCGCGCTCTGCTTCATCAGCTGGTCGCTCGCGTGCGGCGAGCGGCGCCTGGCGCCGCTCGCAGTGCTGCTCGCCAGCTTCTGCGTGCAGTGCCACGACGGCTACGCGTTCGGATGCGGGGGTCTGCTGCTCGTCGCGGCCGTGGGGCTCTGGCTGTCGCGGAGGGGACGCTTCGCGGACTCGCGGCCGCCGCGCGCGAGGGGCCGGGTGTGGCCCTGGCTCGCCGGGGCCGCAGCCGTGCTCGCGATCTGCTGGACCGCGCCGATCGCCGACCAGATCGCCGGCCAGGGCAACATCGGCCACTTCATCGAAGCCGGGAAATCCGGGCACAGCCGCCAGGGCACGGGGGTGGGGGTACGCGCCGTGGTGAAGACGATCGGCGTGAGGCCCTGGTGGCTTCAGCCGGTCGTGAGCCCGTGGTCGCGCAAGTACGAAGTTCACCGCTCCCTGAAGGCATCCGCCTCGATCACGGCGGCGGCCATCCTGGCCTGGCTGCTCGCGGCCATCGGGCTCGGGCTGTGGCGCCGCCGCCTGGATATCGCGACCGGGGCGGCAGCGGCGCTCGCCGTGAGCCTCGCGGTCGGCGCCGTCGCGTCCGCGACGCCAACGGGGCGGATCCTCGGTGGCACGCTGGCCTACACGCTGTGGATGGCGTCGGTGATCGGCGTGTTCGTCTGGCTGCTGGCCGCGTTCTGCGCGTTCGCACTTGGACGCGAAGCGCTCCGCGCGCTCGCCGCCCGACGCCGCTCGGAGCGGGATGCCGCCCCGGCCGGCGGCGAGCCCGGCATGCGCCCGGCCGGCAGCAACACCCAGCCGCGGTTGCGCAGGGCGCTCGTGACCTTCGGCATCGCCCTCGGTGTCGCCGGCGTCGCCGCCGCCGCCCTGTACGGCACGAGCCACCAGAAACCCGACGAGCACGACTACGAGTTCGCAGCGGTCAAGGCGCTCGACGCCGGCGTCCAGAAGATCGCACCGGGCAGCACCGTCTACCTCACGACGCGCCTCGACGAAGTCACCACCCCGCTGCGGCCCAACCTCACGTTCGCGCTGCGCCGCCACGGCGTGCGGGCGCTGGGCACCGGCGCGCACGTGCGGCTCGGGTACTGGTACGAGCTCGAGGACCGCCGCTTCGATCACCAGCTCGTGCTGTTCGACGAACACCCGCCGAAGACGCCGGCCGGGACCGTGATCACGACGACCAAGCTGCGCTTCCAGGGGCGCGTCCACACCGTCGGCCTGCTGCTCGCTGCTGGCGGGCGCGGCGACGGACGCGGTCAGGCGCTGCCCGCCTCGCCGCCGAAGCCCGCCCGTGCGGGCTCCGGCGGCGGCAAGGGAGGGGCTACTGCTGCACCACCAGCAGCGAGTTCCCGTCCTGGTCGCGCATGAAGAACATCGGCGGGACCGTCCCGTCGCCGCCGATCACAGCGTCGTCGACGTCGACCCCGGCGGATGCGAGCTCCTCGCGCGCCGATGCCGCATCGCCGGTCTCGAGCGCGATCCCGGTCATGCGGCCCGCCTGGTACTCGCCGCGGGGCGGCACGAGCGCGAGCGCGGCGCCGCCGCTCGGCGGCGCGACCTCGACCCAGCGTTCGCCGTCCCCGAACGGCACGTCGGCCGCCAGCGTGAAGCCGAGCTTGTTCGTGTAGAAGCTGATCGCCGTGTCCTGGTCGCCGACCGGCACCATCACCCGGCCGACCTGCGTGATCGCCGCCATGACGCTCCTCTCGCTCGCGGTTCGAAACCAACCCCGACTCTACGCCGCGACCGGCCGCTCCGGGGTGGAGCGCGCTCCTTCCTAAGCTCTTTCCCATGACTGTCATCGATGTGACCGAAGCCAACTTCGAGGCCGAGGTCATCGACCGTTCCGCGGAGCTGCCCGTCGTCGTCGACTTCTGGGCTGAGTGGTGCGGACCCTGCCGCCAGCTCGGACCGCTGCTGGAGCGCGCCGCGGCGGCGCGCGAGGGCCAGGTGGTGCTCGCGAAGCTCGACACCGACTCCAATCAGATGCTCGCGCAGGCGTTCCGCATCCAGGGCATCCCCGCCGTCAAGGCGTTTCGCGACCGGCGTCTCGCCGACGAATTCGTCGGCGCCGTGCCGCCCGAGGAGGTCGAGCGCTTCTTCGACTCGCTGCTGCCCTCGGAGGCCGATCTGCTCGCGCGCAGCGAGGATGAGGCCGACCTTCGGCGCGCGCTGGAGCTGGCGCCCGGGCGTCCCGACGCCGCGCTCCCGCTCGCGCGGATCCTCCTCGGGCGCGGCGACCGCGAGGAGGCTCGCACGATCCTCGAGGACGTCGCCGGCAGCTTCCAGGCGGATGGCCTCGCCGCCCGGATCCGGCTCGAGGACGAGGGCCTGCTCGAGGATGCGTTCGCGGCGCTCGACGACGGACGCCTCCAGGACGCGCTCGATGCGCTGTTGGCGGCGCTCCCCGGCTCCTCCGAGCGCGACGACATCCGCCGTGTGATCGTCGGCGAGCTCGACGCGCTCGGCCCCGAGGACCCCCTCGCGCGCAGCACCCGCGGGCGCCTCGCGTCCGCGCTGTACTGAGCTCCCGCCGCCGCCGCTCGTTTTCGGGTCACCCGCAAGGGGTAGCTCTGGACCTCGATGGCCGAGACCCAGCAGCTGCGGGGCGGCGAGCTCAACGCCGCAGTCACGAGCGCTCTGGTCGGCATCCACACCCAGCACCTCGGGCGCGGGCCGACCACGGCTTCCACCTTCCACTACCGCAACGTGCTGGTCACGCTGATGCACGACGTGCTCACGCACGCCGAGCGCGCTCTCGGCCGCCACGACAACGTCGACTCGGTCAACCACGTCCGCCATGTCTTCCAGCGCGCGATGGAGCCGGACTTCCGCGAGGCAGTCGAGCGGCTGACGGGGCGCCGGGTCGTCGCCTTCATCAGCGGCAACCAGATCGACCCAGACATCGCCGCCGAGCTGTTCGTGCTCGACGAGCCGCTCTAGCGGCGGCCTGTCCCGGCGGGCTGGCGGCGCCCGCGGGCGCCCCGCCGCGCCGGAGCCGGGTGAGGCTCCGTGGCGGGATCCGAGCTGGCTTCGAGCGCCACAGGGCCGCCGCCGTCGCCCGGCCGGTCGGCGAACGGGGCGGGGCGCGCGATGTGGTAGCCCTGCGCGAAGTCGACCCCGAGCTCGCGCAGCAGAGCGAGCGTGTCCGCGTCCTCAACCCCCTCGCCGACGGTGAGCAGGTGAAAGTCGCGGGCCAGCGCGACCAGCGCCTGCACGACGTGGCGGCTGGCCTCGTTCTCGCGCAGGTCGCGGACGAACTCGATGTCGAGCTTCAGGAAGTCGACCGGCATCTGCTTGAGGTACGTGAGGCTCGCGTAGCCGGTGCCGAAGTCGTCGAGCGCGATCTTGCAGCCGAGCGCGTGGAGGCGCTCCGCGAACGTCCGGGCCGCGCGCTCGTCCTCGACGATCGCGGTCTCGGTGATCTCGAACACGAGCGCTCCCGGCTGCACCCCGTGCTGCTCGATGCACCGCTCGATGTGCTCGAGCACGTCGGCGTCGCCGACCGAGCGCGCTGAGATGTTCGCCTGCACGCGGCACCCCTGTCCTGCCAGGCGGGTGGCCCTCTTGATCACCCACCAGTCGATCTCCCCGATCATCGCGTACTGCTCCAGCACCGGCAGGAACTCGCCGGGTGCCACCACGCGACCGTCGGGTTCGACCATCCGCAGCAGCAGCTCGTTCTGCACCGTCTGGCCGGTTTCGAGGTCGATGATCGGCTGCGAGTGCAGGACGAAGCTCTCGTCGGCGAGCGCGCGCTCGACGCGGTCGATCACGGCGATCAGCTCGGCCTTGCGCCGGCTCTCGTCCTCGCGCAGCCTGCGCTCGGCGATGTCCTGGAAGACGACCACGCAGCCCTGGGGGCCCTCTGCGGTGGTGAACGGCGTCGCGGTATAGGCGACGGGCAGCTCGCCCTCGGCGGTCAGGAACGTGTCGTCGTCGACCCGCACGGTGCCCTCGCCCTTCAGCGACTGCGCGATCGCGCAGTCGGCGAACGCGCGCGCGGTGCCGTCGGCGCCTGGCGCGCAGACCATCGCGCCGACATCGCACCCGAGCAGCTCCCCCTGGCCGCGTCCGAGCAGCTCCTCGGCGACGCGGTTGACGTAGGTGATGCGCCCCTCGCGGTCGAGCGTGAACAGGCCCTCGCCGATGCATTCGGTCACCGCTTCGGCGTAGTTGCGCGAGTCGCGCAGCTCGCTTTCGGCGGCGACGCGCTCGGAGATGTCGACGGCCACGCCGACGACAGCGGTCGGCATCCCTTCCTCGTCCAGCACGAGGCGGTTGCGGACGTAGGTGGTGAAAACCGTCCCGTCCTTGCGGCGCACGACCAGCTCACCGTCCCAGCGGCCGTCGCGGCTCAGCTCCATCATCAGCCGTTCGGCCTGGGCGGCGTCCTCGGGCACGACCAGCTCGCGAGCGGTGCGGCCGATCGCCTCCTCGCTGCTCCAGCCGTACAGGGCCTCGGCACCGTGGTTCCAGCTGATCACGACGCCGGTCATGTCCGTCGCGATCACCGACGCGTCGATCTGATCGAAGAGCACCGACTGCAGGCTGTCCTCGCGCTCCTGCTCGCGCTCGCCGCGGCCAGCCCGGGAGGGCATCGCGTCGAGCGCCGCGCGCCACAGGTCGATCGCGCCGAAGCCGGAGCGCCCGCCGCTCTGCTCGGCCGCGGCCCGGGCCGCCGCGCCTGTGACCGCAGCCTTCCCTTCGGCCGCCCGCTCGCGCTGGTAGCGCCCGCGGCGGCTGCCGTAGAGCCTGGCGTCCGCGCGGCGGGTCAGGGTCTCGAGGTCTTTGCCGTCTTGCGGGTACATCGCCACGCCGAACGAGCACGGGGCGCGCTCGCCGAGCGCCTCGCCGATGCGCGTGGACAGCGATCGCGCCTCCTCGGCGCTGACCTCGGGCAGCACCAGCGCGAACTCGTCGCCGCCGAGGCGCCCGATCGCGTCTCCCTGCCTGGTCGTCGCCTGCAGGCTCGCGACGACCCAGCAGAGCAGCTCGTCGCCGGCGGCGTGCCCGAACACGTCGTTGACGGGCTTGAACTTGTCGACGTCGAGCACCACGATCGCCCCGGCGCGGCCGCTGCGGCCCAGAGCAGCGAGCACCGCGATGGCACGCTCTTCGAAGCCGCGGCGGTTCAGGCACCCGGTGAGCGGGTCCGTGCGCGAGGCCTTCGCGAGCGCGCGGTGCTGGCGCTTGTGGTTCTGCGCCTGCCAGCCGCTGAGGGCGGCGGTGCACACGAGCGCGAACGCGAAGGAGACCTCGTAGGCGACGGGCTGCCCGCCCGCGGCCAGCGCGACCCCGAGGTAGCTCACGACGCTCGTCGCGCCGACGGCGATCACGGACCCGACCGGGTAGGAGGTCGCCGAGAAGACCACCGGCAGGATGAAGACGGCGGCGAGCGGGCTGCGCGTCCCGCCGTCGACGAGCGCGCCGGCCATGATCATCGCGAAGTCGCTCAGGGTCCAGGCAAGGAACAGGGCCTCGCGGTGGCGGCTGCGCACCATCTGCTGGCGCACCTTGTACGGGCCGAGCGCGGCGAGCGAGGAGAGCCCGAACAGCAGGGCGAGCTCCAGGCGGTGAGGCTCGCCCCAGGTCAGAGCGCAGTACAGCGCGCCGAGCAGTCCGACGGAGATGGTGAGCGGGACCGCCGCCACGACGGTCGCTTCGCGCATGCGCAGCGCCGGCAGGTCCAACACCTCGGATTTGCCCTCAGCCCACACACGCTGGATATCGGCCGTGCGGCGATTCCCCTAAGCACCGCAGGGGCGCGCTGGACGGCCCCAGGCGGCTGGCGAGACGCCCCGGCGCTCGATTCTGCGCGCGCAGCGGCCGGCGCGCGGGGCTCGCCGGCGCGCGCCGGCGCGGCCTCACGCACCGGTCCGTGCTCAGGCGCGCGAGGTCTCGATCCCCAGCGCCCTGCGCAGCGGCTCGCGTGCGAACAGCCGGTAGGCGATGTCTCCGAGCGCGAGTGCAGCCAGCACGCGCGGCACGGCCCGCAGCCGCGTCCCCCTCGAATCCTCCATCTCAGTCCCTCCTTGAACCTCGACGGTCCGTGCCCTCCTGCGCGAACCGCATCTCCAAGCTAGGGCATCCGGCGGACGCCGTCAAACGACGCACGCGCCTCCTCAGCGCGCGAAGCGGTGCAGCAGCCGGCGCGCCGCGCGCTCGCCGGTTTCGACCGCACCGTCGAGGAAACCGATGTTGGCGATCGACGTGTGCTCGCCCGCGAACAACATCCGTCCCTCGGTGCGCCTGGCGATCGTGCCGTAGCTCGAGGCCTGGCCGACCCGGTAGTAGGAGTAGGCGCCGTGGACCCACGGGTCCTCGGACCAGTGGTCCTCGTAGGCGCGCCCGGTGAAGGCGGCGGTGGTGCCCGCGAACAGGTGCTCGATGTCGCCGAGCGCGGTCGCGACGTCGGCCGCCGGCGCGGGTCCGTGCGCGGCGCCGGTCAGACCGCTCGCGCCCGCACGGGCGCCAGGAAAGGCGAGATACAGGGCGGGGCTCGCTCCGGGCCCGAGCTGGACGCAGTCGTCCCATCCGCATGCCAGCCGCTGCCATTCGCCGTAGATCGCCCCCGAGTAGCCGAGCGCGGGCCACGTCTTGTGGGTCAGCTCGAGGTGGACCTTCGCGTTCGTGCCCATGCCCATCGTGCGGATCACCGCGAGCTTCGCCGCGCTCAGCCCCGAGCGCGAGAGGTCGACCTCGCGCAGGGTGCTGAACGGCAGCGCCAGCACGACCCAGTCGGCCACCACTTCCTCGATCGAGCCCGCCGACTCGAAGCTCAGCGCCAGCGAGCGATCGGATCGTTCGCGCACCGCGACGAGCGCGTACCCCTGCTGCACGGCGCCGCCGGGCAGCGCCGCGATCATGCGGCTGACGAGCTGGTCGTTTCCTCCGACGAGGTGGTAGCGCTCATCGTCGCCCGGGAGCGGCACCAGCGACGAGCGCGGGTTGCCCGTCAGGAGTTCGATCAAATCGAGCGCCGACTGGTCGGACGGGTCGCCGCCGTTCTCGGTGACCGTGTTCGCCTGCATCAGCCGGCCGAAGCGGCTGTGCGCGCCGATCGGCGTGCTGTCGAGCCAGTCGGGCACCGACATCGCATCGAGGCGAGCTTCGCCGCCGGGCTGGCGCATTTCGCGTGCCGCCGCCCGGAACGCGTCGAACCCGAAGTCGCGCCAGTCGGCCTGCGCTTCTGCCAGCGAGTAGCGCGCGCCGCCGATGAAGAAGACCTCCTCGCCCGACTCGAGGTCGCCGCCGTTGACGACCTCTTCGGCGATCCCCAGCTCTGCTGCCAGCGAGCGCACCGCGAGCTGGTTGGAGTTCAGGAAGGAGCCGCCGTGCTCGGTTTCCAGGCCGCCGGAGAAGAAGCCCCGCAGCGTCCAGCAGCGTCCGCCGGCCCGGTCCGGGTTCGCCTCGTACACGGTCGCGGCGAGCGGCTGGCCGGGCGCGCCGGTCCAGAGCAGATGGGCGCATCGCAGCCCGGCGAGCCCGGCGCCGACCACCGCGAGCCGAGGCCCGCCGCCGCTTCGAGCGAGTCGTGCGAGCGCGCGCGCCGGGGGCGACGCGAGCGCCGAGGAGGCGGCGAGCCCGGCGCCCGCGGCGAGCACCTCACGGCGGGTGAGGCCGCTCCGACCGCGCCCGCGGGCCCCCTCGATCTCCTCCACCGGCAGACCGCTGCGGGCGGCATCGCAGTGCAGGGCGAACATGCGCTGCGCCCAGCGTGCCGTCGCGCCGCGGGTCTGGCTCCGCATGCGCCAAGCCTACGCGGCCGCCACGCGCGGGTGGCGCTCGTTTAGGCTCGATGTTCGCAGGGCAGACGAACCGTGATGAGCCCGCAGACGGAAAATGTCCCGACGCTCCCGACCCGCGGCGGCGGCGCGATCCCGCAGCTCGGCTTCGGCGTGTTCCAGGTCCCGCCGCGCGACACCGAGGCCGTGGTCGCCCAGGCGCTCGAGACCGGCTACCGCCACATCGACACCGCGGCCGCCTACCGCAACGAGGCCGGCGTCGGGGAAGCGGTGCGCGCCGGCGGGCTCGATCGGGGCGAGGTCTACATAACGACCAAGTGCTGGAACGACGATCAGGGCTTTCAGAGCGCACGCCGCGCGCTGGAGGCGAGCCTCGAGAGGCTCGAGACCGACTATGTCGACCTGTACCTGATCCACTGGCCGGTGCCCGCGCACGATCTGTACGTCGAGACCTGGAAGGCGTTCATCGAGGCGCGCGACGAGGGGCTCGCGCGCACGATCGGCGTCTCGAACTTCCAGTCGCCGCACCTGCGCCGGCTGATCAAGGAGACCGGTGAGACGCCGGCCGTCAATCAGATCGAGCTGCACCCGCTGCTCCAGCAGCGCGCGCTGCGCGCCGAACACGACGAGCTCGGGATCGTGACCGAGGCGTGGAGCCCGCTCGCCCAGGGCGAGGTGCTGGGGGAACCCGCGATCGTGGAGATCGCCGAGCGCCACGGCCGCACGCCCGGGCAGATCGTGATCCGCTGGCACCTGCAGCTCGGCAACGTCGTGTTCCCGAAGTCGGTGACCCCGTCGCGGATCGCCGAGAACTTCGACGTCTTCGACTTCGAGCTCGAGGACTCCGAGATGGAGGCGATCGACGCGCTGGATCGCGGCGAGCGCATCGGGCCCGACCCCGACACGTTCATCCGTCCGTAGGCCAAAACCTCCGCATCCGCGGTCAAGGTTCTGCGGTTCGCGGCCGATGCATGGCTCGTGAATCCCCCGAACGGACAGCTGCTCGCGAGCGCCGACCACGCCGCGAGCGCCGCTCTGCGCGAGCTGCCCGAGGCGCTCGTGATCGTCTTCGACCGCCGGCTTCGCTTCGTGCTCACGGCCGGCCAGGCGATCGAGCGCATGGGCGATCCCGAGATCTGCGGGGAGGGCAACTACGTCGCCGACGCGTTCCCCGCCGAGTTCTGGGAGCGCTTCGAGCCGCTTTTCAGCTCTGCGCTGGAAGGCGAGACGCGAACGCGTGAGATCTGGACGGCCGAAGAGCGCCACTGCCTGATGGTCGACGCCGGCCCGCTGTGCAGCGACGGCGGCCCCGCTTGCGAGGACTGCTCGAACGTCGACGGCGGCGTCGCGGTCGTGCTCGACATCACCGCCCGCCGGCGCGCCGACCTGATGGCGCCGCGGCGCACCGAAGGCTTCGAGGAGGTCTTCGAGCACGCGCCGATCGGTACCGGGCTGATCGACACCGAAGGGCGCTGGCTGCTCGTGAACCGAGCGCTGTGCGAGATCACCGGCTACACCTCCGACGAGCTCGTCGGCAAGCGCTTCGAAGGGATCATGCACCCCGAGGACGCGGCCAACGACACCGTCGAGCGCCGCCGCCTGGCGGACGGCGAGATCCCCGCCTACCAGGTCGAGAAGCGCTACTTCGACGCCGCGGGTGAGACGGCCTCCGCGATCCTCTCGATGTCGCTCGTGCGCGACCGCCAGGGGCAGGCGCTCCACTACATCGCCCAGCTCCAGGACATCTCGGTGCGCAAGGAGCTCGAGGAGCAGCTGCTGAGCCTCGCCGACCACGACCCGCTCACCGGCCTTCGCAACCGTCGCCTGTTCGAGCACGACCTGCGCCTGCAGCTCGGCCGCTGCCACCGCTACGGCGAGACCGCGGGGCTGATGGTGCTCGACCTCGACGGCTTCCGCGAGCTGAACCGACAGTTCGGCACGGCGGTCGGCGACGAGACGCTGCGAGCCGTCGGCCGCGCGCTGACGCGGCGCCTGCGCGAAACGGATCTGATCGGCCGGATCGGCGGCGACGAGTTCGCGGTGCTGATGCCGCACGCGGACGAGGAGGGCCTCGCGGTCGTCGCAGAGGGCCTCGGCCGCGTGATCCCCGCCTGCAGCGTCGACGCCGGCGTCGGCGTCGTTCACCCGGCGGCGAGCGTGGGCTTCACGCTGCTCCATCAGCGCAGCGGCGATCTGCGCGACGTGCTCATCGACGCCGAGCACGCCCTGAACGCCGCCAAGCGCGCCAAGGCCTGACCGCGCCGCTCACACCAGTAAGGCCCGCCGGCGAGATCGCATTCGCCCCCGGCGAGCCCCGCCGGAGCGGCCAATACGCTGGGAGGGGATGGCTCCGAAGACGCGGCTGGCGGTGATCGACCTCGGCTCGAACTCGTTTCGCCTCGTCGTGTTCGAGGCCGGCGAGGGCTGGTGGCGGCGCACCGACGAGATCTACGAGCCGGTGCGCATCGGACAGGGGCTGATGGCGAGCGGGCGCCTCGGCGAGCGCCCGATCGAGCGTGCGCTCGCGACGCTCGACGTGTTCGCCCACTTCTGTCACGCGAGCGGGCTCGGACCCGGCGAAGTAGACGCTGTCGCCACGAGCGCGATTCGCGACGCGGAGAACGCGCCCGAGTTCCTCGAGCGCGCGCACGAGCACTTCCCGTTCGAGATCCGCGTGCTCAGCCGCGAGGAAGAGGCCCGCTACGGCTACCTCGCGGCGATCAACTCGACGACGCTCTCGGACGGCTGCGTGCTCGACCTCGGCGGCGGCTCGCTGCAACTGGTCAGGGTCGCCGCGCGCCACGAGATCCGCTCGGGGTCCTGGCCGCTGGGGACGGTGCGGATGAGCGAGCGCTTCTTGCCGCCGAACGGCCCCGCCAAGCGGCGTCAGCTAAGCGAGCTGCGCGAGCACCTCCAGGCGGCCCTCGCCGATACGGGCTGGCTCACCGAGGACGCCACCGGGCCCGTTCGCCTCGTCGGGATCGGCGGCACGGTACGCAACCTCGCCGCCGCCGCGCAGCGCGCTGCGGGCTTGCCGACGAACGGCGTGCAGGGAACCGTGATCGGCGTCGAGGCGCTCGAGGAGCTGATCGAGATCCTGGCGGCCCTGCCGGCGGCGGAGCGCGCGGAGGTGCCGGGCGTCAAGCCCGCGCGCGCCGACCTGATCCTCGGCGGTGCCGTGGTCGTGCGAGAGGCGCTGCGCGCCGCGGGCGCCGAGGCGATCGAGACGACCGAGGCCGGGCTGCGCGAGGGCGTCTTCTTCGAGCGCCTGCTCGGCGCAGACGGGGCGGATCCGCTGTTCGCGGACGTGCGGCGCGCGAGCGTGCTCAACATGGCGGCGCAGTACAAGGTCGACGGCCCGCACACACGCCATGTCGCCGCGCTCGCGCTCGGCATGTTCGACGAGCTCGCCGCGCTCGGTCTGCACGACGGCGACCCGCGCGAGCGCGAGCTGCTTTGGGCCGCGAGCATGCTTCACGACATCGGCATGTCGATCGACTACGACGACCACCACAAGCACTCGCGCTACCTGATCCTGAACGGCGGCCTCCCGGGCTTCGCGCCGGTGGAGACGGCGATCATCGCCCAGGCCGCGCGCTACCACCGCAAGGGGATGCCGAGTCCCGGGCCGATGGCCGCTCTGTTCGGGCCGGGCGACGAGGAGCGCCTGGACCGCTGCGCCGCGCTGTTGCGTCTCGCCGAGGACCTCGAGCGCTCGCGCGACCAGCTCGTCCGCGACACCGACATCGATCTCGAAGACGAGAAGGTGAAGCTGCGGCTGATCGCCGAGGGCGACCCGGCCGTCCCGCGCTGGGCCGCGGGACGCGAGCGCGAGCTGTTCGCGCGCGCGTTTCACCGCGAGCTCTCGGTGGCCGCGTAGCGTCGCCGCCTACGGCTGCGCGGCGAGCTTCGCGGCGTCGGCGCCGCAGTCGAACAGCACGAGCCCCGCGGTGTAGTGCACGGCCGGAGTCTTCCATTCGAACGGCGCCAGCTCGCGGCACGCCGCGAGCACGGCCTTCGTCGCCTTGTTCCCTCCGCGCGAGGAGTACTCGCCGCCGAGCAGCACGTAGCGGGCCTCGCCGCGTTCGACGAGCCGCGCGAGCTGTGGGCCGTCCATCACCGGGTCCGTGCCGCTGTACCCGGCCAGGTTGGAGACCTTGTATCCCAGCAGCACCATCGGCGCGGCGGTCGGCGCCGAGACGGTGAACAGTTCATAGGGCTGCGTCACGCCGTGCGTGCGCACGTAGTGGAGGATCGCGAGGTTCACCGACTGGTCTTTCGGGTCCAGTCCGACCCCACCCTGGCCCGCCGCCTGTTTCGGGCCGGCGGCGGGGAACGTGGACTGGACCGGCGCGAGCCAGGTCGTAGAGGCGTAGCCGGCCGGCACGACGATCAGCAGCCCGAATGCGGCGGCGAGCGCGATCGCGCTCGCCGGGCCGCGGCGCCCGCGGAGTGCCGCCGCCGTCAGCGCCACCAGGCAGACGATCGCCGCGACGGCGAGCACCGGGATGAACCAGAGCAGGTACTGGTAGCGGTGCATCAGCACGATCTCGGCGGTGAGCGTCGCGCCGACGGCGAGGGCGGCCATCGCGATCCCGAGGAACCTGCCTGTTCCCGCTGGCCGGCGGCACAGGTCGACGATCGCCCAGACGCCGATTCCGGCCATCGCGCCCGTCCCGGGCGCGAGTGCCGAGGCGTAATAGGGGTGGACGATGCCCTTGGAGGCGCTGAGCACCAGCGCCTCGACGAGGAACCAGCCGCCGAGCACGATCGTCGCCGCCAGGCGAGGGTCGCGCCTTCCCGCCGGCGGCGGTTCGTCTTCGTGGGGGCGCGCGCGCGCCGGCACGCGCGCGGCTGCCATCCGGCCGGTGGCGATCGTCCCTTCGCGCCGCTCCGCCGGCAGCAGCAGCGCCAGGAGCGCGGCGAGCAGCCCGAAGAACGCCAGCGGCAAGAGCCAGCCCCCCTGGTCGCCGAGCCCGACACCGAACAGGCGGAAGGGCCCCGGCGGTCCCCCGAACGGGATCGGTTTGGCGTCGCGGGCGCTCTTGTGGGGGGCCGGCGGCAGCGCTTTCGCCCGCGGGTTCGGCGGCGGCTGCTTGATGTGCCGTTCGCGCTCGCGCTGTCGGTCGACGCGCAGCTCGACCGCTTTCGTGACGCGCGCGCCCGGTCGTCCGTGCGTGTCGCCAGGGCCGCCTTCCTGGCCTTCGACGCGCCCGAAGCCGTTGTAGTTGAACGTCAGCCCGATCTCGCTGTTGTTCGTGGAGCTGCCGATGTAGGGCCGTTTCGAGGCGGGCGTGGCTTCCACGACGGCGATCCACGCGAACGAGACGACGCCCGCGAGCACACCGGCGAGGGCAAGCTGGAGCGCGCGCCGGGCGAACGAGCCCGGTCCGCACACCGCGTACGCGAAGGCGATCCCCGGCACGACCAGGTACGCCGCGAGCGTCTTGGTGTTGAACGCGAGCCCCACGAACACGGCTGCGAGCACCAGGCTCCGCCAGCGGCCCGATTCACACGCGCGAATCGCGGCGCCGCACGCGGCCAGCATGAGCAGGATCAGCAGCGTGTCGACGCCGTTGGCGCGCGAGACGGCCACGAACGACGGGAAGACCGCGCACGCGATGCCCGCGGCGAGCCCGGTCGCCGTCCCGAATCGCCGTGCGACGATCACGTAGAGCAGGGCCGAGACCGCGACCCCCACCAGCGCGTTCGGAAGCAGCAGGCTGAGCGGGTGGAAGCCGAACACCTTCGCGCTCGCGGCCTGCATCCACAGCGCCAGCGGCGGCTTGTCCATCGTGACCAGCCCATTCGGGTCCGAGGAGACGAAGAAGAAGTTGTGCAGCGAGCGCAGCATCGAGCGCACGCCCGCCGAGTAGAAGAGGTTGGCGTAGCCGTTCTGGGCCAGCCGCACCGTGTCCAGGACCGCGGCGACTGCTACGACGACCGCAAGGCCGCCGAGGCGCAGCGCTTTTTCGCGATCGCCCAGCCGCCCGGCGAGCGCGAGGCGAGGCCTGCGCTCGGGGGCGGGCACGGCAAGCTGGCCTTGCGCGGTCTCGTTCACGGGCGCAGCGCTCCGAGCAGCCGCTCGAGGTCGTCCTCGTCGTTCCAGGCGCCGACCGACGCGCGCAGCCAGGGGTAGCCGGGGATGTTGCGTACGATCACGCCCCGCTGCGCGAGCTCGGCGCGCTCGGCTTCCGGGTCATCGCTCGGGAACGAGACGAGCGTCGTCTCGCCCCGCGGCGCCGGCTCGCGCCCGCGCTCGGCGAGCGTGCGGGCGAGCTGTGCCGCGAGTTCCCGGGCGCGCCCCCACAGCTCGGGCCAGCCGAAGCTCTCGAGCACCTCGGCCGCCGCCAGCGAGCAGGCGAGCGACTCGGCGCTCAGCGACGGGGCGTCGAAGCGGCGCGCGTCGTCGTGAACCGCCGCGCCGAGGCCGGCGTTCGCTTCGACGAGGTTGCCGTAGCCGCGGCGCGAGACCGCGAGCTGTTCCCGCAGCGCGGAGGAGACCCACAGCGCGCCGGAACCATCGGGTCCGCACATCCACTTCTGCCCCGCGGCCGCATACGCGTCGCAGCCGAGGCGCGTCACGTCGACATCGACGGCCCCGAGCCCCTGCGCACCGTCGAACAGCACGGGGACCCCGAGGTCCGCGAGCGCGGCGGGCGCGAACGAGCCGCTCACCCAGCCGACGTGCGAGCACGCGACCAGGCGCGTGGCGGGGCCCACCTCGTCAGCGAGCAGCGCGAGCGGCACCTCGCGCACGCTCACGCCCTTGATGTCGCGGGCGGCGGCCAGGGCGCCGAGCAGGCCGGGGTGCTCCTCGTCGCTCGTGAGGATCTCATCGCCGGGGGCGAGCTCGAGCCCCATCACGATCTGGCCGAGCCCTTCGGTCGTGCTCGTCGTGAGCGCGACGTCGCTCGACTCGCACCGCAATGCGCCTGCATACGCGGAGCGCAGGCGGCCGCCCAGCTCGTGGCGACGTTCGAAATGCGCGGCAGCGCGCCCCTCGGCGAGCTCGCGGTCGAGCTCGGCCTGAGCCGCCGCGACCGCCGCGGCCGGCAGCGGACCGTCGGTGCCGGCGTTCATGTAGGCGAGGCTCGCGAGCACCGGGAACTCCGTGCGCAGTCCGGATGCGTCCACGATCGGCGAGAATAGTCCCATGGCCAGCGTTGAAAGCCGGCAGCCGCTCTGGACGCCTTCGCCCGAGCGGGTGCAGGCGACCGAGATGGCTCATTTCATGCGCTGGGTCTCGGATCGCAACGGCCTCGACCTCGACAGCTACGGCGCGCTTTGGCAGTGGTCGGTCGACGAGCTGGAGGCCTTCTGGGCCGACGTCTGGGAGTTCACCGGCGTGGTCGCCTCGAAGCCCTACGAGCGGGTGCTGGCCTCGCGGGAGATGCCGGGCGCGCGCTGGTTCGACGGCGCTAAGCTGAACTACGCTGAGAATCTTCTCACGGGCCACGATGACGGCGAGCTCGCTGTCATCCACAGCTCGGAGCTGCGCGACCTCGGCGAGCTGACGTGGGGCGAGCTGCGCTCGCAGGTGGCGGCCGCGGCGGCGGGACTGCGGGCGCTCGGAGTCACGCGCGGGGACCGCGTGGTCGCCTACATGCCGAACATCCCCGAGACGCTGATCGCGTTCCTCGCCACGGCCTCGCTGGGGGCGATCTGGTCGAGCGCCGCGCCGGAGTTCGGTGCCCGCTCGGTGATCGACCGGTTCGCGCAGATCGAGCCGAAGGTGCTGCTCACGGTCGACGGCTACCGCCACGGCGGCAAGGACTTCGACCGCACCGCGGTCGCCGGCGGGATCCTCGCCGAGCTGGGAAGCGTCGAGCGGGCCGTGCTGCTGGGCTACCTGAACCGCGATGCCGACGCGACGGCGCTCGCCCCGGACGCGCTGAGCTGGGAGCAGCTGCTCGCGCTCGACCCCGCGGGCGGCGAGGCCGGTCCCTCGTTCACGCAGGTGCCGTTCGACCACCCGCTGTGGGTGCTCTACTCCTCCGGCACGACCGGCCTGCCGAAGGCGATCGTGCAGGGCCACGGCGGGATCCTGCTCGAGCAGCTCAAGAAGCGGATGCACCTCGACCTGCGCCCCGGCGACCGCATGTTCTGGTTCACCACGACCGGGTGGATGATGTGGAACTTCCTCGTCGGCTGCCTTCACTCCGAGGCTGCGATCGTCCTCTACGACGGCAGCCCGGCGCACCCGGACCTGGGTGCGCTGTGGCGCCTGGCCGATCGCGCGGGCATGACCTGCATGGGCGTCAGCCCGGGCCTGCTCGCCTCCTGCGAGAAGGCCGGAATCGAACCCGCGCTGGAAGCCGACCTCTCGCGGCTGCGCGCGCTCGGCGCCACCGGCTCGCCGCTCTCGCCTGAGTCGTTCCGCTGGGTCTACGAGCGCGTCGAGGACGACTTGTGGCTGTTCTCGACCAGCGGCGGCACCGACGTCTGCACCGCGTTCGTCGCCGGGAGCCCGATGCTGCCGGTCTACGAGGGTGAACTGCAGTGCCGCGCGCTCGGCTGCAAGGTCGAGGCCTGGGACGAGGAGGGCAACTCGCTGATCGACGAGGTCGGTGAGCTGGTCGTGACCGAGCCGATGCCCTCGATGCCGCTGTTCCTGTGGGGGGACGAGAGCGGCGAGCGGCTGCGCGAGAGCTATTTCGCGATGTACCCCGGGATCTGGCGCCACGGCGACTGGATCCGCATCACGCCGCGTGGGGGCGCCGTCATCTACGGGCGCTCGGACTCGACGATCAACCGCCAGGGCGTTCGGATGGGCACCAGCGAGATCTACCGCGCCGCGCTCTCGCTCGAGGACGTGCTCGACGCGCTCGTCGTGGACGTGCCGGTGAAGAGCGACGGCGTCGGCGAGGAGCTGCGGATGATCCTGTTCGTCGTGCTGCGCGACGGTGTGGAGCTCGACGACGAGCTCGCGGCCGAGATCAAGACGCGCATCCGCGAGGACTGCTCGCCGCGCCACGTTCCGAACGAGATTCGCCAGATCGAGCAGGTCCCGCGCACGCTCTCGGGCAAGGTGCTGGAGGTGCCGGTCAAGCGGATTTTGACCGGGATGGCTCCGGAGCAGGCGGCGAGCGTCGAGTCGCTCGCGGACCCCAGGGCGCTGGACTACTTCATCGAGCTCGCGCAGGAGCTGGGCGCGGGAGCGTCCGCAGCAGCTCGGGGCTGAACCGCGCGCCGCCTACAGCCCCAGCGAGCGCCCGACGATCTCCTTCATGATCTCGTTGGCGCCGCCGTAGATGCGCGTCACGCGCGCGTCGGCGAACGCGCGGGCGATCGGGTACTCGAGGATGTAGCCGTAGCCGCCGAACAGCTGCAGGCAGCGATCGGCGACTCTCCCCTGTAGATCGGTGCACCACCACTTCGCGGTCGCCGCCTCCTCGGCGGTGAGCTCGCCGGCGTCGAGCGCGCTCACGCAGCGGTCGACGAACGTGCGCGCGATCTGGACTTCGCCGTGCAGCTCGGCGAGCTCGAAGCGGCTGTTCTGGAACGAGCCGATCGCTTGGCCGAACGCCTTGCGCTCGCGCACGTAGTCGAGCGTCCACGCGAGCATCGCCTCGGCCGCCGCGACCGCGCTCGCGGCGATCGAGAGCCGCTCCTGTGGCAGGTTGGACACGAGGTAGAGGAAGCCGCTGCCCTCCGCGCCGAGCAGGTTCGCCGCCGGGACGCGGACGTCGTCGAAGGACAGCTCGGCGGTGTCCTGCGCGTGCTGGCCGATCTTCTCGAGATTGCGCCCGCGCTCGAAGCCGTCCATGCCCCGCTCGATCACCAGCAGCGAGATCCCGCGGTGGCGCTCGGCGGGATCGGTCTTCACGGCCGTGATCACCAGATCGGCGTTGATGCCGTTGGTGATGAACGTCTTGGACCCGTTGACCACATACCCGCCGTCATCGCGCCGGGCGCTCGTCGACATGGCTGCGAGGTCCGACCCGATTCCGGGCTCGGTCATCGCGATCGCCGTGATCAGCTCGCCCGAGACGATGCCGGGAAGCCAGCGCTCGCGCTGCTCCTCGCTCGCGTAGGCGAGGAAGTAGGGCAGGGAGATGTCGTTGTGGAGCGTGACCCCGAGCCCGAAGCTGCCGACGCCGGCCCGCTGGCACTCTTCGCCGATCACGAGGTTGAGCCGGAAGTCGTCGGCACCCGCGCCGCCGTAGCGCTCGGGCACCGACATCGCGAGGAAGCCGCCGCGGCCCGCGGCCGCGAACACCTCGCGCGGCACGATGCCCTCGCGTTCCCAATCCATGTAGTTCGGCTCGACCTCGCGGGCGAGGAACGTGGCGAAGCTCGAGCGGAAGTCTTCGTGCAGGTCCTCGAACAGAGCGCGCCTCACGCGGGCGACCCTACACGCGCGGCGCCTCCGGCCGCCGCCCCGGCGGGCCCTCAGGCGGCGATCGCGCTGCGCGGCGGGGCGAGCTCGGAGTCCCGCCCGCCCGGGAGCCAGCCGGGCTTTGCCAGCAGCAGTTGCACGTCGCGGATGCGCCGCTCCGCGAAGCCGCCCTCGCACCAGCACAGGTAGAGCTCCCACAGCCGCCTGAAGCGCTCGTCGTAGCCAAGCTCCACGACCCGCTCGCGCGCCTCGAGGAAGCGCTCGCGCCAGGCCGAGAGCGTGCGCGTGTAGTGGCCGCTGATGTCCTCGAGGTGCACGGGGCGCATATCCGTGACCCGGTTGACCGTACGCGAGATCACCTTCAACGAGGGCAGGCAGCCGCCGGGGAAGATCTGCGTGTTGATGAAGCTGCGCGAGGCCTTCTCGAGCTCGTAGGCGCGGTCGTCGATCACGATCGCCTGCAGCAGCATCGCGCCGTCGTCATGCAGCAGGTGTGAGCAGCGGCGGAAGAACGTCGGGAAGTACTGCCAGCCGACGGCCTCGATCATCTCGATCGAGACGAGCTTGTCATAGCGGCCGTCGAGCGCGCGGTAGTCCTGCGCGAGCACGGTCACGCGGTCTCCCAGCCCCGCTTCGGCGACGCGCCGCGAGGCGTAGGCGTGCTGCTCGCGCGAGATCGTCGTCGTGGTCACGCGGCAGCCGTAGTGGCTCGCGGCGTGGAGCGCGAAGCCGCCCCAACCCGTGCCGATCTCGACGACGTGGTCCTCAGCTCGCAGCGCAAGACGGCGGCAGATCCGCTCGAGCTTGGCGAGCGAGGCCTCGCGCAGCGTCGCCTGCGGCGTCTCGAAGATCGCGCACGAGTAGGACATCGTCTCGTCGAGGAACAGCTCGAACAGCTCGTTGCCGAGGTCGTAGTGCGCTTCGATCTGGCTTCTCGATCGCCGCGGGGTGTTGCGCTGCAGCCAGCGCAGCGAGCGCTGCGCCGGGGCGAGCACCGGCGCAGCGAATTGCCGCAGGCGGTCGAGCGCGCCGGCGTTGCGGGCCGCGATCCGCGTCATCGCGACGAGGTCGCTGCACTCCCACTGGCCGTCGAGGTAGGACTCGCAGAGACCGACGCTGCCGCGCAGCAGTTGGCGGTAGAACAGCGGCGAGCGGACCTCGATCTGGGCGCGCAGCGGTCTTGGCCCATCCGGAGTGCCGAGAACGATCCGCCGTCCGCGCTCGTGCAGCTCCAGTTGACCGCCGTGGATGCCGCTCAGCGCCCGCAGCACGAGCCGGCGCGAGAGGCCGCCCGCCTCGCGCCGGGGCGCTCTCGCGAGCTCGCTGGTCACGTTTCGAGTGCTCCCCGAGCTGGGTGCGGGTGATACGCCGCGCCGCGCAGGCGAAGCCGCAGCGCGTGCCCGTAGATGCGCGCGAGGATCGCGACGGTCTGCAGCGGGTGGCGCGCGAGCAGCCTCCCCAGCGCGCCCGCGCTCCACTCGCGGCGCGCGAGCGAGAGCGTCGCGTCGAAGGACACCTCGCGCTGCTCGCCACTCGGTGACGAGTCGATGTGCACCGAGATGCGCTCGCCCGGGCCGCTCACGCGTAGGTCGTAGGTGTGGCCCATGCCCATCAGGGGCGAGACGTGCAGCTCCTTGGCGAAGCTGCCCCGCGTCAGGAGCGAGCCTCCGTCGCGGGCGCCGAGCACGTAGGAGTGGCTCTCGCCCCACGGCGTGTTCGTGACGTGCGCGACCACGGCCTGCACACGCTCGCCGTCGGCCTCGAAGCACCAGTAGAAGCTCACCGGGTTGAAGTTGTGCCCGTAGCAGCGCAGGTTCGTCAGCAGCCCGATCGGTCCCGGCGGGCGCCGGCCGGTGCGCTCCTCGACAAGCCGGCGCACCGCCTCGCCCAGCGGCTCGCGTGGGTCGCCGAGGTGGTCGGCGCGGCGGAAGCGCGCGAGCGCCGGACGGCGCCCCGAGCAGAGCGGCCAGCGCTCGATCGACGGCAGCTCGTCGAGGTCGAGGTAGGCCATGAACAGACTGTGGCGGAACTCGTAGGTCGGCGACGCGCCGTCGCCGCCGAGGCGCCGGTGGCGCACGGTCCCCTCGTAGAGCGCGCTCCTCACAGCGTCACCCCGAACGGCTCGCAGGCCGCCATCGCGCTGCGCACCCCATCCTCGTGAAAGCCCCAGCCCCAGTAGGCGCCGCAGTAATGCGTGCGCCGGGCGAGGCCGCTGATCTCGGCGTGGCGTGCCTGAGCGGAGACGCCCGCAGGGGTGAACACCGGATGGGAGTAGGGGATCGCGCGGATCACGCGCGCCGGGTCGATCGCCTCGCTGCGATTGAGCGTCACGCAGAAGTCGCGGTCGGCGCGCAGCCGCTGCAGGTGGTTCATCCAGTAGGTCACGGTCGAGAGCGGCTTGGGCTCGGCCAGCAGGTGGAAGTTCCAGGCCGAGCGCGCCCAGCGCCTGCGCGGCAGCATCCGGTCATCTGTGTGCAGGACCGCTTCGTTGCGCTGGTAGGGGATCGCCCCGAGCAGGCTGCGCTCGCGCTCGCTGGGGTCGCTCAGCATCGACAGCGCCTGGTCTGAGTGCGCCGCCACGACGACGTGATCGAAACGCTGGTGCTCGCGCCCGCCCGGACCCTCGGCCACGAGGGTGACTCCGTCGTGCTCGCGCGTGATCGAGCGCACGGGCGAGCGCAGCCTGATGCGATCGCGGAAGGGGGCGGTGAGCGCCTCGACGTAGCGGGCCGACCCCCCCGCGATCGTGAGCCAATGCGGCCGGTCACGGAAGCCGAGCATGCCGTGGTTGGCGAAGAACTCGGCGAGAAAGCGCACCGGGAAGCTGTGCATCTGGCGCGGGTCGGCCGACCACACGGCGGAGGCCTGCGGCACGATCAGCCGCTCGACGAACTGGCGCGAGAAGCGGTGGCGCTCGAGGAAGTCCGCCAGCGAGTCGCTCTCGCCGGGGACGGGGTTCCCGCGCGCGCCGCCTTCGAGCAGCCGGCGCAGCTCCCTGTTGAAGCGCACCAGGTCGAGGATCATGCGCTGAAAGCGCGGGCTGAGCATGTTCCGCGGCTGGCAGAACAAGCCGTGTGGCGTGCCGGAGTACTCGAAGTCCTCCTGCTCGCCCTTGACGGAGAAGCTCATATTCGTCGCCTGGCGGGCGACGCCGAGCCGGTCGAGCAGGCGCGTGAAGTGCGGGTAGTTGCGGTCGTTCATCACGATGAAGCCCGTGTCGACGTGGTGCGTCTCGTGCTCGGTGTCTACCCGGATCGTGTTCGTGTGACCGCCGGCGTATGTGCCCGCCTCGTACACGACGATCTCGTGGCGCCCGTGGAGCAGGTGCGCCGCCACGAGCCCCGACACCCCCGCCCCGACGATCGCGATCCTCATCGCCGCCACGCTCGGGCACCGGCCGCCCCAATGCCCGGCGCGGGCGTTGGAAGAGCGGCCCCGAAAGACGTGGGCGCCATCCAGTTTGTGAGCTTCGCGCGGTCCATCCCAGCAGTCATACGCCGCCTTCGCCCCGTTGGATCAGTTCGCGCGCGCACGCGAGTCCGGTGCCGCGGGGAGGAACGAGAGGCAATCACGTCGAATCAGACCGCCGTGAAGCGCACTGCGACAAAGACACCCGAGGCGGGTCCCGTGAACGGCACCTCCGAGCACCAGAGCCTCTCGAAGTACATCCAGGCGCGGTTCGACGAGTGCTCGCGCTCGCAGAAGGATGTGGCGCAGTACATCGTCGACCACCTCGACGAGGCTGCCTTCCAGACAGCGGAGGAGCTGGCCAGGCGTGCGAACACGTCGAGCTCGACGGTCGTGCGCTTCTCGCAGGCGCTCGGCTTCGAGGGCTTCCCGGAGCTGCAGGCCGCGGCGCGCGAGGAATACCGGCGCGTCCACGCGAAGGCCGCGAAGGAGAGCGCATCGAACGGCTCGACGCCGCTGTTCTCGCTCGATCAGAACGAGTTCGAGTCGGCGCTCGCCGCGGACCACCTGAACGTCGAGGAGACCGCGCGCAAGGTCTCCCGCTCTGACGTCGAAGCGCTGATCGGGGCGATCGTCGAGGCCGAGAAGGTGCTCGTCGCCGGAACCGACCAGATGGCGTTCTTCGCCAGCTACCTGCGCCACCTGCTGATGCTGCTCGACCTGCGGGTCGACGTCGTCGCGAGCCCCTCGCAGGAGGCGCTCTCGCGGCTCGGGCGGATCGACGAGGGGACGCTCGTGATCGGGCTCTCCGCCGGCCGGCCCCACCCGCTCGTCGTGCGCGCCATGAAGCTCGCGCGCCACAGGCAGGCGCGCACCGCCGCGATCACCGACGCGACGCTCTCGGAGATCGCGAAGCTCGCCCAGATCAAGCTCTACTACTCCTCGAACAGCCCCGCCTACGTGCGCTCGCACGCGGCGCTGCTCAGCATCATCCAGGCGCTCGCATACGGCGTCTACGCGCAGGACACCGCGCAGTACGACGACCGCATCAAGGCCTTCAGGCTCAAGTGAGCGAGGCCTCGCGGCGCGCTCGGGCCCGCCGGGTTATGCTCGCGCTGTACGGGCAGCGGGGGGCTGCTTCCAGTGGTTGACGGGTCGGCCGGCGCCGTGCCGGCCTCCAAGGGGGAAGTGAACATGACTCGCACTGCCGTCCGCGGCGGGCTCGCGCTGCTCGCCGCCGCCGCCATCGCCTGCGCGCTGCTGCTCTGCGCGGTGGCGCTCGCCGCAACGCCCAAGAAGAACGCCCAGTTCAAGGGGACCACGGACGCGACGCCGATCGAGGGCTTCCACGCGCCCGTGAAGTTCGCCGTCGCGCCCGACTCCAAGTCCCTCTCGAGGTTCACGTTCGGCTCGTTCGGCTGCTTCGGCGCCGGCGGTTTTCGCCCGGGTGTGAATCCCTACACCGGCAGCTCGCTGATCGACGCGGGCAAGCTCAAGGTGCCGTCGAGCGGCAAGTTCACCGATCACGCGATCTCCCGATACACGGTCCAGGGTCAGACGACGACCACGAACATGACGATCAGCGGCAGGTTCTCGACTCCGAAGAGCGTCTCGGGGACGATCACGTTCTCGCAGGTCGTGACGGGCGCAGGCGTCAACACGAAATGCGGGCCCGCGAAACTCTCCTACACGGCGAAGAGCAGCTAGCAGCGCGCGAAGCGCTCCTCTAGTCTCGGAGGATGGGCACTCCCTGGGACGCGGAGACCTACGACCGCACCAGCCAGCCCCAGCAGCAGTGGGCCGGGGAGGTACTCTCGCGCGTGATCGGGTCCCGAAAGACGCGGCCGTTCTCGACGTGGGGTGTGGAACCGGCCGCGTGACCGAGCACCTCGCGCGGCTGGTGCCCGCGGGTCGCGTGCTCGCGATCGACGCCTCCGATGAGATGGTGTCGCTCGCGAGCACCCGCCTCGGCGAGCGGGCGGAGGTTTGGCGCTGTGACGTGCTCGATCTGGAGCTCGAAGACGAGGTGGACCTGGTGTTCTCGACGGCGACGTTCCACTGGGTCACCGATCACGACTCGCTCTGGCCTGTGCTCGCCCGCGCGCTGCGGCCGGGCGGCAGGATCGAGGCCCAGTGCGGGGGAGAAGGCAACATCGAGCGGGTGCGCGACGTGATCGGCGAGGCGGCCGCCGAAGCCGCCCCGGAGCTCGAGGGCTTCTCTCCCTGGACGTTCGCGGGTCCGGATGAGACCGAGCGCAGGCTGCGAGCAGCAGGCTTCACCGAGGTCCAGTGCTCGCTGACCGCGAAGCCCGCCTACCCCGAAGAAACCGAGGCGTTCGTGCGCACCTCGATCCTCGCGGCCCATCTCGAGCGGCTGCCGGAGGACAAGCGCGAGCCCTTCGTCGCCGCGGTGATGCAGCGCGTGCGCCTGCCGCTCGACTACGTGCGCCTGAACGTCTCGGCGGTTCTGGGCTAGCTCCCCGCGCGACGGTGGGCGGCGACGCAGAAGCCGATGTCGTCCTGCGGCACGTCACGATCCCCGACCTGAGCGCGATCCTCGGCGAGCTCGGCGACTTCTGGGGTGAGCGCGACACGGCGTTCCTGCATCAGGCTCTCTACGTGCACGAGTTCGGCGAAACCTCGGTGCTCGCCGAACGCGACGGGCGGATCGTCGGCTACCTGCTCGGCTTCGTCAACCAGGATGGCACCGGCTACATTCACGCCGTAGGCGTGCGGCGCGAGGCGCGGGGGGAAGGACACGGCCGCCGCCTGTACGCGCGCTTCGAGGAGCTCGTTCGCGCGCGGGGCGCCAACGGCCTGAAGGCGATCACGCAGCCGGAGAACGCGGGCTCGCGGGCCTTTCACGAAGCGCTCGGCTTCTCGGTGCAGGAGGTGGAGGGTTACTCGCCGAGCTCCGGGACGCGCCTGGTGTTCAGGCGGCGCGTCGGCTGACGCGCCGGCGTCTGAGACCGCCACGCCGGCCCGGGAGGCTGGGCGCGCGCTTATAGACTGCTCCCATGCGCGACGAGGCGACATTCCGGGTCAAGAGCGGCCTGGCGGAGATGCTCAAGGGCGGCGTGATCATGGACGTCGTCACGCCCGAGCAGGCCAAGATCGCCGAGGACGCCGGCGCGGCCGCCGTGATGGCACTCGAACGCGTGCCCGCCGACATCCGCCGCGACGGCGGGGTCGCGCGCATGTCCGACCCCGAGATGATCGCCGGCATCCAGGAGGCGGTGACGATCCCGGTGATGGCCAAGGCGCGCATCGGCCACTTCATGGAGGCGCGGGTGCTCGAGGCGCTCGAGGTCGATTACATCGACGAGTCCGAGGTCCTGACCCCGGCGGATGAGCGCAACCACATCGACAAGTGGGACTTCAAGGTGCCGTTCGTGTGCGGCGCGACCAACCTCGGCGAGGCGCTGCGGCGGATCGGCGAGGGCGCGGCGATGATCCGCTCGAAGGGCGAGGCCGGCACCGGCGACATCGTGGAGGCCGTGCGCCACATGCGCCAGATCACCGGCGAGATCCGCCGCCTGACGATGCTCGGCGACGACGAGCTGGCGACCGCGGCCAAGGAGCTCGCCGCCCCGCTCGACATCGTGCGGGGCGTCGCGGGCGACGGACGTCTGCCGGTCGTGCTGTTCTGCGCCGGCGGCATCGCGACACCCGCCGACGCGGCGCTGATGATGGCGCTCGGCGCCGAGGGCGTGTTCGTCGGCTCCGGGATCTTCAAGTCGGAGGACCCCGCGACCCGCGCGCGGGCGATCGTCGAGGCGACGACGCACTGGCAGGACGGGCAGCGGGTCGCCGACGCCTCGCGCGGGCTCGGCACGGCGATGGCCAGCCTGGAGAGCTCCAAGCTCGAGGCCGAGCAGCTCCTCGCCCAGCGTGGCTCCTGACGCCGACGCGAGGCGCGGGCCGGCGCGGCCGCTGATCGGCGTCCTCGCGCTGCAAGGGGGCTTCGATGCCCACGAGCGGATGCTCGCCCGGCTCGGAGCCGACACCCGTGAGGTCCGCGTCTCCGCCGACCTGGGCGGCCTCGACGGCCTGATCATCCCCGGCGGCGAGTCCACAACGATGACCCTCGGGGTCGAGCGCGAGGGGCTCGCGGAGCCGCTGCGCGCGTTCGCGGCGAGCGGCCGTCCCGTGCTCGGCTCCTGCGCCGGGCTGATCATGCTCGACCGCGAGCACCTGGGCGTGATGGACATGCGCGCGGAGCGCAACGCGTTCGGGCGCCAGATCCGCAGCTTCGAGGCCGACGTCGAGCTGACAGCGATGGATGGGCCGCCCATGCGCGCGATCTTCATCCGCGCGCCGTGGATCGCCGAGCACGGGCAGGCGGTGGAGATCCTCGCCACGCTCGACGGGCACCCGATCGCCGCGCGTCAGGGCGGCGTGATGGCCGTGGCGTTCCACGCGGAGCTCGGCGAGGACGAGCGGCTGCACGCCTCCTTCCTCGAGCTCGTTCGAGCCCGCCGCGGCCCGCGCCGGGCGAACGACGCGGCCGCGTAGCCGTCGCTCGCTCAGGCTTCCGCATAGCGCTGCGCTAGAAAGGAGCATCGCCGCCGAGCCCCACGTCGCCGCCCTCTCAACGACGCCGGTCAAGTCGCTGCGCATCCAGCGCCGCGAGCGCGTCGTGCTCGAGCGCGGCGGCGCGCAGGGGGACCGCGCGTTCTTCCTCGTCGACGAGCGCGGGCGCATGATCAACGCCAAGCACCATCCCGCGCTCAACCAGGTCGTCGCCGAGCTCGGCGAGGACGGCCGCCTGTCGCTCGCGTTCCCGGACGGCGGCCGAGTGGAGGATGAGCCGCGCACGGGCGAGCAGCTGCAGGTCCGCTTCTACTCGCTGATGCGCCCGGCGCGTGCGATCGACGGCCCGTTCTCGCAGGCGCTCTCCGATCACGTCGGCGCGCCGCTGCGGCTCGTCACGTTCGACCCCGGCCGCTCGGCCGTCGACCGCGGCGCCCAGGGCGCGGCGACGCTGCTCTGCCGCGCCTCCGCGGACGCGCTCGCCGCGGTGGCCGGCCGCGAGGCGGTGGACACCCGCCGCTTTCGCATGACGATCGAGCTCGACGGCTTCCAGCCCTTCGCCGAGGACGCGTGGATCGGGCGTGAGCTTCGGATCGGGGGCGCGCGCGTGCGCCCGATGGGCAACGTCGGGCGCTGCACGGTCACGACGCTCGACCCCGAGACCGGCGAGGTCGACCTGCCGACGCTCGAGATCCTGCGCGAGCTGCGCTCCGCCGCCGCGACCAGCGAGCCGCTCGCGATCGGTGTGCACTGCGCCGTGATCGAGCCCGGCGCCGTCGCGGTCGGCGATCCCGTCGAGGTGCAGGACTGATCGACGTGCGGATCGCTCTCGCCGCCGATGAGCTGACCGGAATTGCGGCCTCGCTGCCACAGGAGCTGGCAAAGCGCGGCCACGAGACGATCGTGCACGGCGCTCTCGCGGAGGGCGAGCGCGACGACTGGGCCTGGGCCAGCGAGGCGGCGGCGCGCGACGTCGCCGAGGGTCGCGCGGAGCAGGCGATCGTGTGCTGCTGGACCGGGACCGGCGCCTCGATCGCCGCCAACAAGGTCACGGATGTGCGCGCGGCGCTGTGCACGGACGCCGCCACAGCCGCCGGCGCACGGCGCTGGAACGACGCGAACGTGCTCGCGCTCAGCCTGCGCGCGACCTCGCAGGCCGAGCTCGCAGAGATCCTCGACGCGTGGTTCGAGGGAGCGCCGAGCAGCGACGCCGAGGACCGCGACAACGTCGCCCACCTCAGCGAGATCGAGAACGCCCGGCCCGGCTAGCCGCTCGCCGCGAAGCGCACGACGCCGTCGCTCTCCTCTTCGACCGCCGTCCCGTCTTCCAGCAGCAGGTCGGTGTGCCCCAGCACCTCGGAGAGCGTCAGGTAGGCCTGGGTCACCGCGACGTTGCCCCACAGCTCCTGTGCGATCTCGTGGGCGGTCTTCGGCCGTTCGGCGATCAACCGCAGGATCCGCGCGGCGCGGCGGCGGTGCATGCGGAAGCGCTCGTCGATCAGCGCGACGTGGTCGGTGATCGGGCGCCCGTGCCCGGAGAGCACCAGGTCGAGATCGAGCTCGCGGGTGGCCTCGAGCGACCGCAGGTAGGTGACGAGCGCCTGCGGGCGGGGGCCGGTCGGGTCGGGCTCGGCGCCGAGCGGGCGCGCGAGCAGCGGGTTCGAGGAGACGTGGGCGATGAGATGGTCGGCCGCGAGCAGCAGCTTGCGGCGTTCGTCGAGGAAGATCGTGTCCGACGGGCTGTGCCCGGGCCGGTGGAGCACCCGCAGCGAGCGGTCGCGCAGCGCGAGCTCCTCGCCGTCGCCGAGCGGGCGGGTCACCTCGACCGCCGAACCCCAGGCGCGGAAGCCGGCGGAGACGGCGCGCAGCGCCGTCACGACTTCGCGGGGGATGCCGTGGCGCAGCATGATCCCCTCGGCGAACGCGTCGTCGAGGTCGGTCTCGCGGGCGTAGTTCGCCAGGTAGGGCGCGAGCGGGCCGATCGCCGCGACCTCGGCGCCCGAGCGCCGGGCGAGGATTGAGGCGAGCCCGAAGTGGTCCATGTGCTGGTGGCTGACGATGAGCAGCTCGATGTCCTCGATGCGCCGGCCGTGGCCGGCGAGTGCCTGCTCGAGCTCGTCGAGCGCCTTCGCGGAGTTCGGACCCGAGTCGACGAGCGTGAGCGGCGAGTCCTCGATCAGGTACGCGTTGACACGGCCGACCATGAAAGGCGTCGGCACGGCAAGGCGGTGGATGCCCTCCGCTGCCGCCCGCGCCAGGTTCGTGCGCTCGGCGAGCGCCTCGGCAGACTCGCCCGCCTGCTCGCCGGCCTCGCCGCTCGCGTTCACGAGCGGATCAGGGACAGCACCTCGTCGCGGCGCCGTTCCATGTCCTGAAGCGACACCAGCGACTCGAGGCACAGCCGCAGCAGCGGCTCGGTGTTCGAGGGACGTACGTTGAAGTGCCAGTCCTCGTAGTCGATCGAGATGCCGTCGAGCGTTTTCTGTTCTGCGTCGGAGTAGCGCTCGGCGAGCTCGTCCATCTTCGCCTGCTGGTCTGCGACCTCCGAGTTGATCTCGCCGGAGATGAAGTAGTTATCGCGATAGAACTCGAGCCGCTCGGACATCGACGCCTCGCCCGTCGCCAGCATCTCGAGCACCAGCAGCGCCGGGATCGTGCCCGAGTCCGCGCAGTAGAAATCGCGGAAGTAGTAGTGGCCCGAGACCTCGCCGCCGAACAGCGAGCCCTCCTTGCGCATCCGGGTCTTGAAGAACGCGTGCCCGACGCGGTTGATGTAGGGCACGCCGCCCGCGCGGCGCACCGTGTCGGGAACCGCGCGCGAGGCGCGGACGTCATACAGGATCGCTTCGCCTGGTTTGTCGGCCTTGCTCAGCAGTGACTCGGCGAGCAGCGCGGTGAGGAAGTCGCCGGGAACGAACTCGCCGTGCTCGTCGATGAAGAAGCAGCGGTCGGCGTCGCCGTCCCACGCGATCCCCAGGTCGGCGCCCGTGCTTCGCACCTTCTCGATGATCAACGCGCGGTTCTCGGGCAACAGCGGGTTGGGTTCGTGATCGGGGAAGTTCCCGTCGGGCTTCCAGTAGGTCTCGACGAGCTCGAGGCCGAGGCTCTCGAGCAGCGGGCCGACCATCGGCCCAGCCATGCCGTTGCCGCCGTCGACGACGACTTTCAGGGGCCGTCCGGAGCGCACCGCATCGGCGTCGATGAAGCGCAGCGCCGCTGCCTGGAAGTCCCCGTAGATGTCCGCCTCCTCGAGGAGCCCGCGCTCGGCGCCCGTGTCCGGGATCCCCTCTTCGACGATCCGCCGGACGTCCTGGATGCCGGCGTCGCCGGAGAGCGGGATCGCCCCTTCGCGCACGAGCTTCGCGCCGGTGTACGCCTTGGGGTTGTGCGAGGCCGTGCACATCAGCCCGCCGTCGAGCTCGCGCGCGCCGACCAGCCAGTAGAGCATCTCCGAGCCGACCATCCCTGCGTCCAGCACGCTCGCGCCGGCGGCGAGCATCCCGTCGCGGTAGCGCGCAGCGAGCTCCGGCGCGCTGAGGCGCATGTCCCGCCCCAGGCCGATCTTCAGCTCCGCCACCGGCTTGCTGTCGAGCTGGGCGAGCACGAGCGGGAAGGCACGGCCGATGCGCTCGGCCAGATCGCCGTCGATCTGCTCGCCGTAGATGCCGCGGATGTCGTACGCCTTGAAGATGTCGGGCAGCGCGGGGGAGCTCATCCGTGCGCGAATCCTACGACCGATCCCGTGCGCGCCGCAGCCGCCGCACGGCGCGAGCGGCGTCGAAGTGCCGCCCGCGGGCCGACTCGTAGACTTAAAGACATGTCCGGTCATTCCAAGTGGGCCTCGATCAAGCACAAGAAGGCGATCGTCGACTCGCGGCGCGGCGCGCATTTCTCGAAGCTGACCCGCGCGATCACGGTCGCGGCGCGCGAGGGCGGCGGCGACCCGGCCGGCAACCCCGCGCTCGACCTGGCGATCCGCAAGGCCAGGGAAGCGTCGATGCCCAAGGACAACATCGAACGGGCGATCGCGAAGGGAACCGGCGAGGGCGGCGAGGCCGAAGCGATCGAATCGGTCCTCTACGAGGGCTACGGCCCCGGCGGCGTGGCGATCCTCGTCGAGGCGCTGACCGACAACCGCAACCGCACGAGCGCCGAGGTCAAACACGCCTTCTCCAAGCAGAACGGCAGCCTCGGCGAGCCTGGCTCGGTGGCCTACCTGTTCGACAAGAAGGGCACGATCGTCGTCGACGCGACGCGTTACTCCGAAGACGACCTGATGCCCGCCGTCGAGGCGGGCGCCGAGGACATCTCCACCGACGACGACGTGTTCGAGGTGATCACCTCGCTGGCCGACTTCGCCGCGGTTCGCGCCGCGCTCGAACAGGCCGGGATCGAGATCGACAGCGCGGAGCTCGCCTACCGCGCCTCGAGCCTCGTGCCCGTGGAGGAGAAGGCGGCGGCCAGCCTGATGCGGCTGATCGAGTCGCTCGAAGACCTCGACGACGTGAGCGCCGTGCACGCGAACTTCGACGTCTCGGCGGACGTCCTCGAGCGTGTCGCAGGCTGAGCGCGGGGCGGGTGCGATCCCCGTCCTGATTCTCTGCGGAGGTCGCGGCACGAGGCTGCAGGAGCACACGCAGGCGATCCCGAAGCCGCTCGTGGAGATCGGTGGGCTGCCGATCGTCTGGCACGTCGTGCAGCTGTACGCCTCGCAGGGATTCCGCCGCTTCCTGCTCGCGACCGGCTACAAGGGCGAGCTGATCGAGCGCTTCGCCGCCGAGCATCCGTGGCCGCAGGGCGTGACCGTCAGCTGTGTGGACACGGGCCTCGACACCCAAACCGGCGGGCGGATCGCCCGTCTGTCGTCGTTCTTGGAGGGAGAGGAGATGTTCTGCGCCACCTACGCCGACGGCGTTGCAGACATCGACCTGCAGGCCCTGCTCGACTTCCACGGCTCCCACGGTGCGCTCGCGACGATGACCGTCGTGCGCCCGGAGCTCCAGTTCGGCGTGACCGAGCTGGACGCCGAGGGCCGCGTGTCCGGGTTCCGCGAGAAGCCGCGCTCCGAGCACTGGATCAACGGCGGCTTCTTCTGTTTCTCCTTCGGCGCGCTCGCCTACATCGCGGCGGGCGGCGACGCGGCCGTGCTCGAGCGGGCGCCGCTCGAGGGCCTCGCCCGCGACGGCGAGCTGCGCGCGCACCGCCACGACGGCTTCTGGGAGTGCATGGACACCTACAAGGACGCGGTCGCGCTCAACGACCTGTGGGCCTCGGGCGCGCCCCCCTGGAAGCTCTGGGGCGACGGCGCCGGCGAGGAGGCGTCAGGCCGCCTCGCGGCGCGCGCGGTATAGCCTCACGGGCTCGCGCAGCCCCTTCAGCCGCCGCTGCCCGGCGAACGACCAGCGGTAGGCGCTCTCGGCGGAGTCGTGCAGCGCCTGGTCGGCGAGCAGGCTCCCGGGCCGCGCGACGTCGGTGACGCGGCTCGCGAGGTTGACGGGGCGCCCGAACCAGTCGCCGGCCCGCGGCAGCGCGGCGCCGAGCGCGGCGCCGGCGCGCAGCTGGGGAAACTCCTCGCCCTCGGCGTCGGCCGCCTCGATCAGTGCGAGGGTCGCGCCTATGAGCGGCTTGGGATCGGGCGATGCGAGCATCGCCGCGTCGCCGATCGTCTTGACGAGGCGCACCGGGGGCTGGGCGACCTCGGTGGCGAGGGTTTCCAGGCGGACCGCCAGGCGCCCCAGCTCGTCGGGCGGAACTTCCTCGCCCAGGCGGGTGAAGCCGACGAGGTCGGCGAACGCGATTGCTACCTCGCGCGAGCCCGGGAGCGCGCCGCCGGTGCGCTCGAGCTCGCTGACGACCGTGCTCTGCGTGGCGTTGCGCATGTGCAGGGCCAGCACGTTGCTGACGAGCGGGTCGACCAGCGGGTAGAGCTGCTCGGCGGCCTTCGCATAGCTCTGCGCCAGCTCGGGCTCGCTCATCCCGGGGCGAAGGACCAGTTTCAGCGGCACGCCCCGGAGCAGTTCCGCGACCTGCGAGAGGCCGCGCCCCAGCACCCTCATCAATTCGAGCAGTTCCTCGTCGCTGATGCCCGCGGCGCGTGCGATGTGGATCTCGCGCACGGACTCGATCTCGGCGTCGCTGTAGACGGCCTCGTCGTCCTCCGGTACCGGCAGCCCCATCGCGCGGCGCAGCCGCGTCAGGAACTCCAGGTCGATCCCGGTCAGCTCGGCGACCTGCGCCGCCGTGTAGCGGTCGCGGCTCCCGATCACGCGGTCGGCGGGCAGGTAGACGATCGACCCGGCGGACGTCGAGCGGCGGAGCTCGTCGAGCGACACGCCTTCAGCCGCGAGTTCCCGCAGCAGCACGAGCCGCTCGGTGCGCTGCTCGTCCTCGAGGCCGTCGAGCAGGCCCTCGGCCTCGAAGTCGATCGGATCCCCGCCCGGAGACTCTGCCATGCGCCGCAGCCTATGCACCCAGGCAGGCGTCCGCTCCCCCGCGGAGAATCACTGACTCGATGATCGTGCTCGGAGTCGACCCCGGCCTCGCGAACACCGGTTATGGCGTCGTCGCCCGGCGCCGCGGGCGCCCGGTGGCGCTCGACGGCGGCGTGATCGAGACCGCCGCGGGCCTCGCGCCCGAGCGGCGCCTGGCCGAGATCCACGAGGCCGTCGAGGCGCTGATCGAAGCGCACGAGCCCGACGCGGTGGCGCTCGAGGAGCTGTACTTCGGCCAGAACGCCCGCAGCGCGTTCGCCGTCGGCCAGGCGCGGGGCGTCGTGATGCTGGCGGCCGGTCGTAGGGGGGTGCCGTGCGAGGGCTACACCCCCCAGCAGGTCAAGGGCGCGGTCTGCGGGTCCGGACGGGCCGGCAAGGACCAGGTCGCGCGCATGGTCGCCGCGCTGCTCGGCCTGCCCGAGCCGCCGCGACCCGACCACGCGGCGGACGCGCTCGCGGTGGCCGTGTGCC
Source organism: Solirubrobacteraceae bacterium (assembly GCA_035569835.1). Classification (GTDB taxonomy): domain Bacteria; phylum Actinomycetota; class Thermoleophilia; order Solirubrobacterales; family Solirubrobacteraceae; genus Palsa-744. The sequence continues at coordinate 247,639 of DATMMF010000021.1, forward strand.
ACCTCAACCGCGCGCCGCTTGCGGCCGCGATGGCGGGCGCGCGATGATCGCGCTCCTGCGAGGCGAGGTCGCGGTGCGCCGTGCCGACCACGTGGTGGTGCTCTGCGGCGAGGTGGGCTACCGCGCCGCTGTCTCCGCGGAGACGCTGCGCCACGTGCCGCCGGTCGGCGAGCCGGTGACGCTCCACACGCACGTGATCGTGCGCGACGATGCGCTGGCGCTCTACGGCTTTCACTCCGAGCAGGAGCGGGAGCTGTTCCTGATGCTGCTCTCTGTGCAGGCCGTCGGTCCGAAGGTCGCGCTGGCCGTGCTCTCGGCCGGGCCCCCGCGCGAGCTCGTCGCGGCGCTGGCCGCCGGCGACGCGGCGCGCTTCCAGGCCGTGCCGGGGATCGGCAAGCGCACCGCGGAGCGGATCATCGTCGAGCTGCGTGAGAAGGTCGTGCCCGACGCCGAGGCGCCGGCGGAACCCGCGATCCTCGCTCGCCGCGGCGAGTCGCAGGGGATTGCCGGGGTTCGGTCACTCGCGCGCGAAGGGCTGCTCGAGCTCGGCTACGTGCCGGTCGAGGCGGACGAGCTGCTGCGCGAGGCCGACGGGGAGAGCGCCGAGGAGCTGATCGCGAGCGCGCTGCGCCTCGCGCGGAGCGTGGGATGAGCCGATGAGCCTCGACGCGCCGGCCGAGAGAATCCAGACCCCGTACCTCGTCGCCGAGGACGAGCTCGACCGCTCGCTGCGCCCGCGGACGCTGCCCGAGTTCGTCGGGCAGGAGACGCTGCGCGAGCAGCTCGCCGTGGCGATCGAGGCGAGCGCGGCGCGCGGCGAGGCGCTCGACCACGTGCTGCTCGCCGGCCCGCCGGGGCTCGGCAAGACCTCGCTCGCCCAGATCGTCGCTGCCGAGCTGGAGGTCCCGTTCGTCCAGACGGCCGGCCCGGCGCTCGAGCGCAAGGGCGACATCGCCGCCTTTCTCACCGCACTGGAGCCGCGCAGCGTGTTCTTCGTCGACGAGATCCACCGCCTGGCGCGCACGCTCGAGGAGACGTTCTATCCGGCGATGGAGGACCGCCGCCTGCCGATCACGGTCGGCCAGGGCGCGGGTGCGAGGGTGGTGACGCTCGAGCTCCCGCCTTTCACGCTGGTCGGCGCGACGACCCGGACGGGGCTGCTGACCACGCCGCTGCGCGACCGCTTCGGGATCCAAGCCCGGCTCGAGCACTACACCGTGGAGGAGCTCGCCGTGATCGTGCGGCGCTCGGCCGGGATCCTCGACGTCGAGCTCGAGGAGCGCGGCGCGTCCGCGATCGCCGCACGATCACGTGGCACGCCCCGTGTCGCCAACAGGCTGCTCAAGCGCGTACGCGACTACGCCGAGGTCCGAATGGAGGGCGTCGTGACCGCGGCGGCGGCCGAGGCGGCGCTGGAGCTGCTGGAGGTGGACGAGCTGGGCCTCGACCGCTTGGACCGCGAGATCCTCGGTGCGATCTGCGCGAAGTTCGCCGGCGGGCCCGTGGGGCTCTCGACACTCGCGGTCGCCGTCGGCGAGGAGCAGGACACGATCGAGGACGTCTACGAGCCCTACCTGCTGCAGCAGGGGCTGATCAAGCGGACGCCCCGCGGCCGGGCCGCCACGCCCGCGGCGTTCGCGCACCTCGGCCTGCCCGCTCCCGCCGAGGCGGCGGCGGGGTCGCTGTTCTGAAGATCTCGTACGAGCGGGCGAGGGCCAGGTGTGAACATGCCCTTCTCTTTAAGCGCTTTCGTAGTCTGTGCTGGACATGGCCCACCCGTTCATCTGCCCCAACTGCGGTCACCGGACGACGGAGGTCGACCGCAACATCGGCTTCACGCGCCAGCGCAAGGGCTGCGCGAAGTGCGGCTTCGCGTTCCTGTTCGAGCTGCTGGACGACTACTTCCCGGCTCCCGATGCGGCGTTCTTCGTCTGCGACGCGGAGGCGCGCGTGATCGGGTGCGGGCGCAACGCCTTCGCTTTCACCGGCCTCGAGGAGGAGGATGTGATCGGACGGCCGGTCCAGCAGGTGCTCGGGCTCTCGTTCAACAACGGCGACGATCCGCTCGGAACTGTGCTGGAGTGGGGGGTGCGGGCGCTGGAGGTGCCGGTGAGCGTGAGCGGTGAACGCGACGTCGCCGCGACCGCGAAAGCCGACATCTTCCCGGCCTATGACGATGACGGTGGACTGCTGCTCGTGCTGACGCCCGACAAGTAGTCTGCTCTAGGGGAGAGATGACCGACCGCCGACGCAACTCCGTGATCCTGCTGCTGGTCGCGATCCTGATCGGGCTCGCGGCCGTCACGATCGTGGTCAAAAAGACCCGCCTCGGGCTCGACCTCAAGGGCGGCGTCCAACTTGTCTACGAAGGGCGGCCCACGGCGCAGGCGAAGGTCGACGGAGAATCGCTGAACCGCGCGATCGACATCATGCGCAAACGCGTCGACCAGCTCGGCGTCTCCCAGCCGACGATCCAGCGCTCCGGCGAAAAGGAAATCCTCGTCCAGCTGCCGGAACTGAAAAACATCGGCGAAGCCGAACGCCGCGTCGGCACGACCGCGCAGCTGCAGTTCTACGACTGGGAGCCGAACGTGATCGGCCCGAGCGGCCAGCCGGCGCCGACCGAAGCGACGGTCACCGGCGGGCGCGAAGCGGGAGGGGCAACCTTCGGGCTGCCGCAGTACCAGGCCGTGCTGAGGGCGGAAAAACGCCCGGCGGAACTACGCAAAAACGACACCACCTGGGAGAAAGGCTGCACGCCCCAGCAGATCGGCAACTGCGTCTATGGCACCTGGTACCTGATCGACACCAAGAACCAGAAAATGGTCTGCCCGGCCGCGAACGGGAAGACGCCACCCGCCTTCTGCCAGCCGGCCGAAAACGAGAAGAACCTCTACCAGAAAATCAAACCCGAAAAAAACGCGGTCCTGAAGGCGGTGCGGGTCAATCCCGGCACCGTGGTCCTGCAGGCGCGACCGACCGAATCGCAGGCCGGGAAGGTCGTCAACCGCAACCCGAACTCGTTCTACGTCCTGAAGGACGACCCGGTCCTGAACGGCGGCGACATCACGCATCCGCAGCAGGGCTTCGACGAAGGCTCGGGCGGGAACGGCCAGCCGAACGTCAACTTCGGCTTCACCGGCCACGGCCAGTCGACCTTCGAACGGGTCACCAAGGAAATCGCCCACCGCGGCCAGGAAGCCCAGCTCCCGGGCGTCTCCAAGGAAGCCGCGCAGCAGCATTTCGCCGTCGCGCTCGACGGCCAGGTGATCACGACGCCGTCGATCGACTACACCCGTTATCCGGAAGGGATCGACTCCAGCAACGGCTCGGAGATCTCCGGAGGTTTCACGATCGGCACCGCCCAAGAACTCGCCGAACAGCTCCAGTCGGGCGCGCTGCCGATCAGGCTCAACCTGGTCTCGCGCTCGCAGGTCTCGGCGACGCTCGGCAAACAGGCGCTGAACGAGGGGCTGATCGCGCTGCTCGTCGGCTTCGTGCTCGTGTGCGTTTTCCTGGTCGCGTTCTACCGCGTGCTCGGCCTGATCGCGGTCGGCGGCCTGCTGATCTACGGCATCTACTTCTTCGCGCTGATCAAGCTGATCCCGATCACGCTGACCCTGCCCGGGATCGCCGGCCTGATCCTCACGATCGGAGTCTGTGCGGATGCCAACATCGTGATCTTCGAGCGCGTCAAGGAGGAGATACGCGGCGGCAGATCCGTGGTCTCCGGGATCGCGACCGGATACAAACGCGGCTTCGCGGCGATCGTCGACGCGAACGTGGTCACGTTCCTGACGGCGTTCATCCTGTTCGCGCTGGCGACCGCCGAAGTCAAGGGGTTCGCGTTCACGCTGGGCATCGGCACGTTGGTCTCCTTGTTCACGGCGGTGCTGGCGACGCAGGCCGCGCTGGGCGCGATGGGCCGCTCGAAGCTCGTCACGCACCCCGCCGCCCTCGGCGCGTCGGGTGAGGGGCACCGCTGGACGTTCGACTTCATGGGCGCCTCGCGCTGGTTCTTCTCGCTCTCGGGCGTGATCCTGCTGATCGGCGCGCTGGCGATCGGCGGCAAAGGCCTGAACCTGGGGATCGACTTCAAGTCCGGGACACGGATCCAAACCGGGTTCGTCCAGAAAGTCAGCGAGCCACAGGTCGCCGAAGAGATGTCGAAACTCGGCTTCCCGAACGCCGAGGTCCAGAAGTACACCAACAAAAGCGTCGGCGCCAACGGCTTCCAGATCTCGACCAAGACGCTGAAGCCCACGAAGGTCATCCAGATCGAAAAAGGGCTCGAACGCTTCCAGCCGCAGCACTTCTCCTCGACGTCGATCGGGCCGACGTTCGGGAAAACGGTCGCCAAGAGCGCGATCATCGCGATCATCGCCTCGCTGCTGGTGATCTCGGCGTATATCGCGCTGCGGTTCCAATGGAAGTACGCGGTTCCGGTGCTGATCGCGCTGATGCACGACCTGCTGATCACGGCGGGGGTCTACTCGCTCACGGGGAGGGAAGTCACGACGGCCACGGTCGCCGCTCTGCTGACGATCCTCGGGTACTCGATGTACGACACGATCATCGTCTTCGACCGCGTACGCGAGAACGTCCCGCGCATGCCGAGGGCCGCGTTCTCGCAGATCGTCAACCGCTCGATGTCGGAGGTGCTGACCCGATCGCTCGCGACGAGCTTCTGCACGCTGCTGCCGGTGCTCTCGCTGCTGATCTTCGGAGGCGAGACGCTCAAGGACTTCGCGTTCGCGCTGATGGTCGGGATCGCCTCGGGGGCGTACTCCTCGATCTTCATCGCCTCGCCCGTGCTCACGCACTGGAAGGAGCGCGAGCCCGCCTACCGCGCGCGCCGCGCGCGCCTGGAGCGCGAACTCGGCGCGGTGCCGGCCTACGCCACGACGGCCGGCGGCACGCCCGAGGACGTCGAGCCCCAGCAGCAGCGCGGCCGCCGGCGGCGCGGCAGGCTGACGGCCCCCGAGGAGCCGGGCCAGCAGCTCTCGCGCGAGGAGTTCCGGGAGCTCGTCGCCGATCTCGATGTCGAGCCCCAGGCAGGCAAGACTCGCGCGCCGGTCGCGACGAAGGCCCCGCCCGAGCCCGAGCCCGAGCCCGAGCCTGAGCAGGAGACCGAGCGCGATCCGGCCGCCGACCTTGCGCCCGAGGACCTGGTGCTGAAGGACAAACCGAAACCGCGGGCGAAGACGCGCCGGGCGAAAAACCGCCGTCACGGGAGGTCGCGCTAGATGGGCATGCTCGGCTGGGTGATGATGGGACTCGCCATCTGGCACTTCACGGTGTGGCTGCCCGACCACTTCTGGGGGGGCATCGTCGGCGCGTTCGTCGGCTCGCTGCTCGGCTCGATCATCGTCGGGCTGATCATCTTCTCGGTCAAGGTCTCCTCGCTGCGGATCCCCGGCGAAAAAGCGACCGACATCGCCGTCGTGCTGTACGCAGTGCCGGGCGCGATCATCGGCATGGGCGTCGTCTACCTGATCGGGATGCGCCGCGAAAAGCTCGGCCGGCAGGCGCCGCCCGAGCACATCTGAGGCCTGAGCCAGGGCCGGCACGCCGGCTGGCCCGCGCGCGCCGGCCGTTCCGTCCCGCCCCGCCCGTAGCCTCGCTCGCGTGCAGAGCGTGAGCTTCGAGATCCCGCCGTGCCATCCGGAGCAGCTCGCCGCCGTGCGCCGCGAGCTCGGTGTGAGCGCCGCGATGGCGCAGGTGCTCGTGCGGCGCGGGCACGGCGACCCCGCTCGGGCGCGCGCGTTCCTCGACGCCTGCGAGGAGCACTCGCCGCAGCTGTTCGCCGGCATCTCCGAGGCCGTCGCGACGATTCTCGGGCACGTCGGGACCGGCGCGCGCATCACCGTCCACGGCGACTACGACGTCGATGGCATCTGCTCGACCGCCGTGCTCATCAGGACGCTGCGCGAGCTCGGCGCCGACGTCGACAGCTGGATCCCCGACCGCGCCGCCGGCTACGGCCTCTCGGCCGAGACCGTCAGGCAACTGGCTGCGCGCGGCACGCGCCTGCTGCTCACGGCCGACTGCGCCGTGACCGCGGTCGAGGAGGTGCGCCTGGCGCGCGAGCTCGGCATCGACGTCGTCATCAGCGACCATCACGCGCCGCGCGCCGACGGCGTGCTGCCGCCCGCGCCGATCGTGCACCCCGCGCTGTGCGGCTACCCGTGCGCGGAGCTGTGCGCGACCGCCGTCGCCTACAAGCTCGCGCAGGCCCTGCTCGAAGCCGCTGGACGGGACACGGCGCGGCTGGCGCGCGACCTCGATCTCGTCGCGCTCGCGACCGTCGCCGACGTCGTGCCGCTCGTGGGAGAGAACAGGACGCTCGTCCGCCGCGGGCTGCGCGCCCTGGCGTCGAGCGCCAAGCCCGGGCTGCGCGCGCTGATGTCCGTCGCGGGCGTCGACCCCGCGCGGACCGGCGAGCGCGCGATCGGGTTCACCCTGGCGCCGCGGCTGAACGCCGCCGGGCGGCTGTACCGGGCGGACGCCGGCCTCGAGCTGCTGCTGACCGAGGACGCCGCGCGGGCGCTCCAGATCGCGCGCGAGCTCGATGCCGCCAACGCCGAGCGGCGTCAGATCGAGCGCCGGATCCGCTTCGAGGCTGAAGCGCAGATGGCGGAGCTCGGCGAGCGCCACGCTTACGTCCTCGCCGGCGAGAGCTGGCACCCGGGGGTGATCGGGATCGTCGCCTCCCGGCTCGTCGAGCAGAGCGGGCGGCCGGTCGTGATGGTCGCGCTCGACGGCGCGCACGGCCGCGGCTCGGGCCGCAGCATCGAGGGCTTCGACCTGCTCGCCGGACTGGAGCGCTGCGGCGAGCACCTGACGCGCTTGGGCGGCCACCGCGCCGCTGCCGGCGTCGAGCTGGAGCGCGGCCGGCTGGAGGACTTCGCGGCGGCGCTGGCGGCGCACGCCGAGGGCGCGATCGGCGCCGCGCACCCGCGCGCGGTCGAGCGCGTCGACGCGGTCGTCGAATGTGGCGAGCTGGGCCTCGGGCTCGCAGAGGAGCTGCAGTCGCTTGCGCCCTTCGGCCGCGAGAACCCGCCCGTGTGCCTGATGATCGAGGACGCGCGGTTCCTGGACGCGCGCGCGATGGGCGAAGGCAAGCACGTCCGGTTCAGTGTCGAGTCCGGCGGCGCCCGCGCCCGCGGCGTGCGCTTCGGAGAGGGCGCGAAGCTGCCGGTCGGCGAAGGCGAGCCGGCACGCGCGACGTTCGCGCTCGAGCTCAACGAGTGGCAGGGCGTGGTCGAGCCGCGCCTACGGCTGCGCCATGTGCTCGGCGCCGCGGGGACGGCACCCCAGGCTGCGTCCAGCGGCCCGGCGGAGGGCCGCCGCCCCGCCCCCGCGACGGGTGCGCTCCATGACGGGGCGCAGGCGGGCGAGCAGCTGGCGCTGTTGTAGGCGGCGCCGCGGGCGAACCGGGCGTCCGCTCGGAGCGGCGAAGGGGCCCGCACCTGCTTGGGTCCAGCCAGCGCGTCCCCTACCCTTGGAGCATGGCCACGACCGAAGATCCGAAGGCTCCACAGGGCTTGAAGGACCCGGAGGCGCCCGCGCAGAGCCCCAGCGCGGTGCTGCCCGCGCCGGCCGCGCTGAACTCATCCGAGCGGCGCCTGCTCACCGATCTCTTCGCGATCGTCTCCGAGCACGCCGAGGACTCGGTGGTCGAGGTGGACCGCGCCCGCGTGCAGGACGCGTTCGTCTTCGCCTGCGAGCACCACGCCGCGCAGCGGCGCAAGTCGGGCGAGGAGTTCATCGTGCACCCCGTCGGCGTGGCCCGGATCTGCGCCAGCATGCGGCTCGACACCGAGACGCTGTGCGCGGCGCTGCTGCACGACACCGTCGAGGACACCTCGGCCTCGATCGAGGAGGTGCGCGAGCGCTTCGGCGAGGAGATCGCCGGCATCGTCGACGGCGTCACCAAGCTGAAGGGGATCACGTTCCAATCGCGCGACGAGGCGCAGGCCAGCAACTACCGCAAGATGATGGTGGCGATGGCCACGGACGTACGGGTCATCCTGATCAAGCTCGCCGACCGCCTGCACAACATGCGCACGATCGAGGCGATGCCGAAGCAGAAGCAGAACGAGAAGGCGCGCGAGACGCTCGAGATCTACGCGCCGCTGGCCCACCGTCTCGGTATCCACGCGATCAAGTGGGAGCTCGAGGACCTCGCATTCGCGACGCTGCACCCGCGCAAGTACCAGGAGATCAAGTCGCTGGTCGCCCAGCAGCGCGACGAGCGCGAGCACTATGTCGCGGAGGCCGGCGAGTACCTGTGCAGCGAGCTGAGCGACGTCGGCATCGACGCGCAGATCGCCGGGCGCGCCAAGCACTTCTACTCGATCTACTCGAAGATGACCAAGAAGGGCCGCGAGTTCAACGAGATCTACGACCTCACCGCGATGCGCGTGATCGTCGACTCGGTCAAGGACTGCTACGGCACCGTCGGCGTGATCCACTCGCTGTGGAAGCCGCTGCCGGGGCGCTTCAAGGACTTCATCGCGATGCCCAAGTTCAACATGTACCAGTCGCTGCACACGACCGTGATCGGGCCGGAGGGCAGGCCGCTGGAGATCCAGATCCGCACTCACGAGATGCACGAGATGGCGGAGTTCGGCGTCGCCGCGCACTGGGTCTACAAGGCGCAGGCCGGCGGTGAGGGCGAGCGCGGCTCGGGCTGGGGCGCCGGCGGCGAGGACGCGAAGCTGAAGTGGCTGCGCTCGATGCTCGACTGGCAGAAGGACCTCTCCGACCCGCACGAGTTCATGGAGACGCTGCGCACCGACCTCTTCGAGGAGGAGGTCTACGTGTTCACGCCCAAGGGGGAAGTCAAGTCGCTGGCCTCCGGCGCGACGCCGCTGGACTTCGCCTATGAGGTCCACACCGAGATCGGCCACCGCTGCGTGGGCGCACGGGTCAACGGCAAAATCGTGCCGCTCCACTACGAGCTGCGGTCCGGCGACATCGTCGAGATCCTCACCGCCAAGCGCGAGCGCGGTCCCTCGCGCGACTGGCTGGCGATGGTCAAGACGACGCGGGCGCGCAACAAGATCAAGGCCTGGTTCAAGGCCGAGACGCGCGTCGACACCGAGCACGCCGGGCGCGAGCTGCTGCAGGAGCAGCTGCGCAAAGCCGGCCTGCCCGCGCAGAAGATCACGGGCTCGGCGCTGCTCGCCGACGTGATCCGCGAGGTCGGCTACCGCAAGGCGGACGACTTCTACATCGCGCTCGGCGCGGCGAAGATCTCGCCGAAGCTCGTCGTCAACAAGGTGATGCAGCGCCTGAAGCAGGGCGAGTCCGCCGACAGCGACGACGGCGGCGCCGACCTGCTGCGCGTCGGACGCCCGCGGCGGCGCCCGAACAAGTCCTCCGGGCAGTACGGGATCCGCGTCGAAGGCGTGGACGACGTGATGCTGCGCCTAGCGAAGTGCTGCCGCCCGGTGCCGGGCGATGAGATCGTCGGCTACATCTCGCTGGGCCGCGGAATCACGATCCACCGGGGCGACTGCCCGAACACCGCGCTGCTGCGCAAGAACCCTGAGCGCTTCACGAACGTCTCTTGGGACGGCGACCGCTCGACCGGCTTCATCGTCGAGATCCAGATCGACGCCTGGGATCGCCACCGCCTGCTGGAGGACCTGTCCCGCGCGTTCTCGGAGTCCGGCGCGAACATCCTCGAAGCGCGTTGCCTGTCGATGGGCCCGATGGTCAAGAACCGCTTCGTCGTCGAGCTCGCCGACACGCACACGCTGAAAAGCGCGGTCACGCGGATCCGCAACATCGAGTCGGTGTTCGACGCCTACCGCGTGACGCCGGGCGCGGGGGACTGACGCGCCGGGCCCGCGGCCGCCGGCCCGGGTCCTAAGAGACGACCTTGAGCGCCTCGGGGAGCACCGAGAAGCGCGCCTCGGAGACCTCCCCGAGGTAGTCGCCGTCCACCTGCAGCGGCACCGGGCGCCCGTCCGCGCTCGTGACGGTCATTCCGGTCGCGTCCGAGACCCCGGTGATACGGCGGTTGCGAACCACCCGCCCGTGGGTCGAGAGCGCGCGCCATGCGATCGACGCGCCGGTGAGCGGCGTCGCCCGGTGCAGCACCCCGCCGGCCAGCGTTCCCGAGTGCAGTGAGGCGCCCTCGGCGATCTCGATCGGGCGGTTCTGGAAGTAGGTGAACGGCGAGCCGTTCTGCACGACGGCCGTGACCCCGTCGAGCTCCTCGCCGCTGGCGGTGCGGACCGTCAGCCGCGGCGGGCGCAGCAGGTAGCGGCGCGTGAAGGTGCTGACCGCCACCCACGTGAAGAACCACGGTCCCAGGCGCGCCTTCAGCCGCGGGTTGGCGTCGACCCGCTCGACCACGCTCGCGTCGAGGCCGAGGCCCGAGGCGAACGTGAAGCAGCGCCCGTTCACGACGCCCAGGTCGACCTTGCGCGGGTGCCAGTCGTCGGCCATCGCGAGCAGGTGCTCGGTCGCATCGACGGGGTCGCCGGGGATGCCGAGCATCTTGCCGAACACGTTGGCCGAGCCGCCGGGCAGGCAGGACAGCGGCGTGGGGGAGCCGAGCAGTCCGTTGGCGGCTTCGTTGACTGTGCCGTCGCCGCCGAAGGCGACGACCACGTCGTAGCCCTCGTGGGCCGCCTCACGGCACAGCTCGGTCGCGTGGCCGCGCGCCTCGGTGTCGACGGCGTCGACCTCGAAGCGCCCCTGCAGCGCGTAGACGACGAGGTTGCGCAGGCGGTCGGAGACGGTGCTCGCGTACGGGTTGACGATCACGAGCATGCGCCGCTTGGCGTTGGGGTTGGCGAACCGGAAGGGCTCCGCGGTCTCGGCGATGCGCTCGCCGAGCCGGCCGCCGTCGGGGGCGCTGGTCGTGCCGCTCACGCTCTGGCCTACACCGGTCGCCCGAACGCGTTACCCCAAGCAGGCTAAGGAGCGACTGACACGACTGCCGATACGATTGCTAGACTCCCGCGCACATAGCTGGACACATCCAGAGGGGTGGAGGGACTGGCCCTACGAAACCCCGGCAACCACCGTTTTCGTCACTGGCGGAAGGGTGCCAATTCCAGACAGATGTGTGGCGAGCCCGAGGCTCATCGCACAGGTGACAAGCGATAGAGCGAAAGGGGTTCGCATGGCTGCCAGTCATCTGCAATGCAGGGAGTGCAAGACCGAGTACCCGCTCGAGGCGCTGTACGTGTGCGACCGCTGCTTCGGGCCGCTCGAGGTCGCGTATGAGCGCACGGGCAGCAAGCTGAGCGTCGCCGAACGCCGCCGCCACATCCAGGCCGGCCCCCAGAACATCTGGCGCTACGCGGACTTCCTGCCGCTCACCGCGCCCCCCGGCCCGTCCGGGCGCGCGAACTCCCGCGCGGGGCTGCCGGCCGGCTGCACGCCGCTGATCAAGGCCGACAGACTTGCGGCGCGGCTCGGCCTGCGCGAGGTGTGGGTCAAGAACGACGCCGCGAACCCGACGCACTCGTTCAAGGACCGCGTCGTCTCGGTCGCGACGAGCCGCGCGCGCGAGCTCGGCTTCGAGACGATCGCGTGCGCCTCGACCGGCAACCTCGCGAACTCGGTCGCCGCGCACGGCGCCGCGCTCGGCCTGGACTCATACGTCTTCATCCCCTCCGACCTCGAGGAGCAGAAGGTGCTCGCCACCGGCGTCTACGGGACGCGGCTCGTCGGCGTCAAGGGGAACTACGACGACGTCAACCGGCTCTGCACCGAGCTCTGCGCCGATCGTGACTGGGCGTTCGTGAACATCAATCTGCGCCCCTACTACGCCGAGGGCTCCAAGACGCTCGCGTTCGAGATCGCCGAGCAGCTGGGCTGGGAGCTGCCAGACCGCTGCGTGGTGCCGATCGCCTCGGGCTCGCTGTTCACGAAAATCGCGCGGGGCTTCCAGGAGTGGCAGGAGCTCGGCCTGATCGAGGGCGAGCGCGCGCTGCCGAAGATGAGCGGCGCCCAGGCGGAGGGCTGCTCGCCCGTCGCGAGCGCCTTCGAGGCCGGTCACGACGTCTGCCGCCCCGTCAAGCCGACCACGATCGCGAAGTCGCTTGCGATCGGCAACCCCGCCGACGGTCCCTACGCGCTCGATCTGGCGCGCCGCACCGGCGGCTCGATCGACGCCGTCAGCGACGACGAGATCCGGGCGGGCATCAGGCTGCTCGCCGAGACCACCGGCGTCTTCACCGAGACCGCCGGCGGCGTCACGACGGCGGTGCTGGCGAAGCTCGCCGAGCGTGGCGAGATCGACCCGGATGAGCGCGTCGTGCTCGTGATCACCGGCGAGGGGCTGAAGACGCTGGACGCCGTCCGTGGCAGCTTCGAGACCCACACGATCGAGCCGACAGTCGAGGACTTCGAGGCGCGCGTCGGCGATCCGCTCACGGTCTGATGAGCGTGCTCGTCAAGATCCCGACCCAGCTGCGTGCCGCGGCGGGCGGCGAATCCGAGGCCGAGGTCGACGGCGCGACGGTGCAGGAGGTGCTCGACGGCCTGTTCCGGCGCCACTCCGAGCTGCGCGAGCGGATCTCCGACGAGGACGGCTCGCTGCGGCGCTTCGTCAACGTGTACGTCGCGGGCGAGGACATCCGCTTCCTCGACGGTCTCGCGACGCCGGTCAAGGACGGGTCGGAGCTGACGATCCTGCCGGCCGTCGCCGGCGGCTAGCGCAGGACGCCGCTGACGCGGCGCCTGACGGCGTCCTCACCCCGTTCGGGGTCCCGGCCGGATGGACATCGCGGCTCGCCCGTGGCAGACTGCGGCCATGCGGGAGCCGGGTCGCTCACGCGAGAGGCTGGCAAGGATCCTCGGCGCGGCTTTCGCCGAGGGGCTGCTGAGCGAGGAGACGCTCTCCTACCGGCTCGAGCTCCTGTACGCGCCCGGCCTGATCGAGCCGCGGGGGCTGATCGGAGACCTTCCCGGCGCGGCACGAAGCCGCGCCCGCGAGACACGTGAGCTGCTGGCTGCGCGCCTCGCGGAGGTGCGCTCGCGGATGCTGCGCCTGTTCGGCCGGGACGATCCCTCGCCGCTCGTCCTCGCGCTCGACCTCGCCGCGACCGGGCGGCCCCTGACGATCGGGCGCTCCTCGTCATGCGACGTCGCGATCGGCGAGCCCACCGTCTCGCGCCGCCACGCGCTCCTGCGCTTCCGCGACGGACACTGGATCGTGCAGGACCTCGGCTCGAAGAACGGCCTGACGGTCAACGGGCGTGCTGTGGGCCGATCCGAGGTCGGACCGGGTGACCTGCTCGGGCTCGGGATGGCGCTCGTCGAGCTGGACTGAACGACGTTCAGCGTGCGGTGTGCGCCGCGGTCACGTTCGCGTGGGCGGGCGCCGTCGAGCCGCTGAAGCCGATCGTCGAGACGAGCCCGGCCGCGCACATCGCGGCGATCGTGAGGCGCCGCATGCGCTTCGGCGTGGCCCAGCCGGGGGCGTGGATCTGCATCCAGCTCCTGAACCCCGTCGCCGCCGACGCGGCGGCCATCGCGCAGCCTGCGCACATGTCCTCAGAGTAGCTCGCCCGCGGGCGCCGATGCGCCGTTCGGGGCCTGCAGGCCGGCGTCCGCGGGCAGCTGCAGTTCAGCGACCTGCGCCTCGATGCGCGCGCGCAGCTCGGCGCCCCGGCCGGCCGACACGGCGCGCGCGGCGCGCTCGTCGCTGAGCTCGATGCCGTTCACGCGGGCGAGATCGAGGAGCTGCTGGCGCTCGTCGGACTCGCGCGCGGCGCGCAGGAACAGCCAGCAGAACAGCCCGAGCGTGAGCAGCGACTCCTCGACCATCATCACCGCCCCGGCGATGCTCTGGTCCGCCAGCGGCGAGATGTTGTGGACGGTGTCGCTGTGCAGGTAGAAGGGGTAGAAGACGGTCCCCGACCACAGGAAGATGTTGCCCAGCACGGCCCCCGTCAGCCGCACGGCGACGATGTAGATGAGCTTGCCGAGGTTGCCGAACCAGGACGGCATCGGCAGCGGCCCGAACAGGCACATCCACATGTTGATGCCGAGGCCGAGGAACATGGCGTGCTGCAGGACGTGCACGCCCGGATGGCGCAGCGCCGCCTGGTAGAGCGCCGGCAGGTGCCAGACGTAGAGGTCGACCGCCCACAGCGGGAACGCGATCAGCGGGTTCGAGAGCACGCGCAGGCGGTCGAAGATGCGCACGCCGAAGACCCGGAACGTGAGCACCGGGGCGATCAGCGGCCCCGTGAGCCCGAGCACGATCAGCAGCGCGCCGATGTCGCCCAGCAGCAGGTGCTCGATCATGTGCACGTAGAGCAGTTCCTGGCTCAGCGGACCGAGCCCCGTGACGGCGGCCGCGATGACGAAGAACCCGGAGTAGAAACAGGCCTGGCGCCACCCGGGAACGGGGTGCCCGCTGATCCCGAGGCGCCGCACCCGCCGGCCGTAGGCGAACGCGACCAGCACGAGCGGTCCGACGACGAGCACGGCTGTCAGCAGATCCGATGACTCGGCGAGGGGGGGCGGCGCCATCACGCCCCAGGGTACGTCAGCAGCGCCGCTGACGGTCTGCGCAGTTGCGGGTTTCTTGGCCGATTCTTAGCGGGTATTGAGATTGCCGTGAGTAGCATGAGCTTGCCTATGGGGATGAGCACGAGAACCCTCAGTCGATCCCCCTCCGAGGGGATCACCGAACGGGTCGATCCGATCTCGTGCCTCGATGAGCGGACGCTCAGCCAGGCCAGCGAGACGGAGGCGCCCGCGCCGGGGCGTTATCTGGAGGTGCAGGGGGCCGGGCGCACGCTGCTGATCCCGGTGGGCACCGAGGTGATCCACATCGGCCGCGGCCTCGCGGCCGACCTGCGCCTCGACGAGACCTCTGTCTCCCGCCGCCACGCGATCCTGGTGCCGCGGGTGTCCGGGGCGCGGATCCTCGATGACCGCAGCTCGAATGGCACGTTCGTCAACGGGCGGCGCGTACAGCAGGCCGACCTCAGCGACGGCGATGTGATCGTCGTCGGCCGGGTCGTGATGCGCTACCTCGTGTTCTAGCCGCCGCGAGGCGCCGGCCGGCGCCATGGCCGGGTTGACAGCAAGTGGTACGATCGCGCATCGCGAGCAGGCGGCCAAAGCGGTCAGATTGCGCGCGTGCGCTGACCAAAGGCACCCCCGTCGGTGAGCTGGAAGAACCACTCGACACCGGGCCACCGCGCTGGCGCAAGGTGGAGGGGCCGCGTTCCGGGGGGGACGCGGCCCTCCGCCGTCTGAGGCCGGCGCCCGGCGGCTAAAGCAGCATGCACGCCGCGCCGATACGTTGGCGGTGAGCGAGGACCTCAGCCCGTCGTCGTACCTGAAGGCGCCCGAGCGCAAGCTGCTCGGGCCAATCGTGGAGCGCCTGTGCGCGACCGGCAACGCGCGCTTCCAGCGCGCGCTGGAGGAGAGCGGCGCCGAGGCGACGGCGCGGATGGCGTGCGTCAACGCGCTGCGCATCTACGCGATCGGCCTGTTCGTGCTCGGCGTGATCGCGCGTGTCGGCGGTGTGCCGGCGCTCGCGCTCGTCTTCTATGCGTTCGCTGTCGGCGCGATGGCGTGGTCGTTCTGGTGCCTGTACACGGTCGTCGGCCCGGAACGCGAGTTCAAGCGCGGGCTCGAGCACGACGGCGAGGCCGCCCGCCAGCCCGCCCGCGACGCGCTCGACGCGCTGCTGCGCAAGCTCGGCCGCGAGGGCGCGGCCGACGACCGCACCGTCTGAGCGCAAGGCAACGGCAGCGCGCAGAGCCCTTGCCGGGCGCATGCGAGTCCGCTACTGGAGCGGCGCGCCCAGCACCGCGAGCACCGCGCCGATCGCTCCACAGCCGAGCAGCACCGGGACGATCGGCCAGCGCAGGAGCAGCAGCGCGACGGCGGCGCCGGCCAGCAGCGCCACCTGCCAGCCCTGGCTGATCGCGAGCGCGAGTGGCACCGCTGAGCCCACGATCGCGCCGGCCGTGGCCGGGGCAGCGCCGGCCAGGAAGGCGAGCGCGCGGCGGTCGCCGAGCAGCCGCTCGAAACGCCGCGCGCCGATCAGCACGAACGAGAACGAGGGCAGGAACGCGACGAACGCCGCGATCAGCCCCCAGCCGAGGCCGCCGGCCGCATAGCCGACGGCGGCGACGGTCTGTACGAGCGGGCCAGGCGTGACCTGGCCCAGCGCCACCGCGGTCAGGAACTGCTGGTGGGTCATCCAGTGGTAGGTCGAGACGGCGTCGGACTGCATCAGCGGCACGATCACGAAGCCGCCGCCGAACGCGAGCGCGCCGACCTTCAGCGAGGTCCAGATCAGCGCGCCGATCCCCCCGGGGTCGCCCGCCGCAGCGAGCACCGGCCAGATGTGGGCTCGCAGCGCCCGCGGCCAGCCCTCTTGCAGAGCCAGCTCGATCGCCCCGCAGCCGAGCAGCACGAGCACGAGCCAGGGGCCCGTCACGGCGGCCGCCGCGGCGCCGGCGAGACCGTACGCGGCGATCCGCGCCCTTCGCGCGTGTGGCGTGCGGCGCCAGAGAGGGACGGCGATCTCGGACCCGGCTCGCACCGCGACGGCGGCGACGGCGGCGCCCGCGCCCATCCCTGCACCGCGCACCCAGTCCGGCGGCGAGCCCGCGATGAACAGCGCGGAGAGCCCGAGGATCGCGACCAGGCCCGGGAGGATGAAGGCGAGCCCGCCGAGGATGGCGCCGCGGTATCCGCGCAGGCGCCAGGCGCAGTAGATCGACAGCTGCGTCGAGGCGGGGCCCGGCAGGATGTTGACCGCCGCCAGCGCGTGCTCGAACTGGACCGGTTCGATCCAGCGCTTGCGCCGCACGCACAGCTCGCGAAGCATCGCGATGTGCACGGGCGGCCCGCCGAACCCCAGGCAGCCGATCCGCCCCCACTCCCGGACGATCTCGCGCAGCCGGGGCGGAGCAGCGGTCACGGCGGCATCATGCCATCGCCCTTGGAGCCCGCGCGCCACGCAGGGTTGGCGCGCGTGGCGCAGAAAGCCGCTCGCATGGAACCTGACGACGCGCACGGGCTCGACGAGCGGGACCTCGCGGCGAGCTGGCTGGAGCAGTTCGAGCGCTGGCAGGCCGAGTTCACGGCGGCCGGGGCGCACGAGCCGACCGCGATGGTGCTCGCGACGGCGGCGTCCGACGGGCAGCCCTCCGCGCGCACTGTCCTGCTCAAGGGCGTGGACGACCGCGGCTTCGAGTTCTTCACGAACCTCGACTCCCGCAAGGGCCGCGAGCTCGAGGAGAATCCGCGCGCCTCGCTCGTGTTCCCGTGGTACGAGCTGCAGCGCCAGGTCGTCGTGGTCGGGGCCGTGGAGGCGGTCGATGCGGCCCGCGCCGACGCGTACTTCGCGAGCCGTCCCTACGGCAGCAGGATCGGAGCGCTCGCGAGCCGGCAATCGAGTGTGATCGCCGACCGCGGCGTCCTCGAGCGCGCTCGTGCCGAGCTCGAAGCGGTCCATCCGCCCGGCCGGGCCGTGGCGCGCCCCGAGCACTGGAGCGGCTTCCGCGTGCTGCCGGCGAGCGTCGAGTTCTGGCAGGGGCGCGCGAATCGCCTGCACGACAGGCTGCGGTTCCGGCGCGAGGCTGATCGCTGGCTGGTCGAGCGTCTTTCGCCCTAGGACGCGCCCAGGCTCGTCCCGCCACACGGCGCCGCCGTGAGCGCCCCGCTCCGGGTTCAGGCCGGGCTGAGCCGCCGCCCTTGCCGGGGCGGAGCGGGGCCGTCGAGTTTGAGAGCGTTCGTGCAGGCCTTGTCCAGGGCGCCCTCGGGTTCGTTGAATCCCCTGGATGTCGTCCCGGCTCCTCACCGCCGACGCACAGCCGTGGCTGGACGGCCACGGCGACTGGAGCTGGCCTGGGCGCCGCAGCGAAGCCGCCGAGCTTCGCCCTCCGGCCTGGGTGCCGGCCGTGCCGCCGCAGCTCGAGCCGGTCCTCGCGGGCTCCTCGGGCGCGCTCGCGGGCGGCGCACACGGCCGCCTGGAGCGCTCCCGTTCGCTCGCGTGGTGGATCCTGGTCGGCCTCCTGCTGGCTGCGCTCGCGCTCGCCGTCGCGGTCACCGCGATCGGGCGCTCGGAAGCCGAACGGCTGGCCGGCCTCAGCACGACGCACAAGCGCGCTCCGGGACCGCTCGACGCGGCGGCGCTGGCGGCCGCGGTCGCGCCCCAGCTCGCCTCGCTCGAACCGATGACCGAATCGCGCGCCGGCAGCGTCATCAGCCACGCGACGTTCGGCTCGCCCTCGCTGCACTACCAAGGCTCGTTCTACTCCTACGTCCCGGCCGCTTGCGCGGCTCCCCCCGGCCGCTGTCCGGCGCTGTATCTGCTGCACGGCCGCGACGGGCACGCCAACGCGTTCCTTGAAATGGGCATCCAGAGCACGCTCGACCGGCTGATCGCCCGCCATGCGATCCCGCCGATGATCGTGATCATGCTGCAGGACCGCCCGACGCTGCAGGACTGGAAGGACCTCGCGGGCCATCACAGCGCGACGTACGTGGTCGAAGTGCAGGAACTGACCGACCGCATGTTCCGGACGATCCCGCAGCGCTGGGCCCGCGCGATCGCCGGCAGCTCGATGGGCGGCTTCGGCGCGATGAACGTCGCGCTCGCGAACCCGCTGCGGTTCTCGGTCGTGGAGAGCTGGCTCGGCTTCTTCAACCCGCTCGACGAAGAGCTCCAGTCGGCCCGTCCGGTGATCGAGCGGCTCGGCCTGAGCGCGTTCCTTTACGGTGCCGCTGAAGACCCCGTCGCCGTCCCTTCCGAGGATCCCGAATTCGCCGCGTCGCTTCGCGCCGACGGCGCGCAGGCGCGGGGCGTCATCTACCCCGGCGGTCACACCCTTGAAAAAATCCGCGAACACCTGGCCGCCGGCATCGCATTCGCGGGACGCTCGCTGCTCGCGGCGCAGCGGCGTGCGGCGCACGAAGCCGCGGCTGAAGCTCGCGCTGGCCTCGGCGGCGGCGCTCGCAGCGCTCGCAGCTGACGGCGCGGTCGCGCACGCAGCGCCCGGCGCCGTCTGGGCGCCCCCTGCAACGCTCGCGGGATGCGCCCGCTCCGCTCCGGCGCTCGCGTTCCCGAGCGACGCACCGGCGCGCCAGACGGGGCCCGGCGCGATTGCGTGGCTCGCCTCGGCCGGTTGCACCGAGGGCGGGGCCCCGGAGCTCGAGCTCTCGCCGCTCGGCCTCGGTGCAAAGCCCGGTCCGACTATCGCGTTGCGACTTGGCGGGAGCGTTCAGACTGACGCCGCCGCGGCTCCGGCGGTCGTCGGCGCCCCGTTCGGCGAGGTGGCGGTGCTCGCGCCGGGGCCCGGCGGCGCGCGCCAGCTGCTGCTGGGCCGCGCCGGCGGCGAGCTCAGGCGCGCGGTCACGCTGCCCGGCGGTGGGCAGGCCGCGCTCACGCGCGCATACCTCGGCGACGTGGCGGCCGCTGTCGCGGCACGCGGGCGCATCCGGATCGCGCTGGTGCGCTGGTTCAGGCACGAGGCGGGACCGACCGTCGCCTTCGGGATCGGCCCCGCGCCCGTCACCGCGCTCGCGCTCGCGATGGACTACCGCTCGGAAGTGCTCGTCGTCTGGCAGCAGGCGGGCAGCTCCTACGCGCGGCTCGTGCGCAACACGGGAGCCGTCGGGCCACTCCAGAGGGTTGGCCCGGCTGCCCCGCGGCCTGCCCTGCAGGCAATGCTCAGCGACAACGGCCACGGGATGGTGGCCTGGGCGACGGCCGCAGGGTCCGGGACGGGGGCTCGCGAGACAGCCGTGAAGATCGCCTTCACCGACGCTCACACCCGCTTCGACGCGCTCCGTACGGTCGCGACGTTCCCCGACCCGGCCGCGTTCGCGCGCCGCGACGGCGCGCTCGCGCTCGTGCGGCTGGCCGACGAGAACGTCCTGCTTGCGTGGACGGCGCGCGAGGGCGGGCACTACCGGGTGCTTGCCGGCCCCGCGGTGTTCGCGGGCGTGAGGCCGCCGCGGACGCTCTCGGCCTCCGGCACCGATGCGAGGCTCGAGGCGCTCGCGCCCGGCGCCGACGGAGAGGCGCTGGCGGTCTGGGACGCGGGCGCCGGCACGCAGTCGTGCAAGCTCCTCACCGCGCCGGGCGACGTTGTCCTGCCGTGCACGGCGCAGCAGGTGCCGGGGGCGTCTGCTGCCGGCGTGGACGCTGCGGCGGTTGAACCTGCCGCAGACCGGCCTGCGCTCGCTTGGCTCGACCGCGCGCCGGCGCCGGCGCGGGTCTCCTACGTCGCCGGCTCGCCGCTGCTCGCGTACCCCGCGCGGGGCTATGCGCCGGCGGCGCAGGTCGCCGCCCGGTCAGGGGGAGGCGTTCATTGGCTGCGCATCACGGCAGCGGTCGCAGCCGGGCTGCTCGCCTGCGCCGCTGTCGTCGTGCTCGCCCGGCGCCGCCGCGGCGGGCGAGCCGCCTAGCGCCGGGCTCGCCGTCGGCGGCGGCGCGTTCGCAGCACCGCGGCCGTACCCGCCAGCACGACGGCTGCCGCCACGCCCGCGAGCGCCCAGCGGAGCGGGTGCCCGCCGCCCGATGTGGTCTGCGTCGCCGCGGCGGCCTTCGCGCGCGGCACGTAGATCACGTGCACGCGGCGGGCGCGCACGAGGCGCTGCAGTTCGGGCTCCGCCCCAGCCGGGTAGTAGGCGTGCCACTCGTCGAGGTTGCGGAACTTGATCTCGACGTCCATCCGCGCGGGGTTGATGATCACCCGGATCAGCGGGCCGGTGCGGAGCTGGGCGAGGAGGCGCGGGTAGGGGACCCAGGTCTGGCCGACGGTCACCGTGGCAGCGCGCGCCTGGGGCGCGTAGGCAGCGGCGGCGAGCGAGAGCGCGAGGGCGAAGCAGAGCACGACGCGGCTGCTTCGGCTGCGCGTGTTGGCGCCCGCGGACCTGCTCATTGCCGCGAAGCGTAGACGCGGGGGCGGCAGCCCGGGGCGCGTGCCGGGGTCCGGCGCACCGGGCTCGGCTGGCGCCACGCGCCATGCGCCGCGTGGCCTGGCTGGGCCGGCCCCGGGGCCTCGCCAGGGCGTTCACGGGCGCGAGGGACGGGCTGGAGGAGGACTCTTGGGGCGTTTCAGCCGCTATCGCTCCGCGAGAGGAGACCCTCATGAGCTCGTCGTCCGGCACGCCCACGCACCAAGGTCCGGCTTCGCCCGACGGGGCCGCCCACACGGCCGGGTTTGCCGGGCGGTTCGCCGGCCTCGTGCCCGGCGGGGTCGAGCTGCGAGAGGGCTTCGCCCAGGTCGGCGACCAGCGGCTGCACTACGTCGAAGCCGGCGAAGGTCCGCTGGTCTTGCTCCTCCATGGCTTTCCGGAGTTCTGGTTCGGCTGGAGGCGGCAGATCGCGCCGCTCGCGGCGGCCGGCTTCCGCGTCGTGGCGCCCGACATGCGCGGGTACAACGAGTCCTCGAAGCCGCCCGGCATCGCGGCTTACGCTGCCGACAAGGTCGCCGACGACATCAGCGGGCTGATCCGCGAGCGTGGTGGCGCATCCGCGCTCGTCGTCGGTCACGACTGGGGCGGAAGCGTCGCCTGGACACTCGCGATGAACCACCCGGACATCGTCGAGCGGCTCGCGATCCTCGACGCGGCCCATCCGCGGAGCCTCGCAAAGGGCCTGCGCGATCCCCGCCAGCTGGCCAGATCCTGGTACTTCTTCTTCTTCGCGCTGCCCGACCTGCCCGAGCGGGTCGTGCGGGGCGATCGCTTCCGCTTCTTCCAGCGCTTCCTGCGCGACGCCAAACCGCCCTACACGGCAGAGGAGATGGACCGCTACGTCGAGGCGTGGTCGCAGAAGGGAGCGTTGACCGGGATGATCGACTACTACCGCTGCTCGGTCCGACCGCCGAAGGGCGCCAAGCAGAAGATCAGCACCGTTTCGGCGCCGACGCTCGTGATCTGGGGGAAGGACGATCGCTACCTGGGCCCCGGCGTGCGCGAGCCCGACCGCGCCGACGTGCCGAATCTCGACCGCGTCGAACAGCTTCCGAATGCATCGCATTGGGTGCATCACGACCAGCCGGAGGCGGTCAACCGGCTGCTGATCGACTTCTTCAACGGAGCGCGTTCTGTCCCGACGCCGTAAGGAACACCCGGCTCGGCCCGTGCTTCAGGCGCGCCCGGCAGGATTTGAACCTGCGACCTCTCGCTCCGGAGGCGCGTCGGCAACGAAGCCGCTCGGCCCGAAACCGCGGCGTTTGCAGGTGATTAGGCGTTGTTCACCGGACCGCTGATATACCCGATTTGGACCCGTTTGGACCCGTTATTGGCAGTAGATGGCAGTGGCGGGCGCTGGCCGCCTCGGTGACGCGTCTACGATGGCGGCGTGCGACAGGACCAGGCGGCTGAGCTGCTGCGGCGGTGGGAAGCTGAGGACGGCTCGGATCGTCAGCTGCTCTCGGCAGCTCGCGGCGAGTTGTTTGACCTGCTCGGCGACCTCGTCGCCGACGACGTCAACGCGCAGCCGGTACGAAGCGCGGACGGGACGCCGCCGAGTCTGTTGATCGTCGGCGACGCGGCAGTGCTCGACGTGGAACTCCGCGGCACCGTCAAGGAGCCCGTCATCGAGGTCGACCTGCTCCCGCTACCGAACACGACGTTCGGGATCCAGATGGCGGTGATCGACGAGCTCGAGCCGGAGCCGCCCGCGCCAGGAGCCGAACGGCGCCGGCGGCGGCGCTGGAAAGCACGTTTCGAGGGCAAGCCGTACGACACGGAACAGACGTACCTGGTGCGCGCGGAGCTCGACGCGCGCGAGGCGGCGAAGCGGGACTTCGTGCTGAACATCGCGAGGCTCGCCGGCTGGCCGCTTCCGCCGGCGGGAGGGACTCCAAACGCGGAGGAGCCGGGGGGCTCGTGACCGACGCGGAGATCGTGGCGGCCGTCGAGCGCGTGGAGGCCACCGGGTACTCGCCGGCGCCGCTCGAGAGGATCTCCGACGCCCTCCGCTGGCGCGGCGAAAGCGAGCTCGAGGACGAACTCGAGCGCCTGGTCGAGGCTGGCGCACTCACGCGGCACCGCGAGCCGGGCTGCGATCCCCGCTTACAGCGCGCCTGCGTAGGGCGTCATACGCGCGTTGGCGCCTGCGGCTGCGTACGCGTGTCCAAAAGTGTCGCCAAGCCTCACGAAATGCGCATGCGTGCCGATTACTGTGTTACGTTGTTACGGAAGAACGACGACAAAGGATCGATTTCCGATCGAAGAAGCCGCTCGGGGAAGCGGCAGGACAACGCCCAGGGTTGGGCAAGTCTCTAGCTAGGAGGACACCATGGCTACCACCACACGGCCGATGCGTCTGCATCCGGACACCCACGACGAGGCAACCCAGATCGCCGCCCTACGGCGAGTCCAGCCCAGCGACGTGATCGCGGAGGCATGGCGGGAGTACATGGAGAAGCACCGCGAGGAGTTCGCCAAGGACCTCGAAACGCTCGCGGAGCTGCTGCGCGACGACACCATCAACGGGGTCGCGGAGTTCGTCAACCGGACCAACAAGGCGCGCGCCGCGGCCGCGGTCAAGCGCCTGAACGGGGACGGGGACGGCGTCTGCGACGACACCGAGCCGGAGCCTAGCCACGCGTAGAGCGCGAACAACGCCGGGAAACGACCTAGGGGCGGTCTAGCATGACGCGGCCATGGATCGTCCTGTTTCGCTCATCGGAAAGACGGCCGGCGGCGCCTACATCTGCGAGGACTGGGAGCTGCGCGTGACAGCGCGCTGCCTCGACGAGGATCTGAACGCGGACCCGGACTCCGACTTCGACGCCGTCGCCGGGCTCGAGATCGTCAAGGCGTTCGTCAAAGACCGCGAGACGCATGCGACGGCGTCCAAGGAGGTGAGCCCGCTCACGTGCGGCCATCCCGTCTACCGGCTCGCGTACGGGAACGATCACCGCGGCGCGACGCTCCACGACGATGTCGACGAGGTGGTCTGGCTGCTCGCCTACGGCCGTCACCGGTCGGGAGAGCCCGACGACTTTTTTCCGGCTTGCAAGGCGCTCGATGCCGAGGGGCGCCTCATGCCGACCGAGCAGGACTACGAGCGCATGTTCGACGAGCGCGGCGAACGTTTCGCCGCGGCCGTCGTGCACGAGGCGCCCGTCATTCTCAGCGAAGCCCGCGCCGCAGACGGCGAGCATCGCTGCACCGTGGGAGGCGAGCTCGGCATCGGCCTCTCGATTGAGGTTGATGAGGAGCTCGACGCCACCGCGATCACCGTCGCGTTCTTGGTCGACGGGTTCGAAACGGTGGAGCAAGCCATGCTGCTGCTCGCGGCACTCAGCCCGGGCCGGTGGGAGATGATCGGCGCGATGCCCTCCCGCGAGCTGGAGCCTGGCGAGGTGGCCTACACGGTCACCCTGATTTCCGGAGAGGTGGTATGAGCAGCTTCCTAGAGAAGAACGTCAAGGTGATCCGAGCAGGGCTCGACGATCACAACGCGAACTGCCCGGTGCCCGCGAGGGCGATCCTTCTGCACCCGAGCGAGCACGCGAAGCTCGACGTCCCCACCCTGTGGGGCCATCCGGTGCTCGCGGACGAGCGCGTGCGTCTCGGGTTTTTCAGGATCGACTGCGAAGCGTCCGCGTGGGGGATCGAGCGCGAGCTGGCGCTGCACATCGAATCCCCGGCGAAGGTGCCGCTGCGGGTACTCGACCCGGTCGAGAGTCCGCTCGCCGCGCGCGCGTCCCAGCGCGTCTAACCGTCTAGCCAACGGGCATTGGGTGACCGCGAGGGAGACCCGCGGCCACCCAATCCCGTCAGTCGCGCCAGCCGGTCAACTCGCCGACGCGCTCACCGAGCGGGATCGCGATCATGACCGGCACTTGCACGATCTTCGCGCCGCGCGCGACCTGCTCCGCGATCTTCCCGACCCCGTGCAGCGTGTCCGCCGGGACGGTCCCCGGCTCCTGCATGGCGAGGTCGAGCAGGTAGCAGCCGGCCGCCGCGAGCAGCACCGCCCGGTCCTCCGCCCCGCCGACATACAGCCCGACCGACAGCGGCGCGACCGTGCGTGTGCAGAGCCCCCGCGGGCGTGTCTGGCGCCCCACCCGAAGCGGCTGCGCTCTACGTGACCGCATCGCGTTCAGGTGCTCGACAGGCTGATCGTGATCGTCGCGCCCGAGCACGCCGACTGGTTCACGGCCGGGAGTTCTTCGAACGTGAGCAGCGACGTGCCGAGCGTGACCGTCTGCCCGGCGCCGATCGTGACCGCGCCCGACATGCCGCCGGTGACCCCGGCGAGCGGTTCGCTGTTTTCGGTCAGGCTGAACCACGACGATTTGCAGCCAGCGGCGGCGTGCGTCGAGTCGATCGACGGCGGCCCGTAGTTGCCGTCGTAGACCAGGTGGTGCAGGACCCCGGAGGAGCTGCCCGGGTTCGTGGCCTTGAACGTCACCGTTCCGCTCTGGCCCGGCTTCAGACCTTCTGGCAGTTCAGCGGTCAGGTTGACGGTCCCGGTCCCGGACGCTTCGCCGAGTTTCGCTGAGCCGGAGCCCGATCCGATCAGCCCGATGATGTAGTAAGCGGCGGCCGCGGTGACCAACGCGAGGAACAGTGCGGTACCGATCGCTGCGACCTTCCGCCGGCGGGTGCGTGTGACCTTCTCGTGCATGTGGTCCTTTCCGGCCACGGGACGCACGTGAGCGGCGAGCAGGCGCCTAGCGCAGGGCTAGGCTGGAGCTGCGCCGGACGGTTGTGCGTCCGGGGCCACGCGGGCGGCTGTGTCAGCAGCGCGCCCGCACTTGTTCGTGTGTGTCCGCGCAGCGTACACGATTAGTCGTGCATGCGGAATCGTGCCCGATCGGGCGCATGGACTTGATCGTGCGTGCCGTGCGAGGCTCCGCCACGTGCCCCGACGGTCAACCCAAGACAAGGCGCTCGGCGAGGCGCTGCGGGGGCTCCGCGACCGTCAGGGTTTGACCCAAGAAGCGCTCGCGTCCCGGGCCGGGATCACGACCGGCACCTATGCCCGGCTCGAGCTCGGCCAGTCGGATCCGTCATGGTCGACGCTCCGCGCTGTGGCTAAGGCTTTGGGCGTGACGCTCTCGCAGCTCGCGCGCGCCGTCGAAGCGCACGAGAAGGGCTAGGCGCCGGCGGCCTGCGCGAGCCGCAACGCCCTCGACCAGGACCCGCACACGCGCCTTAGCTGCGTCATCGACGGGCACCCGGGGGCCACCGGGATCCAGTCGGTAGCGACAGGCCAGTGGTCGTGTTCGGCGCGCCATGCTCGGATCGCCTCGACCACGGTCGTCTCGCTCCACGGCTCTGCGTGCCACTCCCCGCCACCGCGGCCGCGCGGCTCGACGCCGACCGCCCGGCAGGCCTCCGCCCACGACCCGAAGCGCTTCGCGACGACCGCAGCAGAGGGGCGCGTCTTACGGCCGCCGGTGTTCCACGCCTCGAAGCCGGGCTGACGCCCTTTCTCGCGCACGTACCTCTGCAGGGCGGCCTTCGTGCGCGTCTCCGTCCACACCGGCTTCCGGCCGCCTTCGAGGCCGGCTAGCTCGAGGGCACGAGACCACCGGCCGCATACGCGCTCGATCGTGCCGCGTGATGGCTTAGCCCCGGACGCCTCCCACGTCGCGCGGGTCGGTGTCTTGCGGTGCTTGCGCGCCCACCGTTTCAGCGCGGTGACCGCCTCGGCCTCAGTGACCGCGCCCACTGGGCGCGCTCACCAGGCAGGGTTGCCGTACGGGGTGCGGGCGGTTGTCGGCCCCGGGGTCGAGCCGTCAGGCCCGGGGATCGTGCCCCCGGTGATCGCGTTCAGGCCGCACAGGTAGTTGTCGCAGCCGTGTTCCTGAACGTGCTGTTTGATCCGCGCGTCAAGGTCCGACTCCGGGTAGGAGATCCCGCCTGGCCCGTCGTAACGGGGGCCGATAGTTGGGATCGCCGCGAGCGGTGCGGCGTCGTCGAGCTCGAACCCGGCGACCTGCGCGGCGGCCTGGTCGAGCGTCACCGTTTTGTCAGCGGCTTTGTACGCCTCGAGCGCCTTCAGCATCTCCGGGGCGGTCAGCTCCACGAACGCCGGCGGCCTGTCGCGCCGCGGCCGTGACGTGGCGGGCGTGCCGTTGTCGGCGAGCTCGCGCTCGGCCTCAAGCGTCGAGATCGCGCTGTCGAGGGTGAACAGCCGGGAGCGCTTCGCGGCGTTCGCGTCGATCACCTGGTCGAGCTCGCGCGCTGTCGCCGCTGCCGCCTCGTGCGCGGCTCGGACGGTCGCGGGGCGCTCGAGCGTCGCGACCAGGTCGAGCCCGGCCTCGAGCAGCATCATGTCTTCGCGGTCGAAGGTCTCTCGGTCGCCGTAGTTGTGTGCGTCGAGCTCGCGGGCGCGGCGCCAGCGACGCTCGCGGGTGTTCTCGTCACGTAGCAGCGTCACCACGTCAGCGTCCTTGTCGAGGAGGACGTGTCCCTGGCCGTCGACGTCGAGGTCGCGCACGGGCGCGAGGCCCGCGTCGAGAGTGCGCTGCGCTGCGGTGTCACGTTCGGCGAGCAGCCTTGAGTCCTGCTCGACCGCGTCGAGCTGCTTCACACCGACCTGGCCGAGCAGGCCGCCGAGCGTTGTCCGCTCGGACTTCCATTCGCCCGGACCGACGGGCTCGCCCTTCAGCATCTGGCGGTCCGCGACGGCGGCATCCTGGAGCTCCTGCAGCACGTCCAGGTAGTCACGGCCGAGCTGTCTTGCGGCGACCGTCACGACACGGTCGAGCTCGACCTGCCGGTCCGGGCCGAGCATCACGGCGGCGGGCTCCTCGAGCAGTTTCGCGGACGGCGTAGGGGGCGCCGGTTTCGACGTGTGAGCGGTGCGTGCTTCCCCTGCTTCGGCGAGCGTGATGACCGCCGAGGTCCAGCCGGCGGGGCCGTCGCCTGCCTCCGCCATCAGCTGCTTGACGTCGTCGGCGGTGCCGGGAGCGACCCGGGTCACCGGGTCCCAGGCGTCGGGGAGCGCGTCGAGCATGTGCAGCTCGCCGGCGGTGCGTTCGCACGCCTCGCGCCAGTCGGGGCCCTCGGCGCGGGCTACGAACACGGCGCCTCGCAGCGCGGAGCGGGAGCGGATCTGGCTGAAGTTCACGGCTGCTGGCATGGCGGGGTCCTTACGGGGTGGGTGGGTTGATCAGGAGGCGACGGAGGGCGGCGTGTGTGACGGTGCCGGGCTCTGCAAGCGTGTCGGCGAGTTCGCCGGCGAGCGTGTCGAGCGCGCGTCCCGTCGTGTGGAACGCTCTCGTTCCGGCTGACGCCGCGACGCTACGGAGCGCAGCCCCGACGTCCGCGAGGGTGCGCGCCTGCGCGATCTGCCGGCGGTCCCGCGGGTCTAGCTGGTCGGCAAGTGTCTCGGCGTGCTCGAGCTCGGTGGCGGCGTCTGCCGCGTCGATCCCGGTTTCCTGCGCGAGAGAGCGCACGAGCTGCTCACGGCGACGGCGGAGCACGTCACTGTCGGCGACCGCCTGGACCCATGCGGGGATCGCGACGGCGGCCGGCTGGTCATCGTGGATTGAGCGGCTCATGTGTTCGCCGTCTCAGTCAGGTAGTCGGTGGCGTCCCGCGCGATCAGCTCACCGGCGAGCTCGAGCATGGCGGGCGGGTCAGCGAGCAGTTCGGCCTGCGCCTGTGCACGTCCGGTCTGCTGGCCAGCTTCACGGGCGAGCTCGAGGGCGGCGCGGACGATCTCCCGATCGATCCCGCGGGTGTCCAACCGTGCGGGGACGGCTGCGACCGCGAGCTGTGTGCGCAGCGCCTCGTCCTCGAGCGCGTCGAGGCGAGCGTCTACACGAGCGAGGGCGGTGAGAACCTCGCCGGTGCGGTCAGGCTGGGGGGCGCGTCGAAATCTCACTGTTAACCACGCTAGAGACGAGATCGCGAAAAGCGGACATGGCCGCTAGAACTCTTTCGCCCATTTGCCGCGGCCGCCGCCGAGCACCACGCCCGGCCGGTCAGGGTCGAGGCGACCTCGTTTCTGTCGCCCAAGCTGTCGCTGCCGGTTGAGTTCATACGCGCGCAGCTCCGCGCGCTCCTCGTCCGGGTCCTTCTGCGGCTTACGCAGCGCGGTCGGGTCGGTCGTCTCCGGCGGACGGCATGACCGCCAGCCCGGACGCCGCAAAGTGAACGCCATTAGAACCCGCCCCCAGCGTTCAAGGCGCCGCCGCGCACGAGCGTGTTTTTACCGGCGCCGACTTTGCCGTGTTTGACGACGCCGACATATCGAAGGTGCCAAGCGGCGACAGCGAGCGCCATGAGCGCGTCGCTGTGGCCATGCTTTGAGCGCCCGAGCAGGATCCGGGGGCCGTCCGCGGTGTTCTTCACCCTCAGTCGCTGCAGTTCCTCGAGCAGCATCGCGTTATTGGGCAGCACGAGCCGCCCGGAGTACAGGGCGCCGCGTAGCTCCTTGAACGCCGCGAGCTTACGCTCGCCCGTCAGCCCGAACGTGGTTGCGTGCACACCATGCTCACGGAGCGCCGCGACCACCGCCTGCGACAAGTGCTGGTCGGTGTAGACCCTCGCGTTGTACTGCTTGCATACGTCGGCGACTTCACCGATCACCCGGTCCTGTGATTTGCGGAGCAGGTGAAACACCCGCTGCTTCTTCGCGGCCGCGTCCGGCTGGAACGCACGGTAGGGGCCGAGCACGAGCCGCTCGCCACGGCGGCCGAGCATCGCCAGGCCCCACGCATCTTCACTGGTGGCCGGGTCGCTGCCTGCGATCCACTCGTCCGCGTCCCCGGGCTCGCCCTCGAGCAGACGCTCATTGACACGGATACGGTCCGGCTCGATATAGAGCGACGTTCCGCCCGCTTCGAACTGGGCCAAATACTCGGACGGGAACGTCTCGGGCTCCTCGAGACGCGCCTCCTCCAGGAACGCCTCAGACAGTGTCGGGTTCAGCTCCCGCGACGTGTATTTGAACGCGCCCCAACCGGTGAGCGCGCCCGAATCTGCCTGCCGCCACCGCTTCGCGAACCAGTTCGAGTCACCCATCGGGCTGCTGATCGCGAGCACGCGCCCGCCGTCGAACTGTGCCATGGCGGGCCGCAGCGCCTGGTAGATGCGCTCTGCGGCCCTGTCACCGTCAGTGTCTGAAAGGAAGTGCGCGCACTCGTCGAGGCAGAGCGTGGAGACCGGCCATCCGCGTGTTGACCGGGATGCACATGGCATGCACTTCAAAATCCCGCGATGACCATCCGGGAGGGTGAACCGGAGTTCGTCGGTCGTGTCACTCTCTAGCATCGACCGTGCGACCGGGGAGCCGTCAACGATCAGCCGCGCCGCCTCGAGCAGTCGTTTCGACTGGTCGATCGAGTTCGCGACACACACCGAGTAGCGCGCCTCACCGGGGAGCATCTTCGCGTCGAGGTCCGGCCGAAATAGGAGGTCCGCGAGCGCGACCGCGGCCGCTAGCCGAGTCTTCCCGCCTCTCCGGCCAGCTGCACACACGACCCCGCCGAGCGGGTCGACCTTCTCGATGAGCTCCGCCTGCGGCGCGTACAGGCTCACTTTCAGCAGCTGCGACACCGCCTCTGGGAGAGGGATCCGCCGGCGCTCACTCATCGCCGGCGCCTTCCAGCCGCGCGAGCGCCTGCCGGGCGTCGAGCGCCCTCAGCGCGTCCTGGTCGCGCCTGAGCGTGCGTGTCGTGCACCCGAGCCGCTGCGCGACCTCCGTCGCGGACGTCCAGCCATGCGCCGCCAGCCACCCGCGTGCCGCGGTGCGATGCGCGATCGGTCGCGCTCGCGCCCTCTCGACGCCGCTCTCGACCAGGAGCTGCTCAAGCACCCTCGCCGCCTCGACCGCTGTGCCGGCGTCCACGTCCGGCCCGGCCACCGGGGCCGGGAGACGCTCCGCTGCCTCGAGCGTCGCGACCGGGGCGTCCGCCAGCACAGCGGCCGCGAGCGCACCGGGAGGGATGCTCCGCGCGCGCTGGGCACGGATCGCGGCGAGCACTCGCTCAGCTGAGGTGGTACGCGCCGGAGGGTCAGCCACGGCGACGCTCACGGCCAGAGCTCATCGACGGTCGTGTCGAGCGCCCTCGCGACACGCGCCCTCGCGTCGGCCCCTAGCACCGCCGGGCGTCCCCGCTCGGCGCGGCCAAGGTCGGCTCTGTCTACGGCCGCGAGCTCAGCGAGCTGCCGGAGCGTCCAGCCGCGTTCGCGGCGCAGCTGCTCGAGCCATGACGGGGGCCAGTAGACGCGCACATGTCTGCGTATCCGTCACCGCCCGGCCGCCCCGTTTCGGGGAGCTGGACCCCGATTGTGGGGACAGCCGCACCGTTTCAGACAACTGTCACGGTGAGACCGTCCCGAAACGACCCGGGGCGCGCCCCCGTGAGGAGACACGCCCCGTTGAGGAGACCGGACCATTGACACGCACCCGCCCCGTGGGGCGGAGCATGCAACCCCCGTCTATCCCGCGACCGCGCCCACCGGCTGCCCGGCATCGAACGGCATCAGCCCGAGTTCCTCCCGCGCCGGGGTCGGCTGCCACGCCTGCAACCGCCGTGCTTTCGCGGCGTCCAGGCTGGCGAGGTCCGCCGCGGTCGCCTGCCGCACAACCAGGTCCCCCGTCGCTTCCTCCTCGAGCAGGGTGCGGACCTTCTCCTCGCCGCGTTCACGGTCCCGGCGCTCCCGGGCGTCCTCGACCGTCTCACCGGGCGCGAGCGTGTCGCCCGGTGCGAGCCCCGCCGCTCTCCGTTCACGCGCACGCTGCCAGGGTGTGACAAGCCCGCTGGCCTTCACCGCTGCTTCCCAGGACCCGAACTCGGCGGTCACCTGCTTCGTGCGCGGCCGGCCCGCCCCCGATCGCTTCCACGACGAAGACGACGGGGCAACCCCGTCCCGCGCGCGCTCCCTTAATGCCCGCACGATCGCCTCCCGCGACCACTTCCGCTGGGCAGGCCGCGACGTCGCCGGTGCCGGCAGCACGACCGTCACGACGCTCTCCGCCAGCCACCCGAGATGTCCGCGACAGGCTCGTCTTCCTCCCTGAGCCTCTTGAGCAGCGCCTCCCGCTCATCCGGCGTCAACGGCCGTTCGTCGCCCTCTACGGGCGCCGTAGCGGCCTCAGGCGGCCAGGGCAGGCCCCAGGCGGCCGCGAGGTCCTCAAGCGGCGCCATCACGTCGTTCCGCGGCCGCTTCGCGCGCCGGCGACAGCGCCGCCACGCGAGCCCGCACCCCACGCTTCACCTTCGCCGAGAACACGTCCAGGATCCCCGGGTCGATCCCATGATGCGCGATCGCCCGCGGATCCCCTAGCAGCTGCCCGAGCGCCGCGACCAGGTCCAGCTCGTGCTCCGGGAGCACACGCACAAGCGTCCGCAGCCCCCGGTGCAGCTCCTCACCAGCCAGCGCCATCACGTCACCCCCTGCAACCGGCCAGCGTCACCAGTACGCCGCAGCCCCGCGGTCCGCGCCGCGAGACCCACCAGCACACGGCGCGCCTGGACCGCGCTCAACTCGTCAACAACACCGGCCAGGAGTTCCTCGCCGAGCCCGGGCATATCGGTCAGGAGAGCCGCGAGCGCATCCTCGAGACCCTGATCACGCACAGCCGCACACTCCTGAAGCCTGACGATCGCCGCCGTACTCACCACGACCACCCCAAAACACCAGCCACACCCGCACAAAAAGATAGGCGCGCGCCGCGGGCACGGTCGCCTGTCGCCAAGAAAACAGGGGGGGCACCTAGGCAGCTCATGCGGCGATCACCTCGGCGTCCGCTGGTGGCTGCTCGGGGTCGGCGTCGGGTTTGGGTCCTTCGCCGTTCGCGTAGGCGATCCATGCGGCGGTGTCGGGGTCGGTGCGGTTCGCGGCCGTGTGGCGCTCGAGCTCGCCGGCCTTCTCGAGCAGCACGTCAGCCTGCGCCTCCCACCGGTCGAGCGCGCCGACGATCGGGTAAGCCTCGCCGCGCTTGGATGCGGCGGTCGGGGTGATCCCGTGCTCATCGCACCAGGCCATCACGAGCTGACAGCGCGCGAGCCTGTCCGCGAGCAGCACGCGCCGGCGAGCGTCGAAGTTCGGGAACTGCTGCTCGAGCGCGTCGGCGTGCTGGCCACGGAGCTGCTCGAGGCGCTCGCCGCCGTACGCGCCGTGCTGCAGGTTCGCGCCGCGCTTGAGGCCGCGTGTCTGCCGTGCGCGGATCTCGGGGTCGCTCGACACGCCGCGGAGGAGCTGCGGGTGATCCGCCTGTCGGTCGGTGGCGGGCGCGCTCACCGGTCCTCCACGCGCCCTACCGGCAGTAGCTGGCAGTGGGTCGAGCTCACGGCGCGCTTGCGTGGCCGTCCACGCCTAGACGCGGCGGGCGCTGCAGCCGGTTCCGACCTCTCGCTAGATGAGCGGTCGCCTCTCGCTGCGACGCTCCCGGCGAGCGCCTTCACCAGGTCGAAGCGCACCGCGCCACCCACCTTCACGCCGCCCAGCTCCGCGCGACGCCTGTACACGGTCTTGCGATCGACGCCGAGCGCCGCCGCGACCGTCTGCGCGTCGACGAGAGCGTCAGCCGCCGGCTGCTCGCTGACGGCCGCGGTAGCCTCGTCCGGCGCGATCTCGAGCAGACGTGCAAGGCGAGCCGCGACACGGTCCGCGAGCGCGTCCAGGTCAGCGTCAGTCAACGTGAGCGGCGACACGGACACGTCTATCCGCCCACCCCTCGCGACGGACGGCAGCTCGGGCGACCACGACGGACGGCCGCCCCACGGGCGCGCTGCGCCGCGCCGGACGAAATCAGCGGACCGCGGCCACCGACAGACACCCACCGACTGCGCCCCATTCTGGGTGGGTGTGTGTGGCGTGTGGTCGAGTCGTGTGTGGTGGTCATCTGGGCTGCTCGGGGGTGATGGCTGCGGCGATCGCTCTGGCGAGGGTCTCGGGGTCGTGGACGGGGGTCTCCGGGCGTGGCGCCGGCGGCTCGGGCGTGGGGGTGGGTAGAGCCCAGCCGGTGTCGGCGCGGACCGCCTGGTCGGTGTGGGTGAGCGTGTAGAGCAGCTCCGCGTCGGTGAACGGGAGCGTGTCGCCGTGGCGTGTGCGGAGTGTGGTGGCGAGCTCGCGGGTTGGGGTGACGTCGCGCTCTCGGATGACTTCGAGGGCTGCTGCTTCTAGCTGCGGGTTTGGGGTGGTCCCGCTGCGGGTGTTCGAGTTGCCTGTGGTGTTGGTGTGCTCGCCGCTGCTGTTCGTAGTGCTGGGGCGGTGAGGGTCGCTGCTGCTCGATGTGTTTTCGGAAAGATCTCTCTCGTGTTCTTCTGACGGTTTCTCTGACGTGTTCCCTGACGTGTTAAGCCTCTGGGAAATCCCAACCTGAGATCGGTGTGAATCCAACCTGAGGTCGGTGTAATCCCAACCTGAGGTGCCTGTAAACCCAACCTGAGGTCCGGTCTCAGGTGGCGAATCCCAACCTGAGGTCAGGTTGGCTTTCCCAACCTGAGGTCCGGTGGGGCCGTCCGGATCCGTGCACGCGAGCTCGACCACGCCGCCCGGGAGATCGCCACCATGCTCGGCGTCGACCATCTCGCCGCGGTCCGCCCACGCGGGGGCGAGGACGACCCAGTCGGTGGTCCTCAAGCCTCCCTCGCGCCGGCGCTGGCGACGGGCAATCAGTCGGCGCTGCTCGAGCCGCTTCAGGTGCGCCGACACGGTCGCCTTCTCAATCTCAGCCTCGGCCGCGATCTTCTCCCGGCCAGCGAACGTCACGCCGCGGTCATCAGCGTGAACCGCGAGCACCTGAAGGACGGCTTTCGCGCCCGCCTTCCCGGCGCGCTGCTCGAGCGCCCACTCTGAGGCGCGCCAGCTCATCGCGAGCCCTCACGGTGACGTCGGGGCGCGGAGCGATAATCAGGTGTGGTGGCGGCCGAATGCACCGGTCGCGCCTCCTGACTTCGCCGCGGTAGCCCCCGCGGCGTCGTCGTTTCTGGGCCAGAGGTCACTGATCGCGACGTCGAGCGCCGCGGCGAGCCGCATGCGGACGTTCGCGGACGGGTAGTGCCCGCGTTCGGCGCGGCACACAGCCGACGCGTCTACGCGCGCGCGTTCGGCGAGCTCGCGCTGCGTCCAGCCGAGGGACCGGCGGTGAAGCTCGAGACTGTTGGGCGGAAGGACAGCCATCACGTCCGGCTATCCCACCGCGTGCCAAAAACTTGCGGGCCAGCACCACTTTGAGCGAGTACGCCCCGGAGCTGCGGCCGGTATTCAGTTCGTGAGGCTAGGAACGGCATCCAGCGCCTGGGGACGCCGGGCATCGTCGAAGCTAGCTCTCAGCCGAAGACGCTACGTCTCGCCCCGGACAGACGATCAGGTGGTGCCGGCGGCTGGGTCCTCGCTCGGCGAGCGCGTCGATTCCCACAGCGGCAGCACGTGGCGGATCGCGAAGCGGCGCAGGTGGTGCACCATCGCACCGGCGAGCTCGAGCGTCTGCGCGCACGCGATCAGCGCCTGCTGCTCCGATCGGAACCGCGGCCCGCTCGACCAGGTCGTGCGGTTGTCGCCGTCGACGGTGTATGACGCCCACATAGCCACGGCGCCGAAGTGCGAGACCTCGGACAACTCGGCGTAGACGCCTGCCATGCCCGGCGCGTGGGTCGCCGCGTAATCGATCAGAGCTTTGACGGTCTTGCGTTTCTGCTCGCCCGCGGGAATCTCCCGCTGTCGCTGGGTGAGAGTGCGGACGTAGCTGGGGTGGTCGTGGACGTAGATCACGAGCGCGACGTCCTCCGCGAACGCGCGCAACAACGGGAACGCCGCGTGCGGGTTCTGTTCGTGGATCTCTCGGGCGATTGCCCCGTGGAGGCCTTCGCTGCGAGTGATCATCGATTGCCAGAACAGGGTCTGCTGTGTGACGGTCGTGCCGATGGTGTCGACGGCGCCGAGCGACACGCCGAGGTTCATGTAGCGCTGCTGCGGCGCGATCTTCTCGTGCGCGTCCTCGAGGGAGGCGAACTGCGAGAGGTCGAGCAGTGACGGCTCGGGGTCGGTCACCCGCGGGTGTGTTCGTCGAGCAGGCTGCCGAGTTCGGAGACGGTGACCCGCTTCTCGACGGTCTTCTGACCGTGGCAGGTCTGACACGGGAGGGCGCCGCCGCTCGGGCTCATGACCGCTCCGGCGCCGGCGAAGTATTCGGTCCGCTCGCCGGTGCCGCCGCAAGCCGCGCACTCGAACGTCATCAGCACGGTTGGCTCGGCGGGCACGGGCGGGCGGGTTCAGGTTGTGACGAGGCTCTCGGCGAGCGACACGAGGCCGGCCGGGACGCCTGCGGCCTTGCCGAACTTCACGGCCGCGTGCGATGCGGCGTAGAGCACGATCAAAGCGAGTATGAACTTCTCGAATGCGGTCATCGGTCGAAGGTAGCACCGCCGGGAACCGCGCGGGAGCTGCCCGGCCACGGAGCCGTCTGCTGGGGCGCGTACGATCGCGCGGCTATGGATTACGCAACTTTCAACGACATCACGCGCGAGCTGCACCGCTGCCACCCTGAGGCGATGGCGAAGCTCAACGACGAAGCGCGCTACGAACTCAGCCAGCTGCTCGAGCTGCTCCCCGACGAAGGGGAGTGGATGGTCATGCAGCCGCGGCTCGGGGTGTGGGCTCGGAGCGGCGAGACACTGTTCACGATCCTGATCGACCCCGAGAGCCAGTCCGTGACGGTGACCAGCAGACGGAGCGACCCGAACAGGGTCGCGGTCGCGGTCAGCTGGGGCGAGGTCACGAACACGCCGTTTGCCCATGTCCGGGCGACGGAGTGGACGTTCCGCGACGAGACGGACGGGACGCCGGAGGACGAGCGGCTGACGACGATCGTCGGCGAGATCTCTACGCGAAACGACGGGGCGAAGGCGCTCGATCGCGCCGAGGTCTACGCGCGTAGGCTCGCGAACGCGGCGGGATGGGATTCTCTGCCAGAGCCGGAGGCCCGGGAGCTGGGCGCGGTGTCCGGGACCGCGGCCAGCTAAGGCGCCGGTTCCGCGTTCAGCTCTGCTCCCTGGCGGCGCGCAGGTGGCGCACGAGCTGTTCCGCTAGCCCGCGCTGCTCGGCCTCGACCTCGCCGGCTTCGACGAACGCCTCCTCGAGCACCTTCCGCAGTTGGGCGGCGTCCGGCCACGGCTGCGACACGGGGCCGATCACGATCGACCCCTCCTCGTAGGTCGCGCCGCCGCCGCGGCCGTGGCGCTCTCCCGGGTCGAGCCGGAACCACATCGCCCCGTTCTCCTCGTTGCCGACCGCGGGACCGCGGGTCACGGACCGCCCGAACACATCAGGGAGCCGCGACTCGAGCACCCCGTCGAGGTAGGGCACGTGGTGCGGCTCGAAGTAGGCCGGGATCACCAGGTGCAAGCCCTCGCCGTCGCCGTACACGTCGAGCGCGCCCCAGTGGACGACGCCGATCGTCGAGGTCTGCTCGTTGTGCGGCACGCCCCCGACTCTAGCCCGGGGCGCGGCAGGGATCTCGGCCTGCGTTACTTCCGCGCCGCGTGCGCGGCGTTGTCGTGCTCGAGGGCGAGCTCGCCGCCGTCGACCAGCGCGCGGAGCCGCTCCCCGTCCTCGGGGCGCATCGGTTTCGAGTAGATCCCGATCGTGATCGCTGGGTCGGTGTGCCCGGCCTGCGCCATCACGTACGCGGGGTCCTTCCCCAGCCCGATCAGCACGGAGATGAACGTGCGGCGCAGCGCGTGGAGGGTGAGCCCTTCCGGGAGCGGCGCCGCCCCGGCGGCCTCGAGCCGTTCGTCGGCGCGCTTGATCGCCGGCATGAGCACCCGGTTGCGCACCCGGTTGCGGTCCTGCCGCGTCCCGGCAGCGGAAGGGAACACCAGCGCGGACCGGTCGACCGTCCCGGCGCGCGCCTTCAGCGTCGCGAGTTCGTCGTGCAGGATCGGCAGCAGGTCCACGTAGCGGATCCCGGCGTCCGTCTTGGACTGACGCACCCGGAGCCGGGCGCCGGCGAGGTCCACGTCACGCCAGCGGAGGTCGAGCGCCTCGCTGATCCGTAGCCCCGCGAACGTGAGCGTTGCGAGCAGCGCACGGCGAGCTATCTGCCCGTTCGAGCGCGCCTCCCGGTCCATCTGCCCGGCCGCGTCGAGCAGCGCCTCGATCTGCTCCGTACGGTCGAGGTAGACACGGTCCGGCCTGGACGCCTTCACCTTCCGGTTGCGCGGGTTGACGCGCACCGGGTTGCGCTCGATCAGCTCCCGCTCGACAGCGACCTCGAGGATCTGCCCGAGCCGTGTGATCGTCTTGTTGATCGACGTGGGGGAGAGCGGGCGCTCGGCCTTCCGGACGCGGCGGCCGTTCGAGTCCGTGTAGCTGCGCATCCGCGGTTTGCCGTTCGCCGCCGCAGCCTCGATCGCGCGCGCCTCCGTGACCTTGCCCTCGCGGTAGCGGTCGACCTCCGCGATTGTGATCGCCGACAGCCGGTGATCCTTGAAGTACGGCAGCAAATGCGTCGTCAGCTGCCATCCGTAGTCGAGTCGGGTCGCCTCGCGCCATTCGCCCTCATGCGCGGTGAACCACTCGGACGCGAACTCGTGGAACGTCGGCTCCGGCTCCGGCTCAGCCGGCGGCGTCCACTCAGTCCAGGCGCCAGCCTTGACCTCGCCGATGATCCGCTCGAGCTCGGCCTGCGCCTTCGCGTCGGTCCAACCGTCAGCGGGGCGGCCGAGCGTCACGTACTGGCGCTTGCCGTAGGCGGTGAAGCGCAGCGCGTAGGTGTAGCTCCCGTCCTTGCCCGGGTTCTTGACTACGGCGCCTTTCGGGGCCCTGGTCGACGTTGCCCTAGCCTCTTGAGTTGCCATCGGAGGTCCTCCTCCATGGTCACGCCCCGGGCAGATTGCACGTCTGCGCCGGGGCTCTTTTACGTGCTCACTGCCGGGAATCGTACCAGTTCTGGCAGTAGATGGCAGTAGAACCGGGGAGCTGGGGGGAGTAGATGGGTCAAAACTTCAAGCGCGCCCGGCAGGATTTGAACCTGCGACCTCTCGCTCCGGAGGCGAGCGCTCTATCCACTGAGCTACGGGCGCCAGGGGCCGATTCTACGGGCTATGCGCCACCTCAAAGGACGCCGCAGCATGCGTGCCGTCTCCGCGCCGCTGATGCGGGGCGAACCCGGGTCGCGCGCTCGGAACTACGACGGGCCGGCATTCAGCGCCGGCCCGTCGTGCTCCGTGCGCCGTGCGCGCACGGCGTCCTCGCTATGGCTTGATCTCGATCTGCGACGCGTAGGCGTTCGTCAGCGTTGCCGCTGCGACCGCGGGCGACGGCGCGCCCCAGGTTTTGCCGCCGTCGGTTGATGCTTCCGCGACCCCGGCCTGTTCGCCGCCCGTCGGTTCGAATTCGAGCGTGCTCGAGCTCGTCATCACGCCGATGTCCCCGCGTTCGATGCCGGCGACGGAACCCGAGATCCGGTAGAGCGCCGACCCGCAGCCGAATTCGGCCAGGTAGGGCTGGTGTTCTCCGCTGACGAACTCGTTCCACACTTGGGAGCTCTCGCCCCGCGGCGTGACCGGGCCGAGCAGGCGCGTGTCGAGCGCGTTGGTGTCGATCGTCCCGCTCTGGCCGGAGGGCTTCGAGTTGGCCCCTTCGCTGGTGCACTGTTCGCCGTGCGATTCGCACCCGCTCAGGGCGAGCTGCGCGGTGCCCGCGTTCGTTCCCGTGACGAGCCCCTGCCCGGCAGCGCCGGTGCAGTGCAGCGCGAGCCCGGCGCCGCCGGATTCGAGCGTGACGGCGCCGCCGCTGATCGCGTAGCCCGCGCCCCCTGCCTTTTCAAACGTCCCCTTGTGGGGCTTGGTGGATTTGGCGGTGCAGCCAGAGTCGGTGTATTCGCCTTTCTTGACCGGGACGCACGTCGGAGCGGGCCCGGCGACGAATTCGTACTTGCCCGCGTGTTCGACCGGTTTGCCTTTGACCATCTTCAGCGACGAGCAGCCCGGGTCGACGTAGTTGCCGCCCTTCTGGGCGACGCACCGTCCGTAATGCGGACCGGCGGCGCCGCTGAGTGTGAGCACCGTCGCGTCGGAGCTCGTGGTCGTGCCGAGCGCGTTGGTGGCGACCAGCCGGTAGTGGTATTCGGTGTTTTCGGCGAGGCCGCTCGCGACCGCGGACACGTTCACGTTGCGCAAGCCGTTCCCAGGCGCGTTCGCGCACGGGATGCTGTGGCCGTATTCCGTCGTCGGGCCGTATTCGAAGTGGCAGTCGGTCACGGTTTCGGTCTGCGGGTTGACGGTGCCGGCGAGATGGGTCGACACCTGCGTCGTGTCTTCCGCCGGAGCCGTGGCCACGACCGGTGGTGCCGGTTCGATTTCAGAGATGTGAAGCGCGTACGGGTTTTCCGGGCCGGCCATCAGGGCGTTCACGACGGGCGTGAGCAGCAGTCCTTCGACCCCTTCGCAGTTCAGCGGCGGGATCGTCGTGGTGCCTTTGAAGTGCGGGCCAGATTCGGCGAGTTCGACGAGCGTGAGCGCGGCCGACGGTTTGAAGTCGATCGGTTCGGTCGTGACGCAGTGCACCGGCAGGTGCAGCCCGAGCGTGCCGAGGAAGTCGAGCGCGATGTTGGCTTTCGCGTCGACTGTCGCTTCGACGCAGTACCCCGGCTGGTTGGCGCAGTCCGAGGGCGGCAGCGGCGAGAGCGTACCGAGCGATTCTCCGACCTCGGTCATCGTGATGCCGACTTCGGTGGGCAGCAGCCCCAGCAGTTTCAACTGCGCCGTGAAGGGCGGCACCGTGAGGGTGCCATGCAGCGTGCCGTGCGCTTCGGTCCGCGTGAGTACGACGTTCGCGCCCCCGTTGAAGACCGAGCCTTTCGGCAGGACCACGGGTTCGCCGAGCTTCTTCGGTGTGAGTGAGCCCGTTACGGGCCAGTTGTGGAACGTGAACGTTTCCTGGCTCCACGCAGGCGAAGCCGCGATTGCGCTGGCCGCCATAGCTGCGACGGCGGCTAGCAGCAGCCGCCTGAGACCTTTCCGACCCATGAGCCCTCCCATCCTTTCTCGTGAAACGGGCTGAACCTCCGCGAGCGGCCACGAGAGCACGCGCCGCCCGCAAGATTCACCCGGTGTCCTGGGGTACCCCGCCCCACCGGCCCGGACGCTGGCACCCGAGCCGACACCCACCATTTCCGCTTGCGGTACCCGCCCAAACGACTTCTAAACCTAAATTCGTAAACGATTCGGACGGCCGCTTTGGGAGGGCGACGAGAGCTAAGCACAGGTGACTATTGGTGTCAACCCATCGGACAAGGATCGCCGGGGTGACAACCGCGAGCTCGCAAAGCCGGGACGCTCGAGCCCCCATCCGCCGGTACCGTAGCCCTGTGGACCTGTCGATCTTCTTCGCCGGCACGGCCGGCTCGACGCCGAGCGCGCGGCGCGGGCTGCCGGCCCTGCTCGTGCGCCGCGGCGGGGAGAAGCTGCTGTTCGACTGCGGCGAAGGCACGCAGCGCCAGCTGCTGCGCTCGATCGGGCTCGTCGACGTCGACGCGATCTTCATCACGCACTTCCACGCCGACCACTGGCTCGGGCTGCCGGGCATGCTCAAGTCGCTCGCGCTGCGGGAGCGCTCGGCTCCGCTGACCGTCTACGGCCCGCCCGGGCTGGGCGAGCTGATCGGCAGCATGCGGGCCGCGTTCGGGCGCCTGCCATACAAGCTGACGCTCGCCGAGCTGCGCCCGGCCGAGGTCGTGATCCGGGACGGCTACAAGATCGCCGCGATCCCGGTCCAGCACAAAGGCGCCTCCTACGGGTACGCGCTCGTCGAGGATCCGCGCCCTGGCCATCTAGACCCGGAGGTGGCCCGCCAGCTCGGCGTCAGCCCCGGCCCGGACTTCGGGCGCCTGCAGCGCGGGGAAGCCGTCGGCGGTGTGCGCCCCGAGCAGGTGATGGGCCCCGAACGCGAGGGGCGCAAGCTCGTGCTCTCGGGCGACACGGCGTTCTGCGAGACGCTCGCGGTTGCGGCCCACGAGGCCGACGTGCTCGTCCACGAGGCGACGTTCCTGGACGCCGAGGAGCTGCGGGCGGGCGAGACCCACCACAGCACGGCCCGCCAGGCCGCCGAGCTCGCCCGCGACGCGCAGGTGCGGCTGCTGGCGCTGACCCACCTCTCGAGCCGCTACGCGGGCGGCGAGATCCGCGACGAGGCGCGAGCGATCTTCCCCGAGACGGTCGTGCCCCGCGACTTCGACACGATCGAGGTGCCGTTCCCGGAGCGCGGCCCGGCGACGCTGCTGCGCTGGGCGGAGCGCCAGGCGCGCGAGCGCGGCCAGGGCGGGCAGGACGGCGAGGGCGCGGACGATGGGGATGAGGATGGGGGTAGGGCGCCGGCATCCGCCGCGGAGCCCGTGATCCCGGAGGCGGTCACCTCCTCCTGATACATTCCGTCGCGATCCTTTAACCCGGTCCGGAGAGGCCAGGAAGGAACGCATGAACGCCAGTGAGAAGGTGGTCCTCGGCGAGGACGACGTGCGGCGGGCGCTGACCCGCATCGCACACGAGATCCTCGAGCGCAATCCCGGTGAGGCTCCGGCACTCGTCGGCATCCACCGTCGCGGCGCGTTCCTCGCGCAGCGCCTGCAGACGCTTCTCGGCGAGCTGCTCGACGTGCACGTCGAGCTGGGCGACCTCGACATCGGCTTCTACCGCGACGACGTCGCCACGCGGCCCGACGCGCCAGTGCTGCACGCCTCGCACATCGACTTCGACATCGCCGGCCTGACCGTCGTGATCGTCGACGACGTGCTGTTCACCGGCCGCACCGTGCGCGCGGCGATCGAGGCGCTGTTCGACTACGGGCGCCCGGCTCGCGTGCAGCTCGCGGTGCTCGCCGACCGCGGGCACCGCGAGCTGCCGATCCGCCCCGACTACGTCGGCAAGAACCTGCCCACCGCCCGCGGCGAGCACGTCCATG
Source organism: Solirubrobacteraceae bacterium (assembly GCA_035569835.1). GTDB lineage: Bacteria > Actinomycetota > Thermoleophilia > Solirubrobacterales > Solirubrobacteraceae > Palsa-744. The sequence continues at coordinate 290,491 of DATMMF010000021.1, forward strand.
TGCGGGTGCGCGAGCTCGACGGCGTGGACGAGGTCGCGATCGCCGGTCGGGTCGAGGAGCCCGCGTGAGGCACCTGCTCTCGATCGAGGAACTCGACCGCGCCGCGATCGAGCGGATCGTCACCCAGGCCGAGCGCTTCGCCGAGGTCTCCGACCGCGAGATCAAGAAGGTGCCGGCGCTTCGCGGCCGCATGGTGCTCAACCTCTTCTACGAGGCCTCGACCCGCACGCGCAGCTCCTTCGAGCTCGCCGCGAAGCGCCTCTCGGCGGACGTCGTCAACTTCGCCGCGAGCGGCTCCTCGGTCGAGAAGGGCGAGTCGCTCAAGGACACCGTGCTGACGCTCAGCGCCCACAAGCCGGACGCGATCGTGCTGCGCACGCCGTGGGCCGGGGCCTCCGAGCTCGTCTCGCGCTGGTGCTCCGCGGCGATCGTCAACGCGGGCGACGGCAAGCACGAGCACCCCACCCAGGCGCTGCTGGACGTGTACACGCTGCGCCGCCGGCTCGGGCCGATCGACGGCGCCGAGATCTGGATCGTCGGCGACGTCGCGCACTCGCGCGTCGCGCGCTCGGACATCCTCGCCTTCCAGCGAATGGGCGCGAAAGTGACCGTCGCCGGGCCGCCGACGCTGATCCCGCGCGGCATCGAGCAGCTCGGCTGCGAGGTCCGCTTCGACATCGACGAGCTGGACCGGGCCGACATCGTCTACGCGCTGCGCATGCAGCGCGAGCGGATGAGCGAGACCTGGGTGCCCTCGCTCCGCGAGTACGCCGCCACCTACCAGATCAACGGCCGCCGCCTGCACCCCCGCCAGATCCTCATGCACCCCGGCCCGGTCAACCGCGGCGTCGAGCTCTCGGGCGAGGTCGTCGACTCGCCCCAGGCGGTCATCACCGCCCAGGTCGAGGCGGGCGTCGTCGTGAGGATGGCCGTGCTGTACGAGCTGCTGGCTGGCTCGGGCGGGCCCCGCGAGGCGCCGGCGGCCATGGAGCGGATCGCCGTCCCCGTGGGAGCGCGACAGGGCAGGGACGCATGACGCCGGCCGAGCCGCTCGTCGGCGGGGGAGGGGACCCCGCGAGCATCCTCCTGCGCGACGTCCGTGCGCTCGATCCGCGCGAGCGTCTCGACGCCCGGTGCGACATCAGCGTCCGCGAGGGCCGCATCGCCGAGCTCGCCGAGCCCGGCACGCTCGAGGCCGCCGACGGCCAGGAGACGATCGACGGGGGCGGGCGGCTGCTCGCGATGCCCGCGTTCTTCGACCCGCACGTGCACCTGCGCACGCCCGGCCAGGAGCACAAGGAGGATCTCGAAAGCGGCACCCGCGCAGCCGCCGCGGGCGGCTACGCGGGCGTGATCGCGATGCCCAACACCGACCCGGTGCTCGACTCGGCGCCGCTGCTCGGCGCGGTGCGCGAGGCCGCCGCGCGCCAGGCGCGGATCCCGGTCGGCTTCCTCGCCGCGATCACGCGCGGGCTGGGAGGGGAGCAGCTCACCGAGATGGCCGAGCTGGCCGCGCACGGCGCGCTCGGCTTCACCGACGACGGCAAGCCCGTCGCGAGCGCCGGCACGCTGCGCAAGGCGCTCCAGTACCAGCGCCTGTGCGGCGGCGTGCTCGCGCTGCACGAGGAGGACCCGACGCTCTCGCGCGCCGGCGCGATGCACGAGGGGGCCGTCAGCGCGGCGCTCGGCATCGCCGGCATCCCGACCGTCGCCGAGTCGACGATGGTCGCCCGCGACGCGATGCTCGCCGGCTACGAGGACGGCCGGGTGCACTTCATGCACCTGTCATGCGCGGGCTCGGTTCTGGCCGTCGCCGAGGCCAAGCGGCGCGGCGTCCGCGCCAGCGCCGAGGTCAGCCCGCACCACCTGCTGCTGACCGACGAGGACGTTCGCACGCTCGACACGCGCATGAAGATGCACCCGCCGTTGACCGGCGAGAGCGACCGCCAGGCCCTCATCGACGGGCTGCGCGACGGCACGATCGACTGCGTCGCGACCGACCACGCGCCGCACGCGCGCGACGAGAAGGAGGTCCCGTTCGAGCAGGCGCCGATGGGGACCACGGGCCTCGAGACGTCGTTCGCGGCGCTGCACACGGGCCTCGTGATGCCGGGGCATCTCGGGCTTGGCGTGCTCGTCGAGCGGATGACCGCGGGCGCCGCGCTGTTCGGCCTGCCGGCGGCGCGCCTCGCCGCCGGGGAGCCGGCATCGATCGCGCTGGCCGATCTCGACGCGCGCTTCCTCGCCGGCGAGCACGGCTGGGAGAGCCGATCGGATAACTGCTGCTTCGCCGGGCGCGCCCTGCAGGGGCGCGTGCTCGCCACGCTCGCCGCCGGCGTGCTCGCCCACCGCGACCGCGCCCTGGAGATGGTGGAGGCCTGATGGGGCTGCTCTCGCGACAGCGGACGACGCTGATCGTCGTCGACGTGCAGGAGGGCTTCCGCTCCTACGAGGTCTTCACGGACGTCGCCGCGGCGTGCAGCACGCTGCTGCAGGCCGCCCGCATCCTCGAGCTGCCGCGGGTCGTGAGCGAGCAGTACCCGAAAGGGCTCGGCCCGAGCGCGCCGGAGCTGGGCCTCGACGGCGAGCCCGTCATCGAGAAGACCGTGTTCTCGGCGGTGCGCGCCGAGGGCTTTCAGCTGAACGGTCGCGACCAGGCGGTCGTGTGCGGGATCGAGACCCACATCTGCGTCAGCCAGACCGCCCACGATCTGATCCAGCGCGGCGTCGAGGTGCACGTGCCCGCCGACGCCGTCGGCTCGCGCAACGAGCGCGACTACCGCTGGGGCCTCGAGCGGCTGGACCGCGCGGGAGCCGTGGTCACGACGGTCGAGTCGGTGCTGTTCGAGCTGCTGGGCCGCGCGGGCACGCCGGAGTTCAAGCAAGTCCAGGCGCTCATCAAGTGAGCGAGCCCGGCTACGTCCTGCTCGAGGACGGCACGCGCTTCGACGGGACCGTGTGCGGTGCGGACGGTCACGCGGTCGGCGAGGTCGTGTTCACGACCGGCATGTCCGGCTACCAGGAGTCGATGACCGACCCCTCGTTCGCCGGGCAGCTGATCACGTTCACCTACCCGCACATCGGCAACTACGGGGCGAGCTCGCAGGCGATGGAGTCAGAGCGCGTGTGGGCGCGCGCGGCGATCATGCGCGACGCCCGCAACAGCGAGGACGCGCCCAGCGCCGAGCGCGGCTGGCTCGACTGGCTCGCCGACTTCGGCATTCACGCGATCAGCGGCGTCGACACGCGCGCGCTCGTGCGCCACATCCGCGAGGCGGGTGCGATGCGCGGCGGCGTCTTCGGTGCCGCGATCGAGGAGAGCCGCGCGCGCGAGCTGATCGCGGCCGAGCCGGCGATGGCCGGGCAGGACCTCGCCCGCGCCGTCACGCCCGCAGCCGTGAGCAGCCACGGCTCCGGCGACGGGCCTCTGATCTCCGTGATCGACACGGGCATCAAGGCCTCGATGGTCCGCGAGCTCGTCGAGCGCGGCGCGCGCGTCGAGCTTCACCCCTGCACGAGCTCCGCCGATGAGCTGCTCGCGAGCGACCCGGACGCGGTGTTCCTGGCGAACGGCCCGGGCGACCCGGCGGCGCTCGGCTACATCGTCGAGACGGTGCGGGCGATCGTCGGGCGAAAGCCCGTGTGGGGGATCTGCCTCGGGCACCAGCTGCTCTGCCGCGCGGTGGGCCTCGAGACGTTCAAGCTGCCGTTCGGGCACCGCGGCGCCAACCACCCGGTCCGCGACCTTGCGACCGGCCGCGTCGAGATCACCTCGCAGAACCACGGCTTCGCCGCGCTCGGCCCCGGCGGCGGTCGCACGATCGACAGCGATGAGCAGGTTCGCTGGGAGACCGACTTCGGTGCCGCCGCGCTGTCGCACGTCAACCTGTACGACCGCACCGTCGAGGGGCTGGAGCTGCTCGACGTTCCCGGCGGCACCGTGCAGTACCACCCGGAGGCCGGGCCGGGCCCGCACGACTCTCTGTACCTGTTCGACCGGTTCCTGCAGCGGATCGAGGCCGCGTAGGGCGGGTGAGGACTGTTCCCAAGCGCAGCGACATCCGCAAGATCCTGATTCTCGGCTCCGGGCCGATCGTGATCGGGCAGGCCGCCGAGTTCGACTACTCGGGCGTCCAGGCGTGCAAGGTGCTGCGCGAGGAGGGCTACGAGGTCGTGCTCGTCAACTCCAACCCGGCGACGATCATGACCGACCCCGAGTTCGCCGACGCGACCTACGTCGAGCCGCTGCTGCCCGGGCCGGTCCGCCAGGTGATCGAACGCGAGCGACCCGACGCCCTGCTCGGCACGCTCGGCGGGCAGACCGCGCTGAACCTGTCGAAGGCGCTGCACGACGACGGCACGCTCGAGCGCTTCGGCGTCGAGCTGATCGGCGCCAACTACGAGGCGATCGCCTGCGCCGAGGACCGCGAACTGTTCCGCGAGACGATGGAAGGCGCCGGGCTGCGGATGCCGCGCAGCGTGATCGCCACATCGCTCGAGCAGGCGCGCGCGGCGATGCCGGAGCTCGGCCTGCCGTGCATCGTGCGGCCGGCGTACACGCTCGGCGGCCGCGGCGGCGGGATCGCCCGCAGCGAGCAGGAATTCGAGCGCATCGTCGCGCTGGGCCTGGAGGCCTCGCCGATCGGACAGGTGCTGCTGGACGAGTCCGTGATCGGCTGGGGCGAGTTCGAGCTGGAGGTGATGCGCGACCGCGCCGACAACGTCGTGATCGTGTGCTCGATCGAGAACGTCGACCCGATGGGGGTGCACACGGGCGACTCGGTCACGGTCGCGCCGCAGCAGACGCTCACGGACCGCCTGTACCAGCAGCTCCGCGACCAGGCGATCGCCGTGATCCGCGCGGTCGGCGTCGAGACGGGCGGCTCGAACGTGCAGTTCGCCGTCAACCCCGGGACCGAGGAGATCCTCGTGATCGAGATGAACCCCCGCGTCTCGCGCTCCTCCGCGCTCGCCTCGAAGGCCACGGGCTTTCCGATCGCCAAGATCGCCGCCCGGCTTGCCGTCGGCTGCACGCTCGATGAGATCGACAACGACATCACGGGCGTCACGCCGGCATGCTTCGAGCCGACGATCGACTACGTCGTCGTGAAGTGGCCGCGCTTCGCCTTCGAGAAGTTCCCGGAGGCCTCCGCGACGCTCTCGACGCACATGAAGTCGGTCGGCGAGGCGATGGCGATCGGCCGCACCTTCGGCCAGGCCTTCGCGAAGGCGCTGCGCTCCCGCGAGCTCGACAAGCCGCCCTCGCTCGGCGAGGAGAGCGAGCAGGAGCTGATCGAGACGCTCGCGATCCCGCGCCCGGCGCGCTTCGAGACGATCCTCGAGCTGCTCGGCCGCGGCACCTCGGTCGAGGCGATCCACGAGGTCACCTCGATCGACCCGTGGTTCCTGCGCGAGCTTGCGGAGCTGGCCCGCGAACCGGACGGCCCGTTCGCCGGAGAGCGCTCGTTCCGCTCCGTCGACACCTGTGCGGCCGAGTTCCCGGCACGCACGCCCTACTACTACTCGGGCTGGGACCATGGAGGCCCGGCCGGCGTCGCGGGCGAGGTCGAGCGCGGCGAGCGCGAGTCGGTCGTGATCCTCGGCGCGGGACCGAACCGGATCGGCCAGGGGATCGAGTTCGACTACTGCTGCGTGCACGCCGCGATGACGGTTCGGGAGTCCGGTCGCGACGCGGTGATGGTCAACTGCAACCCGGAGACGGTCTCGACCGACTACGACACCTCCGACCGCCTCTACTTCGAGCCGCTGACGCTCGAGGACGTGCTGGCGGTCGTCGAAGCCGAGAACGCAGGGGCGGAGGGGCTCCTGAAGGGCGTGATCGTGCAGTTCGGCGGCCAGACGCCGTTGAAGCTCGCCGCCGGGCTCGCGCAGGCGGGCGTGCCGCTCCTCGGGACGAGCGTCGAGTCGATCGACCTCGCCGAGGACCGCGGGCGCTTCGGCGCGCTGCTCGCGAGGCTCGGCTACAAAGCTCCGCCGTACGCGACCGCGCGCACGGTCGAGCAGGCGCTCCGCTGCGCCGGCGAGGTGGGCTTCCCGCTGCTGGTTCGCCCCTCCTACGTGCTCGGCGGGCGGGCGATGGAGATCGTCTACTCGCACGAGGATCTCGCCGACTACCTGCGCCGCGAGGCGGGCGAAGGCGGAGAGATCTACCTGGACCGTTTCCTGGAGGACTCGCTCGAGGTCGACGTCGACGCCCTCTGCGACGGCTCGGAGGTCTGGATCGGCGGCATCATGCAGCACGTCGAGGAGGCCGGCGTCCACTCGGGCGACAGCGCTTGCGTGCTGCCCCCGCACTCGCTGGGCGAGGAGATGCTCGAGCAGATCCGCCGCACGACCAGCGACATCGCGCTCGAGATCGGCGTCGTCGGCCTGATCAATGTCCAGTACGCGATCCACGCCGGCGAGCTGTACGTGATCGAGGCCAACCCGCGCGCTTCGCGCACGGTGCCCTTCGTCTCCAAGGCCGTCGGTGTTCCCCTTGCCAAGCTCGCCAGCCGCGTGATGCTCGGCGAGCGCATCGGCGCCATGGGTCTGCCGCGTGAGCGCCAGGGGCTCGGCTACGGCGATCACATCTCCGTCAAGGAGGCGGTGCTGCCGTTCGACCGCTTCGAGAACAGCGACGCGGTGCTCGGCCCGGAGATGCGCTCGACGGGCGAGGTGATGGGCGTCGCGCGCGACTTCCCGACGGCGTTCGCGAAGGCCCAGGCCGCCGCGGGCGTGCCGCTGCCGAGCAGCGGGACCGCCTTCATCACGGTCACCGACGAAGACAAGGCCGGCGGGGTCGGCATCGCGCAGTCGCTTCACGACGCCGGCTTCCGGATCGTCGCGACCCGCGGCACCGCCGAGGCGATCGCGCGCATGGGGGTGCCGGTCCAGCGCCTGAACAAGATCGGCGAAGGCTCCCCGCACGTCGTCGACTGGATCGAACGCGGCGACGTCGATCTCGTCATCAACACGCCGACCGGCGTCGGCGCGCGCACGGACGGTCACGAGATCCGCCGCGCCGCCGTCACCCACGGCGTTCCGTGCCTGACGACGCTGTCGGCGGGCATGTCCGCCGCCCGCGCCATCTCCCGCGCGCGCATCGACGGCGAGCCGGAGGTGATCTGCCTGCAGGACCTCCACGGGATCGGCCGCGCCGCGTCCGGCGCCGGCGGCGCCGAGGGTGCGGCCGGCGCGCGCGTCACCCGCGGCGCGCCCACCGAGGACGAGCGCCCGGCGCCCGCGGCGGCCGGCGACGGCGCCGGGGTGGCATGAGCCTGCCGGCGGCGGCGCAGGCGCCGCGGGGCCGGCGCCTGGCCACGATCACCGCCGTCCGCGAGCTCGGCGTCTACCGCGTCATCACCGTCGATGACAAGGACGCGCCCGCGCCCGCGCCGGGGCAGTTCGCAATGCTCGCCGCGGCCGAGCGGTGGGGGGGAGGCGAGGACGAGCGGCCGTTCCTCGCGCGCGCGTTCTCGGTCGCGCGCCATGAGCGCGGCGCCTCGCAGTTCCTGCTCGAGGACGTCGGCCCGGGGACCGCGCGGCTGTGCGAGCTCGACGTCGGTGAGCGGCTGTGGCTCGCCGGGCCATTCGGGCGGCCGTTCACCGCGCCGGAGGGCCGCCGCAGGGCGATCCTCGCCGGCGGCGGCGTCGGCATCGCGCCGCTGGCGATCCTCCAGGATGCGCTGGAGGCCGGCGGCGTCGAGACCGTCGTGCTGCTCGGCTTCCGCGACGGCGCCCGCGTGCCGGGCGCCGAGCTGCTGCGCGGCGCTCAGCTCGCGAGCGACGACGGCTCGGCCGGCCACCACGGCTTCGTGACCGAGCTGCTCGAGCGCGAGCTCGCCCGCGACGGCGAGGCCGCCGTCTACGCCTGCGGTCCCGCCGGCATGCTGGAGGCGATCCGGGCGCTCTGCGAGCGCACGGCGGTGCCCGCGCAGCTCGCGCTGGAGTCCGGTATGGCGTGCGGCTTCGGCGCCTGCTACGGCTGCGTCGTGCCGACGCGCGACGGGGGCTACCTGCGCGTGTGCGTCGAGGGTCCGGTGATCGACGCGGCGCTGCTCGAGCGGGTCGAGGAGCACGCCGGGGCGCACGCGTGAGCGTGGAGTTCTGCGGGCTGCGTCTCGCGCACCCGATCATCAACGGCTCCGGGACCTTCGACGCGATCGCCGCGCTGCAGGCGTTCGGCGAGGGCCTGGGCGAGGCGTTTCCCTTCTCCGCCTACGTCTCGAAGACGATCACGCTGCGCCCGCGCGCGGGCAACCCGCCGCCGCGGCTGTGGGAGACCTCGGCCGGGATGATCAACTCGATCGGCCTGCCGAACAAGGGGCTCGAGCGCTACATCGCCGAGGACCTGCCCCTGATCGCCGGGTTTCGCACCGACCCCGCGGCCGGCGCCGAGCCACTGGAGGTTCCGGTCCTCACGAACGTGATGGGGTCCACCGCCGATGAGCTAGCCGAGCTCGTCGAGGCGTGCGACGCGCAGGAGCGGGTCGCGGCGATCGAGCTGAATGTCTCCTGCCCGAACGTCGCCACGGGCCTGGACATCGGCGCCGATCCGGCCGAGCTCGAGAGGGTGCTCGCCGCCGTGCGCCCGCGCACGCCCAAGCCGCTGATCGTCAAGCTGACGCCCAACGCCGCCGACGTGCCGGCCTGCGCGCTGGGCGCCGAGGCGGGCGGCGCGGACGCCGTCTCGCTCGTCAACACCCTCCGCGCCGCCGCGCTCGCGCCGGAAGGCCCTCCCCGCCTCTGGCTCGGCGGTGGGACCGGCGGGCTGTCAGGTCCCGCGATCCGTCCAGTCGCGCTCGCCCAGGTCACTGCCGTGGCCGCGAGCGTGGAGATTCCCGTGGTCGGAATGGGGGGCGTCCAGAGCGCCGTCCACGCGCGTCAGCTGCTCGATGCGGGCGCCTCGCTCGTCGCGGTCGGCACGGAGAACTTCCGCGATCCCGCTGTAGGCACCAGAATCGCCGCGGGATTGTCCTGAGGGGGTAAAAAACCCCTGCAAACATACATACGGACCATCCAGCAGCCTCCACCCCTCTGAATCTCAGCCTGAGGTCTAGGTGAATTCGGGGTTTTTTGTTGAACGAGGCGACGGGGTGTGTAGACTCGCCGCCCATGGTGACGGCGACCGGCCCGACGTCCTCGAACACGTCCACAGCCCCCGAGAGGTCGCTCAACCAGAGGATGGACGCCCTTGCGCGCGCCAACGAGATCCGCATCAAGCGGGCCCAGCTGAAGCGCGACCTGAAGGCGGGACGGCGTTCGATCCACTCGCTGCTGCTCGACCCGCCGGAGTACCTGGAGACCGCCAAGGTCTTCGACATGCTGCTCGCCGTGCCGAAGTACGGGCGCGTGAAGGTCAACAAGATCCTTGTGCACTGCCGGATCGCGCCGAGCAAGACGATCGGCGGACTCTCCGAGCGCCAGCGCTCCGAGCTGATCTCGCTGCTGCGCCACTAGGCGCCGGCGCGCAGAGATCCCGCTCGCCGGCGCCCCCTCCGGGCCGGCCACTACTCTCCCCGCGCGTGGCGCGCGTTTTCGTCATCACCGGCCCCTCCGGTGTCGGCAAGGGGACACTGATCAGGGGCCTGATGGAGCGGCTGCCGCAGCTGGAGCTGTCGGTCTCGGCCACGACCCGTCCCCCGCGACCCGGCGAGGGCGAGGGCGTCGACTACCACTTCCTCTCCCCGCAGGAGTTCGAGCGCCGCGTGAGAGAGGGTGATTTCGTCGAGCATGCCGATTACGCGGGGCGCCGCTACGGGACGCTTCGCTCCGAGCTCGACCGCCGCGTCGGCGCCGGCGTGCCAGTCGTGCTGGAGATCGAGGTGCAGGGGGCCCGTCAGGTCCGCGAGGCGATGCCCGAGGCGGTCCAGGTGTTCATCGCGCCGCCGTCGCTGGAGGCGCTGCGCACCCGGCTGATCGGCCGCGGCACCGATGACCCCCAGGAGGTCGAGCGCCGGTTGCGGGTCGCAGAGCAGGAGCTCGCAGCTCAGTCCGAGTTCGGCCACGTTGTCGTCAACGACCGGCTCGAGGATGCGCTCGATCAGCTCACGGAGATCGTCGCGGCGAGCCTCGACTGAGGCGCGCCGCGGGGCCGGCCCGCTGCCCCGGCTAGAATCAGCGTGCCCGGAACCGCGAAGAGAGGCTGACCGACTCCATGATCTCCCCCCGCATCGACCGCCTGCTCGAGCAGGTCGACTCGAATTACGCCAGCGTTATCGTCGCCGCCAAGCGCGCGCGCCAGATCAACAGCTACTACCACAACCTCGGCGAGGGCACCTTCGACGAGTTCCCCCCGCCGATGGTCGAAACGGCCTCGAAAAACTACCTCACGATCGCACTCGAGGAGGTAGCCGAGGGGAAGATGAAGTACCACTACCGCTGAGCTGAGAGCCCGGCGGCAGGGCTTGCGGGCGCGACGCTCGCAGCCGACAATCCCTAGGTCATGTCGCGCATCCTGCTGGGCGTGAGCGGCGGTATCGCCGCCTACAAGTCACTCGAGTTCGTCCGGCTCGCCACCGGCGCGGGGCACTCGCTCCGCGTGATCCAGACGCCCAACAGCCGGCGCTTCGTCGGCGAGGCGTCATTCGCCGCGCTGAGCGGCGCCCCGGTGCTCGTGAGCGAGTTCGCGCGCGACCCGCGCCGCGGGGCGTTCCCGGACCAGGCTCCGCCCGCACACGACCCGATCGGCCACCTCGAGCTGGTCGCCAACGCCGATATCTTCCTGATCGCGCCGGCCTCGGCGAACACGATCGCGAAGCTCGCGAACGGCCTCGCCGACAACCTGCTGACGAGCGCCGTGCTGGCTGCGCCGTGCCCGGTCCTGGTGGCACCGGCGATGAACAACCGCATGTACGAGCACGCGGCCACGCAGCAGAACCTGGCCACGCTGCGCGAGCGCGGCGTCGCCGTCGTGGAGCCCGGCACCGGCCGGCTCGCCTCGAAGGGCGAGGAGGGGATCGGGCGTCTCGCCGAGCCGGCCGAGCTGCTCGCGGCCTGCGGGCGCGTGCTCGCGCCGGACGGCGCCCCGCGCGGAAGCGGGGGGCTCGACGGGCTGGCGGTGCTCGTCACCGCCGGCGGCACGCGCGAGCCGATCGACAGCGTGCGCTTCGTCGGCAACAGCTCCTCAGGGCGCATGGGCCTCGCGCTGGCCGCGGCCGCCCGCGAGCGGGGAGCGGAGGTGACGCTGATCGCCGCCAACGTCGCACTGCCGGCGCCGCCCGGCGTGCGCGTGGTCGCGGTCCGCACCGCCGCGGAGCTGCAGGCGGCGACCCAGCGCGAGTTCGAGCACAGCGAGGTGCTGTTGATGGCCGCCGCGGTCGCCGACTTCGCGCCGGTGGCCGCTCCGGGCAAGATCAAGAAGCAGGGCCGCGAGCGGCTCGAGCTCGTGCTGGAGCCGACGGCCGACGTGCTCAGCGGCCTGGCTGCCGCGCGGCGTCCCGGGCAAACGCTGGTCGGCTTCGCCGCCGAGGATGGGCCGGGCGGCCTCGAGAACGCGCGCGGCAAGCTCGCAGCGAAGGGCCTCGACGCGGTCGTCCTCAACGACATCTCCCGCTCCGACATCGGCTTCGACGCGGCGGAGAACGAGGTGACGATCCTGACCTCCGCGGCGGGCAATGGCGCGACCGCGTCCGAGCACGTCCCCCGGGCCTCCAAGGAGCAGGTCGCCGGCGCGATCCTCGACGCGGTCGAGAGGCTGCGGGAGGGCTTCTAGGGTAGAGCGATGGACAGCGTCTACGAGCTCTACCGGCGCGGCTGTGAGCTGCTCGAGCACGGCGACCACCAGGCCGCGATCGTGCCGCTCAGCAGAGCTCGCGACCTCGAGCCCGACAAGGCGTCGATCCGCGAGGCGCTGGGCCGCGCCCTGTTCCACGCGCAGCACTATGAAGACGCCGCCGAGGAGTTCCAGGCGGTCGCCGCGAACGCGCCGACGAACGACTACGCGCTGTTCTGCCTCGGCCGCTCGATGCAGCAGCTCGGCCGCCACCGCGAGGCCTGCCAGCCGCTCGCGCTGGCGTGCTCGCTGCGCCCGGAGCGCAAGGACTACCGGCTCTACCGCGACCGCGCCCGGCGCGCAGCTGAACTCGCCTGAAGCACCCCGCAAGGGGCCCTTCGGATCCAAACGCCGCGTCCTCCCGCTGCTATCCTCGAACCACAGCTTTCGTGTCGTCGCGCAAGCGCCGGCAGCAGTACCGAGAGTGGGCGCCCGCCCGCTCTCTTTGCGTAAGGGACCAGATTTGACGAACCAGACGAACGCGCTTCAGACAGAGATCGAGCAGCGGCTCGCTCACAACGAGCCGGACATCGAGGTGCTGCTCGCCGAGGTGCTCGGCGGGCGCTGTCTGCGTGTCTTCATCGACCACCCGGACGGCGTCGACCTGGCGATGTGCGAGCGCGTGACGGTGCTGCTGAACGACATGCGTGAGCGCTACTCGCTCGAGGTGTCCTCTCCCGGCACCGAGCGGCCGCTGACCAAGCCGGCGCACTTCCGCCGCTTCGTCGGGCGTCGCGCGCGGGTTCGCGTTCGCCAGCCGCGCCAGATCCAGCGCCAGGATGCGCACACCGAGGCGCGTCCGGTCCGCAGCTTCACCGGAGAGCTCGTGGGGGCTTCCGAGGAGGAGGTCACGCTCGCCGCGGACGGCGGCGTGATCGCGATCCCTTACTCGGAGATCCGTCGTTCGAACCTGATCGAGGAGTAGAGGAAGCCGATGTCACGCGAGATCCTTGAAGCGATGCACGCGCTCGCGCGCGAGAAGGGCATCGAGCCCGAGAAGTTGATGATCGCGCTCGAGGACGCGCTGCTGTCCGCGTACAAGAAGCAGCCGGGCTCGGCGAAGTACGCGCGCGTTGAAATGGACCGCGACACCGCCGACTTCCGCGTCATCGAACTGAAAATCCCTGAGCGCCTGGAGGCGCACCTGATCGTCGAGACGATCGACGAGGAAACCACGATCGACCCCGAGACGGGGGAGATGCGCGAACCCGAGGAACCGGAAATCGACCCGGCGAAGTTCGCCGAATACCGCGATCAGATCGAGGAGCAGGACGTCACGCCCGACGACTTCGGCCGCATCGCCGCCCAGACGGCGAAGCAGGTGATCCTGCAGCGGATCCGCGAGGCGGAGCGGGACATGATGTACGAGGAATACCGCGACCGCGTCGGCGAGCTGATCACCGGCATCGTCCAGCAGTCCGACTCCCGCTACACGCTCGTGCAGCTGCGCGAACGCGTGGAGGCGCTGCTGCCGAAGTCCGAGCAGGTCGACGGCGAGCGCTACGACCACTCTCAGCGCATCAAGGCCGTCATCAAGGAGGTCTCGCCCTCGACGAAGGGGCCCGCGATCATCGTCTCGCGCCGCGACCCCGAGCTGATCAAGAAGCTGTTCGAGCTCGAGGTGCCGGAGATCGCCGACGGTCTCGTCGAGATCGCCAACGTCGCCCGTGAGCCGGGCTACCGCTCGAAGATCGCCGTCGTCTCGCACACCGACGGCGTCGACCCCGTCGGCGCGTGCGTCGGCCCGCGTGGCTCGCGCGTGCGCATGGTCGTCTCCGAGCTTCGCGGCGAGAAGATCGACATCATCCCCTTCAACGAGGAGCCTGCCCGCTTCGTGGCGAAGGCGCTGTCGCCCGCCCGCGTGCGCGAGGTCCTGGTGGACGATGACGCGAAGCAGGCCACGGTGATCGTGCCGGACGACCAGCTCTCGCTGGCGATCGGCCGCGAGGGGCAGAACGCGCGGCTCGCCGCGCGCCTGACCGGCTGGCGCGTGGACATCCGTTCCGAGACCGAGTTCGCCGCGGAGGAGGCCGAGCACGCCTACGAGGAGGAGGAGGTCGCAGGCCGTTGCGCCGCGATCCTCTCCAACGGCCGCCGCTGCCCGAACGCCGCGCTCGCCGGCTCGCGCTACTGCGGGCTGGAAGCCCACCAGGCCCTCGCCGCGATCAGCAGCGACAACATCGCCGATCTCGGCGCCGAGGGCTCCGAGGCTGAAGGGGTGTCGCCGACCGCAACGCTCGCCGTCGACGAGGGGCCGAACGGCGCCGCCGCCGAGGAGGTGCGCGTCGTCGACGTCGCCGAGGAAACCGCGCCGCTGGGAGAGACGGACGCGGCCGTGATCGCGCCCGACCCCGAGGAGGCCGGCGAAGAAGCCGAAGTCGAGCTCGAAGAGAAGCTCGAGGAAGCCGCGGAAGAAGACGCGGCGGACGCCGAGGAGCTCGTTCCCGAGGACGTCCCTGCGGAGCCGGTCGACGTAGCGGCTGAGACCGGCGCAACCGGCGAGGCGAGCGACCATGCCGAGGGCGATGACGCCCCCGAGGGGTCGGCGACATAGCCGTCCGGGCGAGGGGGAAGGACATTCTCAGAGCGGCCGGGGGGAGGCCGCACCGGCCTGAGCGCAGCTGCGTCGGCTGCGGCGCCCGGGCCCCGAAGGACGACCTCGTGAGGCTCGCGATCCAGGACCCTCGCGCCGAGGACGGCACGCCTTCGACCGGGGACCGAGGACTCACGGCCGTGATCGACGCGGACGGGCGTCTCGGCGGCCGCGGCGCCTATCTCTGCCGTGAGGGCGAGAGCATGCGGCCGCGGGCCGATTGCCTGGCGCAGGCGATCCGCCGTGGCGGCGTTGGGCGGACGCTGCGCGCGAGCGTGACCGTTGATCCCAAGCTCGTAGAATCGGTGAGCCGATGAGCAAGAAGCGCGTACACGAGATCGCAAAGGAGCACGGCCTGACGAGCAAGGAGCTGCTCGAGAAGCTGGCCGCCGCGGGCGTGCAGGCGAAGGCCGCCGCCTCCTCCGTCGAGGAGTCGGCCGCGCTGCAGGCGCTCGGGCTCGATTCCTCTTCCGCGAGCAACGGCTCCCCGAACGGCTCCTCGGCGCCGGCCAAGCGCGCCGCGAAGCCCTCCGGCGGGGGTCAGGACGGTGCGCCGGCCGGGGAGGCCAAGAGCCCCCAGCCGAGCGCAAAAGCGCCCGCCGCCGCGCCCGCCAAACCGGCGCCCGCACCACAGGGCACCCCCGCCCAGGCGAAGCCCCCCGCGTCGGCTCCCGCCCAGGCGCAGCCGCGCCCCGCTCAGCCCGCCGCAGGCGCCGCGCCCGCGCAGCCGCAGCCGCGGCCCGGCGCCGAGCGCGTGCGTCCGACGCGCGACTCGCGCACCGGCGAGCGCACTCCGGGCGAGGTCGGACCGGGCGGCCGGCGCCGCGTGGTGATCGACTCTCAGGCCTCCCGCCGCCAGCAGGGCGGCCCCGGCGGTCCCGCGCACACCCCACAGCGGCGCCCGCGCCGCGGCCGGCGCCGGCGCGGCACCTACGACGACACGATCGCTCCGATCGACACGAGCGCGCAGGAGGCGACCGACCTGATCCGGGTCAACTCGGGCTCGACGGTCAAGGACGCCGCCGAGTACCTGGGCGTGCCAGTGCCCGACGTGATCAAGAAGCTGATGTCGCTCGGCGAGATGGCGACGCTCACGCAGACGCTGTCCGACGACGCGATCCAAGTGCTGGCCGACGAGTTCGAAAAGCAGATCGAGATCGTCCACGCCGCGGACGACGTCGAGGTCGAGCCGGTCTTCGAGGACAGCGAGGAGGAGCTGATCGAACGTCCGCCGGTCGTGACGATCATGGGGCACGTCGACCACGGCAAGACCTCGCTGCTCGACGCGATCCGCGAGACCGAGGTCGCGGCCGGGGAGGCGGGCGGGATCACCCAGCACATCGGCGCCTACCAGGTCCGCCACGCGGGCAAGGAGATCACGTTCCTCGACACGCCCGGCCACGAAGCCTTCACGGCGATGCGGGCCCGCGGCGCGAGCGTCACCGACCTGGCCGTGATCGTCGTCGCAGCCGACGACGGGGTGAAACCGCAGACCGAAGAGGCGATCGACCACGCCAAGGCCGCCGAGGTCCCGATCGTCGTCGCGGTCAACAAGATCGACAAGGAGGGCGCGCAGCCCGAGCGCGTCCGCACCGAGATGACCCAGCACGGCCTGCAGCCCTCGGACTGGGGCGGCGAGACCGAGTTCGTCGACGTCAGCGCCAAGACCCACCAGGGGCTCGACTCGCTGCTCGACACGATCCAGATCGTGACCGACCTCGAGGAGCTGAAGGCCAACCGCGATGCGGAAGCCTCGGGCGCGGTGATCGAGTCCAAGCTCGACCCGGGCCGGGGGCCGGTCGTGACGATCCTGATCCAGCGCGGCACGCTGCGGGTAGGCGACGCGCTCGTCGCGGGCGCTCACTTCGGGCGCGTGCGAGCGATGCACGACTTCAACGGCGTGAAGATGAAGCGCGCCCAGCCCGGCCAGCCGGTCGAGGTGCTCGGCTTCGACGGCATCCCCGAGGCCGGCGAGCACGTTCGCGTCGTCGAGAACGAGCGTCGCGCCCGCCAGCTCGCCGGGGAGCGCGCGAACCGCCTGAAGACGGAGGCGCTGGCACGCCGCTCCGGGCGCAAGGTGTCCCTCGAAGACGTCTTCAAGCTCGCCCAGGAGGGCACCGTCCAGGAGCTCGCGCTGGTCGTCAAGGCCGACGTGGCGGGCTCGCTCGAGGCGCTGGAGGACGAGATCGCGAAGCTGCCGCAAGACGAGGTCGCGGTGAACGTCGTGCACCGCGGCGTCGGCGGCGTCAACGAGTCCGACGTGATGCTCGCGGCCGCCTCCGAGGGCGTGATCCTGGCGTTCAACGTCCGGCCTGTGGGCGACGCCCGCCAGGTGGCCGAGCGCGAGGGCGTCGAGATCCGCTCCTACTCGGTCATCTACCGGGCGATCGAGGAGCTGCGCGCGGCGATGCAGGGCATGCTCGCCCCCGAGGAGGTCGAGACGCCGCTCGGCCAGGCCGAGGTGCGCCAGCTGTTCAAAGCCTCCAGAATCGGCACGATCGCCGGGTGTCAGGTCACGGAGGGCAAGATCATCCGCGGCGCGCGGGTGCGGCTCGTCCGCGACGGGACGGTCATCTACGACACGACGGTCGAGAGCCTGCGGCGCTTCAACGACGATGTGAAAGAAGTGACGTCCGGGTTCGAGTGCGGGATCGTGCTCGCGAACTTCCAGGACGTGAAGGAGGGCGACCTGCTCGAGGCGTACGAGACGCGGCAGGTCGAGCGCGAGCTGAGCTGATACAGCAGGAAGGGACGCCGGGTCCGGCGCGGAATTGGAGAGACAGGTGGCCACGGGACGCATGCGTCGGGTCGACGAGGCGGTTCGCCAGGTCATCGGAGACGCAGTGGCATCAGAGCTGAAGGACCCCAGAGTCGGATTCGTGACCGTGACAGACGTGAGAACAAGCCCGGACCTCAGACACGCGCGCGTGTACGTCAGCGTGCTCGGCGCCGGCGGCGGCACGTCCGAGCCCGCCGAGCGCAAGGACACGCTGGCCGGCCTGCGCAGCGCCCACGGCTACCTGCAGGGCCGCGTCGCGAGCGAGCTGCGGCTGAAGCGCACCCCCGCGCTCGAGTTCGTCTACGACGACACGACCGACCGGGCGATGCGCGTGGAGGAGCTGCTCGACAAGGAGGCGGAGCGATGAGCGGAGCGAACGGCGACGCTCCGCTCGACACGGCCGCGGTCCGCGAGCGCGTGCTCGAGCGCCTTCGCGAGGATCAGAGCTTCGTGCTCGCGACACACGAGCACCCCGACGGGGACGCGCTCGGCTCGCTCGTCGCGATGCAGGGCCTGCTGTCCTTGCTCGGCAAACGCTCGGAGATGTTCATCGCCCCGAGCGACCTGCCGCTGCCGCGCGAGTACCGCATGTTCCCGCTCGACGGCCTGATCTCAGAGCCGCCTGCCGACATCGCCGAACGGACCGTGGTGTTCCTCGACTGCGGCAACATCGACCGCAACTCGGCGAGCGTGCTCCGCGACGGCGCGACGCTTCTCAACATCGACCACCACCACGACAACACGGGGTTCGGCACGCTCAACCTCGTCGACCCGGACGCGTCGTGCACCGCGGAGATCGTCTGGTGCCTGATGGACGGCCTCGGCGTGACGCCGGTGCTGCCCGTGGCCGAAGCGCTCTACGTCGGGCTGATCACCGACACGGGCCGCTTCATGTACGAGAACACGACGCCGCGGGCTCACCGCATGGCAGCGGCTCTGATCGAAGCCGGCGTCGAGCCGCCGCTCGTGTACCGCCGCCTGTACGAGGGCATGCCGACCGGCAAGCTGACGCTGCTGGCGAAGGCGCTCGGCGCGATGCAACGCTACGACGGCGGCGAGCTGACGATCGCCTGGCTGAGCGCCGAGGACTTCCGCGCCGCCGACGCCGAAGACAGCTACTCCGAGGGCATCATCGACAACCTGCGGGCGCTGGAGGGCACGAAGGTCGCCGCGCTCGTGCGCGAGCTCTCCAACGGGGAGCGCAAGGGCCAGCACAAAGTCTCGCTGCGCGCGACGGACGACGACGTGGATGTGTCCGTGATCGCGCGGGCGCAGGGGGGCGGAGGGCACCGCCGCGCCGCGGGGTTCACGACCGCCTTCTCTGAGGAGGAACTGCTCGCGTTCCTGCGCGAGGCGATCGCGGCCCAGCTGCACTCCTCGGCGGACGGGCGCGCCGCCGCGGCACCTGCCTGAGCGGCCCCCGGCACAGCCGTTGGACGGGGTGCTCCTGATCGACAAGCCCGCCGGCGTCTCCTCGCATGACGTCGTCGCGGCCGTGCGCCGCGCGCTGGGCGGCAAGCGGGCCGCCCCGCGGGTCGGCCACGCGGGCACGCTCGACCCGTTCGCGACAGGCCTGTTGCTCGTGCTGCTCGGCCGGGCGACGAAATCCCAGCAGGAGCTGATGGGCCTGCCCAAGCGCTACGAGACGGTCGCGCAGCTTGGTGCGACCTCGAGCACGGGCGACCCGGAGGGGGAGATCGTGCTGACGGGCCGAATCCCGCCGGCCGGCCGGGTGCTGCCGACCGGCGAGATCCGCCAGCGCCCTCCCGCGCACTCGGCCGTGAAGGTCGGCGGCGAGCGCGCCTACCGGCGGGCGCGGCGCGGCGAGAGCTTCGAGATGCCCGAGCGGATCGTGACCGTGGACCGCTTCGACGAGCGCTGGCGGCGCGAGGAGCCCGGGCAGGGGCTGCTCGCCGGCTTCGAGATCAAGTGCGGCTCGGGTACCTACGTGCGCTCGCTGATCGCGGATCTCGGCGACGCCTACTGCGTGGCGCTGCGACGGACCGCGATCGGGCCGTTCGAGGTGGCAGACGCGATCGGGCCGCCCGCGCGGGGCGAGAACTGGGCCGAGCGCCCGCCCACGGGGCCGGCGCTCCTGAGCCTCGACGCTGCCCTCGCACTGGCGCGTCAATAGGCTGTTGCGCCGTGAAGGTGACCCGCCTGCCCGACGTCGAGCGCGGAGTAGCCCGCAGCGTCGCCGTCGGCACCTTCGACGGCGTGCACCTCGGCCACCGCGAGGTGATCGCGGGCTCGGACAGCGTTCTGACCTTCGACCCGCACCCGGTCTCGGTCGTCGCCCCGCAGCACACGCCGAAGCTGCTGACGACGCCCGAGCGCAAGGCCGAGCTGATCGCGTCCCTGGGAGTGCAGGAGATGATCGTGATCCCGTTCGACGCCGAGTTCGCGAAGCTCAGCGCCGAGCAGTTCATCGACGAGGTGCTCGTGGACGCGCTCGGCGCCGAGCAGGTGTCGGTCGGGGAGAACTTCCGGTTCGGCAACCGCGCCAAGGGAGACCCGGCGCTGCTCAGTGCCGACGAGCGCTTCCGCACCGTGGTGCACCCGCTGCTCGAACTCGACGGCGAGGTCGTCTCCTCCAGCCACATCAGGGGGCTGCTCCAGGCAGGCGAGGTCTCGGAGGCGAACCGCCTGCTCGGCTCGATCTTCGAGCTCTCAGGCGAGGTCGCCCACGGCGACGAGCGCGGCCGCGAGCTCGGGTTCCCGACCGCGAACCTCGTTCCCGACGAGCGGCTGGCCTGTCCAGGGCACGGCGTCTACGCGTGCCTGGCGCTGGACTCCTCCGGCCCGTCGCGCGCCGCGGCCGTCAGCATCGGCGTGCGGCCGACGTTCGACACCGGGCGCGGCGAGCTGATCGAGGCCTACCTGCTCGACTTCGAAGGCGACCTGTACGGGCGGACGCTGACGCTCGAGTTCCTGGAGCGGCTTCGCGGCGAGCGTCGCTTCGAGAGCGCCGAGGCGCTCGTCGAGCAGATGCACGCGGACGTCGAGCGCACGCGAGAGATCGCCGCGAGCGTCTGAGCGGCGCGAGGGGTTCCCGCCGCGCTTGCCGAGCGTGGCGGGAGGCCGTGGTGTGTCTGCTACCGTCCGACGGCGATGCCGGCACTGACCAGCGAGCGCAAGCGCGAGATCACCTCCAAGTTCGGCGCGAACGAGGGCGACACGGGCAACACCCGCGTCCAGATCGCGCTGCTCACCGAGCGGATCAACCACCTCACCGAGCACCTGCGCACGCAGAAAAAAGATCACCACTCGCGCCGCGGCCTGTTGATGCTCGTCGGCCGCCGCCGCCGCTTCCTCGACTACCTCCAGCGCGAGGACCTCGAGGGCTACCGCCAGCTCATCCAAGAGCTGGGCCTGCGCAAGTAACGCGCCGGTGGCCGTTCTTCAGCCAGGCAGCCAGGCGCCGGACTTCAGCCTCGGACGCGCCGACGGCGAGCGCTTCACCAAGGAGGACCTGAAGGGCCACGGGTCGATCCTCGTCTTCTATCCCTTCGCCTTCAGCCCGGTCTGCACCGACCAACTGCAGCTGTACGAGCCGCTCGTCGAGGAGCTGGCCGCGCGCGACATCCGCCTCTACGGCGTCTCCTGCGATGCGACCTGGTCGCAGAGCGCTTTCCGCGAGAGGCTGAACGTCTCCAGCGAGCAGCTTTCGGACTTCGAGCCGAAGGGCGCGGCGAGCGAGGCGTTCGGCGTTCTGCACCCCGGCGGCTTCTCCCAGCGCGCGCTCGTGATGCTCGACAGCGACGGGGTCGTGCGCTGGAGCTATGAGGCGGACTCGCCGGGTGAGCTGCCCGGGCCGGATCTGCTGGCGCAGGGCGTCGCGGCAGCGTTCGGCGGCTAGTCCAGGCCCGGGCCCGACGGCCCGTTCCGCCGCCTGCACAAAGGCGACGCCGGATCGCTGGCCATCTGGCCGATGCGCCCTGAAGGGAGCTCGCGGAGGATCGCGTCCCATGGCGAAGGTGATCGTCTCCTACGACGGAACCGAGAACGACGACGACGCGCTGGCGCTCGGCAAGCTGCTCGCCGAGCCGGGCGAGCTCGCCCTGGCCTACATCCGCCACTCGAAAGAGCTCGATCCGAACCGCGAGGAGGTCGCGCAGCACGACGCCGAACGGCGTCTGGCCCAGGGCGCCGAGCTCCTGGGCCGTTCCGACGTCCCCCAGCACGTCGTCTTCGGGGCCTCGACCGGCGCGGCGCTCGAAGAGCTCGCCGAGAAGGAAGGCGCCTCGATCGTCGTGTTCGGCTCGGACTACCGCACCCAGCCCGGGCACGCGGAGCCGCCCACCTCGGCGCAGCGGCTGCTGGAGATCGGCGACACGGCCGTCGGCGTCGCCGCCTCGGGGCTGCGCGCCCGCCCGGACGCCGCGATCGCGACGATCGCGGTCGTATCGCCCGACGGGGACGAGACCGCAGCACGCTCGGCCGAGGCGCTCGCAGGTGCCCTGGGCGCCCGGCTGGTGGGCGCAGACGGCGCAGGCGCGGATCTGATCATCGTCGGCTCCCAGCCCGGCGCGCCGGCGGGGCGGGTCGCGCTCAGCGGCGCCGCCCGGACGGCTCTCGACGCCTCGCGCGGCTCGGTGCTCGTCGTGCCGAGCGGCAAGCCGCTCGCCGTCTGAGCGCCTCCTTGCGGGCGCCGCCGGGCCCCGGGCAGCGCGGGCACTTTCGCTAAGCTGCCGTGGTTCGGATAGTGAGATAAATGAATCGAGCCGCCGACCGAAGGGCGGCCAGGAAGGCAGTGAATATGAGCAGTGACGCCGTGACCCGGGTCTCCGTGGAGATCGCTGGCAGCGAGATCTCGTTCGAGACCGGAAGGATGGCCAAGCAGGCCTCCGGCGCAGTCGTCGTCCGCCAGGGCGACTCGATGGTGCTCTGCACCGCCGTCGCGGGCGGCATCCGTGACACAGACTTCATGCCCCTGACGGTCGACGTCGAGGAGCGCATGTACGCCTCCGGGAAAATCCCCGGCTCGTTCTTCAAGCGCGAGGGGCGCCCGGGAGAGAAGGGCACGCTGACGGCGCGCATGATCGACCGTCCGATCCGTCCGCTGTTCCCGAAGGACTGGCGGTTCGACACGCAGCTGGTCGCGATCCCGCTCTCGGTCGACCACGTCCACCCCTACGACATCCTCGCGATGAACGGCGCCTCCGCCGCGCTGATGATCTCCGACATCCCGCTGCCGACGCCCGTCGGCGCAGTGCGGATCGGCAAGATCGACGGCAACTTCGTCGTCAACCCGCCCGAGCCCGACCTGCTCGCCGATGCTGAGACGCACTCGGACCTCGATCTGATCGTGGCCGGCACCGAAGACGCGATCCTGATGGTCGAGGCCGGCGCGAACGAGATCCCCGAGGCGGAGATCCTGGACGCGCTGGACATCGCGCACGCGGAGATCAAGAAGCTGTGCGCGCTGCAGCGCGACCTGGCCGCCAAAGTCGGCAAGCCGAAGAAAGAGTTCGTGCCGATCGAGGTCGACCCGGCGCTGCTCGAGGAAGTCCGGAGCGCCTACGGCGCGAAGCTCGACGCCGCGACCCAGGTCGAGGACAAGCTCGAGCGCCAGGACGCGACCAAGGCCGTCGAGGAGGAAATCCTCGCTCAGTACGCGTCGCCCGCACCGGAGGGTGCGAGCGACGAGCAGCTCGTGGCCGCCAAAGAGCGCCGCCAGCAGGCGCAGCTCGCGTTCGACAAGCTCGAGAAGCAGATCATCCGCGAGCGCATCGCCGTTCAGAAGAAGCGTCCCGACGGGCGCTCGGAGAACGAGATCCGCGACATCTCGATCGAAGTCGGCGTCCTGCCCCGGGCGCACGGCTCCGCGCTGTTCACGCGCGGACAGACGCAGGCGCTCAGCGTCGTGGCGATGGGCACGCTCAAGGAGGAGATGCGCCTCGACACGCTCGGCCTGGAAACGAAAAAGTACTACTGGCACCACTACAACTTCCCGCCGTTCTCGGTCGGGGAGGCGGGCCGGATGGGCGGCGTCAAGCGCCGTGACATCGGCCACGGGGCGCTCGCGGAGCGCGCGCTCGCGCCGATGATCCCGTCGATCGAGGAGTTCCCCTACTCGATCCGCGTGGTGTCGGACATCCTCGAGTCCAACGGCTCTTCCTCGATGGCCTCGGTGTGCGGCTCCTCGCTGTCGCTGATGGACGCCGGGGTGCCGATCAAGCGCGCGGTCGCCGGCATCGCGATGGGCCTGATCAAAGAGGGCGACGACTACATCGTCCTGACCGACATCGCCGGCGTCGAGGACCACCTCGGCGACATGGACTTCAAGGTCGCCGGCACCGAGCGCGGCATCACCGCGCTGCAGATGGACATCAAGATCACGGGCGTGACGTTCGACATCCTGCGCGACGCGCTCACGCAGGCCAAAGAGGCGCGCACGTTCATCCTCGGCAAGATGCACGACACGATCGCAGCCCCGCGCGAGCAGCTCTCGCAGTTCGCGCCGCGGATCCAGACGATCCAGATCGACCCCTCGCAGATCGGCCTGCTGATCGGCAAGGGCGGCGAAACGATCCGCGGACTGGCCGAGGAGTACGAATCGCAGATCGACGTCAACGACGACGGCCAGGTGCTGATCTACTCCGCCAACGGCGAGCTCGGCGACGCGCTGGTCGAGCGGATCCGCGTGATGATGAAGGAGGTCGAGGTCGGCGACGAATACACCGGCAAGGTCGTCAAGACGACCACGTTCGGTGCCTTCATCGAGCTCTCCAAGGGCACCGACGGCCTGCTGCACATCTCCAACGTCTCGCCCGGCGAGCGGGTCGAGACGGTCGAGGACGTGCTCAACAAGGGCGACGAGGTCAACGTCAAGGTCGTCGAGGTCGACCGTGAGCGCGGCCGCATCGGCCTGCGCCTCGCCGACGACCCGGATGTCGCGGGCAAGACCGTCGAGGAGCTCGTCGGCGTCGGCACGGGCGGCGGCGGTGGCGGCGGGCGCGAGCGCCGCGGTCCGTCGTCGAACGGCCGCGACCGCGACCGTAGGCCGGGTGGCCGCCGCCGTGAGGGCGACCGCGGCTCCGGCCGCCCGCGGCATGGCCGCGACCGCGACTGACAACGGCGATCGGGCCGGCCGCCCCGGACGGCCCGATCACAGCCTCACGACGCTCGACTCGGGCGTCCGCGTGATCACCGAGCGCGTGCCCGGCGTGCGCTCGGTGGCGCTCGGCTTCCTGATCGACACCGGCTCGGTCGTCGAGCGAGCGGAGCAGGCGGGTATCTCCCACCTGCTCGAGCACATGCTGTTCCGCGGCACCGAGCACTACGGCTCGCAGGAGATCGACCAGCTCTTCGACGAGATGGGCGCCGAGATCAACGCCGGCACCGACAAGGAGTCGACGACGCTCTACACGCGCGTGCTCGACGGCCACCTCGAGCGCGCCTTCGACGTCATGGCGGACATGATCTGGCGCCCCTGCTTCGGCGAGCTGGACGCCGAGAAGGACGTCGTGCTCGAGGAGATCGCGATGTACGAGGACGACCCGCAGGACCGCGTGTTCGACCTCGCCGGCCGCGCCGTGTTCGGATCGCATCCGCTCGGACGGCCGGTCATCGGCACGGCGCAGGCCGTCGGCGCAGTCGACCGCGACCAGCTCTCCGCGTTCCACGCCGAGCGCTACCGGCCGGGCTCGATCGTGATCGCCGCGGCAGGCTCGGTCGAGCACGAGGCGCTCGTCGCGCTCGTGCAGGCCGCCCAGGGGGGCGCCGCGGCCGGGGGCGGCGCGGCCGCGCGCCCCGAGCTCGGGGCCCCGCGGTTCAGCTCCCGCGTCGAGTTCCTCCAGAAAGACACCGAGCAGTACCACGTGTGCATCGGCGGGCGCGGGCTCGCTCGCGACGACGAGCGGCGCTTCGCGCTGAGGGTGCTCGAAGGGATCCTCGGCGGAACCTCCTCCTCGCGGCTGTTCCAGGAGGTGCGCGAGCGCCGCGGACTCGCCTACTCGGTGTTCTCCTACTCGAACCTCTACGCGGGCACCGGCGAGGTCGGCGTCTACGTCGGCACCCGCCCGGAGAATCTCGACGAGGCGCTCGAGGTCGTCGCGGCCGAGTTGCGCCGGTGCGTCGTTGATCCGGCCTCCGAGCAGGAGCTCGTGCGCTCCCGTGAGAACCTCAAGGGCAGGATGGTGCTCGCGCTCGAGTCGACCTCCGCCCGGATGGGCCGCCTCGGCGGTTCGCTGCTCGCGGACATACCGATCCTCTCGGCGGACGAGGTGATCGAGCGCATCGACGCGGTCGGCATCGACGACGTTCGCGAGCTGGCGGGCGAGCTGTTCGCGCCCGAGCGCCTCTCGGTGGCCGCCGTGGGTCCGGCCGAGGACAGCTTCGCGCGGGCGGCGGGGGCGCTGCAGGCCGAGGCATCCGCGGGAGGGCGTCCTTGATCCGTGTCGCGGTGGCCGGCGCCGCCGGCCGCATGGGGGAGACCGTGTGCGCGGCGGTCGAGGGCGCGCAGGACATGGAGCTGACCGGGCGCGCTGACCCCGCGCTCGGAACCGCGGTCGCCGAGGCGCTGGCGGGAGCCGAGGTGCTCGTCGACTTCACCCAGCCGGACACCGCCCTGGAGAACGCGCTGGCGGCGCTGCGGGCCGGGGTCCACGTCGTGATGGGCACCACCGGTTTCGACCCGGGGCCGCTCGCCTACGCTGCCGCGGATGCGGGCCGCAACGTGCTCGTCGCGCCGAACTTCGCGATCGGCGCCGTGCTGATGATGCGCTTCGCGGCGCAGGCCGCGCCGCACATGGCGAAGGCCGAGATCATCGAGCTCCATCACGACGGCAAGCTCGACGCCCCCTCCGGGACGGCCAAACTGACGGCCGACCTGATGGCCGCCGCGAGCGGCGGCCCCGAGCCGCCGATCCACTCGGTGCGCCTGCCCGGGCTCGTCGCTCACCAGGAGGTGATCCTCGGCGACCTCGCCCAGACGCTCACGATCCGCCACGACACGATCGGGCGCGAGAGCTTCATGCCGGGAGTGCTGCTCGCGGTGAGGCGGGTCGCGGAGCTGCCCGAGCCGCTGACGGTAGGGCTCGAGAGCCTGCTGTTCTGAACTCGTCCAGAAATCCGGAGGGCGACTAACCCTTCGCGGGCGGGCCGACGATATCGAGCGCGGCCGACGCCCCCACGAGTGGTGAGGGCGTCTCCGTCGCCACCGTGCCACGCTCCTTCCCGATCACGATCGCCGCCTGCTCGACCCTTGCGCTTGCCGCGGCCGGGTGCGGCAGCTCGGCCCCGGCGCCGCAGCCTTCCACGGCCGTGGACCGGCAGGCGGCCGGCAACGCCCACGCGACTCCCGTCCCGGGAGCGCTGAACGTCAGCCGCGCCGGCGAAGTCACCGCGCACAGCGCGGCTGGTGAGGCGCCCACGGCGCAGTACGCGCTCTTCGCGCGGCTCGTCAACCTGCGTGCCGCAGACGTCCCGGGCTTCCGCCTCGTCGTCAGGCGACACAGCAGCTCGCACATCGCGGCCTTGGAAACCCGCGGCGCCTACAGGCAATGCATGGCGGGCGGAGAAAAGAACAAGCCGGTTTTCCGGCGCTCCTCGCAGGGCTTCAAAGGGGGGTCCCGCCTGAACGAGACGTGGCTGGGATCGAGCGTGGAAATCGAGCGCTCCTCAGCGGCGGCAAAGCGTGACCTCGCCGTGGCGAAGAAGGCCCTTTTCAGCCGGAGCGTCATCGCATGCACGCAGCGGCGCTTTGCGAGCCTGGGCGCTCAGACGACATCGATCTCGATCAAAGGGCACCACGTCGACATCACCGTGCGAGACCTGCGCCTGGTGCCTCTCAAGTTCGCACCCCCTGCCGGCACCGACGCGGCCGCCGGCTTCAGCATGAGCTACCTCGTGGACTACCGATTCACCGTGAGGGGCCACCGGATCGACTTCCCGGTCGCCTTCTACATCGAATCCTCCGTTTTCGTCATCGGGCGCGCTGAGGTCGCTTTCACGGCGATGAGCACGTCGCAGCCGCCGAGCGTGCGGCTCGAGGAACGGCTCTACGCGACCCTCGTGTCCCGCGCCGTGCGGGCCAGCCAGGTCGCGCCGGCTGCAGTCCGCGGCTGAGCTGCGCCGCGGCGCAGTCGCGGCTTGAGCACGCCACGCGCGTTGCGGGATACTGGACGGCAGCGAGCGAGCAGGGGGAAGCCATGTCCGATCAGAACAAGAACGTCGTGCAGCGAGGTCACGAAGCGCGCTCCAAGGGCCAGATCTGGGAATGGGTGCAGACGCTCGACCCCGACATCGAATGGGACATCTCCGGCTACCCGGTCGCGGGCTTTCCGCGGCAGGGGCGGGGCCGCGACGAGTTCGTCGCACACGTGACCAAGTACTGGTCGCTGTGGAACGACTACTCCCAGGAGGTGAAGGAGATGATCGAGGACGGCGACAACGTGATCGTCGTCCTGCACGAGCGCGCGCGGCTTCGAAACAGCGATGCCGATCTCGAACGGGACGTCGCGGCGGTTTGGACGATCGAGGGGGGCAAGCGCGTGCGATTCCGGGCGTTCGCGACGCGCGAGGCGGCGTTGGCCGCCGCCGGCGTAGCGGCCCGACCCGGGGCCTCGTAAGAACTCTTACAGGCCGCACGATTCGGAAGGATCGGACGGCCTCGCGACGAACACCCCCAGACGCAGCTCCGACGCCATGCAAGGGGGAATCCGCATGCCTGCTCGACTCGCTCGCTTTGCGCCGCTGACCGGCGTGGTCTTCGTCGTGCTCACGCTGATCGCGTTCCTGTCGGGCGGCGAAACACCGAACTCGAACGCCTCGCCGCTGAAGGTCTTCCACTACTACACGGTGCACAAGTCGACCGTCGAGACGACCTCCGTGCTGTTCGCGTTCGCGTTCCTGTTCGGGGTCTTCTGGGCGGGGGCGCTCGCCGCATACCTGCGCCGCATGGGCGCATCCTCCGGCTTGACGGGGCTGATCATAGGAGGCGGTGTGCTGATGGCGGTCGGCGCAGGGATCCTCGGCGGAGTCGAATACGGGCTGGCGCACAACCTTCACTACTTCGGCGCGCAGACCATCCAGACGCTCAACGTCCTCGCGAACGAACTGTTCCTGCCGCTGGTGATCGGCGGCTGCGTGTTCGGGATCGCGAGCGGCCTCGCGATCGTCGGCGGGGCGGGCTTGCCGGTCTGGCTCGGCTGGGTCGCGATCGTGATCGGCATCGCCGCGGCGATTCCGCCGGTCGGCTTCATCTCCCTGCTCGTGTTCGTCCTGTGGTCGCTGGTGGTGAGCATCCTGATCTACGTGCGCAGCGGACGCGAGGAAGGCGCGCATCCCGTGCCGGCCGCGGCGGCGTAGCTGTAGCGGCGCGGCGGGCTCAGATCAGCCGGCGAAGCGTGAGATACTGAGCCGATGCCGGGCCTCGGGGCAATCCTCACAGCGATCGTGACGCCGTTCGACGAGCGCAACCGCGTGAACGAGGAGTCGTTCGTGGCGTTGATGCGCGAGCTCGCCGATCACGGCTCGGACGGCTTCGTGGTCGCGGGAACCACCGGCGAGGCGTCCACGCTGACCGACGAGGAGCAGCTCGGCCTGATCGGCCTCGCCGTCGCGGAGTGTCCCGAGGGCAAGACGATCGTCGCCGGGACCGGGACGAACGACACCCGTCACGCCGTCCACCTGACCGAACGCGCGACCGAACTCGGTGCGGACGCGATGCTCGTCGTGACGCCGTATTACAACCGCCCGAGCCGCGCCGGTCTGGTCCGCCACTACCGGGCGGTGGCATCCGCGACCGACAAACCCGTCGTCCTCTACAACATCCCCTCGCGCACCGGCACCAACATGCCGCCGGACCTGCTCGCGGAGCTCGCGCAGATCGAGAACGTCAGCGGCGTCAAGCAGGCGAACCCCGACGAGCTCCAGCTGATCGACGGGCTCGACCTCTACGCGGGCGACGACCCGACGTTCCTGCGCACGCTCGAACTCGGCGGCGCCGGCGTCGTGAGCGTCGCGAGTCACATCGTCGGCGATGAGCTGCGGCGGATGCTCGACGAGCCCGAGCAGCGCGCCGAGATCGACGCGTCGCTGCAGGACGTCTACCGCACGCTGTTCCTGACGTCGAACCCGACCTGCACGAAGGCGGCGCTGAACCTGCTCGGCCGCGAAGTCGGCGGCCTGCGGCTGCCGCTCGTCGAGGCGAACGAGGAGGAGACCTCGGCGGTCCGGGAGATGCTCGAACGCCACGGCCTGCTCGCCGGCACGCCCGCGTGATCCGCGCGCAGGGCGGCGGTGAGCGCGCGGGCAGCGCCTGCGCGGGGCCGCAGGGAGCGCGTCGTGGCTGACCTGCGCGTGTTGCCGCTCGGCGGGCTCGGCGAGATCGGCAAGAACATGACGGTCGTGGAACACGACGGGCGCATCGTCGTCGTCGACGTCGGCCTGCGCTTCCCGACGCCCGAGATGGTCGGCATCGACCTGGTGCTGCCCGACTTCTCCTACCTGCGCGACCGCGTGAACGACATCGAAGCGATCGTCGTCACGCACGGGCACGAGGACCACCTGGGGGCGCTGCCATGGGTGATCCGCGAGCTCGGGCTCGAGCAGGAGGTCCCGGTCTATGGCGGTCCGCTCACGATCGCGATGGCCCGCTCCAAGCTCGACGAGCACAAACTGCGCGACGTCGATCTCCAGGACCTCGAGCCCGGTGAGGCGCTCGAGCTTGGCCCGTTCTCGCTAGAGCTCGTGCACATGACGCACTCGATCCCTGACTCCAGCGCGGTCGCCCTCGGCACCGAGCTGGGCACCGTGCTGATCACCGGCGACTACAAGTTCGACCAGACACCGGTCGACGGCGGACCCGCCGACGTCTCGCGGCTTGCGGAGCTCGGCCGCGAAGGCGTGCTGCTGCTCTGCGGCGACTCGACGAACGTCGACCGCGAGGGCTTCTCGCCCTCGGAGTCGGTCGTCGGCCCGCACCTGGAGGAGGTGTTCGCGCGCTGCCGCGGCCGGATCGTCGTGACGAGCTTCGCCTCGAACATCCACCGCGTCCAGCAGGTCGTCGACGCGGCAGAGGCGCTGGGGCGCAAGGTCGCGCTCGTCGGGCGCTCGATGCGCAAGAACGTCGGCATCGGCCGCAGCCTCGGGCACATCGAGGTCCCGGAGGGGATGCTGATCGGGCCGCGCGAGATCACCGACCTGCCCGACGAGCGCGTCGTGATCATCTCCACCGGCTCACAGGGTGAGCCGCTTTCGGCGCTGCGTCGGATGGCCTACCGCGACCATCGTCAGGTCGAGCTCAAGGAGGGCGACACGGTCGTGTTCAGCGCGACCCCGATCCCGGGCAACGAGCGCGCGGTCAACGAGACGATCGACCGTCTCTACCACATCGGCTGCGACGTGATCACGCCGCGGGATGCACCCGTGCACGCCTCCGGGCACGGGTACGCGGAGGAGGTGAAGCTGATGCTCAACCTCGTCAAGCCGCGCTACGTGATGCCCTTCCACGGCGACTTCAAGCGCCTGCGGCTGCACGCCCAGCTCGCCGAAGCGGTCGGCGTCCCGCCGGAGAACATCTTCCAGGGGGACAACGGCCTGCCGCTCGACATCGACGCCCGCGGTGCGCGCTTCGGGCCTCCCGAGCAGTCCGGGATGATCTTCGTCGACGGCGTCGAGCTCGGGGAGATGGCCGACGTCGCGCTGCGCGACCGGCGCATGCTCTCTGCGGACGGGATCTTCATCGTCGTGGTCACGATCGCCGAGCAGGACGGACACTCCGTCGCCGACCCGGAGGTGATCTTCCGCGGCGTGCCGTTCCTCGACGAGGCCGACGAGCTCGAGGTGGAGATCAGGCTCACCGTCGAGGAGACGCTCGAGCGGGAGGCCGCCGAGAGCGTGCGCGAGGTCGACGTCCTCACGCAGGCGCTGCACGACGACCTCGCGAAATTGGTCTACGACCGTCTCAAGCGGCGGCCGATGGTGCTCCCCGTCGTCGTCGAGGTCTAGCGGGCCGTTAGACGGCGCGGTCGGCGAGCACCGGCTCCTGCGGCTGCGGCCGCTGCGCATCGGGGACGCCGGGGAGCCGCACCACGAAGCGCGCGCCGCGCGCCTGCTCGCCCGGGCCGAACGGCTCCGGGCTCGCGAGCGTCACGGTGCCGCCGTGGGAGGTTGCCACGGCCATCACGATCGCGAGGCCGAGGCCGAACGAGCCGCCGCGGTCGCCCGCGCCGCGGATGAAGCGCTCGAACAGGGTCGGTGCGAGCTCGGGCGGCACGCCCGGGCCGTTGTCGGCGACGACGAGCTCGACGCGGCCGTCCGGCAGCGTGTCGGTTCGCACCCGCACCTCGGTGCCCGGCGGCGTATGGCGCAACGCGTTCTCGATCAGGTTGATCGTCAGCCGGTGGAGCTCGTCGCGCACGCCGAGAAGCGGGGCGCTGTGCGCGTCCAGGACGATCTCGTGATCGGTGCTCACCGGGCCCAGCTCGGCGGCTGCTTCGACGACGATCGTCCCGAGGTCCACCTGCTCGCGCGGCTGGCTCCGCGCCGCGTCGGTCCTCGCCAGCAGCAGCAGGTCGGCGACCAGCCGGCGCATACGCTGGGAGGAACGCAGCGCTGAGCGCGCTGCCTCGCCCTGATCGCCCTGCAGCGAGTCCGCCAGCAGCTCGAGGTTGGCGAGCACGCTCGTGAGCGGCGTGCGCAGCTCGTGCGAGGCGTCGGCCACGAAGCGGCGCTGTCGCGCGAGCATCGTCTCGGTCTCGCTGCGCGCCGCGTCGAGCTCGCGGAGCATCCCCTCGAGCGTGCGCGTCAGCTCGGCGACCTCGTCGTCCGCCTGCGGCTGGGGCATGCTCCGCGAGGGGTCGCGGGTGCGGGCGATCTCGGCGGCGGTCGACGTGAGCGCGGCGATCGGCCTCATCGCTCGCCGCGCGATCATCCAGCCGGCCCAGGCGGCGAGCACGCTGCCCGCGATAACGCCGAGCAGCAGGAACAGCTCGACGCGCTTGACCGTTTTCTCGGTCGGCCCGACCGGGCGCGCGTACTCGATCAGCACGCGTCCGACCGGCTGCCCGGTCGAGTTCAGCGTGACGACCGCGGTCTGGCTGACGACACGGAAGCCGCGGATCGTGCGGGCGTTCGGCGAGGGCGGACCGAGGTAGGGCGCGCTTCCGGGTTCCTCGGCGATCAGCTTCTGCCCGAGCGTCATCACCTTGACGATCGCGCCGTTGGCGGTGAAGTCGGCGAGCGGGGTGAGGATCCGCAGCGGCTCGATCGTGATCCGTAGCTGCGCGGGCAACTCGTGCGCCGACTCCGCCACCTGGCGGTTGAAGTCCGAGCGGATGCGGTGCACCGTGAGCGAGCCGATCGCGACCGCGAACGCGCACAGGATCACGAAAGTGAGCAGCGCCGAGACACCCGCCAGGCGCACGCGGATCGGCAGCCGGTCGAAGGCCGCCGAGATTCTTGACGGCGAGCGTACGCCGGAGAGGGCCCGCCGGGCGCTACGCGCGAAGGACGTAGCCCGCCCCTCGGATCGTGTGCAGCAGCCGCGGCTCCCCCTCGGCCTCGAGCTTACGGCGCAGGTTCGAGACGAAAACCTCGATCGTGTTGGTCGTCGAGAACGGGTCGTAGCCCCAGACCTCGTCGAGCAGGCGCTGGCGCGAGATCACGATGCGCTCGTTGCGCATCATGTACTCGAGCAGCTCGAACTCGCGCTGGGTCAGCTCGACTTCGCGCTCGCCGCGCTGGACCTCGTGGGTGTCCGCGTTGAGCGTGAGATCGCCGACCCGCAGCGGCGCCGAGCCGCGGGGCGGGCGGCGCCTGAGCAGCGCCCGCATGCGCGCGAGCAGCTCCTGGCGCTCGAACGGCTTGACGAGGTAGTCGTCGGCGCCGGAGTCGAGACCCTCCACGCGCGACTCGAGCGCGTCGCGTGCCGTCAGGATCAGGATCGGGACATCGTCGTCGGAGCGCAGCGAGCGGGCGACCTCGATGCCGTCGATCTTCGGCAGCCCGAGGTCGAGGATCACGAGATCGGGCGCGAACGCGCGCCCCTGCTCGAGCGCAGCCTCGCCGTCGGCCGCTGTCCTCACTTCGTAGCCCTCCATGCGCAGCGATCGCTGCAGCGCTAGCGCGATGTCCTCGTCGTCCTCGACCACCAGGACGCGGGCGGTGCGATTGAAGTCGTTCATGTCTTTATGTAACTCGTTGGGACTAAAGCGATGGTAAGACCACGGGGCAGGTTCCGGGGGTCCGGCGTCGAAGTTGCGCGGGATGGCTCAGGGCACGAAACGCGCGCCGGCCGGTCGTCGACCGGCCGGCGGGTCTTCACGAGGGCGCTCGACGCGCTCACGCGGCCGCCGCTCGCGCCGCCGGCGAGGCGCGCGGCCGCTCGCCGGCCTGCTCGGCGGCCTTGCGCGCCTGCCGGTGCTCGAGCAGCGCGAACGCGACGTGCTCGGCCTCGCGATCGTGGCGTTCGGCGTGTTCATGGGCATCGTGCTCTACGGGTCGGGATCGCCCGCTCCCGGCGGGCGCGCAGGCCACGCGCTCGCGGTCGGCTTCGGCTGGGCGCTCGGGCGCGCGCGCGTCCTCGCGCCGGTGACGCTCGTGGTCGGCGGGGGAGTTCTGCTGCTGCGCCCGGTGCTGCCCGCGCTGCGCCCGCTGCGCACCGGTGCCGCATGCCTGTTCGCCGGTTTGACGCTCGCGCTGGCCGCGGGCGCGCTCGGGCTCGCGCCCGGCGCGGGGAGCACGGGAAAACCGTGGAGCTCCGTGCACCTGCAGGCGCACGGCGGCCTACTCGGGGAAGCGCTCTACCGGCTGTTCGACCCGCTCGTCCAGGGCATCGGGGTCGGCGTGATCGTCGCGTTCCTGCTGCTCGCCGGCGCGATCCTGCTGACGGGCGCTTCGCTCGCCACGGTGCTGCGGGCGACCGGTCACGGGCTGCGCGACACGACGCGCCTCGTGCGCAGGGCCGGGAACGGGCGCGAGGGGAC
The DNA here is from genome assembly GCA_035569835.1 of Solirubrobacteraceae bacterium. Taxonomy (GTDB): domain Bacteria; phylum Actinomycetota; class Thermoleophilia; order Solirubrobacterales; family Solirubrobacteraceae; genus Palsa-744. Next base: position 324,573 of record DATMMF010000021.1, read on the forward strand.
GAGCCCCCGCCGGGAGCTGCTGCGCGACCTGGGAGCCGAGCAGCCGCTGCACCCGCCCGAGCCCGACTCCGCCGAGCTCGTCGTGCGCGCGACCCACGTGGAGGCGCCCTCCCGCGACTGGATGGACGACGACTTGGAACCGCCCGAGCTCGAGGCGGCCGAGGAGCCGGTCGCCGGCGAGGAGCCTGAGCCGCAGGCGCCCGCCAAGGCCCCGGCGGGCGGGAAGGGCGCCGGGGCCGAGGATGAGGAGGAGCAGATCGCGGGCGTCGCCCACGCCGACCCGGCCGAGCTGACGCCGCAGGGGCGGCTGCGCGGCGCCGTCACGGATGACCCGGACTTCGTCTGGGAGCTGCCGGATGCGAGCCGCCTGTTGACGCGCTCCACGGGCGAGCAGACGCGGCCCGACACCGCGGGCCAGGAGCGCACGGCGACGGCGCTCGTCGAGGCGCTCGGCCACTTCGGCGTGCAGGCGAAGGTGATCGGCACGGTCGCGGGCCCGCACATCACCCGCTACGAGCTGCGGCTCGCGCCGGGGACGAAGGTCGGCAAGGTCGCCCAGCTCAAGGACGACCTCGCCTACGCGCTCGCCGCGACCGACATCAGGATCCTCGCGCCGATCCCCGGCAAGCAGGCGGTGGGCGTCGAGGTGCCGAATGCTCACCGGCGGATCGTGCGGCTCGGCGACGTCTTCCAGGAGCCGCCCAAGGACTGGTCGCCGCTCACGGTCTGGCTCGGCAAGGACGTGGCCGGCAAGGCGATCGGCGCCGACCTCGCGAAGATGCCCCACATGCTGGTCGCCGGCACCACCGGGGCCGGCAAGTCGGGCGCGATCAACGCGATGCTCTCGAGCATCCTGCTGCGCGCGACACCGCACGAGGTCCGGCTCGTGCTCGTCGACCCCAAGCAGGTCGAGCTCAACCACTACGAGTCGATCCCGCACCTGCTCACGCCGGTGATCACAAGCCCGCGGATGGCGGCCAACGCCCTGCAGAACCTCGTCAAGGAGATGGAGCAGCGCTACGGGATCATGTCGCTCGCGCGCACCCGCGGGCTGGTCGAGCTGAACGCATCGAGAGCGCGCCGCGGCGAACCCGCGCTGCCGTACATCCTGTGCGTGATCGACGAGCTCGCCGACCTGATGATGGTCGCCCCTGCCGACGTGGAGGACTCGATCATCCGCTTGGCGCAGAAGGCCCGTGCGGTGGGCATCCACCTCGTGCTCGCGACGCAGAGCCCGCGCGTCGACGTGATCACGGGGATGATCAAGGCGAACGTGCCATCGCGGATCGCGTTCGCCGTCTCCTCGCAGACCGACTCGCGCGTGATCCTCGACCAGAACGGCGCCGAGTCGCTGCTCGGCCAGGGCGACATGCTGTTCAGCCCCGTCGGCAGCTCGCGCCTGCAGCGCATCCAGGGCGCCTACATCGACGAGGCGCAGATCGAGAAGCTGACCGACCTGTGGCGCAAGCAGGGCGAGCCGGAGCTGCGCGAGGAGCTGCTCGAGGAGGTCGAGCCCGCCGAGGGCGAGGGTTCCGGGTCGGGCGACGAGTTCGACCCTGACGAGGATCCGCTGCTCGCAGACGCGATCCGCCTGGTCGCGGAGATGCAGACGGCGTCCACCTCGATGCTGCAGCGGCGGCTGCGCCTCGGCTACACACGCGCCGGGCGCATGATCGACATGCTCGAGCGACGCGGCGTGATCTCCGGCTACGAAGGCTCCAAGCCGCGGCAGGTGCTGATCACCGAGGCCGAGCTGCCGCGAGTCCTGGCCGCGCTCGAAGGCTCGCCGTCGGAGCCCGCGGCGCCCGTCGGCGAGTAGCAGGGGCCGCCACCGGCGGACCCCGGGGCGATCCGACGGCTTCGCACGCCTGACAGCTCACCGTCAGCCGCCGTTCCTCGCAATTTGCGACGTTAGAATCCCCGCCCGTGCGAGCGATCAGGCAAGAGCCGGCGCACTCGGAGCCGTTCTAGCCTCTGACCATGCCCGAGATCGGATCAACGCTTCGGGAGGCGCGCATGCGCGAGCGCATCGACGTGTCCGAGATCGAGGCCAAGACGAAGATCCGCGCCAAGTACCTTCGCGCGCTCGAGAACGAAGAGTGGGGGCTGCTGCCGGGGCCGACGTTCGTCAAGAGCTTCCTGCGCACGTACGCGACCGCGCTCGGGCTCGACGGCAAGGCGCTCGTCGAGGAGTACCGGCTGCACCACGAAGCGCCCGGCGAGGGGATGCTCGAGCCGATCGTCGCCTCCTCGCAGCGGCCCCCCCAGCGCGGCCGCCGTATGCGCCCGGGCGGGCCACCCGGCGACGGCGGCTCGCGCGGCTACGCGATCGCCGTCGGGACGATCCTCGCGATCATCGTGGTGCTCATCGTCCTGCTCGCCACGAGCGGCTCCTCGAAAGGCCCGAGCAGTTCGAAAAGCGCGTCGAGGCACCACTCAAAAACGGCGGCGAGCAAACATCGCAATGCGCAGGCCGCCGCCGGAGCAACAGCGAGCGACGTGGTGACGCTGTCGCTGACCCCGACGGCGGCCGTCTACGTCTGCTTGATCGGCGAAGGTGGGCGCAAGCTGATCCCCGGCGTGGAACTGCAGCCTGGGGGGAGCACGCAGACCTTCCGGGCCAAGCACTTCCTGATGACGCTCGGCAACAACGCCGTCGACCTCGTGATCGACGGCAAACCGCGCGTCGTGCCGGCGTCCAGCGCCGCGATCGGGTACTCGATCACGAAGGCGCGCGGCCGCAGGCCGCTCACGCCCGAACAGCAGCCCACCTGCAAGTGAGCGCGCCGTGAGCGCCCGGGCAGGGATCGTCGTGACCGGCACCGAGGTGCTGAGCGGGCGAGTCAACGATCGCAACGGCCCGTGGCTTGCCGAGCGCCTGCAGGCGCTGGGCATCGACCTCGCGCAGATCTTGATCGTGGGCGACCGCCCGGGCGACATCGAGGCGGCGCTCGGATTCATGGCGGCCGAGGGCCTCGACCTGGTTCTCACCTCCGGCGGCCTCGGGCCCACCGCCGATGACCTGACCGCCGAAGTCGTCGGACGCTTCCAGAACCGCGAGATGGTGCTCGACGAGGCGCTCTCGAAACGGATCGCGGCGATCGTCGCGCCGCTGATGAAACGCTGGCCGAACATCGACCCGGAGGCGGTCGCGGAGGCCAACCGCAAGCAGGCAACGGTCCCGGAGGGAGCGGAGGTGCTGGAGCCCGTCGGGACGGCCCCCGGGCTCGTCGTGACCGGGCGCGGTGACCGAGCGGGCGGGCCGACGATCGTCGTGCTGCCGGGGCCTCCGCGCGAGCTTCAGCCGATGTGGCGCGCCGCCCAGGACACCGACGCCATGCGCGACGTGCTCGCACGTGCCGACGAATACCGGCAGGGAACGCTGCGCCTGTTCGGTATCCCGGAGTCCGAGATCGCGGAGACGCTGCGGGTCGCGCAGCGAGACGGCGTCGACATGTCCTCGCTCGAGGTCACGACCTGCCTGAAACGCGGCGAGGTCGAGGTCGTCACGCGCTACGAGCCGCCCGGCGAGGGCGCATACCGCGACTTCACCGAGATCGTGCGCGAGCGTCACGGCGACACGCTCTTCTCCGAGGACGGCCGCACGATCGATGAGATCGTCGCGGAGATCCTGCGGGGGGAGGCCGGGGTTCCGGCACGCACGATCGCGACCGCCGAGTCCTGCACCGGCGGCCTGCTCGCGGCCAGGTTGACCGATCTGGCCGGCTCCTCCGACTACGTGAGGGGGGCGATCGTCGCCTATGCGAACGACGTGAAGGTCTCAGCGGCCGCCGTCCCGGCGGAGCTGATCGAGAGGCACGGCGCGGTCTCGCAGGAGGTGGGGGAGGCGCTGGCGCGCGGGGCCCGCGAGCGCCTGGAGGCGGACGTCGGCGTCGGCATCACGGGCGTGGCCGGCCCGGGCGGCGGCACCGAGGAGAAGCCGGTGGGGCTCGTGTGGCTGAGCGTGGCCGTCGGCGCCCCGGGTGCGGCCGGCGGCGGCGAGGCCGAGCTGCTCACGCGCTCGGTGAACCTCCCGGGCGGGCGCGCGGACATCCGCGATCGCGCGACGACGGTCGCGATGCATCTCGTGCGCCGGGCGCTGGCGCCCGCCTGAGCGGGTGGCGCGCGGCGCGACAGCCCGTCTGTTCGCGGCCGTCGACCCTCCCGCAGAGGTTGCCGGCGAGCTCTCGCGCTGGGCGCGTTCGGTCGCGCGGGCCGAGGGCGCGGGCGAGGCGCCGGCCCTGCGCGTGCTCGACCCGGCTTCACTGCACGTGACGCTGCTGTTCCTCGGTGAGCGCCCGCACGGCGAGATCGCGGCGCTCGGCGCGGCGCTCGCCGAGGCGGCCGAGCGATCCCGTTGCTGCGAGCTGGAGACCGGTGCCCCGCTGTGGCTGCCGCCGCGGCGGCCGCGAGCGCTCTCAGTCGAGATCCACGACCCGAGCGGCGAGCTGGCGGGACTCCAGGCCGAGGTCGCGCGCGCCCTGTGCGCCGTCACCGGCGAGCAGCCCCCGCGACGCTTCCGCGCGCATGTGACGGTGGGCCGCAGCCGCGCCGCGCCGCGCGGACAGGCCACGCTCCCGGCGACCCCGCAGCTGCGCTTCGAGGCGACGGAGGCGGCGCTCTACCGCTCGCGGCTGGATCCCGGGGGAGCTCGCTACGAGCAGCTCGCGAGCGCGCCGCTGGGCGGCTGGCGCGCCTGACGCCGGATCAGCTTTCGGCTTCCGGTTCTTCGAAGGCCGAGCCGTGTTCGCAGCCCTGCGGGGCGTCTTCGGCTTCTTCGGCGTCTTCGCAGGCGAGTTCGAGCTGGCATTCGCCGGTCGAGCCGACCTTGCATTCGCCGCCTTCTTCGCGGGGTGCCCGGCACATCGGTCCCGAGGCGGACGAGGGCCGGACGGGTTCCGAGCCGTCCACGCACGCAGGTTCGGAACCGTCTTCGCAGGAGTAGGCGCCCGCCGCCGAGCGGACCGGCGGGCTGCCGTCTTCGCACGTGGCGGGCGCGAGCGGCGCGGACGGCGCCGGCTTGTGCACGGGCTTCTTGGTCTTGTGGGCGCTGCCCTTGGGCTTGTGCGAGTGCTTCTTGGAGCAATGCTTGGCGCCGTGCTTCGCGTGACGGGGCGCGGGGCAGGAGCCGTGATGTGACTGCGCGGGCCGTGCCGCGGCCGCGGCGCTGAGCGCGCCGGCGAGCAGCAGGGCGAGCAGGCACGCAACGGCGGCGAGAGCCCGTCGCGGGCGGCGTGCGTGGGTATGGGCGCGGGTCTCCATGGCGATCCGTTCCGGCCCGCATTCATCGTCCCGCCGCCTCCGGCGGAGGACCAGGCGGATGGCCGAATGGACGAACGGCGGGGCGCGCTCTGCGCTGCTGCAATGGTTCGTGCACGGCCCCGTGACTCCTCTAGATGAGTGACCGGGCCGGCGCTCCATGCCGGCCGAGGCGAACAACTGTTCCGTCCGAGGCCCGGCGTAGCTTTTCCCGCTCATCCCAAACCGGAGGAGCACCACCATGTCCGTGACCGAACAGGAGAAGGCCGCGAAGGCGCGCGACGCCGCCCTTCAGGGTGCGCTGACGCAGATCGAGCGCGAGTTCGGCAAGGGCACGGTGATGCGGATGGGCGACGAGGGCGCGCAGGTGCGCTGCGAGGCGATCCCCACGGGCGCGCTGTCACTCGACCTGGCGCTCGGTATCGGCGGCGTGCCGCGGGGCAGGATCGTCGAGCTGTACGGCCCTGAGTCCTCCGGGAAGACGACGCTGATCTACCACGTGCTCGCCGAGGCCCAGAAGCTGGGCGGCGTGTGCGCGTTCATCGACGCCGAGCACGCGATGGACCCGCTGTACGCGAAGGAGATCGGCGTCGACATCGACGAGCTGCTGGTCTCCCAGCCCGATTACGGCGAGCAGGCCCTCGAGATCGCCGACATGCTGGTGCGCTCGGGCGCCGTCGACGTGGTCGCGGTCGACTCCGTCGCGGCGCTCACGCCGCGCGTCGAGCTGGAGGGGCAGATGGGCGACCAGACGGTCGGCGCGCAGGCCCGGATGATGTCGCAGGCGATGCGCAAGCTGGCGGGGAACCTGAACCGCACGAACACGCTGTGCATCCTCACCAACCAGATCCGCGAAAAGGTCGGGGTGATGTTCGGCTCACCGGAGACACAGCCGGGCGGCCGGGCGCTGAAGTTCTACGCCTCGCAGCGGCTCGACATCAGGCGCATCGAGACGCTCAAGGACGGCACGGAGGCGGTGGGCAACCGCGTGCGCGTGAAGGTCGTCAAGAACAAGGTCGCGGCGCCGTTCCGCCAGGCCGAGTTCGACATCGAGTTCGGCAAGGGGATCTCGACCTCGGGCTGCCTGATCGACCTCGGCCTCGAGCACAACATCGTCTCCAAGTCCGGCTCGTTCTTCTCCTACGGGGACGAACGGCTCGGCCAGGGGCGCGGGAACGCAAAGGCACACCTGGACGCCAACCCGGAGCTCGCCAAGGAGATCGAAGGCAAGATCTACGAGGCGCTCGGGCTCGGACGCGACGCCGTGACGCCGATCGAGCGGGACAAGACTGAGCCGGCGGCGCAGGCCGCCGCGCCCGTGGAGTCGGAGCCCGCCGCGGCCGCCGCTTAGGCGCCTAGCCTGACGGGGTACGGCGCCGCCCGAACCGCAGGTACGCGATAGCGCCAAGCGCGTTCAGGCTCACCACGCGCCACAACCCCCGGCTGCCGCGGACGTCGTCCTCGTCGCGGCGCCCGATGTCGCGCTCGGCCGTCGCGACGATCACGAGGCTGACCGCCGTGAGGATGAGCACGGCCACTTTGCCGGCGGCCCCGAGTTCGCTGTATCGCCGTTTGCGCAGCATGCCTCGATCGTAACTCCCCGCCGGCAGGGGACCTACTCGCGCTTGGCGATCGTCATCGCCAGCCCGATCGCGAGGAACAGGATCACGAGCCCGGCGACGGCGAGCAGCACTCCGAAAAGACTGTGGCTGACCGACCACGCCGCGGCCACGACCCCGAGCCCGACGATCCCCGGAACACCCAGCCAGGCTGGCCCCGGCCGCTCTTCGGGAGGGCGCTCGCTCTCGACGCGCTCGCCGAGGTCCGTCGGGTCCTCGAGGTCCTTCGGCGGTTCCTCGGCGCTGAACGGCGTCGGTGCGGCCGCGTCATCCACCGCTCAGGCTCCTGCCAGCGCCGGCGGGCGGCCAGCCTCGACCTCGCGCAGCACGCTCTGCACGCTCACCTCGACCCCGTGCTTCGGGGCGAGCGTGATCCCGCGCATCACCACCGGGTCCGGGTCGGCGCGCAGGGGGCGCAGCTCGACCGCGGGCACGGCGATCCTCAGCACCTCGGCCATCTCGGCCTGCGCGAGTGCGGCGCCGAGGCAGCGCCGGATGCCGCCGCCGAACGGCAGCCAGGCGTAGGACTCGGCGCCCTCGTCGAGGAAGCGCTCGGGGCGGAAGCGCTCGGGCTCCGGGTAGAGGTCGGCGCGCATCTGCGTGAGCAGGATGCCGGGGTAGATCTTGACGCCTGCCGGTAGGGCCCAGCCGGCGAGCGTGCGCGGCCGCGTCAACGTGCGCTCCGCACCGTCGATGACGGGCCGCAGCCGCAGCGACTCCTTGACGACCGCGTCGAGGTAGGCGTCGTCCTCGCCGCGTTCGAGCTCCTCGCGCAGGCGTTCGAGTACGGGCCGGTTGCGGAGGAGCAGCTCGAAGGCGAAGGCCAGGCCGGTCGAGGTCGTCTCGTGGCCGGCGCCCAGCATCGTGAACAGCTCGTCGCGGAGCTCCGCGACGGTCATGTCGTTGCCGTCCTCGTCGCGGGCGCGGAGCAGCAGGGAGAGCACGTCTGTGCGCTCGTCGAGGTCGGCCACGCGACGGCGGCGCTCGATCTCCTCGGCCAGCAGCTCGTCGGCGGCGCGCAGGCGCCGGGCGAACCGCCCGCCTGGGCTGAGCGGCCCGAGGTCGGTTCGTGCGGCCGCAGAGATCATGAAGATCGGGCTGCTGTCGATGACCGCAGCGACCGTCACGCGCAGACGCTCCTGAGCGGCCCTGTCCGTGACGCCGAACACCGCGCGGCAGATCACCTCGAACGTCAGCGCACGCATGCGCTCGCGGATCGTCAACCGCCGGCCCGGACGCCAGGTCGCGATCTCGCGCGCGGCGACTTCGCTGATCACCTCGCGGAAGCGGGCGACGCGCGAGCCCTGGAAGGGCGGCAGCAGGAGCTTGCGCTGGCGCAGGTGCTCGGGGCCGTCGAGCACGAGCACCGAATGGGGGCCGAGCACGGGCTCCATGAACGAGTTGGCCTCGCCGGCGAGCAGGTCCGACTGGTCGCCGGTGAAGAGCTCGCGGATCGCGTCGGGCTCGGCGACGTAGACGCCGGTGCCAAAACCCGTGTAGCGGACCGTGAACACGTTGCCGTAGCGGGCCTGCCAGCCGAGCAGTGTCTGAAACGGCCGCGTCATGAAGCGCAGCATGTTCAGCGCCGCGGGGGTGCGGGGGCCAGGAGGCAGCCCGTCGTTGCGAGCGGGCGCGATCACGCGATTGACACTACTCCTCGCCCGGGCGCCCGGGCTCTGTGGCGCGGGGCGCCGGTACTCTTGCCTCGTGCCCAGGCGCTACCACCTCACGACGTTCGGCTGCCAGATGAACGAGCACGACTCCGAGCGCATGAAGGGGATGCTCGACTCCTTGGGCTACCAAGAGGCCTCCGAGCGCCACGACGCGGAGCTCATCCTGTTCAACACCTGCTCGATCCGCGAGGCCGCCGACGCCGCTTCATCACCCATCTCGGCGAGGCCAAGCGGCTGAAGCGCGAACAGCCGGAGCGCGTGATCGGCGTCGGCGGCTGCTGGGCGCAGTCGGTCAAGGATGAGGTGTTCGAGCGCTTCCCGTTCGTCGACGTGGCGTTCGGGCCCGGCCAGGTGCACAAGCTGGCCGAGTTCCTGACGAGCGACTCGCTGAGCGCGCAGGGCTACTTCGAGTTCGAGGGCTTCACCGGCCACCTTCCGGCGCGCCGCGCGCGTCCCTTCCAGGGCTGGCTGCAGATCAGCGTCGGCTGCAACTGCCGCTGCTCGTATTGCATCGTGCCCTCGACGCGCGGGCGCGAGGTGAGCCGCCCGCAGGAGGAGCTCGTCGCCGAGGCGGCGGCGATGGCGGCGGACGGCGTGAGAGAGGTGACGCTGCTCGGCCAGAACGTCAACTCCTACGGGCGCGACCTGCCGGTGTGCGCGGGCGCGAAGCCGAGCTTCGCGGGGCTGCTGCACGCGATCGACGCGATCGACGGCATCGAGCGCATCCGCTACACGAGCCCGCACCCGAAGGACATGCGTGAGGACGTGATCCGCGCACACGCCGAGCTGGCGAGCGTCTGCCAGCACATCCACCTGCCGCTGCAGTCGGGCTCCAGCCGCGTCCTGAAGGCGATGCGCCGCACCTACGACCGCACGCGCTACGAGGACCGCGTCGCGATGATCCGCGAGCACCTCCCCGATGTCGCGCTCAGCACGGACATCATCGTCGGCTTCCCGGGGGAGACCGAGGAGGACTTCGAACACACGCTGGAGGTCGTCGAGCGCGTTGGCTACGACAGCGCCTTCACGTTCGTCTTCTCCCCGCGGCGGGGCACCGAGGCCGCGACGTTCACCGAGGGTCTCGTCCCGCACCCGGTCAAGGCGGCGCGCATGGAGCGGCTCGTGGAGCTGGTCCAGCGCGAAGCGCGCGCCCGCGCGCAGCGCTTCGTCGGGCGCACGCTGGAGGTGCTGGTCGAAGGCCCGTCGCGCAACGACCCGGAGAAGCTGCGCGGGCGCACCTCGCACAACAAGGTCGTCAACTTCAGCGGCCTCGCGGCTCCCGGTGAGCTCACCCAGGTGCGGATCGAGTCCGCCACGAGCCAGACGCTGGCCGGCGAGGAGCAGCTGCTGGCCAGAGCCGGAGCGCAGCCGCGGTGAAGATCAGGGCGGCCGTGCTGGAGGAGTTCGCAGAGCCTCTGTCGGTCCGCGAGGTCGACCTCGCCGAGCCAGGCCCGGGCGAGGTCCTGGTGCGCCTGGCGGCGTGCGGGGTCTGTCACACCGACATGTACACGGCCTCCGGGGTCGACCCCTCCGGCTACGCACCGACGGTGCTCGGGCACGAGGGCGCAGGCGTCGTCGAGCGCGTCGGCCCCGGTGTCGGGCTCGTTGCCGAGGGAGACCACGTCGTGACTCTGTTCTCGCCCCAGTGCGGCGAGTGCGTCCACTGCCGCAGCCCGTTGACGAACCTGTGCCTGGCGATCCGCGAGCAGCAGAACAAGGGCTACCTGCCCGACGGCACGACGCGGCTGTCGATCGACGGCGAGCCGCTGCGGCACTTCATGGGCACCTCGACGTTCGCGGAGTACACGGTGATGCCGGAGATCGCGCTCGCGAAGATCGACCCCGAGGCGCCCCTGGACCGCGCCTGCCTGTTCGCGTGCGGCCTCTCGACCGGCCTGGGCGCGGCCATGCGGACCGCCGCCGTGCGGCCGGGCTCGACGTGCGTCGTATTCGGAGCGGGGATGGTGGGCCTCGGCGCGGTCGCCGGCTGCCGCCTGCAGGGCGCCGAGCGGATCGTGTGCGTAGACCTCTCGCCCGAGCGCCTGGAGCTGGCGCGCGGGCAGGGCGCGACCGACCTGATGGAGGGCGGCGAAGAGGCCGTCGAGGCGATCCTCGCGATGACCGGCGGCTTCGGCGCGGACTACACGTTCGAGGCGACCGGGAACGTGGCGGTGATGCGCCAGGCGGTCGAAGCCGCGCGGATGGGCTGGGGCCTCTGCACGGTGTGCGGCGTGGCCGGCAAGGGGGAGACGCTCGATGTGATCCCGCGCCTTCTGATCACGGGCCGGCGCGTGGCCGGCTCCTCGTTCGGTGGGCTGAAGGGCCGCGAAGACGTGCCCGCGTTGGTCGCGCGCTACATGGCGGGCGAGATCGACGTCGACCCCTTCATCTCGCACCGCATGCCGCTCGCGGAGGTCAACCGCGGCTTCGAGCTGATGGAGGCCCAGGACGGGATCCGCACGGTGCTCGAGCTCTGAGGCTCAGCCGGCGGGCTTGGACGGCTTTTTTGACGGGGGAGGACCGGGTTGCGTCGCGGTCGCCCCAGCGACCATGGTCGCGGCGAGCAGCTTGGAGATGATCATCGTGGGCTCCTTCGAATTCGCTTGCTGCAGGCGATGTTGGGACGCGCCCCTGAGCGCAGGGTGAGCCGTCGCTGGTGGCTCGCCGAGGCGTCGCTGGGGATCCGGTCGGGACGGGGGCGCGGCGTCCGGGCCGTATGCGAACATACGTTCGTGCGATGGGACAACTTGACGATCGAGGAGGACGCCCGCGCGCGGCTTCCGGGCCACCGAGATCCGGCTTCAGTACGCCGTTTTGACGCTCCCGAGGCGCTCGACACGCGGTTCTACGAGGTGCGGGCGAAGTCGGTGCTCAACAAAGTGCCACCGGCGTCACAAATGCCATTCCGCTGGACGGTGAATCCCTATAGGGGATGCGCCCATGCTTGCGTTTTCTGTTTTGCCCGACCCACACACACGTTTCTTGGCTTCAACCCCGGCCGCGACTTCGAGCGCGAGATCGTCGTCAAGGTCAACGCACCCGAGCTGGTGCGCGCGGAGCTCGCCCGCCCGTCGTGGAAGGGCGAGCACGTCGCGCTCGGCACCAACACCGACCCCTACCAGTGGGTGGAGGGCCGATACCGCCTGATGGAGGGCATCTGGCAGGCGCTGCTCGACGCGCGCAACCCGTGCTCGATCCTCACGAAGTCGCCACTGCTGCTGCGCGACATCGGCCTGCTGAGCGAGCTGGCGAGGACCGTCGGGCTGACGGCGTGCCTGTCGATCCCGACACTCGACCAGAAGGTGTGGCGAGAAACGGAGCCGAAAACCCCGAACCCCCGCGCGCGCCTGGAGGCCGTGGCCGAGCTGAACCGCGCCGGCGTACCGACCGGGGTGCTCGTCGCCCCGCTGATGCCGGGGATCAACGACTCGCCCGAGCAGGTCGAGGAGCTACTCGACGCGATCGCCGATGCCGGCGCCACCAATGTCGCCGGCATCGCCCTGCACCTGCGAGGCGAGGTCAAAGACGTGTTCACGGGCTGGATGAAGGATGCGCGCCCCGAGTTGGTGTCGCGCTACGAGCAGCTCTACGGACGGCGCGCGTATGCGCCCCAGACCGAACGCGAGCGCCTCGCCGCAATGGTCCGGCGCGGCGCGCGCCCTGGCGCGTTCTGGCGCAACAAACGTCTCGAAGGACTGGAGCCGGCGGAAACTGGCCACCCGCCGTCGCGGTCGGCGAGCGAGAAGGCCGCCGCCCGCGACGGTCAGCAAGCACTCTTCTGAGGAGCGCTCAGCGTTTGTCGCGTTGCCCGGCGGCCATCTGGCTCGAGATCTCGTCCGAGCCCATGCGGCGCGCCATCCGTCCCGCCATCTCGGGGGCGAGGCTCGCGAACACCGTGCTGATGCGCAGCGGCAACGGTGCGACGTCGATCTCCGCCCGGTTGCGTTCGATCCCGGCGACGACGGCCGCCGCCACCTCCTCCGGCGTGCGCGTGCCGACACCCGCCGGGAGCTTCACGTCGGCGACAGCGAACATGCCCGCGTCGCGGATGAATCCCGGGAAGACCGTCGTCACGCCGACGCCGGTGCCGTGCAGGTCCGCGCGCAGCGCCGAGGCGAAGCCGCGCAGGCCGAACTTGGTGGCGTTGTAGAGCGCCGTGTTCGGCGTCGCGGCCTTTCCGGCGAGCGAGGAGATGAACACGAGATGACCGCTGTGTCGGGCGACCATCTGCGGAACGAGCCCCTGCGCGAGCACGATCGGCGCGCGAAGGTTGACGTCGAGCGCGCGGTCCACCTCTTCGAGGGAGAAGTCCTCGACCCGGCCCGAGCCGGGGAGCGCCGCGTTGGCGACGAGGATGTCGACGTCGCCCGCTTCGCCGAGGAGCCGCGAGACCTCGGCGCGGTCGGAGAGGTCGACGGCCAGCGCGCGGGCACCGAGCTCACCGGCCAGGGGGTCCAGCACGTCGCTGCGGCGACCCGTCAGGATCAGCTGGGCGCCGCGTCCGGCGAGGGCCCTGGCGATCGCCTGTCCGATGCCCCCCGTGGCGCCGGTCAGAAGCGCTGTAGAGCCGGAGATCTGCACAGACTGTGAGCCTATCCCCATGAGGATCATCGCGCTGTTCGGTCCGACCGGCGTCGGCAAGACGGCCGTCGCGATCGCGCTCGCCCGGCTGCTGCGCGAGCGCGGCGAGGACCCCGTCGCCGTCTCGGCCGATGCCCTGCAGGTGTACGCCGGCCTGGAGACGCTCACCGGCGCCGCGAGCGCCGGCGAGCGGGCCCGGCTGGAGCACCGGCTGCTCTCGTTCCTGCCGGTGGACGCCTCGTTCAGCGTGGGGGAGTACTCACACCTCGCACACGCCCAGATCGACGAGGCGCTCGGCGAGGGCCGGCGTCCGATCGTCGTCGGCGGGACCGGTCTCTACTTGCGGGCGGCGCTGACGGATCTCGACCTGCGCCCGGCTCCGCCCGTGGACGTCAGAGCGCGCCTGACCGGCGAGCTCGAACGAGTCGGGTCGCCGGCGCTCCACGCGCGGCTCGTCGACCTCGCGCCCTGGGCGGCGGAGACGATCGAGCCGAACGACCGCCAGCGCGTGGTGCGCGCACTGGAGCTGCTGGAGCTCGGTGAGCTCGAGCCGCCTGAGGGGCCGTCGCAGCTCTGGAGTCAGGAGCTGCGCCACCCGACGCTGCTCGCGGGCCTGACGATGGACCGCGAGGCGCTCTACGACGCGATCGACCGCCGCGTCGATGAGATGGTCGCGGCCGGCGCACGCGAGGAGGTGCGGCGCGCCGCCGCCGCGGGCGCCTCCGAGACAGCGTCGAAGGCGCTGGGCTTCGAAGAGCTCCTGGCCGGCGACGTCGAGCGCATGAAGCGGCGCACACGCAACTACGCGCGCCGCCAGCTGACATGGATGCGAAAGCTCGCCGGCGTGCGCACGATCGACGTCACCGACCGCGACCCGGCGGCCGTCGCGGGCGAGATCCTAGACTCCGACGCCGCATGACGATGCGCTTCGAGAAGTGGCAGGCCCTCGGCAACGACTACCTGATCGTGGAGCAGGACGAGCTCCCGTTCGAGCTGACGCCGGCCCGCGTCCGCAAGCTCTGCGCGCCTCACTTCGGCGTGTTCGCCGACGGCGTCCTGGTGCTCTCGCCGCCCGAGGAGGGGCGCCACGTCGCCGAGCTGCGGATCTTCAACCCCGACGGCTCCGAGGCCGAGCTGTCGGGCAACGGCGCGCGCGAGGCGATCCTCTACCTGCGCCGCCGCGGGTGGACGGACCGCGACGAGTTCGCGATCGGCACGGCGGCCGGCACGATCCGCCCGCAGATCACGGGCACCGACAGGAGCCGCGTGGACATGGGGCACGCCTCGCTGACCTCGGATGACTTCCCCGCCGGGCCGCCCGACGGCCGCGGCTCCGTGCCGAGCGCCGGGCGCGAGTGGGCGTTCCGGCACGTTTCAATTGGCAACCCGCAAGCGTCGATTCGCGTCGCCGGCGAGGCGGAGCTCGCTTCGATCGACCTGGCCGCGGCCGGTCCCGCCATCGAAGGCTCGGAGCTCTTCCCGAACCGCACGAACGTCTCGTGGTACGCGGAGCTCGAGCCGGGCCGGATCAGGGCGCGGATCTTCGAGCGCGGGGTGGGGGAGACACTGTCCTCCGGCACGGGCGCGACCGGCGCGGCCGTCGCCTACGTCCACGAACACGCCGCCGGGACTCGACCCGAGCGGGTCACGGTGGTGCTCGACGGCGGCGAGCTGGAGGTCGAGGTGGCCGCCGATCTGCGCGTGCACCTGACAGGCTGGGCGCGCCCGGTGTTCGCCGGCACGATCAGCGAAGCGTTCGAAAAGGAGCTGCATGAAACCGAGTAGCCGCCTGGAGAAGATCCCGCCGTACGCGTTCGCCCAGCTCGAGCGGAAGATCGCGGAGAAGCGCGAGGCCGGCGTGGACGTCATCAGCCTGGGCATCGGCGACCCCGACCGGCCGACCCCGCCGGTGATCGTCGAGGCGATGCAGGAGGCGGTCACGGAGCCCGAAACGCACCGCTACCCCTCGAACCGCGGCCGCGCCGACTTCCGCGAAGCCGTGCACGACTTCTACCTGCGCCGGTTCGACGTGGATCTCGACGCGGACAGCGAGATCATCCCGGCGATCGGGGCCAAGGAGGCGATCTTCAACCTCAACCTGGCCTTCCTCGACCCCGGGGACTACGCGCTCGCCGCGGATCCCGGCTACCCGGTGTACACCGGAGGCCCCTGGCTCGCGGGCGCCGAGCCCGTGCTGATGGCGCTCGACCCCGAACGCGGCTTCGTGCCCGACCTCGGCGCGTTCGACGTCGACGTCGTCCGCAGGGCGAAGCTGATGTACCTGAACTACCCGAACAACCCGACGGGGGCGATCGTGCCCGACGGGTTCTTCGAAGAGGTCGTCGACTTCGCGCGCGCGAACGACATCCTCGTCGTCCACGACATGGCCTATTCGGAGATCGTCTTCGACGGCTACGAGGCGCCGTCGTTCCTCGCGACGCCCGGCGCGAAGGACGTCGGGATCGAGGTCTACTCGTTCTCCAAGGGCTTCAACATGACGGGCTGGCGCTGCGGGATGGTCGTCGGCAACGCGGAGGCGCTGGAGACCTACTGGCGGTTGAAGACGAACATCGATTCGGGGCTCTTCGAGGCGATCCAGCTTGCGGCCGTAGCAGCGATGTCCACCGAGGCGGAGGCGGACACGGCCTCGATGATCGAGCTCTACAAACGGCGCCGGGACCTGGTCTGCGACGCGCTCGAAGAGGTCCGCGTACACGTGCGCCGGCCGCACGCGACGATCTACGTCTGGGCTCCCGTCCCCGAAGGCTTCGACAGCTCCGAGGCATACGCCGAACACGTGCTCGAGCGGGCGGCGGTCGTGATCTCGCCCGGTTCGATCTACGGGCCGGCCGGCGAGGGGTGGTTCCGGATCTCGCTCACGACGCCCGACGAGCGGCTGGTCGAGGCCGTGCAGCGGCTCGGCACGCTGCGCGCCGACGGCTGAGGCGCGTACCCAGAATCATCACGGAGCGGCCAGCCGAGTCCCTAGACTGGATGGTGGATGGACAGGAGCCGCAGCGGCCGCAGAACGCAGAGCGCGTCAAGGAACGGATCGGTACCCGCGCAGCGGGCAGCGCAACGCGCGTTCTGTGTCGGGGCGCTGGAGCAGGGGGACGATCTAGCTGAGCTCGGCGAGCTGCTGCGCACCGCCGGCGTCGCGGTCGTCGGCGAAATGCTGCAGCGCCGCGAGCAACCCCACCCCAACACGTACCTCGGCCCGGGCAAGGTCGCCGAGGTCAAGGCGACCGCGAAGGCCTGCGACGCGAACCTGATCGCCTGCGACGACGAGCTCACGCCGCGCCAGGAGCGAAACCTCGAGGAGGCGATCGGGCTGCCGGTGATCGATCGCACGTCGGTGATCCTCGACATCTTCGCCTCGCACGCCGGGAGCGCCGAGGGCAAGCTCCAGGTCGAGCTGGCCCAGCTCGAGTACAACATGGCGCGCATGCGGGGCCTGTGGAGCCACCTCGAACGGCTCGGCGGCGGGATCGGCACGAGGGGCCCGGGTGAGACGCAGATCGAGACCGACCGCCGGCTGGCGCGCAACCGCATCTCGGTCCTGCGCCGGCGCCTCGAGCACGTCAAGGGGACGCGCGCGGTGCAGCGCGCCGAGCGCGAGCGCGCGGCGGTCCCGACGATCTCGCTGGTCGGCTACACCAACGCCGGCAAGTCGACGCTGCTCAACGCGCTGACCGGCGCCGACGTCGGGGTCCGCGACCGGCTGTTCCACACGCTCGATCCGACCACCCGCACTCTGCGCATCGCCGGGCGCTCCTACCTGCTCACCGACACCGTCGGGTTCATCAGCAAGCTGCCCCACCAGCTCGTCGAAGCCTTCGCCGCGACGCTCGAGGAGACGCGCCGCGCGGATCTGCTCCTGCACGTGCTCGACGCGTCAGCGGGAGAGGAGCACGCGGCCGTGATGAAGCATGCCGTCGAGCAGACGCTCGAGGAGATCGGTGCCGGCGACCAGCCGCGGCTGCTCGTGCTCAACAAGGCCGACCTGCTCGACGACGAGGCGCGCCAGGAGCTGCGCCATGCGAACCCCGATGCGACGCTCGTCAGCGCCGCGACCGGGGAGGGCCTCGACGCGCTCTCCGAGCGCATCGAGGGCGCGCTCGCGCACACGCTGCGCCCGCTGGAGCTGCTCGTGCCCTACTCGGACGGCGGCAGCCTCGCCGAGCTGCACGAGCTGGCCGGTGAGGTCACGCGCGAGGACACCGCCGAGGGCGTGCGCGTGCGCGCGCTCGTGCCTGCACGCCTGGCCGAGCGCTTCGAGCGCTTCGCGGTCGCCCCGGCGCGGTGAAGCTCGAGTTCCTCACGAGCGTCGCCGTGATCACGCCCGATCCCGGCGCCAGCCGCGCCCTGTACGCGGGCGCGCTCGGCCTGCCGCTGGGGGGCGCCGACCCCGACGGCTATCAGCACAGCGAGGCGATCGACGGTTGCAAGAGCTTCGGTGTCTGGCCGCTGTCCGAGGCCGCCCAGGCGTGCTTCGAGGCGCCCGAGTGGCCGGCCGGGCGGCCGATCCCGCAGGCCAGCGTCGAGTTCGACGTGGCGGACCCGGATGCCGTACGGGCGGCCGCGCGCGAGCTCGAACGGTCGGGGTTCGCGCTGCTTCACGACGCCCGCGAGGAGCCGTGGGGGCAGACCGTCGCGCGGCTTCAGGCGCCGGAAGGCGTGATCGTCGGCATCGCCTACACCCCCGCGCTGCGCGACTCCTGAACCGGCGCGGCGTGCTCAGGCGCCCGCGGCCGACATCGCGCTGCGGTGTGTGCGCTCCTCGATCTCATCGCTCAGCGCCGGCAGCTCCGCCGGAGCGAGCCGCAGCCCAGTCGCGATCAGCCAGTCGGCGAACCACACGTTCTTGGGCAGCAGCGGCCCGTGCAGGTAGGTGCCGATCGTGTTGCCGGTGCGGGCGCCCTCGAAGCCGCTGCCCCCGTCGTTGCCGTGGCCGCGCAGCACGCGCCCGAGCGGCGCCTGGCCGGCGCCGAGGCTGGTGCGCCCGCCGTGGTTCTCGAACCCCGCGAGCGCCGCGCCGGACGGTGCGCCCGGAAGCCCGATCGGCTCGATCGCGACGTTGCCGATCAGCCTCGGCCCGTCTGAGCGCACCGTCTCCACATCGAGCATCCCTACGCCCTCGATGCGCTCCTCATCGAGCGTGTAGGAGCGGCCGAGCAGCTGGTAGCCGCCGCAGACGCCGAGCACGATCGCGCCGCGCTCGGCCGCCGCGCGCAGCGCCTGCGCCTTGCGCGCCAGCAGGTCCTCGGCGCAGAGCTGCTGGTCGCGGTCCTGGCCGCCGCCGATGTAGTACAGGTGGTGGGCTTCGCCGTCGAGCCGCTCGCCGAGGCTCGATGCGGCCAGCTCGAAGCCGATCCCGCGCCAAGAGCAGCGGCGCTCGAGCACGATCAGGTTGCCGCGATCGGCGTAGATGTTCATCAGGTCCGGGTACAGGGCGCAGACGCGCAGAACGCCGTCAGGCACGGAACATCACCACCTCGCTGGCCGCGTGTTCCTCGGTCTCGCCGATGAGCCGGGTCGGCTCGGCGCTCAGCCCCGCGCTCTGCGCCTCCCGCCAGAGCTGCTGCTCGGTGACGCGGTCGAGTTCGACGATGTCCTGTTCGCTCTCTTCGTTCCAGCGCTCGGGCCCGTCGCCGGGCAGCACGACGCGCTCGCGCTCGATCTTGATCGTCTCCGCCAGCACCTGGACGCTCAGCGGGCGCGAGAAGTAAGCGCGCCCGCCCAGCTCCATGCGGTCCGGCGAGGGGCCGAGCTGGCCGGCGAGGCTGTCGAACTCCTCGGCCTGCGTGACGATCGCGCAGGCGAGCAGCGCGCCCTCGCGCATGTGCGCCGTGGCGCCGGCGAACAAGGCGCGGCGCTGGCGCTCGCCGCCGAGGAGCTGGATGGTCTGCATCGGCACCAGGCAGAGGTCGAAGCCGCGCTGGCGCAGGGCGAGCTCTCGGATATCGGCGGCCACGGTCTCGACGGGCAATGCCTCGGCGCGCCGCGCGAGCTCCTCGAGCAGCACGGGGGAGATGTCGACGGCCGTGAGTTCGTGCCCCGCGGCGGCGAGATCGAGCGTCACCCGCCCGATTCCCGCGCCCAGGTCGAGCACGCGCGCGGGCGCGCCGCCCGGTGCTGCGGACGCGGTGAGCTCGCGCCACAGCGGCAGATCAGCGCGATAGCGGCCACACTCGACCTCGTGCCAGATCGTCTCCAAGGCGCGCTGCTCGGACGGCGGTGTGCGAACGTTCGCGTCGGAGGCTCCGCTCACGTCCACCTCCCGGCCACCGCGCCACGTGCGCGGAGCAGCTCCCGCAGCGCGAGCATCGCGGTGTACGTCGGCAGCGCATAGAGCGGCCGGCCGGCGTCTCCTGCCGCGAGCGCCGCGTCGAGCGCGCGTGAGAGGTCGGGCTCGATGCGGATCCGCTCCGGCTCGACCCCCGCGTACTTCAGCCGCGCTGCGAGGTCGGCGGCGCGGCTGCCGCTGCACGTCGCGTGCTCCACGCGGTCGGCGAGCAGCTCGAAGTCCGCGTCCCAGATCCACGACACGTCGCGGCCGTCGGCGATCTGGTCGTTGAGCACGCCGAACAGATCGTGGCGACCCGGCTCGAGCGTCAGCGTGCGCAGCACCTCGTTGGCTCCGGCCGGGTTCTTGACGAGCAGTATCCGCAGCTCGCGCTCGTTGCTCGCGCCGTCGCCGTTCGCGGACGGGAGCGCGAGCCGCAGGGTCTCCGCCCGCCCGAACGCGGGCCGCGTGTCCTGGAGTCCTGCGACGATCGTCTCCAGGGGCAGCTCCAGCGCGCACCCGAGCGCGGCGGCGGTGAGCGCGTTGTAGACGTTGTAGAGACCTGGCAGGGCGAGCTGGACGCGCGCTCGGCCCGCGGGCGTCGTGAGGGTGAACGACGCGCTGCGCACCCCGTCGAATGCCACCTCGGTGGCGAGGACCTGGGGCGCCGGCCTGCTCGCCCCGCAGGACGGGCAGTGGTAGTGCCCGAGGTGGCCGAGATACACGGCGTCGAACACGTAGGGGCTTCCGCAGCGCCGGCAGTGCTTGGCGTCGGCGGCATGACCGAGCCCCGGCAGCGCGAGCGCGTCGTCGTCGACGCCGAAGTACACGACGGCTTCGCGATCGCGCTCGCGGCCGAGGTCGGCGAGCAGCGGGTCGTCCGCGTTCAGGATCGCGCGGGCGGGGGTGTTCGCGAGGAGCTGCGCCCAGCTGTCCGCGATCGCGTCGAGCTCGCCGAACCTGTCGAGCTGATCGCGGAACAGGTTGCCCAGCGCGATCGCCCGTGGCGAGAGCGCTGCCGCCACGGACGCGAGCCACAGCTCGTCCACCTCGAACAGCCCCAGCTCGCCCTCGATCTGCTCGCCCCGCGCCGCGTCGAGCAGCGTCGTGGCGACGCCGCCGGCCATGTTCGCCCCCGCTTGGTTATGGACGAGCGGGATGCCGGCCCGCCCGAAGATCCCTGCGGCCATGGCCGCGGTCGTCGTCTTGCCGTTGGTCGCGGAAATCACGGCGCTGCCGCGCGGAAGGCGCGCGCCGAGGGTACCGATCGCTCGTGGTTCGAGCGCGATCAGCACGCGGCCGGGGAGGCTGGTCGCGCCGCTGCCGCGCCACCGGGCGAGCGCGCCGGCGCCGCGCGCGAGCGCCAGCTTCGCGTCCAGCAGGGAAGGCATCAGCCCGGCTCGCCGGCCGCCACGCGCGCGGAGAGCGCCGCGGCACCGCCGGCGGGCGTAACGACGCTCACCGCGCCGGCGAGGGCGCTGACCCTGACCGGCAGGGCCCCGACCGGGTCGCCGTCGGCGTACATCACGAACGGCCGATCGGAGGAGATCGTCACGTGGGGGGTTCTGAACACGCGCACCGTGGGCAGCTCCACGTGCCGCCCCTTGAACACGCGCGGGAGGTTGGCCGCGAAGCGCAGCCGGCTGACGTGTTCGACCACGACGACGTCCAGCAGACCGTCGTCGAGCATCGCGTCGGGAGCGGCGTACATGCCGCCTCCGTAGGCACGCGAGTTGGCGGCGGCGACGGAGTACCCACGGAATGAGTGCCGCTGTCCGTCGGCGAGCTCGAGCTCGAAGCGCGCGGGGCGCCAGGAGATCAGCGCGCGGAGCGCGCCATAGGCGTAGACGAGACCGCCGAGCCATGCGGGAGCCTCGTTCGCGATCCGGTTCGCGTCGCTGTCGAAGCCGACCGACGCGATGCCGACGAAGGCGCGCGCGGGCGCCCCGCCGTCGAGCTGCTCGACGAGCCCGAGGTCGAGCGGGCGCGCATCGCCCGCGCGCAGCACCTCGCATGCTCCGGCTGGATCGGTCGGGATCTCGAGCACCCGAGCGAGGTCGTTGCCCCGCCCGCCGGGCAGGACACCCAGCACAGCCCCGGGGGTCTCGCGCAGTGCGTCGGCGATCGCCCCGAGGAGGCCGTCGCCGCTCAGGGCAGCGACGATCTCGCCGCCGCCGGCGGCCTCTCGGGCCACCTCGCGGGCGTGCTCGACGTCGCGGGTGTGCACGATCCGCACGGCCGCACCGCGTTCGCGCAGCGCCAGCTCGACGGTGGGTGCGATGCGCGCGGCACGTCCACCGCCGGCCGTGGGGTTCACGATGACGCAGATCGGATCAGGCACGGGCCAAGCCTAGTGCCCGGCGGCGCCGCCCCTGGATGCGTGCCGCGCTCAGCCCGGCGTCGCGCGAGCCCGGTCGCGGCGGCGTCTGCCGACCGCGACCGCGACCCCGATCACGGCGATCATCAGGAACAGGCCGAGCAGGACGGCCGGCGCCCAGCCGATGCCGCCGAACGCCAGGCCGATCAGCTTGACGATGCCCGCTCCGATCGCGAGCAGGAGGACGATCAGGAGGATGATCAGGACGATCCCGCGCAGCCGGGCGAGGACCCCCGCCGAGCTCGCAGGCAGCAGCACGCCCATCGCGCGCAGCGCGAACATCTGACGGCCGCTCGGCGCCTCCTGACCGAGCCGCTCGACGGCCTCTTTCAGGTCGCCGGCGCGCCGTTCGGCGAGCGCGAGCGAGGCGTCGGCCATGCGCCGCAGTTGCATCCGTTCCTGGGGACGCGCGGCCGCGATCGCACGCTGGAAGAACCCGCGTGCCGCCTCCGCGTCGAAGCGCTCCGAGGCACGCGCCCCGAGAATCGCCAGGGCTGCGGCCTTGTATTTCGTCTCGGCTTCGAGCTCCTCGTCGGAGCGCTGCTCCAGGGCTTCGATCGCCTGCAGCGTGCCGCGCTGCTCCATTCTGATCTGTCGCTGTTTGGGGGGCATCCGCGAAGATTCTAGGGTGCTCGCCACCCGGACCGGCACACGCCTCAGGCCGGCAGGTGAGCCGCTGCGAGCAGGTATCCTCGGCGCGTGTCCCCCCGTGCCGAGAGAACGCTTCCGCCGGTCCGCGCATCGCTGGCGGTGCTCGGGGTGCTCGCGCTGCTCTGCGTCTGCCTGCTCGAGCCGACCGGTGCGGCAGCCTCGTCGATCGAAGGCGGCAACTCCTTCAGCGAACTGTCGTCGAAGGCCCAGGAAGAAGAACCGCGCTCGACGTCGACGACGTCGACGACCAGCACCGAAAGCGGCGAAAGCCACAACTCGAGCACGATCCTTCTCGTCGGGCTCGGTGCGGCCGTCGTGCTGCTGCTGGCGATCGGGTTCGTGATCGTGCGCGACGCGCGACACGTCGCGCCCGCGGGGGCAGAGGACTTCACCGAAGGCAAGCGCGCCAGCGACCGGGTGGCCCGCCGGCGCAACAGGCGCGCGAAAGCGAAAGCCGCCCGCCGGCAGCGCAAGAAGAACCGCTAGCGCCTCTCAGGTACGGCCGAGGCGAACGCGCGTGGCAGCGCGGACGGGCTTGCGGATCCGCGGCGGCGAGGACGGCGAGGAGGAGCCGTGAGGGCCGCGGCGCGGGCTGCGCGGGAGCGGGCTGCGCGGGTGGGGGTTGATCGGGCCGGCCGGCAGGGCCTTCGAGCCGCCGTCCTCTTCGCTCGAGTCGGAGGAATCTTGAGCCTGCGTCGCCTCGTCGTAGCGGAACGGGATCCAGAGCATCAGCGCGGCGATCGGCAGCTTGATCAGCCCGGCGAGCAGAACAATCCACATCCATGTCTGCATGCTTCTCGCGATGGTACTACTGCCACCGTGCGAGTAGCAGCCGCCGAGACGATCGCCGAACTCGACCGCGAGGTGACGAGCTGCCGGCGCTGCCCGCGCCTGGTGGCGTGGCGCGAGCAGGTCGCGCGGGAGCGCCGCGCCGCGTTCGCGAGCGAGGAGTACTGGGGCCGTCCGCTGCCCGCGTTCGGCGACGAGCAAGCGAGGATCCTGCTCCTCGGTCTGGCGCCGGCGGCGCACGGCGCGAACCGCACCGGGCGGATGTTCACCGGCGATCGATCGGGCGAGTTCCTCTACGCGGCGCTGTGGCGGGCGGGGCTGGCGAGCTCTCCGCATTCGGAGCGCCCCGGCGACGGGCTCGAGCTGCATGGCGTGCGGATCACGGCCGCGGTGCGGTGTGCGCCGCCCGCGAACCGCCCGACCCCGGCCGAGCGCGACGAATGCCTTCCGTGGAGCCTTCGCGAAGCGCAGCTGCTTGTAGACGTGGAGGTTGTCGTCTGCTTGGGTGCGTTCGCCTGGGATGCCGCGCTGCGGCTGCGCCGCGAACTGAACGGCCCCGCGGCGCCACCCGAGCGCCCGCGGCCGCGCTTCGGGCACGGCGTGGAGTCACCGGGATCTCCGTGGCCGCTGCTCGGCTGCTACCACCCGAGCCAGCAGAACACGTTCACCGGCAAGCTGACGCCGGAGATGCTCGACGGCGTGCTCGCGCGAGCACGGGAGCTCGCGGGCCTCGGCTCCCGTACGAGGAAGCGGGGGTAGTCGCGGCGCGGCGGGGTAGCTTTCTGTTCATGCCACGTTCGAGCACCGATGCGCGCGTGCAGCTCCTCGACGTGCTGGCCGCGGCGGCCGAACGGCTGAACCAGGCGCTGGGCCTGCTCGGCGCGGCCTACGAGCTGCTCGACGAGAACACCGCCGAGCAGCTCGAACGCGATCTGTTCGGGCCCGTGCAGCACGCGTACGGGCGCCTGCGCCGGACCTACAGCGAGTTCGCCGCACGCCACGGGCTGGCGTCGCGCGAGTTTCCCCCGTCTCCGGAAGCCGCGCCGGCCCGCGGCGTCCACGGTCTGATCGACGACGCGACGGTCGAAGTCGCGGAGGCCGACGAGGAGCTCGGGACGCTGCAGGACACGCTGCTGCCCGTCGAGGTGGGGGACAGGGAGCTGCGCGACGGGATCACCGAGACGCGCGCCCGGATCGCGCCCGTCCCGGACGCGGCGCGCCGGCTGCTGCGGACGTTCGGCCGCTGAGGCTCAGCCGAGCTCGGCGAGCAGGGGCGGGTGATCGGACAGCTCAACCTCGCGGCCGTCGATGAGGGCCCCGCGCTCCTTCACATGCGATGAGCTGCGGGCGAAGCCGGCGGCGAAGATGTGATCGACATCGCGCGCGGCGACGTGCTCCATGCCCGGCACATGCGGGTGGCGCAGGTTGAGATCGCCGCCGAGCACCGCCGCTCCACCGCCGGTCACGGTTGCCTGGCCGAGCACGAGCTTGCCGAGCCGCGCGAGCTCCTCCTCGGCGAGCGGCACGCGCGCGCTTCCGTGGTAGTTGGCGAGGACGGTTCCGTCCTCTAGCTGCGCGAGCTGCGCGACGCGGCGCTCGGGCCATGTGCGCAGCCGCACGGCGCGCTCGGCGCCGAGCGGAGCGCGCGCGAGGATCGCGTTGGCGCCGCCGCCGTTGGACTTGATCAGGTCAGGAACGCGCCGGGCGAGCGCGCGCCGCGCGGGGAGGACCAGGTTGCGCGAGGTGAGCGCGGCGTGGGCCTCGGCGCCGCAGGCCGCGGCGAGCGGCTCGGGCCACCACGGTGGGACCTCCTGCAGCAGCGCGAAGTCCCACCGCCAGCCGGCGAGCATCGCCGCGAACTCATCGAGCAGGTCGCGCCCGGCGCCGGGCTCCGAGCGCCCGTGGAAGAGGTTCCAGCTGAGGACGAGCACGCGCCCGCCGGCCGGCGGTCGGGATCAGTCGATCGGCTCGCCGTTGGCCGTGATGGCGACCTCGATGTTCCCGCGTGTCGCGTTGGAGTATGGGCACACCCTGTGAGCGAGGCGCACGACCTCCTTCGCCGTCTCGGGATCGGAGACGCTCGGCAGCGTCACGTCCAGGACGACCCCGAGCCCGAAACCCCCCTGGCCGTCCGGCGCCAGCGAGACTTTGGAGTCGATGCCGACATCCCCGGTCTCGACCTTGGCCCGCCGCCCGGCGACGCCGAGGGCACCCTCGAAGCACGCGGCGTAGCCCACCGCGAACAGCTGCTCGGGGTTGGTCCCGCCCCCTTGGCCGCCCATCTCCTCGGGGAGTCGCAGGTCGACCTCGAGCACGCCGTCGCTGCTACGGCCGTGGCCGTTGGCCCGGCCGCCTGTGACATGCGCTTCGGCGGTGTAGATCGTGTTCGCCATCGACTCGCGCCTCCTCGTTTTGGTTGTGGACAGATGCTATGGGCTTCACCGCACCCTCGCCCGCCGCGGCGAGGCGCACCGTCCGCATGCCGGATGCCAGAAGCCGGTGCCGAGCGGGAGCGGCGAAAGGGGAGTGGTGCATGCCGGCTCTTGGCGCGGCAAGGCAGATAGGCGGCTTACGCGCGCTCCGGCGCGGGCGACCATTCCTCGGCTCGGATTGACATAAGCCGCAGCGCCGCAAGCGAGCCGCCAGGGAGGAGGTGCGCGTCCTCGATCAGGCCCTCGTCGAGGAGGCCGGCGCTCCTGTAGAGCCGAAGCGCCCTGGTGTTCGCAGGCAGCACGTCGAGCCACACCCGAACCGCACCGAGCACGTCAAACGCGTAGCCGAGCGCGAGATCCAGCGCCGCCGTGCCGAGGCGCTCACCGCGGCGGCTGAGGGCGATCCTGCGCAACTCGACCGCTCGTTCGGGTGTGCGCAGACCGGCGAGGAGCAGGAAGCCGACCGTCTCCTGGCGCTCGCAGAAGACCATGTGCGCCTCGCCGGCATCGGAGATCGCGTTCCGGTGGCGCTCGAGCGGCCACGCCGTGATCCACGGCGCGACGTCCGGATCCGCCTCGATCGCGAGCACCGCGAGCAGGTCCTGCTCGACGGTCTCACGGAGTTTCAACGCCACAGGAGAAGGGTCGCATAGGGGCCCGGGGCGCCCGGCGGAGTCGCTCTGGGTTCACATAACATGCATTATCGAGCGTCGGGCGAGAACGGGTAACCAGCGGACAGTTGCCACGCCACGTCAGGGCCTTGACCCCTACCTGCGAGGCGAGCGATGAGCGCGCCGACTCACGGGCGCGGTGTCCATCTCGTGCGCTCCGTTCTCGCTTCGGCTCGCCGGTCTCGCCACCGCCGCCGCCAGGCGATTGGACCGCGCTGCCACCGGATGTCGATGTACAGAACGACGAAAGCGACGCCAATCACCGCCCCTATCGAGAGCAACAAGACTCCCAGCCACAACGGTTCGTGGCAGCCGCCTTCGCTCGCCTCGCACGGGATCGAGTCGCCAGCGACGAGCATTGGGATCAGCGCACCTATGAGGCAGGTATCGGCACGTCAAAGCCTCCGCTGGACGGCGCCCGCGCGCTCTCGGCCGCCCCGCCGAGTCGTGAGGCGGAGCGATTCGCGAACATCTCTCCGAGCGTTTCATCCCGTCGAGGTTGACTCCGTCCATCGATTATCGAGCTGGGAAGCTGACTAGGAGCGCACCCGCACCACGAAGTCCAGGTAGGCGGCGACCGCTTCGTCAATCGCCCGCTTTTCGGCGGCGTGCCCTGGTGAGACATCTCCATCGGCGCGCCCCTCGAACACTAGGCCGCTGGCCCGGATCTGCGCGAGATACCGGAGCGCGGTGCGACCGTGCGGAGTCGCCGTCACATGGACATGCTCGCGGGCCCATCCCTCGGGATCGTGCTCCGGATCGACGCCCTGTTGGCTCACACGCCCCATGGTCCTCTGTCGGACGCCGTCCATCGATTATCGAGCGCCATCGGCGTCGCGCCCTCGGCGCACTTCGATTTCAACTTTTGCGAACCCGCAGAGCAGCGCTCCGGCTCCCACGGCAGCGATCGCGGCGAGCCACCAGGCCGATGCCCATGTGGCGATCGCAAGGAACGACACGAACAGCGGGCCCTCGATACGAAAGAGCCTCAGGTAGAGGCGCCGCGTCCAGCGAACCCACTCTGCTCGCGGCGCCCCGCGGTCAGGCCGTGACCCAAGGAGCCGTTCGCCGGCGATTGCACGCGTTAGCCGATGCACGTCCGAAGGATCGACGCTTGTGTGCGCCGACGTGAGCATCATCAACTCCGACCGTCGATTATCGAGCGCGACAGCCTGACGCGATTATGGTCCTGACGTGGCAGCCACTCCCACGACGATCTACGAACGCATCCGCCGCGTCCCGCCGGGCTTCGTCACCACCTACGGGGACCTCTCGCCGGGCTCACCGCGCCACGCCGGCCGCGCGCTCTCGCAGATGCCCGACGACGTGCCCTGGTGGCGCGTCGTGCGCGGTGACGGCACATGGCCCAAGGGCGAGGAGCAGCGCGCTCGTCTGCTCGCCGAGAACGTCCCGATCCGCGGGCGCCGCGTGGTCATGGCCGAGGCGCGCATCGCGGCCGAGGTGATCCTGTAGCCGAAGAGGAGTCTTATCCCCCGCTGAAGCGTTCTTTAACGGCTTGTGGGAGCTTTAACGGCTATGAGACGGATCCTCAGGCGGCGTATAGCACTCGCGGTGGCACTCACGGCGGTCCTCGCCGGCGGCACCGCGGTGGCGCTCGGCGCCACGCGCGAAGGCCACCAGCGCGTTCGTCACGCGCGTTCTCACCGCGGCGCCGCCGCGCGTCGCTCGGGCCTGCTCGACGCCGCCTCGTCCTACCTCGGCACCTCGAAGTCGCGGCTGCAGTTGCAGTTGCAGTCCGGGAAGTCACTGGCCCAGATCGCCAAGGCGACCCCGGGAAAGTCAGAAGCCGGGCTCGTAACAGCGCTTGTCGCCGCCGTGAAGAGCAAGCTCCCCTCGCCTCCACCCGACCTCGAAACGCGCATCCAGTCGCTCGTCAACCGCACACCCGCGACCGAGCGCACGCGGCACCTTCGCCACGCCGGCGCCCGCCACAGCGCGCTGCGGGCGGTCCTGCTCTCCTACCTCGGCCTCACACGCAGGCAGCTCGTCGAACAGCTCAAGACCGGCAAGACGATCGCGCAGGTCGCCGACTCGATCCCGGGCAAGTCCGCCGCCGGCCTCACTGACGCGATCGTCAAGGCGTTGAGCGTCAGGCTGGACGCCGCAGCGGCCGCGCACCGGCTCAGCAAGCACGCCGAGGCGCAGCACCTGACGCAGCTCCGCGCCCGCATCGCCCGCGTGCTCGCCCACACGCACCCGGGCCTGCACCACCAGCACACCCAGGCCCCCTCCGCGACCAGCACCGCCCTGGCCGCGCCGACGACCTGAGCGGTCCTCCGCCCGCGGGCCCGGTACTCGCGCTGCGCGCCTCAGGACGCCAGCGCGCCGAGCACCTTCTCGAGCGAGTCCCCGATCTGCCGGCGCGTCTGGCCGTCATCATCGGCGCGCGCGATCAGCAGCGCGCCCTCGTCGATCGCGCCCAACAGCAGATGCGCGAGTGGCTCGGCCGGCTGGGGCTCGATCTGGCCGGCCTCGATCGCCGCTTCGATCGTTCCGCGCACCAGCCCGAGGCCGTAGCGCAGCCCGATCTCACGCCAGCGCTCCCAGCCGAGCACCGACGGTGCATCGATCAGCGCGATCCGCTGCACGGCGAGGTCGCTTTCACAGGCGTCGAGGAACGCAAGCGCGCCCCCGCGCAGCACCTCGAGCGGCGCGGTCCCGGGGACGTCCACGGCGGCCGCGATCCGCTCTACGAGCTCGGCCTCGACCTGCTCGTAGACGGCGGCGAACAGCTCGAGCTTGCCGGCGAAGTGGTGGTAGAGCGCGCCGCGCGTGACGCCCGCCGAGCGCACGATCTCCTCGGTGCCGACGGCCGCGTAGCCGCGCGTCGCGAACAGCTCGCGCGCGGTCGCCATCAGCGCCGCGCGGGTCGCCTGTGAGCGCTCCGCCTTCGATATCCCCTCTCCGACCGCCATTCCGTGCCTCCCCATCTTGACATGCATACAGTCTGTATGCTAGATACAAACTGTCTGTATGCAACCGACTCCAGCATCGTCCACGGCACGCGCCGGCGCAACCGATGCACGCGAGAGTGCGGCGGCCGCGTGGGTCGCGCACTTCGCGGAGGGCTGGTCGGCCCCCTCGGGTGCACGTGAGTTCTGCGCCCACTTCGCGCCAGTGCTCGATCCCGGCGCGCGGCTGATCGCACCGCAGACGCCCAGCACCGTGGGGCTCGAGGCCTTCGAGCGCGAGTTCGCCGAGCCGCTGTTCGAGCTGATCCCTGACGTTCGCGCGCGCGTCGAGGGCTGGGCATGCTCCGGGCAGACGATCTTCATCGAGCTGACGATCTCCGGGACGCTGCGGCGCGGGCGTTCCGTGCAATGGCGCGCCTGCGACCGGATCGAGCTCCGCGATGGCCGCGCGATCGAACGCGAGTCCTACTTCGACCCCTCTCCCCTGCTCGCCGCGCTCGCGCGCTCGCCGCGGGCGTGGCCGGCCTTCGCCCGGCTCCAGCTCCGGCGCGTAATCCGCCGTCCCACGACACCCAAGGAGGAACCATGAACGACGTCATGCTCCCGCAGGGCAGGATCCGCTACCGCGAAGCCGGCACGGGCGCTCCGATCGTGCTCGTCCACGGCCTGCTGACCGACGGCGAGCTCTGGCGGGAGGTCATCCCGCTGCTCGCGCGGGACTTCCGCGTGATCGCACCCGACTGGCCGCTCGGCAGCCAGACGCTCGCGCTGAACGACGGCGCCGACCTCTCCCCTCCGGGCCTCGCCCGCCTGATCGCCGACTTCCTGGAGGCGCTCGACCTGAACGAGGTCACCCTCGTCGGCAACGACAGCGGCGGCGCTCTGTGTCAGCTCGTCGCCGTCGAGCACCCCGAGCGGCTCGCCAGGCTCGTGCTGACCCCCTGCGACGCGTACGACAACTTCCCGCCGAAGGCGTTCCGGCCGCTGCAGGCCATCAGCCGGATCCCCGGCTCCCTGCAGGCGATCGGCCAGCTGCTGCGCCTCCCGGCCGCGCGACGTACCCCCATCGCCTACGGATGGGTCATGAAGCGTGCCGATGACGCCCTCACCGGCTCGTGGCTCGAACCGTCGCGCCGCGACCCACGCATCCGGCGGCAGATGGGCGAGTTCCTGCGCGCGATGCGCTCCGGCTACACCGAAGCCGCCGCGCGGCGCTTCGGCGAGTTCGAGAAGCCCGTGCTGATCGCCTGGGCGCCGGAAGACCGCTTCTTCAAGCTCTCCTACGGCGAGCGCCTGGCGAACGCCTTCCCCGACGCACGCCTCGAGCTGATCGAGGACAGCTACACGTTCGTCGCGCTCGACCAGCCCGCGCGCACCGCCGGCCTGATCGCCCAGTTCGCGCGCGAACCCGCGGCCGCGAGCGCCTGAGGCACCGCTTCTCGCCCCGCCCCCCGCCCGGCTCTGAGGGTCGGGCGGCCGCGGCGGCGCGTCCGCCCACACGCCGCGCGCATCCCCGCCCGGCCTTGCCTGAAGCCGCACCTTGCGGCGTTCGGCCAGCGTCGTCCACGAAGCCAGGCCTTGAAGAAAGTTTTGGCATGCCATATCCTTTTTCCCATGGCGACCAATGAAGCCGTCAGGACGCCGGCGGTCGAGGACTACACGAAGGCGATCTTCGCGCTGGAATCGCGGCGCGCCGAGCCCGTTCCGACCAAGACGCTGGCCTCGCGGCTCGGCATCACGCCCGGATCGGTCTCGGCGATGCTCAAGCGCCTCGACGAGCTCGGCCTGACCACGCACGTGCCCTACCGCGGCGTGCGCCTCACGCCGGCGGGGCGGCGCATCGCGCTCGAGGTGATCCGCCACCACAGACTGCTCGAGAGCTATCTCGCCGATGTGCTCGGGATGCCGTGGGACCGCGTGCACGACGAGGCCGAGGTGCTTGAGCACGTGCTCTCCGACGACCTCGAGGAGCTGATCGCCGCCAAGCTCGGCAACCCCACCGTCGACCCGCACGGCGACCCGATTCCCAGCGTCGAGTTCGACCTGCAGGAGGGCGAGACGGTCGGCCTCGACGAGCTTCCGATCGGCGCCACCGGGCGGTTCGTGCGCGTATCGGACTCAGATCCGGAGATGCTCCGCTACCTGGCCGACCAGGGAATCGCCCTCGGCGACGCGCTCGAGGTGCTCGAGCGCCAGCCTTTCGGGGGACCGCTGTTCGTGCGCTTCGGGCACGGAGGCGACGGCGATCGCACGCTCGCGCTCGGCGACGCGCTCACGCGCGCGATGCGCGTCGAGCTGGCCGGAGGCGCGGAGTGAGCCCTCCTCCCCCTCCGCTCGTGCTCGAGGGCGGCGACGGCGCGGCCGTCGCGCTCACCCCTCCGAGTGCGCTCGAACAGCTGCTCGCGAAGGGCAGGATCAGGGCGACGGTCGCGATGCTCGGCCCCGCGTTCGTCGCGGCGGTCGCCTACGTCGACCCCGGGAACTTCGCCACGAACATCCAGGGCGGCGCGAAGTACGGCTACCTGCTGCTCTGGGTCGTGCTCGTCGCGAACCTGATGGCGATGCTGATCCAGTACCTCTCGGCGAAGCTCGGCATCGTCACCGAGCGCAACCTCGCCGAGAACGTGCGCGAGCGTTACCCGCGCGCCGTCACCTGGGGGATGTGGCTCCAGGCCGAGGTGATGGCGATGTCGACGGACATCGCCGAGTTCCTGGGCGCCGCGATCGGGCTCAACCTGCTGTTCGGGGTGCCGCTGCTGCCGGCCGGGCTCATCACCGGCCTGCTCGCCTTCGCGCTGCTGGCGCTCCAGCACCATGGCCGGCGCCGCTTCGAGCTCGCGATCACGGGCCTCCTGGGCCTGGTCCTCGGCGGGTTCCTCTACCAGGCGCTGCGCATCGGTCCTTCGGCGAGCGGCTCGTTGCACGGCCTCCTCCCCGGGCTCGATGGCGCGGGCTCTCTGTATCTGGCCGTCGGCATCATCGGCGCGACCGTCATGCCGCACGTCGTCTACTTGCACTCCGCGCTCACGAACGGGCGCGTCCCGGTCCGCGACGAGCACGAGCGCCGCCGCGTGCTGCGCTTCGAGCGCATCGACGTGGTGCTGGCGCTGGGGCTTGCGGGAATCGTGAACATCGCGATCCTGGGCGTCGCCGCGAAGCTCTTCCACACTCCTGCGCTCTCCGGGCTCAACTCGCTCCAGGGCGCCCACGCGCAGCTCGGGCACCTCGTCGGCGGCGGCGCGGCGCTCGCGTTCGCGGTCGCCCTGCTTGCCTCCGGCGCGTCCTCGGCGAGCGTCGGCACGTACGCCGGCCAGGTCGTGATGGCGGGCTTCATCAACGTCCGCATCCCCGTGTTCGTGCGCCGCGCCGTGACGATGCTGCCGGCGCTGGCCGTGCTCGCAGCCGGCGTCAACGCCACGGACGCGCTCGTGCTCAGCCAGGTGGTGCTGTCCTTCGGGCTGCCCTTTGCGCTCGTGCCCCTCGTGCTTCTGACTTCTCGGCGCGACGTGATGGGCGAGCACGTCAACCGCACGGTTGTGAGGGCGCTCGCTTGGGCGTGCGCGCTGGTGATCGCGGGGCTCAACATGTTCCTGCTGAGCCAGCAGCTTCTGTAGACGAACGGCCGCCCCCGGCCCCTCCCCGCCTAGAGCACGAGCTGCAAGATCGCCGCGACGCCGACCACGACGATCAGCGCGCGCAGCGCTTCCGGCTCGAGCCGCCGGCCGTAGCGCGCGCCGAGCTGCGCTCCCACGATCGCGGACACTGCGATCACCGCTGCGGGACCCCAGTCGACGTGGGCGGCGAAGGCGAAGTAGACCCCGGCGACGCCGTTGACGAGTCCCGCCAGCACGTTCTTGAGCGCGTTGGTGCGCTGCAGGCTCTGGTTGAGGGCCACCCCCAGGATCGCGAGCAGCAGGATCCCCTGCGCCGCGCCAAAGTAGCCGCCGTAGACGCCGGCGACGTACACGGCGAGCGCCGTGAACGGATGACGGGCGTGGTCGAGCTCGATCTGCCGCCGCGCGAGCCAGGCCTGCAGGCGTGGCTGCGCCACCGTCAGTACCAGCGCTGCCGCGATGAAGACCGGCACGATCGCCTTGAAGGCGGAGGACGGCAGCACGAGCAGCAGAACGGCGCCGGTGATCCCGCCCGCGACCGACATCGTGCCGAGACGCAGCGCCCGCTCGCGCTGGCCGGAGAGCTCGGCCCGGTAGCCGATCGCGCCGGAGACCGACCCCGGGACGAGGCCGATCGTGTTCGAGACGTTCGCCGTGACGGGCGCGTAGCCGAAGGCCAGCAGCACCGGGAAGGTGATCAGCGTGCCGCTGCCGACGACGGTGTTGATCGTGCCCGCGGCCAGCCCCGCCAGGGCGATGCAGACGACTTCCGCGACGCTCAAGTCGGGCTTGCGGTGGTGGTCGGGGCGGTGATGGCTCGGCTGCCTCTAGGGTGAAGCGCGTGGACGTCGAGAAGGCTATCCGCACGCGCCGCACCCACAAGGCGTTCGGGCCCGACCCTGTCGACCGGACGCTGCTGCGAGAGCTCCTCGACCTCGCGAGCTGGGCCCCCAACCATCACCTCACGAACCCGTGGCGCTTTCGCGTGCTCGGGCCCCGGACGCGCGAGGCGCTGATGGAGCTTGCCGAGGAGGACCAGCCCGGCTCGGCTGTGAAGCTGCGCCGTGCGCCGACGCTCGTCGCTGCGACTGCGCGCATGAGCGGCGAGCCCGCACAGGACCGCGAGGACCTGCTCGCCTCCGCCGTCGCCGCCTACATCGTGCTGCTCGGCGCCCACGCGCGCGGCCTCGCGGCCTACTGGCGCACCGTGCCGCTGCTGGACGATCCGCACGCGCGCAAGCTGTTGAGGATCGCCCCCGACGAGACGCCCGTGGGGCTGCTGTACCTCGGCGAGCCGGTCCAGGAGCAGCGGGTGCCTGAGCGCGCGCCGGTCGAGGACTACGTGCTCGAGCTCGACTGATGGGCCGGCCCGCGCTTCTCGCCGCCGCGCTGCCGCCGCGCGGTGACCGCCACGGCCCGCTGGTGCCGCTGCTGCTGGAGCTGACGCTGCTCACCGGCGTCGTCGACGCGGCCAGCTATCTGAAGCTCGGGCACGTGTTCGTCGCGAACATGACTGGCAACATCGTGTTCATCGGCTTCGCGCTCGCCGGGGCGACCGGGCTGTCGCTCGCCAGCTCGCTGATCGCACTCGCCGCGTTCCTCGTCGGCGCCCGCGCGGGCGGCGAGATCGGAGCGCACTTCAGCGCCCATCGCGGCCGGCTTCTGCGCGGCTCCAGCGTGGTCCAGTGCGTGCTGATCGTGGTCGCTCTGCTCGTCGCGCTGCTCGCGAAGACGCCGCCCAGCGCCGCCGCGCGCTATGCGATCACCGCCGCTCTGGCCGTCGCTATGGGGATCCAGAACTCGGCCGCGCAGCTGCTGGCCGTCCCGGAGCTGACGACCACCGTGCTGACGAAAACACTTGCGGGACTCGCGGCTGAGGGACACATATCGGGCGTGACCCGCGCGCGACGCCTCCTGTCGGTCGGCGCGATGCTGATCGGCGCGCTCATAGGCGCCCTTCTGGCGCTGAAAGTGTCCGTCGCAGCGGCCGTCGGGCTCGCCCTCGCGCTGGCCGCCGGCGCCGCGCTGGCCGCCCACCAGCTCTCGCGCGGCGCGCCGGTCTGGGCAGAGCCCTGACCAACTGACACCTAAGGTTCTCGCATTGCAAAGCCGATCCAGGGGCTGTGTTCCCTCGATCGACCGCTTGGGTCGGGCGTCGGCGTGCGCTCGTGGCCGCCGCGCTCGGGCTGCTCCTGGCCCTGATCGCCGTCGCCGCGCTGATCATCGACGCCCAGGAAGGCTCGCGCCAGCAGCTGCGCGCCAACCTCGGCCTTCGCGCCGGGACCTCGGCGCAGCTCGTCGGCACCTACATCTCCCAGCAGGCGCACCGCGAGCAGCTCTCGGCCGAACAGCTGCTGTCCTCGCCGCGGGTGTCCGCCGCCCGCTTCGAATCACTCGCCGAGGCGTTCGGGGCGACGTTCGCTGTGGTGCTCGACTCCAGCGGGCGGGCGCTCACGACCGCGCCGCACGGTTCGGCCGTGATCGGCCGGGACATCGCCGAGCGCTATCAGGCCGGCCAGCAGGCGCTCCGCGGCGCCTTGGCGGTCTCGGGCGTCGTGCCCGTCGCGGGCTCATCGGCGAGCGTCGCCGCGGTCGCGGCTCCGTACCGGACGCACAGCGGCGCGCTGCGTGTGTTCGCCGCGGCCTATCGCGTCGGTGGCGGCGAACTGCAAGCGCTGGTCGATCACGCGAGCACGACCCGCGGCCACGAGGTCTTTCTCACCGACGCCGACGGCAACGTGCTCGCCGCGAGCCCGCGGACTGGTCAGGCGGCGCTCGCGAACGCCGACCCAGCGCTCGCGCGCGCGCTCAAACGGGCCTCGCACGGCTCGCTTCACGACGGCGCTGCCGCCGCCACCTTCGCGACGGCGAACGTGCCGGGGACGAGTTGGCGGATCGTCATCGACGTCCCCGACAGCAGCCTGTATGCGACCACCGGCGGGCTCGCGGGGGTCGCCCCCTGGCTCGCGTTCGCGCTGCTGGCGCTTCTCGCCGTCCTGATGCTGGGATTGCTCGCACGGCTGCTGGCCGATCGCACGCGGCTCGCCGAGCTCTCCGACGAGCTCGCGGCGATCGCGCGGACCGATCCGCTCACCGGGATGCTGAATCGTCGCGGCATCGAGGAGGGGTTCGCCACGGCCGCCGCGCGCTCGCGCCGGCGCGACGAGCCGCTCACGGTGCTGATGATCGACCTCGACGGCTTCAAGCAGGTCAACGACCGGCACGGTCACGAGGCCGGCGATCGCGTGCTGCGAGCGCTCGCCGACTGCATGCGTGACGTGCTGCGCTGCGAGGACGTCTACGGGCGGATCGGCGGCGATGAGTTCATAGCCGTCCTGAGCGACCCGGACGCAGAAGCAGGCGCCCACGCGGCTGGGCGCCTGCGCCGCGCCGCGGCCGGGGTCGACCTGCGCCCGCTCGGCATCGAGGGCGGGATCGCGCTGAGCATCGGCATCGCCTCCGGAGTGCACATGAGCCCCGAGGATCTGATCCGCGCGGCCGACGCCGAGCTCTACCGCGTCAAGGGCGCACGGCGAGCGAGCTCCGCGGCCGCGAGCTAGCGTCGGCGCCGGGGTCGCTCCAGCGAGCAAGCAACTGTCAGCCGGCGCCCGCGCGGCGCCCCGGCGCGCGTCGGGCGCCCGTGGCGGCCGCGCGCGCCGGTGAGGGCCTGCGGCCTACTGGACCGTGAGCGTGCCTTCCATGCCGGCCTGGCGGTGGCCCGGCACCGAGCAGAAGAACTTGTACGTGCCCGCTTTCAGTTCGAGGCTGAGCGTCTTCGTGCCCCCCTGGAACGTCGGCGTCGCCCCGAGCACCTTGCCGGAGGACGATTCGATCGAGACGTTGTGCGCCAGCGGGGCCATGTTGGTCATTTCGATCGTCACCTTCCCTGCCTTCGCCGTGAGCGACTTGGTGTTGTATTCGAGCTGACCGCTCTTGGCCGCTTCGAGCTTCAGCGCGCTGCTCGCGCCGCTCGCCGGTGCGGCCGGGGTGGTGGTCGCGCTGGTCGTCGCGGGCGTGGTGGTCGCTTCTTTGGTCGTGGTGCTGTTCGACGAGCTGCCGCATCCCGCGAGTGCCACCAGTCCGATCAGCATCGGGAGCACGAGCCAGCGCCTGCGTCCGCCGGCCGCCGCGGCCTGGGCTGCTGCAAGGGTCCTCAACGTTCTGTCCTCCAGTGTCGGGGTCGCTGTCAAGGACACCGCCCTCACGCGAACCTTCCCGCGCCGGCGGGTCGCGCGCACCATCCTACGCCTGCGCGGGATGGGCCGCGGGGCCGGCCGCGGCCGTAACGCGGCCGGCCCTCGCGAGCAGCGCTCAGTAGCCGTACGGGCCGGGCGCCGGGGTCGGTGCCGGCATCGGGCTGGGCGCCGGTTCGCTTTTAGCGGGCGTCGTGCTCGCGGGAGTCGGAGTCGCCGCGGCCGTGACCGCGTGCCAGGTCCCGCCGAACGATTCCAGGCCTTCGCCGTGTGCGTCGCCCGCCTTGTGGTCTTCGGTGAACCGGTAGAGCGGTTTGCCGCGCAGCGTGACCTGCTCCCGGCCACCCGAGCGCCGCAGCAGCCCGAGCTTGCCCTGAACGCCTTTTCCGGCCTGCAGTTTCGCGCCGTGCGGGAGGATCAGCGGCGGCCACAGTTCCAGGCAATACGCTTCCTTGCAGAGCAGGTGGTGGGTCGTCTCGGGGCTGAGCGCGTACAGCGAGCGCCCGGCCGGGTTGACGACGATCGTCTTCGAGAGCGTCTTGTTGGCGCTCGTCTTCACGATCGGAGCGGGACCGCTCGCAAGCGCGACGGCGCCGGCGGCTCCGACCGCGACGACGAGAGCTGCGAGCCCCGCCAGCACCTGCGATGAAAAGTGTCTACGAAGCACTGCTTCCACCTCCTGAACCCTCGTCGTTGTCAATCTTCTTGCCGCTCGGCGCCACGACGTACCAGCCGGCGCCGAAGGCCTTCACACCCTGCCCGTATGCGTCCCCGTCGTCCCCGTCCTTCTCGAAGAAGTACAGCGGGTGGCCGTTGTAGGTGACCTGTTTGGTCCCGTCCGGGCGGGTGATCGTTCCCAGCTTCGCCGCGCTCACCGAGCCGCTGCCCTGCGGCTGGCCGCCCGTCGTGACCGGGGGCCACGCGGCGGCGCATGCGCCCGAGCACGCGGACTGGCCGCCCTTGTCCGCCTCGAACAGATAGACGGTCAGGTGCTTCGGGCCCGCGGCGAGGATCGTGCCCATCTTCGCGGGCTTGGAGCTCACGGCGACCACGTTCGCGGTCGTGGCGGAAGCCGCACCCGATGTGCCGCCGGCGCCGTAGGCGGATTTGCCTGCCGCCGGCGTGGTGCCGGGCGCGTTCGAGGCGGGCGCCGCCGTCGTGGCGCTGGTGGATTTGCCGCTGCTGCCGCAGCCGGCCGCCAGAGCGACCGCCGCGGCAGCGCAGCCGAAGACGAGCGGGTTCTTCACCGGGACCTCCTGTAGGGCGCAGGTTTCTGTGACCACGGATGAAGACCTCGCCTGCACGAGAAACCTTCCCCGCGCCTCAGGGCTCTGTATGGATTACGACATCGGCGAGGGCGCCGAGGCGAGCCCGCAACTCGTCCTCGAGCTCGCCCGCGAGCGCGTGCGCCTCCGCGAGCGACTCGCCGTCGCGCCCCGCGAGCGTCAGGAACAGGACCGGGCCGGCGTCGGTCGCGAGCAGCCGCACGCTCTCGGCCTCCCGCCCCGTCCGGGCTCGCACGAGGTCCTGCGCGGCCCGCAGAGTGCCCGCTTCGGCGGCGGCGTCGGACGGGCGGGCTCGAAGCGGGCGCTCGAGCGGCTCGAGGTGCGTCTGCACGTCCTCGACGCCCGGCCGTGCGCGGATCGCGCGCTCGACGCGCTCGGCGATCTCGTGCGCCGTGCGCAGGTCGAGGTCGTCGGGGAACTTCAGGTGCAGTGAGACGCTCGCCTTGGAGCCGTTCTCGAACACGGTGATGTCGTGGGCCTCCTTGACGAGCGGCTCGGACAGCGCGATCGCGAGCACCCGGTCGCGCAGGTCGAGCCCGCTGCGGCGCGGCTCGACGTGCACCACGACGTCACTGCCGGGCAGCGCGCGCTCGACGGCCTGCTCGACGCGGTCGGCCGCGTCGTGTCCTTCCGCGACCGGCCGCCCCGCGGGAACGCTCACCACCACGTCGGCGAAGAACCGCCCGGCCGACTCGCGCAGACGCAGCCGGCGCAGCTCGACGTCCGCGCCCAGCGCGCCGATCGCGCGCTCGGCCGCGATCCGTGCCTCGTCGGGAGTGCGATCCATCAGCACGTTCGCGTTCATCGCCAGCAGGCGGGCGCCCGTCGTGAGGATCAGCGCCGAGACCACGAGCGCAGCGACCGCGTCGCCCTCGTGGAAGCCGGCTTTGGCGGCGAGAAGGCCGGCGAGCACCGCGGCGGAGCCGAGCCCGTCGGCCGCGAAGTGCCAGGCGTTGGATCGCAGCGCGGGGCTTCCGTAGCGCCGCGAGGCGAGGAGCGAGACGCCGGTGCGGCTCGCATCGAGGGCGAGCGCCACGCCGAGCACCGCGAACTGGTACCACTGGATTTCCGGGCTCTCGCCTTCGATCAGGCGGATCACCGCCGCCACCGCCACGATCACCCCGCCCACGATCAGGATCGCCGCCTCCCCCAGCGCGCCGAGGTTCTCGGCGCGGCGGTGGCCGTAGGGATGCCCGCGGTCGGCGGGCCGCCAGGCGAGCTGCACGGCGAAGAACGTGAGCACCGCCGCCAGCACGTCGCCGCTCGACTCGATGCCCGCGGAGAGCAGGCCGAGGCTGTTCGTCGCAAGCCCGGTGCCCAGCTTCAGCGCGACGAGCAGCGCGGCGACCGCGATCGAGACGAGCGTCGTGCGTCGCGGAGGTGAGGCCGCGCGGGTCGGGCGGTGAACCTGGCCACTGGCCTCGGGCTGGGCCATCCAAGGAGCCTAGAGGCCGGCACGGAGCGCCGGCCGATCCGCACGCGTGTCAAGGCCCTCCCGTATCGTGCGACGGGTGGCCCTCCTCCATGGTTCACACGCGCACGGATCGCACGGGGACGCCGCCGACGCCTCGCGCTTGTGGCGCGCCCTGGCGCTGATCTTGGTGGTGATGGCGGGTGAGATCGTCGCGGGGGTGATCGCGCACTCGCTGGCCCTGCTCTCCGACGCGGGGCACATGCTCACCGACGCCGGTGCGCTCGGCTTCTCCCTGCTCGCGCTGCGCCTGGCGGCGCGCCCCGCGGCGGGCGCGCTGACGTTCGGCTTCCGGCGCCTGGAGATCCTCTCCGCCCAGGCCAACGGTGTGACGCTGCTCGTCGTCGCCGGCTTCGTCGTCTTCGAGGCGATCCGCCGGCTCGTCGAACCGCCGCACGTGCGCGCGGGTCTCGTGCTGGCGGTCGCGATCGGCGGGGCGGTGCTGAACGTGGCCGCGGCGGCGACGCTGGCGCGCGCCGACCGTTCGAACCTCAACATCGAGGGCAGCTTCCAGCACGTCCTCACCGACCTCTACGGCTTTCTCGGCACGGCGCTCGCCGCCGGCGTGATCCTGATCTTCGGCTTCCAGCGGGCGGACCCGATCGCCTCGCTGGCGATCGCGGCGCTGATGATCCGCTCCGGCTGGCGGCTGGTCTGGGCGACGGGCCGGATCTTCCTGGAGGCGGCGCCGAAGGAGCTGGACCCGCAGGAAGTCGGGCGCGCGCTGGTTGCCATGCCCCGCGTCGTCGAGGTCCACGACCTGCACGTCTGGGAGGTCGCGAGCGGCTTCCCGGCGCTCTCGGCGCACATCCTCGTCGCGCGCGAGGCCGACTGCCACGGCGCGCGGCGCGACATGGAGGCGCTCCTGCACGAGCGCTTCGGCATCGACCACACGACGCTCCAGGTCGACCACGCGGGCGAAGAGCTCCTCGAAATCGCGCCCGCGCAGGGCGCGGAGGCCGGCGTGGAACGCGGGCCGGGCGGGCAGCCTGTTTCTAGCGAACCTGGCGCGCCGGGCGGATCAGCAGCTCGTTGACGGCCACGTTCTCCGGCGAGGCGAGCGCGTAGACGATCCCGGCGGCGATGTCCTCGGCGCGCAGCGGCTCGACGTCTTTGAAGATCCCGCGGATCACCTCCCGGATCTCCGGCCGGTTGTGCTCGGAGAGCTCGGTGGCGACGGCGCCGGGCTCGATCACCGTCACGCGCAGGCCGAGCGGCGCGATCTCCTGGCGCAGCGCCTCGGAGAAGGCGCCCACGCCGAACTTCGTCAGGTTGTAGACGCCGGAGCCGGCCCGCGCGAAGCGCCCCGCGACCGAGCTGACGTTGACGATGTGGCCCGAGCCCTGCTCGCGCATCACCGGCAGCGCCGCGTGCGTGCAGTAGAGGACGCCGAACACGTTGACGTGGACCATCGCCCGCCATTCGTCGGTCGGCGCGTCTGCGATCGGCCCGAGCAGCATCACGCCGGCGTTGTTGACCAGCGCATCCAGGCGTCCCAGCTCGGCCGTGGCGCGCTCGATGAAGGCGTTGGCCTCTGTCTCCTCTCCCACATCTGCGGTAACTGCGATCGCCCGCACGGACGGGAACTCGCTCCCGATGCGCCCTGCGAGGGCGTCGATCCGCTCGGTCCGCCGCGCCGCGAGCGCGACCGACGCCCCGGCGCCGGCGCAGGCCAGCGCGGTCGCCTCGCCGATCCCCGAGGAGGCCCCGGTGATCGCTACGACCCGCCCGGACAGGTCGGCGTCCATGCGCCGAGCTTATCGTCAGGCGCTCATCGCCCGCCGCGCGGGCTCCGATGGGTGTCCGGCAGGCCCCTCGGAAGCGCTCTTTTGGCCGCCCGGCCGGGTTTTATCCCCGGTTTGGCTGGGCAGCGTAGGGTCAGGAGGGAATGCAGGGGAGCCTGTGCTCGACGTCGAACGAGCAAGCACAACGACTCCATTGAGAATAATTGACAACGCAACTACCAGGGCGTATAATTCCGACTCCAAGTATCGGATTAGAAGGACGCCAGATGTCTAACTCCCCCAACAACACACTAGAGCTCGAGCCTACGGCTCCCGCCGCCGACGAGGCCCCCCAGGCCGACGTCGAGACGCGGACGGCTGCCGCCGGGCGGCTTGACAGCCCGATCGAGCGCATAGACACGGCAGGGACGCCCGATACGTTCATCCCTGAGTCGGTCGATCAGCTGCTGGCGCATTCGCGCCGCTACCCGCTGCTCACGCCGGCACAGGAGATCGACCTCGCCAAGCGCATCGAGCGCGGCGACCTGCACGCCAAGGAACTGCTCGTCAACTCCAATCTCCGCCTCGTCGCGTCGAACGCGCGCCGCTACCAGAACCAGGGCCTGCCGCTGGCCGACCTGGTTCAGGAGGGCATGCTCGGCCTGATCCGGGCGAGCGAGAAGTTCGACTGGCGCAAGGGCTTCCGCTTCTCGACCTACGCGACGCTGTGGATCCGCCAGGCGATCCAGCGCGGCCTCGAGAACTCGGGCCGCACGATCCGCCTGCCCGTCCACGTCGCTCAGCGCTCCCGCAAGGTCGGGCGCGTCGAGCGCGAGCTGTCGGTGCGGCTGGGCCGCGAGCCCACGCTCGACGAGCTC
Source organism: Solirubrobacteraceae bacterium (assembly GCA_035569835.1). Lineage (GTDB taxonomy): Bacteria > Actinomycetota > Thermoleophilia > Solirubrobacterales > Solirubrobacteraceae > Palsa-744. The sequence continues at coordinate 367,010 of DATMMF010000021.1, forward strand.
GCCGCGGAGACCGGGCTCCCTGTCGACCAGGTGGAGGAGGTCCGCCACCAGCGCGCGGCGCTCGTCAGCCTCGACCAGCAGATCGGCGAGGACGGCGACACGGCGCTGGGCGACCTGCTCCCCTCCGACGCAGAGGCGCCGGAGGAGACGGCCTGGGAGCACGAGCGCGAGCAGATCGTGCACCGTGCGATCTCCCAGCTGCCCGAAACCGAGCGCAAGGTCCTGACCCTGCGCTTCGGCACGGGCCGCGAGGAGCCCCAGACGCTGACGGCGATCGGCAAGCGGCTCGGCTTCTCCGCCGAGCGCGCCTCCCAGCTCGAGCAGCGCGCGCTGAAGAAGCTCGCGGAGAGCCCCGAGCTGGCGGCGCTGCGCGAGGCCGCCTAGCGAACAACGTTTCGGGATCCCTCCTGATTACCGGCCCCCGGTGCGCGAAAGCCGCCGGGGGCCGTTTTCTTGATCTAGAGGGCTAGGCGGCGACCGGCGCGATGCCGTGTTCCTGCAATGCCCGCTCGAACGCCGGGATCCGCTCGGAGTCCTCGTAGAAGTCCTGGTGCTCGACGATCCGCCCCCAGCGGGTGCGGATCACCATCGCCACGCGGTTCGCGTACAGGCGCTCCTCGCCGGCGCTGGCTTCGTCGTCGAAGCGCACCGCCATTGTCATCGCCCACGGCGGCCCCGCGGTCCACAGCTGGCGAAGCTCCCCTTTCAGCCCTGCGCCGACGAACTCCTGGAGGAACCGCTCGATCGCGTCCTTGCCGCGATGTTCCCCCGCCCAGCGGTGAGGCCCGTCGTTGAAGTGCAGGACCGCGTCCTCGGCGTAGTTGGCGAGCAGCGGGCGGTAGTCGCCCGCGTTCAGCGCCGCGACGTTGCGTCCGAACTGCCAGAGCAGAACGCGGTGCATCAGGCTTCTCACGCCGATTGCAGCGGCGATGCCGAGCAGGAATCCACGTCTCATACGAGCCTCCTTTTCCGCTGGGGGGCGAGCCTACTCCCCAGTCCCCTCGCTCGCCGACCGGGTCCCTCCCCGGCCGCGTCTAAGCTGCAGGCGGTGAACCCGGGGGGAGAAGAGGTGCGACAGATGGAACACAAGACGCTGTGGGACCGGACGGTGGACCTGACGATCCGGATCGGGGAGCGGATCCTCGCCCCGATCGAGCGCTGGATCGGCAAACGCTCGCTCGTCGGCGACGCGACTTTCTTCCCGCTCGAGCGCTTCGACTGGGTCGGGCACATCGAGGACAACTGGGAGGTGATCCGCGACGAGGCGCAGGCGCTGCTCGCCGACCGCGAGGCGCTGGCCAACTTCCAGGACATCTCCAAGGACCAGATCGAGATCACCGACGACGACCGCTGGAAGACGTTCTTCATCTACGGCTACGGCTTCGAGGCGAAGCTCGGCGTCGAGATGTGCCCGCGGACGGCGCAGCTGATGCGCGAGATCCCGGGCATGAAGACGGCGATGATCTCGATCCTCAGCCCGCGCAAGCACATCCTCGACCACCGCGGGCCGTACAAGGGCGTGCTGCGCTACCACCTCGGCCTGATCGTCCCCGAGGACGCGGAGTCGTGCCGCATCCGCGTCGGCGATGACTACCGCCACTGGGAAGAGGGCAAGTCGATGATCTTCGACGACACCTTCAACCACGAGGTCTGGAACGACACCGACGAGACGCGGGTGGTGCTGTTCGTCGACGTCATGCGCCCCCTCCCCTTCCCCGAGTCGTCGATCAACGAGGGGATCGTCAAAGCGATCGGCTACTCGCCGTTCGTGCTCGACGCGAAGCGCAACCAGGAGGCCTGGGAAGCGCGCTATCGCGAGGGCCACGCAGCGCGCGTAGCGGCCGCCCGCTAGCCGGGCTCCGGCCGCGCCGGCAGCCGCGACCCGACCCCCACGCCGATCAACGCGAACGCCGCCAGCACGATCATCGCCGCGACATATGTGCCGTTCCCCTGCGTCAGATCCGAGACCAGGATCGTGCCGGCGATCGCGGTTCCGAACGACGAGCCGAGGTTCGAGACGCTTCGCGACAGGCCCGAGATCTCTCCCTGCTGCTCGTCGGGGAAGCTCGACTGGACGACGTTGACCGAGGGGGTCAGCATCACGCCGAGGCCGAGGCCGATCAGCAGCAGGCCGGGGGCGAGCGCCCAGGCGCTGTCTTTGGACAGCCCGACGAGCCCCAGCAGCAGCCCGACCCCCGCGGCCGTCGTGACGAAGCCGCCGGTGATCAGCAGCCGCTGCGATCGGCGCTTCGCGAACCGTTCGGCACCGAGCGAGGAGGCGAGCACGCCGACCGTCGCGGCCGTGAAGATCACGCCGGTCTTGATCGCGCTGTAGTGGCGCTCGGTCTGCAGGAAGACCGAGACGGTGAACGACACGCCCATCAGCAACAGCCACTGCAGGTTCTGCGTCACCAGGCCGAGATTCGAGGTGCGGTTGCGGAACAGGGCGGTCGAGAGCAGCGCCGTCCGCCCGGAGCGGTCGCGCGCGCGGATATAGAGGTAGAAGCCGGCGAGCAGCGCGAGGCCGACGGCCACGAACACGATCAGCAGCGTCGTGTTGCTGTCGGCCTGCAGGATCCCGAACACGAGGCAGAACATGCCGGCGGCGGACAGCACCGCGCCGCGCACGTCGAACGGCCGCGAGGGGTCGGGGGCGACCGGGTCGTGGATGCGCCGGCTGAGCAGCACGATCGCGACGACGACGAGCGCCTGGAAGACGAACGCCGCCCGCCAGCTGATCCCGGTCGTGATCAGCCCCCCGAGCAGGGGCCCGGCAGCGGCGCCGACCCCGGCCATCGCGCTGATCACGCCGAACGCCCAGGCGCGCGAGGTGAGCGAGGTGAACGCCATCGTGGCGAGGATGTAGACGGGTGGGATCAGCAGCGCCGTGCCGACGCCCTGGAAGACCGAGTTGCCGAGGATCAGGATCCCGAGGTTGGGCGCGACGGCGCTGAGGATCGTGCCGACGCCGTACACGATCAGGCCGCCGGTCAGGCATCGCTTGCGCCCCCAGCGATCGGTGAGCTTGCTGCCGGGGATCATCAGCACCGCCATGATCAGCAGGAACAGCGTGATCGTCGTCTGCACGCCTTTGACGTCGGTGTGCAGGTCGTGGCTGATGTCGTTGATCATCACGTTCATGTTCGAGCCCGCGAAGCTGCAGATGAACTGGGCGAGCGCGAGCGGCGCGATGAAGCGACGCGGAGAGCCGACCCACGCGGCCGCGGCCCGATCCTGCCCGCGCGGTGCGCCTCGAGCGCTTGCGACGGCGGCGTCCACGCGCCGAGGATCACATCCGCCGCCGCTCGTTCCGTACTCCGGATCGGACTAGGGCTCAGACATTCGTCGCCGGCAGCCCGAGTTCGCTCGTCAGCGCCTCGGGGGCGTATCGTCGTCACACCACAGCACCGGAGGAAGGAGCAGCGCGATGGCGATCATCAGGATCATCCGCCCGCCGATGGTCACGGCGGACATGTACGAAGAGGTAAATCGCCGGATGGGAGTCGACGCGGACGTGCCGGACGGCCTCATCGCCCACGCCGCCGGGGACACGGGCGGCCAGTGGGAGATCGTCGAGGTGTGGGAGTCGCGCGAGCAGGCGGACCGTTTCGACGAGGAGCGCCTGCGGCCCGCGATCGAAGCGGTGATGGGCGGGCCCCCACCGAACGAGCCGCAAACGACGGTCTACGAGGCCCAGCGCGTGATCCTGCCCTGAGGGGCGCCGGACGATCGGTCTAGACGTTCGTCGTCGGCAGGCCGAGTTCGCTCGTCAGCGCCTGGGCCTTGTTGTTGAGGATCGTGAACTCGCCCGTCACGATCAGCAGGCCGAGCACGATCATCACCAGGCCGCCGATCCCGATGATCACCGGGAAGTGGCGCTTGACGATCGCGAGCGCGTTGGTCATGCGGTCGAACGCGAGCGCGATCAGCAGGAACGGGATCGCGAGGCCGAGCGAGTAGAAGGCGAGCAGCAGCGCGCCGTGGGCCGCCGAGCTCGAGATCGCCGCCTGCGTGAGGATTGCACCGAGCGTGATGCTCGTGCACGGCGTCCACGCGATCGCGAACGCCGCGCCGGCCACCAGCGGACCGCCGCGACCGGCCAGCCGCAGCAGCGTCTCGGAGTGCCACTCGCGGTTGAGCATCGAGATGAACGGGGTCGCGAGGAACACGGCCCCCATCGCGATGATCAGATAACCGCCCACCTGCTCGAGCGTGTGTTTGTGCGAGTTCAGCGAGTGGCCGATCACGGTCGCGCTCAGGCCGAGCAGGATGAAGATCGCCGAAAAGCTGAGGATGAACAGCAGGCTCGGGACGAGCACCCTCCTCACCCCCACCCCCTCCTGCAGGTCGCGCGGCGTGACGCCGATCACGGTCGACAGGTAGCCCGGGACGAGCGGCAGCACGCACGGCGAGAGGAACGACACGAGGCCGGCCGCGACCGCGACCGGGATGCCGACCCCCGTCGCGGTATCCGACGAGCTCGCGAGCAGCGCGAGGTGGCTCATGAAGAACCCCCGCGGGGCTCGGAGGCGGCGCCGGCGCGGCGATCGGCGAGCAGCGCGCGCAGCTCGGCCATTTCGCGTTCGAGCTTGGACACGCGCGCCTCCAGCTCGTGCGGGGCGCCGTTCAGGGCCGAGCCGCCGTTCGGAGCCGGCTCGATCACGGCCGGGCGGCCCGCGCGAAAGGCCAGCTCGTCGGCGGCGTCGCCGCCCTCATCGCCGTGGGCGCCGAGCAGCTGGCGGTAGCGCTCCTCCTTCTGGCCCGGCCGGCGGGGCAGCCGCTGCACGAGGCCGCGGCCGATCAAACGCTCGAGCGTCTCGTGCACCTCCTCGAGCCCGGTGAAGGGGTGCATCCGCTCCCCGCGCTGCTTGAGCTCGCCGGGTGTCTGCGGGCCGCGGAGCATCAGCACGCACATCACGGCCTCCTCGCCGTGGTCCATCGGCAGCGCTTCGGCGAGCAGGTGGCGGTACTTGGCCGCGCGGCTGCCCGCGCCGCTTGCAAGCCGCGTGAGCCCGCGCCGCTGCAGCCGTTCCAGCGCCTCGCGGATCGTAGCCTCGTCGTAGTCGACGACCGGATCGCGGTTCGTCGACTGGTTGCACGCCAGCCGCAGCGCGTTGAGCGACAGCGGATAGGTGTCGGGCGTCGTGCGCTGCTTCTCGAGCAGGCATCCGAGCACGCGGATCTGCTCCGCGGACAGTTCGAGGGCTGCGACGTTCACCTCCGGAGATTCTAAGAGCGGCGCCGGGAGTGCGGCCCCGGACCCTGCACCGGCACCGCTAAAGTCAATGCAGTGAGCGCCCAGCCCTTCTCGCCGGGGCGTTCGGGGGACGGTCACCGGCGCGCGCCGGAGATGCGCCCGGAGGACATCCCCGCCGCCCCGGTCTCGCTTCGCCGGATCGCGCGGCTCTTCACCCCGTACCGGCCGAGGCTCAGCGTGCTGCTGAGCCTGATCTTCCTGGCAGCCGGGCTCGGCGTGATCAGCCCGTTCCTGCTGCGGGAAATCATCAACACGGCCTACCCGCACCACGACACTCAGCTGCTCGTCGAGCTGGTGGCGGGGATGATCGCGCTGTCGGTGCTGACGAGCGTGATCGGCGTCGCCCAGACCTGGATCTCCAACCAGGTCGGCCAGCGGGTGATGCACGACCTGCGCGCCGCCGTCTACGCGCACCTGCAGCGGATGTCGCTGGCCTTCTTCACGCGCACCCGCACGGGCGAGGTGCAGTCTCGGATCGCCAACGACATCGGCGGGATCGACAGCGTCGTGACCTCGACCGCCACCTCGATCGTCCAGAACGTCACGACCGTCGTCGCCACCGTGATCGCGATGTTCCTGCTCGACTGGCGCCTGGCCGTCTTCTCGCTGATCCTGCTGCCGTTCTTCGTCTGGCTCACCCGCCGCGTCGGCGAGGAGCGGCGACGGATCCAGTCGGTTCGCCAGAGCCGCCTGGCCGACATGTCGAGCCTCGTCGAGGAGTCGCTGTCGGTGTCGGGCATCCTGCTCGGCAAGACGATGGGCCGTTCGCCCGAGCTGGTGAGGCGCTTCAGCGACGAGTCCGGTGAACTGGCCGACCTCGAGGTGCGCGCTCGCATGGCCGGGCGCTGGCGCATGGCCACCGTGCAGATGAGCTTCGCGATCATGCCGGCGCTCGTCTACCTGTTCGGGGGCATCCAGTTCGCCGGCGCGCCCGTGATCTCGGTCGGCACGGTCGTCGCCTTCACGACGCTGCAGACGCGGCTGCTGTTCCCGATCCAGTCGCTGCTCTCGGTCGGGCTGGAAGTGCAGACCTCGCTCGCCCTGTTCGGGCGCATCTTCGAGTACCTGGACCTGCCGGTGGACATCGTCGAACGCCCCGACGCGCGCGCGCTGAGCGACGTCCGCGGGGACGTTCGCCTGCAGGACGTGTGGTTCCGCTACGGCGCCGAGGGCCCGTGGACGCTCTCGGAGATCGAGGCCGAGGTTCCGTCGGGCACCCGCACGGCGCTCGTCGGCGAGACCGGCGCCGGCAAGACGACGCTCGCCTACCTCGTCGCCCGCCTCTATGAGCCCCAGCGCGGCTCGGTCAGCATCGACGGGGTCGACATCCGCGACATGACCCTGGGCTCGCTCGCGAAAACCGTCGGCCTCGTCTCTCAGGAGACCTACCTGTTCCACGCCTCGATCCGCGAGAACCTGCGCTTCGCCTGCCCGGAGGCCGGCGACGAGCAGATCGAAGCCGCGGCGCGTGCCGCGCAGATCCACGAGCTGATCGCCTCGCTGCCCGAGGGCTACGACACGATGGTCGGCGAGCGCGGCTACCGCTTCTCCGGCGGCGAGAAGCAGCGGATCGCGATTGCCCGCACGGTCTTGAGAAACCCGCCGGTTCTGATCCTCGACGAGGCCACCTCCGCGCTCGACACGGAGACCGAGCGCGCCGTGCAGCTTGCGCTCGACGAGCTGGCGCGCGGGCGCACGACGATCGCGATCGCACACCGGCTCTCGACCGTCCGCGACGCCGATCAGATCCTCGTGCTCGACGACGGGCGGATCGTCGAACGCGGCGTGCACGAGCAGCTACTCGCGGCGGGCGGACGCTACGCCGCGCTCGCCGCCGGGGCCCAGTTCGCCGGCGGCGAGGGCGAGGCGCTCTCGGTGCAGGCAGAAGAAGACGCCGTCGTGGCCGATGCGGAGCGCGACGAGGCCGCTCCCGATGCCGAAGACGCGAGGCTCGCCGGCACCGACGCCCAGGAGCTGCCCGCGGGCTCGGCCGACGAGGAGCTCGCCGCGGGCGTCTGAGGGGCGCCCGCGCTCAGGCGGTGGCGTCGATGTTCAGCCGCACGTAGTCGACCACGACCGGCTCGCCCAGCTCGGCGAGCACGTCGTCCATGAACGGCGCGCGCAGCTCCGCCGGCAGCGCCTGCACGTGCGGCTGAAGCACGATCGTCTCCAGGAACTCGCGCGGGTGCTCGGGCTGCTGCGGCGCGAGCCCCAGCCAGGCTTCGGCGCTCGCGAAACCGGCTGCGAGTAGCCGCTCGCGCGTCACGTCAGGCGCCGCGTATTTCCAGGGCGCCCGGAAGCTGCGCAGGTGCGCGCCGTACGGTTCGCGCTCGCCGACGGTCATGGCGCGTCGGCGCAGCTCGGAGATGTTGCCCTCTCCCCCGCACTGCGCGAGCAGCCGCCCGCCGGGGCGCAGGCATGCACGCATGCGGGTGAACAGCCGCTCGTGATCGCCGATCCAGTGGAACGTCGCGGTCGAGAGGATCGCGTCGGCCGGCTGGTCGATCTCGAGCTCCAGCAGGTCGGCGACCAGGAGCTCGACCCCCGGCCCCAGCCGCTCGCGCGCGGTGGCGATCATCGACGCCGACTCGTCGACCCCGATCACGCGCCCGTGCGGCAGGCGCTCCATCAGCGCTTCGGTGACGCGGCCCGAGCCGCAGCCCGCGTCGATCACCGTCTCCTCGCCGGTCAGCGCCAGGCGCGAGAGCACCTCCATGCCCATCGACTGCATCACGCCGGAGATCCGGTCGTAGCTCGATCCGTCCCACTCCCTTACGGGCATGCGCCGTACGCTATCACGTACGGACGTCTGCCGAAGTCTCGGCGATCAGCCGCGACAGCTGGCCCCCCTGCCAGGCCAGCGGAGAGCGTCCGGGCTCCTCTACGGCAAGGCGCGCGCCGGGGACCCAGGAGGCCCATCGCTCCGCGACCGCGAGCGGGTGGCCGGGGTCCGCCTCGTCGCGGCTCCCGACGACCAGCGCCGGCACATCCAGCCCCGCGAGCTCGCCCGCGTCCTCGAACGGCGCCGATCGCGGAACGGCTTCGAGCGCGTCGGCGACCGCCAGTGGATGCTGGTGCGCGGACAGCCGCTGGCGGAGCACCGTCTCGACGGTCGGCCGCAGCGCGGCGGAGACATTCTCGAGGTCATACGCCGCCACGAACCCCTCGACGCCTCCCTTGCGCAGGCCGCGCGCGAGCGCGTCCCAGCGCGCGAGCTCGGCGTCCGAGCGGGAGGACCCCGGGTCGAACGACGGGGTCACGAGCACGAGGGCCGCGACGCGCCCCGGGTCCTCGATCGCCAAGCGCGCGGCGGTGTGCGCGCCCATCGAGGCGCCGGCGAGCACCGCGCGCTCGAAGCCGGCCGCGTCGAGCGCCGCGGCGAGGTCGGCGGCGAGCCGCCCGTAGCCGTAGTCGCCGTCCGCGGCCGGCGCCGAAGCTCCGTGACCGCGGGCGTCATAGGCCAGCACGCGATGGCCCGAGCGCTGAAGCGACTGCGAGCCCATCACGACGTAGCGGCGCGTCGCCGTCAGGCCGTGCAGCAGGACGACGGGAACGCCCTCCCCGCTCAGCTCCCCGCTGAGCGTCGTCCCGCCGGCGTCGAAGGCGATCGGCTCTGCAGCCACGAGCGGCGGGTCAGGCGTGCACGGCGGCGTGAGCGCGCACGAGCTCGGCCGAGCGCTCCGGGAGCTCCCAGAAGAACAGGTGCCCTGCCCCCTCCAGGATCTCCAGCCGCGAGCCGTCGATCAGCGAGGCGATCACGTGGCCGTTGCCGACCGGCAGCATCTCGTCGAGCGTGCCGTGGATGACGAGCGTCGGCATCTTCAGCTCGCCGAGGCGGGCGCTCGTGTCGTGTGCGGTGCAGGCGCGCAGCTGGGCGAGCACCACCGGGACCGCCACGGCACGCTCCTCGGCGATCGCCCTGAAGCGCTGCCATGCCTGCTCGTCGGCTGCGAACGCGGGCGAGACGTTGATCTCCCAGCCGGTGCGGATCGCGCGCTCGCGGTCGCCGGACATCATCGCCGCGCCGAGGCGGTCGATCACCGGCTGCGGCGCGAGCTCGGCGCCCTCGCCTCCGCAGTACGAGCAGCCGATCGTGAGGGTGCGCACCCGCTCGGGATGCGACAGCGCCAGCTCCTGCGCGACCATCCCGCCCATCGAGATCCCCATCACGTGCGCGGAGGCGATGCCAAGCGCGTCGAGCACCGCCGCCGCGTCGTCGGCCATCTCCGCGATCGTGATCTCGCCCTCGAGCCTTGTGCTCGCGCCGACGCCGCGATGGTCGAACGCGATCACGTCGTAGTCCCTTCGCAGTGCCTCGAGGAACGGCTCGCCCCAGTGCAGTGCGGTGCCGCTCATCCCCATGATCAGCAGCAGCGGCTCACCGCCGGACCGGCCGCTGCGTTCGACGTCGAGCTCCGCCGTGCCGATCCGAACCGCCGTCATCGCCCCGATCCTATACGGGCAACGCGAGCTGATCGGCGGCCGGCCGGCCTTGCGGGTCGCCGGGCTGCTTCTCGTCTTCGTCGCCGTGCAGCCCCGCGACGCGCACGCCGAGCAGCCTCACCGGGCGCGGCGGCGCGTACTCGGCGAGCAGCCGCAGCGCCTCGCCCGTGACAAGCTCGGGATCGCGCGTCGGCGCCGGCAGCGTGCGCGCCCGCGTCACCGTCGTCCAGTCGTCCAAGCGCACCTTGATCCCGATCGTGCGCCCGCTGCGCGCGTGCGAGGCCAGGCTCTCGCACAGGCGGGCCGCCATCGCGCGGAGCGCCTCGCGCAGCTCGGCGCCGTCGCTGATGTCGGTGTCGAAGGTGCGCTCGCGCGACTCCGAGACGACCTTGCGGGCGCTCGAGACGCTGCCGCCGTACTCGAAGCGCGCGCGCCGCTGCAGGTCGCGCCCGAGGTTCGGCCCGAAGCGCTCGACGAGCACCCGCTCCTCGGCCGCCGCGACCGATGCGAGCGTGCCGAGCCCCATCGCTTCCAGCTTGGCGGCGGTCTTCGGCCCGATGCCTGGGATCAGCCCGGGACGCGCCGCGCCGAAGCGCTCGCACGCCTGCCGGCGCGTGAGCACGACGAACCCCGCCGGCTTCTCGGCATCCGAGGCGACCTTCGCGACGAGCTTGTTGGGGCCGATGCCGACCGAGCAGGTGATACCGAGCTCGGCCGCGATCTCGGAGACGAGCCGGCGCATCGCGGTCCGCGGCGAGAACAGGCCGTCGAGGTCGAGGTAGGCCTCGTCCAGGCCGACGACCTCGACGCGCTCGACCTGGCGCCGGACGATCGCCATCATCCGCGCCGACACCTCGCGGTAGGCCGGGAAGTCCGGTGCCAGGAAGACGGCCTGCGGGCAGAGCCGGCGTGCGCGCGCGGCCGGCATCGCCGAGCCGACGCCGAAGCGGCGAGCCTCGTAGCTGGCGGTCGTGACCACGGCCCGTGGGCCCGTGCCTGAGACGACGACGGGGCGCCCGCGCAGCTCGGGGCGCCGTCCCAGCTCGATCGAGACGTAGAAGGCGTCGGCGTCCAGGTGGGCGACGCGCAGGCTCGTCGGCGGCTCGCTCGCCACGCGACGAATCTAGCGCCGCTGGCGGCTGTCGCCCCCGAGCGTGGAGGGCCCGAGCAGCTCGCGCCGCGAGGCGACGCCGAGCTTGCGGTAGATGTGCCGCGCGTGCGTGCGCACCGTCTCGACGCTGACGTGCAGCTCCGCGGCGATCTGCGAGTTCGACCGGCGCCGCTGCAGGCCGCTGAGCACGTCGACCTCGCGCGCTGTCAGCAGCCCGGTGCCGCGGGCGAGCCCGCCGGAGTCGCGGGGCGCGAGCTGCATGCCCCGCGAGGCGAGGTGGATCGCGTTCAGCACGTCGCGCGACTGGGTGCTCTTCGCGAGGCACGCGGCCGCGCCGAACGCGAGCAGCTGGGCCGACTCCACGCTCGTCGGGCGGTCGGCGAGCAGCAGCAGGTGGGTGGCCGAGTGGCGCGCGGAGAGCGTGCGCACCTCGGCCGGGGTGCGCAGTCGCGCGGCGTCGACGATCGCCACGTGGGGCCGGCGGCCGCGCAGCACGGTGGGCAGCTGTGTGACCGCGACGTCCTGCGCGACCAGCTCGAGCTGCTCGTCGTCTTCGATCAGCCCGCGCAGCCCGCGGGCCAGCAGATCGTCGAAGCGCCCGAGTGCGACGCTGATCGTCTGCGTGTCGGCCATGGCGAGGGATCATATCGGCGCCGCATCCTGACGGGTGAGAGTTGCATCACCCGTTTCGTCACCCTTCCCCTCCCCTGAAGATCCCCCTGCGCGGGGGATAAATAAGAGCGCTCCTAGCGGGACACTGAAACGGCGGTAGCCGCGTCTCTCGAGGGGGAAGTTGCGGGATCGGTTTTACGGGACGAATGTGGCTCAGGCCCAAGGGGGACCCAACCCATGGAGCGGGACGGAATAGGCATCAAGGAATGAGACAGGGCTCCCCGGTTCGCCCCCCGAGACCTGGACGTTCGCAGCACTCACGCAGCCGCCGAACGGCGGAGGCACGCGTGCGCCGCAACCGCCTGCTCGCGCTCGCGATCCTCGCGATCCTGAGCCTGGCCGTGCTCGCGCCTGCGGGCTTCGCCAACGAAGGCGCCGCGGGCAGGCGCGCGGCGAAACACGCTGAACGCGACGCCAAACGCCAGGCGGCCGCACAGCGCCAGGCCGAACGCGGCGCCCACCGCCAGCAGCGCGGAGCGGAACGCAAGGCCGCCGCCGAACGAGGCGCGGAACGCAAGGCGGAACGCAAACTGCTGTTGGGGCACAAATCCGACACGAACGCCGACGTCAAAATCGACTGCACGTCGATCACGATCGAATACCACGACTTCAACGTCGTTCCCGGCAGCCCGAACTTCGTCTGGCAGGGCGTTCACATCAAGAGCCCTCCGCCGCCGCTGGAACCGGTCAACTTCCCGCCGAAACTGTTCAGCTTCGAAGGCGCGAGCGCGACGAGCGTGATCCCGGTCGCCGCGCCGGTGGGCCGCTCGACCGTCGACATCCGCTCCCACTGGGACACGAACGGCGTCAAAGGCGGCTTCGACATCCACCAGACGGTGACCTGTCCGCCGCACCCCGCCTTGACGATCGAAAAGCTCCAGTCGCTCGGCGGCCCGTTCACGACCGAAACGCTCAGCGGCATGGTCGGCCAGTCGATCATGTACGAGATGATCGTCACGAACACCGGCAACACGCCGCTCACGTTCACCGGCTTCTCCGACGCCCTCTGCGACCCGGGCACGATCTCGGGTGAGGACACGGAGCCGATCGAACCGCTCGGCACGATCACGATCGTCTGCGTGCACAAAATCACCCCCGCCGACGCGACCGCCGGCAAAGTGCTCAACGTCGCGACGATCACGGGCACGCCCGAAGAGGGCGAAGGTGAGCCCATCACCGAACGGTCGAACCCGGTCGAAGTCGCGCCCGTGACCGAAGAAGAACACAAAAAAGAACCCGAACCGGAAGACGGCAACAAAGAACCGCCGAAACCACCGCCGGCCAAAACCACGCCCAACGGCGGCGTCGCCGGCATCTCCGCGAGCTCCGGCGCCAGCTCCACGTCGACAAGCAAATCCGGCGTGCTCGGCTTCACCTCGGCCACGATCCCGTCGCTGCGCGGTCCCCAGGGCTGCGTCCGCAGTTCCTTCACCGCGAGCGTCAAGTCCGCCAACGTCGCCAGCGTGTCCTTCTACCTCGACGGCCACCTGCTGCGCCGCCTGAGCGCGACCGCCGCGCACAAAGGCCTGCTCTCGATCCACATCAACGCCTCGAAGCTCAAAGTCGGCGCCCATAGGATCCAGGCGAGGATCACGATGAAGGCGGCGAAAGGCGCGAAACCGGCCAAAGCGACGCGTTCGATGACCGTGGTGCGCTGCCACTCAGCTGTCATCGCCCCGCACTTCACGGGGTAGCCTCAGAACATGGGCTTCCCGCGAAAGCACCGGCAGCGCCGGCGGCTCCGTGGCCTGCTGCGCGCGGGCGCCGCGCTCGCGGTGGCGGGCCTTGCGGCGCCGGGAGCCTCGGCGCAGGGCGCGGCGACCCCGACGGCCTCCAACGCGCCGCCGCGGGCGGTCGTCACGCGGCTCTCGAATCTCCGCAGCGTGACGCGCTGGGCCTACCCCGAAAACGACTCCGCCGTCCGCTCCGAGCCCTCCTCGCGGGCGCGCCCGGTCGGGCGGCTGCGGTTTCTCACCCCCGACGATCAAGCCGAGCTGTACGTCGTGCTCGCCGCCGCGAAGACGCCGAGAGCCGGGAGCTGGCTGCAGGTCGAGGTGCCGGCGCGCCCGAACGGCCGCCTCGGCTGGGTGCCGCGCTCGGCGCTCGGATCCCTGCACGTCGTGCGCAGCTACCTGCTGGTGGACCAGGGTTCACTGCAGGCGACCCTGTTCCGGGAAGGGCGCGCGATCTTCAGCGCACCGGTCGGCGTCGGCAAGCCGAGCACGGTCACGCCGGCGGGCGAGTTCTACGTGCTCGAGAAGCTGCGCTCGATCGGCTCGCCGATCTACGGGCCGTTCGCAATCGGCACGAGCGCCTACGCCCCGACGCTCAGCGAATGGCCCGGCGGCGGCGTAGTCGGCATCCACGGCACGAACGAACCGCAGCTGATCCCGGGCCGCCCCTCGCACGGCTGCATTCGCATGCGCGATGCGGACATCACGAAACTGTGGTCGCTCATCGCCCTGGGCACCCCGATCGAGATCACCTAGCCCACGTTCCCGCGCCGACCGGGTCACGGAGCGCCGCGTGTCTCACACGGGTAGGCTTTGCGCCCACAAATGGACCTGACGTTCAGCCCCCAGGAGACGGCCTTTCGCGACGAGCTGCGCGTGTGGCTCGCGGAGAACCGCCCCGAGGCGGTCCCGACCTCAGGCGGCGAGGACGCCCACTACGCCTGGCGCCGCGACTGGCAGCGCCGGCTCTACGACGCCGGGTGGGCCGCGCCGGCGTGGCCGACGGAGTACGGCGGCCGGGGCGCCAGCCTGTCCGAGTCGGCGATCTACTTCGAGGAGCTCGGCCGCGCCCGCGTGCCGCTTCCGGCCAACGTGCTCGGTCTGCTGCTCGGCGGGCCGACCCTGATGGTCTGGGGCAGCGACGAGCAGAAGGAGCGCTACCTCTCCCCGATCCTGAGCGCGGAGGAGATCTGGTGCCAGGGCTTCTCCGAGCCCGAGGCCGGCTCCGATCTGGCCGCGCTGAAAACGCGCGCCGTCAAGGACGGCGAGGACTGGGTCGTCAACGGACAGAAGGTCTGGACCAGCGGCGCCCAGTACTCGAAGTGGTGCATGCTCGTCGCGCGCACCGACGCGGACGTGCCCAAGCACAAGGGCCTGACCTACTTCCTGATGGACATGGAGCAGGACGCGGTGCAGGTGCGCCCGCTGCGCCAGATCACGGGTGAGGCCGAGTTCAACGAGCTGTTCATCGAGGACGCCCGGATCCCCGACGAGAACGTGATCGGCGGCGTGGGCAACGGCTGGAAGGTCGCCCTGACGACGCTGATGAACGAGCGCGCCGGCCTCGGCTTCGCGCTCCAGATCCGGCTCCGCCAGCTGCTCGACGACACGATCGCCCTCGCGGCCGAGCGCGGGCTGCTGGAGGACCCGCTCTATGCCGACGAGCTCGCCGAGCTGCATACGCGCTGCGAAACGCTGCGCCTGCTCGCCTGGAAGGGCCTGACAGACGTCGAACGCTACGGCCAGCCTGGCCCCGAGGGCTCGCTCGTCAAGTGGCTGTGGTCTGAAACCAACCAGCGCCTGACCCAGCTCGCGGCCGACATCGTCGGCCCCACGGCCCTGACCTCGGGCACGAGCTGGAGCTATGAGTTCCTGCGCGCCCGCGGCAACACGATCGAGGGCGGCACGACCGAGGTGCTGAAGAACATCGTGGCCGAGCGCGTGCTCGGCCTTCCGCGGCTGAAGGTCGCCGCCTAGCTGTGGACTTCGGCCTCTCAGACGACCAGCGCGAGATCCAGCGCACCGCCCGCGAGCTGCTGGCCGACCGCGCCCGCCCCGAGCGCGTGCGCGAGCACGCCGAGCTGAGCACCACCGACGAGGCGCTCTGGGACGAGTTGCGCGAGCTCGGTTGGCCCGGCATCGCGATCGCCGAGGAGCACGGCGGCCAGGGCCTCGGGCAGGTCGAGCTGTCGATTCTCTGCGAGGAGCTCGGACGCTCGCTGGCGCCGGTGCCGTTCCTGGCGAGCACGATGGCCGCGACGGTGATCCAGCAGGACGGCTCCCCCGAGCAGCGTGAGCGCTGGCTGCCGGGCCTCGCCTCGGGCGAGACGATCGGCGCGCTCGGTGAGCTGCGCGACGGCGTCGCCGAGCTCGTGCTCGGCGGCCGCGAGGCGGGCGTGTTCGTGCTCGTCGAAGACGACGGCTCGGGCCGCATCGTCGCAGCGGAGGAAGCCGAGGTGACGCCGGTCGAGTCGATCGACCCGACCCGCTCGACCGCCCGCGTCACGACCAGCGACGGCGAGGCGGTCGGCGACGGCGGAGCGTGCGCCGGTCTCGGCCGCGCGCTCGTTTCGGTCAGCTCGGAGCTGGTGGGCGTGTGCGACCGCGCGCTGAACATGACCGTCGAGTACGTCAAGGACCGCAAGCAGTTCGGCGTCCCGGTCGGCTCCTACCAGGCCGTCTCGCACCGCTGCGCGCAGATGCTGCTGGAAACGGAGAAGGCCCGCGCGGCTGCTGCCTCCGCCGCTTGGAGCGCCGACGCCGATCCGGAGCAGCTCGCCGAGGCGGCGGCGATGGCGAAGGCGTCCGCGTCCACGGCGGGGCGCGAGGTGACCGCGTCGGCGATCCAGATGCACGGCGGCATCGGCTTCACGTGGGAGGCCGACGTGCACTGGCTCTACAAGCGCGCCCAGATCGACGCCGCGCTGCTCGGCGGCGCCAAGCGCCACCGCGCCCGCCTGGCCGCGATCCTCGCCGACCGCGTGGGCGCCTCGACAGCCGCCTAGCGGCGCGTCGCGGCGGTGCCCGACCACGCCGCCTTCCTGAAAGGCATGAACCTCGGCAGCCGCAGGCTGACGAACGAGGAGCTGCGGGGGCACTTCGAGGCGATCGGGCTGGTGGACGTCGCCACGTTCCGGGCGAGCGGGAACGTCGTGTTCAGTTCGCCGAAAAGGCGCAGCGAGCGGGCGCTCGTCGAGCTGATCGAACGCGAGCTGGCGGGTCTGCTCGGCTATCCCGTGGCGACGTTCGTGCGCACGGGCGAGGAGCTGCGTCGCGTCGCCGCCGCCGAGCCGTTCGACGAATCCACACGAGCGCGGCTGCACGGCAAGCCGCAGGTGATGCTGCTCGGGGCGAAGCCGGCGGCGCCCGCCCGCCGCGAGGCGCTCGCCCTCGCCGGCCCAGACGACGCGCTCGCGTTCGATGGGCGAGAGCTGCACTGGCTGCCGGCGGGCGGCGTCAGCGAATCGGCGCTCGACACGAACGCACTCGCACGCGCTCTCGGGGAGATGACGGTGCGAACGATCGGCACGATCGAGCAGATCGCAGGCCGCTGGTTTCCCGACGCGTAGGATCGGGATGGTGGCGCGGCAGAGGACAGCGACCCGCAGGCGCATGGCCGCGCCCGAGCGACGCGAGCAGGTGCTCGACGTGGCCCGGACGATCGTCGCCGAGCAGGGGTTCAACGGGGTCTCCATCCAGTCGGTCGCCCGCGCTGCGGGGGTGACCCGGCCGATCGTCTACGAGCACTTCGGCGACCTCGACGGGCTTCTGGAGGCGCTCGTCGACCGCGAGATGAAGCGCTCACGCGAGCAGATCGAGACGACCGCGCTGGGCGACCTGGGCGACGGCGACGCTGTCGCGTTGATGCTGGAGAGCCTCGGCCGCTACCTCGCGGCCGTCGAGGAGAACCCCGACACGTGGCGGCTCGTCCTCGCTCCGCCCGAGGAAGCTCCGCCTGGTCTGCGCCGGCGCATCCGCCGCGGGCGCGAACGGGTCCGCCGCGGTCTGACGGAGGCGGTCGGACCGGGCTTCCCGCCGGGGGCGCTCGCGGACGATCCCGAGCTGACAGCGCGCACGCTCTCGGCGATGGCCGACGAGTACGCGCTGATGGTGATCGAGGATCCGGCCCGCTTTCCACCGGCGCGCCTGCTCGAGCACGCGCAAGCGTGGCTCGAGCACGTGGCCGTCTGAAGGATCAGTCGCGCGCGAGCACCGCGGCGCCGCGACGGCCGCGCTTGGAGCGGTACATCGCCTCGTCTGCGCGCTCGACCAGCCGCTCCGCGTCGGCGCCCGGGCGCCCCGCGAACGCGACGCCGATGCTGGCCGTCAGTTCGACGGTCCCCGCCGAGAGCTCGTATGAGCCGCGCAGCGCGGCACCGATGCGCTCCGCCGCGCGCGTCGCGGCCTGCGCGTCCGCGACCCGCCGCAGCACGACCATGAACTCGTCGCCGCCGAGCCGGCCGAGCACATCCTCGGAGCGCATCGCGCCCCGAAGGCGCGCCACCGCCTCCAGCAGCAGCTCATCGCCGGCGGCGTGGCCGAGGGTGTCGTTGATCTGCTTGAAGCGGTCGAGATCCACGTACACGACGCCGGCCGGCGACCCCGACTCGATCTCGGCGCGCAGCTCCGCCATGATCGCGGTCCGGTTGTGGGCACCGGTCAGCGGGTCGCTGCTCGCTTGGCGCTCGAGCTCCTCGCGGGCCCGAGCGCTGTCGGTCACGTCCTGCACCGATGCGATCACGCCGCCGACGACGCCGTCGTCGCGCAGCAGCGGAAGCACTTTGAAGATCAGCCGCCGTGGCTCGGGCGCGCCCGTCTCCAGCTCGACGTCGCGGGCCGCTCCCTCGCTGAGCGCGGCGTCTACGGCGGCACGAAGGTCCGCCGCGCCGTCCGCGCCGCAACGCGCGAGAAGGCTCTCGATCGTGGACGCGGCCGAGTCGCCGGCGGGCAAGGCGAGCAGCTCCAAGAGCCGGGTGTTGGTGTAGGCCAGCTGATGGCGGGCATCGAGCTGCAGCAGTCCATCGGGCAGCTCCTCGACCAGGCGGCGCAGCAGCGCCTCGCGGTCCTGAAGGGCCTCCTGCGCGGCCATCTCGGCCGAGACGTCGATGCACTCGGCGAGCACGTAGCCGCCGCCGTTCTCGGCGAGGTAGTTGTGGTAGGTCGTGTCGACCCACAGCCAGCCCTCATCCCCGCAGCGCATGCGCACCCGGGCCATCTGAGGCCGTTTGGTCGCGACCATCGCGACCCAGCTCTCGATCACCCTCGCCTGGTCGTCCGGGTGCACCCGTTCGAAGGTCGGATGGCCGACGACTTCCGCCTCGTGCCGGTAACCGAACATCTGCAGGTAGGCGTCATCGCACTCGATCACGTTCCCCTCGCCGTCCTGGCGACGGGTGCAGAAGCGCGGGGTGCTCGATACCGGCTGCTCCGCCGGCGGCTCTGCCGCGGCCTCCTCCGCCGAGCTCACCCATCCGATCGTGAGGATCACTCCATGCGTGTCGCGCAGGTCGATCATTTTGACCTGGCGCCACGTGTGCGGGTCGCTGCGAAGGCGGGCACTGACCTCTGCGATGCCCTGGTCCTTGAGCTCGACCCAGGCCTTGACGACCGCCATGCGGTCCTCCGCGACGCAGAGGTCCACGCCGGTGCGGCCCTCGTCTTCCAGGACGCGGCGATCGCCCAGCCCGAGCGAGGGCGGGACCGGCACGATGTGACCCTCGGCCGACTGGGCGAAGATCAACGCGTCGGGGTGCTCGCGGAGCATCGCGTCCGCCGCGCCGCGCCGCGCGGCCGCCCGGCGCCGCTCCTCGTCCACGAGCTCGTGGCTCGTCGTGGTGTCGCCTACGATCTGCATCGGCGTTCGGGAGCTGCGTCGGCGCGACTACCAGATGCGGTGAGAGCGGGCCTCCCGGATCGACGAAAAGCCCAGTCGCTGCAAAGGTCCTTGCAGTAGTTACATCGCTGTAAAGTTACGGAGGGATGACGTTGATCGAGAGCACGACGTGAGGGCGGTCACCTGCATGCGGGCGGAGCTCGCGATCTCCGAGCTGCCCGCCCCCGAGCCGGAGCGCGGCCAGGTGCTGATCGAGGTGCTGCGATGCGGGATCTGCGGGTCGGATCTGCATGCGCGCGAGCACTGCGACGAGCTGGGCGACGCACTGGTCGAGGCCGGCTACGACGGGTTCATGCGCTCTGACCAACGCGTCGTGTTCGGCCACGAGTTCAGCGGCGTGCTCGCCGAGCACGGCCCGGGATGCGACCGCAAGCTCGCCGCCGGCACCCCCGTCGTCGCGCTGCCGCTGATCCGCACCCATGGGCGCATGCAGGCGGTGGGCCTCTCCGCGTCCGCCCCGGGTGCGTACGCCGAGCAGGCGCTCGTGCAGGAGGCGCTCACGCTCGCGGTGCCGAACGGCCTTTCCCCCGATATCAGCGCCCTGACGGAGCCGATGGCGGTCGCCTGGCACGCGGTTCGCCGCAGCGAGATCGGCAAGCGCGACGTCGCCGTAGTGATCGGCTGCGGGCCGATCGGCTTGGCAGTGATCTGCATGCTCGCGGCGAAGGGCGTGCGGACGATCCTCGCCAGCGATCCGTCCCCGGGTCGCCGCGCCCTGGCCGAGGCCTGCGGAGCGACCGCGACCGTCGATCCGGGCGAGCGGGACCCGTTCGCGGCCGCCGACCGCGGCAAGCACGTGCGGAGAGTCGACGCGGCGGCGGAGCTGGCGCTCGGCACGGTCGAGAAGCTGAGGCGGCTGCCGATCGCCTGGCACCGCGTGTGGCGCGGGATCGACGCGCTCGGGATCAAGCCGCCGGCGCCGGTCGCATTCGAGTGCGTCGGCGTGCCCGGGATCATCGAGCAGCTCATCAGCACGGCGCCGCTGTTCTCGCGCATCGTGGTCGCGGGCGTCTGCATGGGCGAGGACCGCTTCAGGCCCGCGATGGCGGTCAACAAGGAGATCGACCTGCGCTTCGTCGTCGGCTACACGCCGCTCGAGTTCCGCGACGTCCTGCACATGCTCGCCGACGGCAAGGTGGACGCGAGCCCTCTGGTCACGGGGACCGTCGGGCTCGAGGGGGTCCCCGGCGCGTTCGCTGCGCTGAGCGACCCGGAGCGCCACGCGAAGATCCTGATCGACCCGCGTCGCCCGGGCCCGGACCTCGCGACTGCGCAGGCCGGCAGCTAGCCGGCCATCGTGCGCTCGTCGAACGGCGGCAGTGGCCTGATCAGCGGCGCGAGCAGCTCCGCGGCGCGCTCCGTGCTCAGCACCTCGTCGGCCGCGAGCCTGATCAGCGCGTGGTCGCCCTCCTCGTACTCCCACACGTTCTCGCCGACCAAGCGGCAGCGCTCGTCGTAGGGCCAGATCATCGCGACGCGGCCGCGCTGCAGGTACATCGCCTCGGGGTCGGCCTCGACGCCGGCCGCCGCCAGCGCCGCGCCCTGCGTCTGCTGGTAGCCGACCATCGTGCTCACGACCATCCGGTCGCCCACCGCAAGCGTCTCCTCCTCGGCGTAGAAGATCGACTGGTCGGTCACGGCCCAGAGCCGGTAGACGGCTTCGACCTGCTCGCGCCCTTCGAGCGTCAGCGGCGGCGCGCCCACCATGTGAAAGCGGTACACCGGGTTTTCGACCGTCATCTCGGGAGCGAAGATCTCCTCCCAGCGTCCTGCGTGCTCGAGGTTGCGGTGGCGGTCGTAGGCTTCGAGCAGATAACGGTGGCGCGGGTTCTCCGTGACCGCGAGCAGCTCCCTGACCGCGGCGTTGGTCATCGTGATGTCGAGCGTCGCCACGTCGACGGTGCCCATCGATGTCTCCCTCCTGTCGCCTCGGCGGCCACTGCAGCCGCCCGGAGAGCTAACTTACACTAGTGTTACTAAGCGACGCGCCATGCCGGCGCCGCTCGGCGTAGGCTCTGGCTCGAGGGAGCACGGCGGGCGGGCTCGGCGAGCCCGGATCGCAGCCAAGAGAGGGAGAGCGAATTGCCCGAGCCACTGCCACGCGGCCGCAACCCATTCGACGAGTCGGGCGTCGAGCGAGACGAGGACGGCGTCGCGCGCTACGTCGGCCTGCCCGACTCGCTCGTGGCGATGCTCGAAGCGAGCGTCGAACGGGATCCGGCCGCGACCGCGGTGCTCGAGGTCGGCGGCGAATCGCTCAGCTACGGAGAGCTGTGGGAGCGCGCCGCGCGCGTGGCGGGGGCGCTGCGCAGGGACGGCGTGCATCGCGGCGATCGCGTCGCGATCCGGCTTGCCAACGGCATCGACTGGGTACTGGCGTTCTTCGGCACGCAGATGCTCGGCGGCGTCGTCGTGCCTGTGAACACCCGCTTCACCGACGAGGAGGTCGCCTACGTCGTGCAGGACTCCGGCGCCAAGTTCACGTTCGAGCCGGGCCAGACGCTGATCGGCGCCCAGGCTGTCGAGCCCGAGCGTCTCTCCCCTGACGACCTCGCCGCGATCTTCTACACGAGCGGCACGACCGGCTTCCCGAAGGGCGCGATGACCTCGCACCGGAACTTCATGACCAACAGCGAGAACGCGCTCCGCGCCAACCCGATCGACCGCTCGGAAGGCCCCGAGATCTCGACGCTCGTCTCGGTGCCGCTGTTCCACGTCACCGGCTGCAACAGCCAGCTGATCCCGCTGCTGCAGCTCGGCGGGCGCGTCGAGATCCTCTCCGGGCCGCTGGACTTCGACGGGTTCTTCACCGCCGTCGGCGAGCACGGGGTCAACCAGCTCGTCTCCGTCCCGGCGATCTACCACGCCGTGCTGAACAACCCGCGCTTCGCGGAGCTGGACGTCAGCCACGTGCGCTGGATCTCCTACGGCGGGGCGCCGATCTCAGAGAGTCTCGTGCACGCGATCAAGCAGGCGTTCCCGAACGCCCGTGTCGGCAACGGGTTCGGCCTCACCGAGACCTCGTCGCTCACCTCCTTCCTTCCCGACGAGGAGGCCGAACAGCACGCCGACTCGGTCGGCTTCGCGATGCCGGTTGTCGACCTCGCGGTCGACGAGCCGGATGGCGAGACCGGCGTGGGCGAGCTGCTCGTGCGCGGCCCGAACGTCGTCGAGGGCTACTGGAACAAGCCCGAGGCGAGCGCCGAGACGTTCGTGGAAGGCTGGCTTCACACGGGCGATCTCGCACGGGTCGACGCCGACGGCCTGCTCTACATCGTCGACCGCAAGAAGGACATGATCAACCGCGGCGGCGAGAACGTGTACTCGATCGAGGTGGAAAACGCGCTCGCCGGTGCCCCGGGTGTGGGCGAGGCCGCGGTCGTCGCGGTGCCCGACGAGATGATGGGCGAGAAGGTCGGTGCCGTGATCGTGCCGGCGGGCGGCGAGCTCGACGTCCCGGCGGTGATCGAGTACTGCCGCGAGCACCTCGCCGACTTCAAGGTGCCCCAGTACCTCGCCACGCGCAGCGAGCCGCTGCCGCGCAACCCCGGCGGCAAGCTGCTCAAGAAGCAGCTGCGCGAGGAAACCGAGTGGGGAGCGCCGCTGCGCTGAGAGTCCTCGGCGCGGCGGGAGAGCACGAGAGAGCCGGAACGACACACTGAGGAACGGGAGGCAGCGGTGGCGCAGGTGCAGACGGTGCAGGGACCGGTCGACGCCGGGGAGCTGGGGATCGTGCTCGCGCACGAGCACGTGCGTTTCCGTGACGAGGCGGTCGCCGAGCAGTGGCCCGGCCGCTACGACGAGCAGCTCGAGCTCGAAGCTGCGCTCGTGGCGGTGCGCGCCGCGGCCGAGCACGGCGTGCGAACGATCTTCGACCCGACCGCGATGTTCGGCGGGCGCGATGTCCGGTTCATGAAGCGCGTGGCTGAGGAGAGCGGGGTGCGCATCGTCGCGTGCACCGGCATCTACAGCTACGACTACCTCCCCCACTACTTCGAGAACCGCGATGTCGATGTGATGGCGGACCACTTCGTGGAGGACATCGAAAGCGGCGTGCAGGGAACCGAGATCCGGGCCGCCTTCCTCAAGTGCGCGGCCGACGCCGCCGGTGTCACCGAGCACGTCGAGAAGATCCACCGGGCCTGCGCGCGCGCGAGCAACCAGACGGGCGCGCCGATCATGGCCCACTCGATGCCCGCCGTGGGGACGGGCCCGCGGCAGGTCGAGATCTTCGAGCAGGAGGGCGTTCCGCCCGAGCGCGTCCAGATCGCCCACTGCGGCGACACCGAGGACGTGGGCTACATCGAGGGGCTGCTCGAGCGGGGCGTGTACGTCGGCCTGGACCGTTACGGCCTCGAGATGTACCTGCCGATCGACAAGCGCAACGCGACCGCCGCCGAGCTGCTGCGCCGCGGACACGCCGAGCGGCTGATCATCTCGCAGGACTTCTGCGCCTCGATCGACTGGTTCCCGCCGGAGGCCGCAGAGGCGTTCGAGGCCGACGGCGCGATCCGCAACTGGTCGATGACGCTGGTCTTCGAGGAGGTCGTGCCGTGGCTGCGCGAGCAGGGCGTGATGGACGACGAGGTGTTCAACACGATCTTCGTCGAGAACCCGCGCCGCTGGATCGCCGGCGCCTAGGCCGGCCGGGCGAGCAGCTCAGGTCCTTCCACGGCCGTGTGGACGTTGTTCACGGTCGGGTTCGCGGGACGCGCCGACAGGCGCTCGGCGGGCAGCGGACCGCACAGCGCGAGCGCTTCCTCTGCGCCGACGGAGGGATCGAGCCACGCGGTCTGCGCATCGTCGTCGGCGAGGATCACCGGCATGCGGTCGTGGATCGCCGCCGCGACGCGGTTGGGGGCGGCGTCGCACGTCAGCAGCGTGATGCTGTGCAGCCAGTCCCCCTCCACCTTCGCGGGGGTCCAGAGGGCGGCGAACGCGAACGGCACGCCGCCGTCCACCTGGAAGTAGAAGGGCTGGCGCGGCTGGTCGCGGCGCTCTGGTTTGAGCCACTCGTAGTAGCCGTCGGCGACCTGCAGGGCGCGCCTGTCCCCGCGCGGGATCAGCCGCCGGTAGGCCGGCTTCTCCATCACGCTCTCCATCCTCGCGTTGATCATCAGCGGTCCGGTGATCTCCGTCGCCCAGGACGGCACGAGCCCCCAGCGCATGAGCTCGGCGTGGCGGGCCGGCGGGTCTCCGTTCGCGACCACCGCGAGCACCTGCTCGGTCGGCGCGACGTTGTAACGACCGGTCCCCTCGGCACCCGCGATCGGCACCCTGAAGCGGTCGTTGAGCTCTTCCGGGCCCACCGTGTTCGTGTAGCGACCGCACATGTCTCGTCACGATAGGCGCGCCGGGCGGCGCATCACAGCGCCGCGGTGATCGACGCCATCATGCGCGGCTCGACCGGCAGGTCGGCGAGCGAGGCGGCCACCTCGGCCGCCTGCTCGATCGTGGCCGTGCCCGTCTCGGCCACCCAGCGCGCGAGCCAGCGCAGCGCGTAGGCGTCGTACTCGCCCGGGCTCGCCGCCGCGATCAGGGGCAGGAAGCGCGCGGCGGTCCCGAGCTCGATCGGCCGCCCGCGCTCCAGGCGCAGTTCCTCCGCGAGCGCCACCGCGTGGCGCACGTCCCCCCTCTCCAGGGCCTTCTCGAGCTCCGCCGCCGGTCGCCAGGGCCTCGGTGCCATGCGAACACATGTTCGCATCGCTGTCAACCCCGCCGTTCACGCGGCGGCGCGGCAGCGAGAACCCAGTGTCCGCGGGGAGCCTCTGGACGCCCCGGGGCGCCGCGCGCGAGCGTCCAGCGACGTGGCCGAACGTCCTATTGCGCGCCTTGCGCACGCGGCTACCGTTCGCTGCTCAAGGAACGAACGAATGGGGGTCACAAGGATGCTCACTACCTGCCCAACGCGCCTGCGCCGGCGGACCGCCCGCCTGATGCAGGCGATCGCACTCACGGCCGTCACCGGCGGCGCGGCGCTCGCGCTCGCTTCACCGGCCGCCGCATCGGAAAGCTTCGTGATCGGCAGCGGCAACGCCGCAGCCGGGGCGCACGTGACGTTCTGGGGCGCGAAATGGTGGAAGCTCAACACGCTCGAAGAAGGTCCCGCGCCCGCGTCGTTCAAGGGCTTCGCCAACGAAGTCAACGGGACCTGCGGCGGCACCTGGACGAGCGACCCCGGCAACAGCTCCGAACCGCCGGAAGCCCCGCTGCCGCCCTTCATCGAAGCGCTCGCCTCGAGCTCGATCACGAAGAAGGGCCGCGCGATCTCCGGCAACATCACCTCGGTCGTGCTGATCGCGACCGATCCGGGCTACGGTCCGAACCCGGGCCACGCCGGCACCGGTGAAGTGATCAGGGTGCTCTGCGGCCCGGGCGCCGAAGGCGGCGGCGGTCCGGCCGGCTGATACCGGCAGACCTCGCGAAGCGCTCCGGCCCTCGCGCCGGAGCGCTCGCCGCGTCCCGGCCGGGAGCCCGCGCGGGCGGCTAAGCCCTTCGGCCTTCACGCGCGATCCGGTAGACGACGTGCCGCGCGAGCGGGCTGCCCGTGGGCACGCGCGGATGGTCGAAGTCCGCAGCGGGGTCGTGGCGCATTCCCAGCCGCTCCATCAGCCGTCGCGAGCGGCGGTTCTCCACGCTGGTGTAGGCGACGATCTCCTCGAGCCCGAGCGCGCCGAAGCCGTGGTCGAGCGAGGCTTGCGCGGCCTCGCGCGCGATGCCCTTCCCCCAGTGCGCGCGGGCGAGCCGCCATCCGACCTCGACGCTCGGCGCGAGCGGGATGTCCTCCGGCACCGGCGAGATCCCGACGAAGCCGGCGAGCGTGCCCTGCTCGCGCAGCTCGACCGCCCAGAAGCCGTAGCCGTCGCGCTCGAAGCCAGCCTCGAGGCGGGCGATCAGCAGCGCGACCTCCGCGCGCGACATGCTCGCGGGGAAGTGCTCCATGACCTCGCGGTCGGCGTTGATCGCGGCCATCGGCGCGAGATCCTCCTCGCGCCAGCGCCGCAGCAGCAGCCGCGCCGTCTCGAGCTCCGGGCCGGGGCGGCTCATCGCCCCCCGCGTCTCAACCCGCGAGCCGGACCGGCAGCGTCTTGAGCTGGTTGATGAACGGCGATTCGACGAACTCGGGATGCCCGTCGAGCGCGATCTCCGGGTAGCGCCGCAGCGTCTCCTCGATCAGGATCCGCAGCTCCAGGCGCGCGAGCGCAGTGCCGAGGCAGAAGTGGCGCCCGCCGGCGCCGAACGCCTGATGCTCGGCTTTGCGACGCAGATCGAAGCGGTCGGGGCTCTCGTAGCGGCTCTCGTCGCGGTTCGAGGACACGTACCACATCACGACCTTCTCGCCCTCCTTGATGGGCTGGCCGTGGAGCTCGGTGTCGGCGCTCGCCGTGCGGCGGAAGTGCGCGAACGCGGGGAACATCCGCAGCGACTCCTCGACCGCGTCCGCGACCAGCGAGGGATCCTCGAGCAGCAGCGCGCGCTGCTCGGGGTCTTCCATGATCGCCCGCATGCCGCTGCAGTAGGTCGCCTTCGTCGAGTCGTTGCCGGCGGCCATCAGCAGGAAGAAGCCCATCACGATCTCGTGCTCCTCGAGTTTCCCGCCGTCCACCTCGGCGTGCGCGAGCACGCTCGTCAGGTCGTCGGTCGGGGACTCGCGGCGCTCCGCGATCAGCCGGTTGCAGCGCTCGAAGATCTCGGGCACGAGCTTCCCCATGATCGCGTCGAGCCCTTCGGGGTTGAGGTCCTCGTCGCCGCCCCCGAGCGTCGCGTTCATCAGCTCGGCCCAGATCGCGTCTTCCTCGGGGCTGATCCCCATGAAGCTGCCGATCACGCGCGCGACCACCGGCTGGGCGACCTCGTTGACGAGGTCGCAGGTCTCCCTGCCGTCGAGGCGGTCGAGCACCTCGAGCACGATCGCCCGGATGCGCTCCTCGTGGTCGGCGATCCGCTTGGGCGTGAAGCCGCGCTGGAAGAGCGCCTTGACGCGGTCGTGCTTGGGCGGGTCCATGCCGATGAACATCGCCTGGGAGAGCTCGAGCGGCAGCACGCCGGCCGCGGTGATGCCGCCGCGTTCGGAGGAGTAGGTCTGCCAGTCGCGGCTGACCTCGTGGACGTCGTCCGCGGTCGTGACCGACCAGAACCCGGGCTCCTTGGGGAACTCCGGGATTCGCTCGGTCCAGTGCACCGGGCATTCGGCTCGCATGCGCTTGAAAGTCTCGTGCGGAGGGCCGTCCTCCCACAGCTCCTCGTCGGTGATTTCCACGCTGCGGATGTCGCTGCCGACCGTTGCCATCGGGA
The DNA here is from genome assembly GCA_035569835.1 of Solirubrobacteraceae bacterium. GTDB lineage: Bacteria > Actinomycetota > Thermoleophilia > Solirubrobacterales > Solirubrobacteraceae > Palsa-744. Next base: position 394,414 of record DATMMF010000021.1, read on the forward strand.
CCCTCCGAGATCGTTTCGCCGAACGCTCAGCCGATGTTACTGGCTGCGCGGCCAGTCGGCAGCGTCACCGCGCACCAGGCGCTCCACGGTGAGCGTGCCGACCTTCAGGCGCCCGACTTCGAGCTGCTCGAACTCGACGTTCCCGCCCCGAACGCGCCCGAGCGCCAGCCGTCCGACGGCGAGCCGTCCGATCGCCATGCGCCCGACCGCGACGGCTCCGAGCGCCGCCGCGCCGCCTGCCAGCGCGCCGAACGCGACGGCCCCGGCGGAGCCGGCACCGAGCGCGCCGGCAGGCCGCGCCCTGACGAGCGCGCTGCGTGCACCTCGCCTGCGCCGCCGCTCGGATCGCACCATTGGGCCAGCATAGGCGCGACGGGCTCAGACGGTCAGCTGGTGCTCCACACCTCGCCCGTGTCGCCGAAGCCGAGCGCTCGCTTGGTGGCTTCGGTGAGGTCGAATTCGCGACCGGCGACGTAGGGGCCGCGGTCGACGACCGGAACCCGGATCGTGTGGCCGTCGTAGTGGAGCGTGACGAGCGTTCCGCACGGGAGCGTCTTGTTCGCGACGCCCAGCGTGGAGCTCGTCAGCTCGCCTCCGCAGGCGAGGCCGCCGCCGCCGCCATACCACGAGGCGACGGCGAGCCGGTAGACGTTCAGGCGGCCGAGGCGGCGGCGCGCCGAGCGTGCGGTCGCGTCGCCCGCGAAGTGCAGGCGCAGGAGCCTGCTGCCCAGCCGGTGCGGGCGGAACGCGATCCGGAAGCGGCCGCGCTTGCCGGTGCGCCCGAGCGCGATCGTGTGCCAGCCGCGGCCGATCAGCGCCTGCAGCGTCACGACGCGGCCGGGCTTGCCGGTGTGGCTCGCTTCGAGCAGCGTGCCGGCGACGGAGCCGGGGTGGCCGTCGAGCACGTTCAGCTGCTCGCGGCGCACCTTCAGCGAGGTCGGGAGCGGCGCGGGAAACACCGGCTGCGCCGCGGAGGAGACGCCCACCGGCGCCAGCATGGGCGCAGGGGCAGGGGGCGTCGCGGGGACGAACGATGGGATTTTGGAACCTCCTTGCAGGTCCGCCTACGGGGTTAGCTGTCGGGCTCACGACCGGCGGCGCGCGAACGGGACGCGCGTCCTCCGGGCGTTACCGGCGCGTCGGCGCCGAATTCGCCCCTTCCGGCCTCAGCTCACGGCGGGCCGGCAGTGGTTCCCCCGATCGCCCCCATCCACGGGAGCGACTCGGCGAGTCGAACAGTTGTTCGGGGATGCTATGTGGAGAAGCAGGCGTCTTCTGTGATCACGGTCACACAGCGGCCGGTTTTACACGCCGCGAAACGGCCCGTTTGCAGGGGTTTCTTGCAGACGCTCCGGCCGGGGGAGCGATCGCACGACGGTGTCAGAGCCCCGCTGCCGCCGGGCAGCCGCCCGGTCTTCGCAGGCTCGTTGCCGTCACGCGCCGAATCAGCGACAATCGCGGGGCATGGCCAACCCGGACCGGCTGACCGCGCTGGACACGACGTTCCTTCACCTCGAGGACCACTCGACCGCGCACATGCACGTCGCGTCCGTGATGGTCTTCGAAGGCAGCGCGCCCACGCACGAGGAGCTCGTAGCGCACGTGCTCTCGCGCCTGCACCTGGTGCCGCGCTACCGCCAGCGCCTCGCGCATGTCCCGTTCGGCCAGGGCCGCCCCGTCTGGACCGACGACCCGCACTTCAACCCCTACTACCACATCCGCCACACCGCGCTGCCCAAGCCCGCCGACGACGCGGCGCTCAAGCGGCTCGCCGGGCGGCTGTTCTCCCAGCGCCTGGACCGCTCCAAGCCGCTGTGGGAGATCTGGCTGGTGCAGAACCTGTCGGGCAACCGCTTCGCGCTGATCGCGAAGACCCACCACGCGCTCGTGGACGGCATCTCCGGGGTCGACATCACGACCGTGCTGTTCGACACGGCGCGCGAGCCTGCGCCCGTGCCCGGAGCCGAGCCGTGGAGCGCCGAGCCGCTCCCGGGGCGGGCGAAGCTGCTCGGCGAGGCGCTGATCGAACGCGGCACGGTTCCGAACGAGATGGTGCGCGGAGCCCGCGCGCTGCTGCGCGCGCCGCGGCGCGCGGTCTCGCAGGTCCGCGACGGGCTCGTCAACGTCGGCGCGACGACGCTGGCCGGCGTCCGCTCGCCGGCGCCGCCGAGCCCGTTCAACGTCGAGATCGGCCCGCATCGCCGCTACACGTTCGTCGACGCCGACCTCGGTCGCTTCAAGGCGATCAAGGACTCGCTCGGCGGAACGCTGAACGACGCGGTCCTGACCTCGGTCACGCTCGCGCTCGGCCGTTACCTGCGCCGCCAGGGCGAGGACACCGAGGGGCTCGTGCTGAAGGCGATGGTGCCTGTGTCGGTGCGCAGCAAGGAGCAGCGCGGCGCCCTCGGCAACCAGGTCGCGGCGATGTGGGCGCCGCTGCCGGTGGGGATCACCTCGCCGCCGGAGGCGCTCGCGACCGTGGCGAGCTCGATGGAGGATCTGAAGAAATCGGGGCAGGCCGTGGGCGCGCAGGTGCTGACCAACCTCGCGGGCTTCGCGCCGCCGACGATCCTTAGCCAGGCCGCGCGGCTGCAGGCCCGCCAGCAGTTCTTCAACCTCGTGGTCACGAACGTGCCGGGGCCGCAGTTCCCGCTCTACCTGCTGGGGCGCGAGCTGCGCAACCTCTACCCGGTCGTGCCGCTCGCCGCCCGGCAGGCGCTCGGCATCGCGGTCATGAGCTACAACGGCCACCTCGGTTTCGGGCTGCTCGGCGACTACGACGCGCTCCCCGACCTCGACGCGATCGCCGACGACCTCAAATGGGCGATCGCCTCGCTGTACCGGGCGGCGGGGCTTGCCCCGGCCGGAGCCCGCGGCAAGCGCAAAGCGGCGGCCAAGAAGCGCGCGCAGGCGGACAGCCGCCGCAGCTCCGCGCCGAAGCCGGCAAGCGCGGGCTGAGCGCTCCGGCACCGGCCCGCGGCCCCGTGCGGGGGGACGGCGGGCTTGCTGCGAGGATACGCCCGTGAGGCGAGCAGACGAGCGAGATCCGCGGCGGTTGAAGGACGCCTAGTTGCGCCTCGCGCTCTGCCAGATGAACGCGACGGTCGGCGACATCGCCGGCAACGCGCGCAAGATCGCCGCCGGCATCGAGGACGCGCGGGCGGCCGCCGCGGAGCTCGTGCTGTTCCCGGAGCTGGCGCTGACCGGCTATCCACCCGAGGACCTGCTGCTCAAGGAGCACTTCCTCGCCGACGCGGGCCGGGCACTCGAGCAGCTCGCCGCAGGCGTCCGCGACATCGTCGCCGTGGTCGGCTATCCCGAGCGCGCCGAGGACGTCTTCAACGCCGCCGCCGTGCTCTCGCAGGGCGGCGTGCACGCGATCTACCGCAAGGTCTACCTGCCCAACTACGGCGTCTTCGACGAGCAGCGCTACTTCCAGTCCGGGCCGGGCGGCGCGATCGTCGGCCTCGAGGGCCACACGCTCGGGCTGACGGTCTGCGAGGACATCTGGGAGCCCGGCCCGCCCGCCAGCGAAGAGGCCTACGCGGGGGCGACGCTGATCGTCAACATCTCGGCCTCCCCGTACCACGCCGGCAAGGGACTCGAGCGGGAACGGATGCTCGCGCAGCGCGCCAGCGAGAACATCGCGTACGTCGCGTTCTGCGGGCTCGTCGGCGGCCAGGACGAGCTCGTCTTCGACGGCCACTCGGTCGTGATCGACCACCGCGGCGAGACCGTCGCCCGCGCCGCGCAGTTCCGCGAGGAGCTGCTCGTCTGCGACGTGGACCTCGCCGCCGCCTCCGCGGCGCGCTTGCGCGACCCCAGCCAGCGCCCCGCCGCGCGCCGTTCGGCCGGCGCCGTGCGCCGTCTCGGAGACACCCGTCCCGGCGGGCAGCCCGCGCGCGAGCACGGCGGGCAGGCCGTGAGCCCGCGCGCCGCGGCGGGCGAGCACACGATCGCGCCCCTGCTCGAGCCGGTCGAGGCGGAGGTCCACGCGGCGCTCTCGCTCGGGCTCCGCGACTACGTGGAGAAGAACGGCTTCCGCCACGTCGTGCTCGGCCTCTCAGGCGGCATCGACTCGGCGCTCGTCGCCTGCATCGCCGCCGACGCGCTCGGGGCCGAGCGGGTGAGCGCGACGATCATGCCCTCCCCCTACTCCTCGCAGTCCACCCAGGACGACGCGCGGGCCCTCGCGGCGGCGCTGGGCATCGAGGCGATCGAGCTGCCGATCGCCTCGATCATGGACGGATACGAAGCGACGCTCGCCGGGCCGTTCGCCGGGCGCCCGCACGACATCACCGAGGAGAACCTGCAGGCGCGGATTCGCGGGAACCTGCTGATGGGGCTCTCCAACAAGTTCGGCTGGCTGGTGCTCGCGACCGGCAACAAGTCCGAGATGTCGGTCGGCTACACGACCCTGTACGGCGACCTCGCCGGCGGCTTCGCCGTGATCAAGGATGTCCCGAAGACGCTCGTCTACCGCCTCTGCGAGTGGCGCAACTCGCCCGCCGGCGCTGAGGCCCGCACGGGCGAGCCGCCGCGCGCGGCCGCGCCGATCCCGCCTTCGATCATCGCGCGAGCGCCCTCGGCGGAGCTGCGGCCCGACCAGCGCGACGAGGACTCGCTCCCGGTCTACGGGCTGCTCGACGTGATCCTCGAGGGCTACGTCGAGCTCGACCGCAGCCGCGAGCAGCTGATCGCGCAGGGCCTGCCGGAATCCGACGTCGACCGCGTGATCCGGCTCGTCGACCTCGCCGAGTACAAGCGCCGCCAGGCGCCCCCGGGGATCAAGATCAGCACGCGTGCGTTCGGCCGCGACCGCCGCGTGCCGATCACGAACGCCTACCGCGGCTGATGCCGAGAGCCTCGAGCCCCTCCCCCGCCCGCGGCGCCGCCCGCGCCGGTCTGCTCGCCGCGCTCGCCGCGCTGGCCGCCGGTCTCGCGCTCGCCGGCTGCGGGGACACCGTCCAGGCCAAGCCGATCCCGCACAACGAGCTCGAGACGATGATCGTCGCCCCGTTCCCCGTCTACTGGGCCGGCGGCTCCTTCCAGCAGATGCAGATCACCGAAGTGGCGCCGGACCCCAGCGGCGCCTTCACCGTCCAGTACGGCAACTGCCTGCAGGGGGGCCAGGGCACGTGCACGCCGCCGCTGCAGATCGTCACGAACCCGGACAACAGCTTCCTGGCGGGGGGGCGGGCGCCGTCGTCGGACGCGCGGCTGCGCGGCGTGCCCGTGAAGCTCGCCGAGGCGGGACGCACCGTGACGATCCCGACCGGCGGCGTGGTCGTGAGCATCTTCGCGCGCGACGCGCGCCTGGCAGCGTCCGCGGCGCAGGCGATCGTCGCGATCAACCGGCCGCAGAGCCCCGGCGAAGCCCTGCCGGCGCCGCTGCCCGACACCGGCTTCGGCTCGACGCCGCTGCCCTCGCAACGGCCCGCGACGGCGCGCCCGGCCAGCTAGCGCCGGACGGCGCCGCGCCGCTCACGCGCCGCGGGCGGGGCGCACGGCGATCGTCATGCGCGTCACGGCGCAGTTGCGACCGGCGTCGTCGGTGAACAGCACGTCCCACACCCAGGTCGTGCGGCCGCGATGCAGCCGCGTCGCGCGCGCGTTGACGGTGCCCTCGGTGACCGGGCGCAGGAAGCTGGTGCTGTTCGACAGGCCCATTGCCGCTTCGCCCTGGGCGGCGACGGCGAGGTATGTCGCGACGGAAGCCATCGACTCGGCGATCGACGCGTAGACGCCGCCGTGCAGCAACCCGGCGGGCTGCTTGAGCTCCTCGCGGACGCGGACCCTGGCGGTGACCTCGGTGTCTGAGACGCTCAGCAGCTCGAGACCGTAAAGACGATCGAAGCCGGTGATCCCCTCGCTCATCTCCTCGGCTCCCGGCGTGGGCATCGGGCCGCCACGATAGCCTACGGTCTTCCCCGGCGGCCGTCTCGGCGCCCTGCCGGACGCCCACGGATCGCACATGAGCAGCATCGACGAGCTCCCTCCCGACCAGCGCGCTGCGCTGTCATTGGTGCTGCGCCAGCGCAAAGGCTACGAGGACCTCGCGCAGCTCTTGAAGATCTCGCCGCAGGCCGTCCACGACCGCGCGCACGCGGCGCTGGCCGTACTCGCTCCGGCCCAGGCCCGCGGCCTCGACGCCGCCGAGCGCGAGCAGATCGGCGAGTACCTGCTCGGCCGGCAGTCGGACGCGGGCGCGCGGCTTCGCACCCGCACGCTGCTGTCGAGCTCGCCCGCCGCGGCCGCGTGGGCGCGCTCGCTGGCTGCCCAGCTCGAGACGCTGGCGCCGGGCGCGCTGCCGGAGATCCCCGGCGGCGAGCCGGCGGCACCGGCGTCCGCGGAGGAGCCGGCAAACGCCGGGCCCGCCCGCGAGCACCCACGGCCGAGCTCGCGCGTCGGAGGCGCGCTGCTGCTCGCGGCGATCGTGGCGGTGGTCGTGGTCGTCGTTGTGTTCGTCTCCAAAGGCGGCAGCTCCTCGCACCGGAAAACGGGCACGACCACGACCGCCTCGGGGACGCAGGCGAAAGTCGAAGGCCGCGTGACGCTGCACCCGCCGAGCCCGGCCAGCCCCGCGATGGGCACGGTCCAGATCCTCTCCGAAGGCAGCAAGCGGGCGTTCTTCATCCAGGCCGAACACCTGGCTCAGACGAGCGGGAGAACGTTCTACGCGATCTGGCTCTACAACTCGCCGACCAGCGCGCTGGCGCTCAGCAAAGCACCGGCGGTCGGCCCGAGCCACAAGCTCGCGGGGGCCGCGCTGCTGCCGGGCAACGCCGCGAGCTACCGGGAAATCCTCCTCACGCGCGAGACCAGCACGCGCCCTTCCCGCCCCGGCCCGATCGTGCTGCGCGGCGCGCTGAACCTGAGCGGCTAGAGCGCCAGCAGCTTGCCGGGGTTCATGATCCCGGCCGGGTCCAGCCGCTGCTTGACCGCCGCGAGAGCATCGACGCCCAGGGCACCGATCTCGCGCTCCATCCACGGCGCGTGGTCGACGCCGACCGCGTGGTGGTGCGTGATCGTGCCTCCGCCCGCCGTGATCGCGTCGCCCGCGGCGCGCTTGACGGCCTGCCATTGCTGGATCTCCTCGCCCTCGCGCTGGCTTGCCAGGAGCGTGAAGTACAGCGATGCGCCGGTCTCATAGACGTGCGAGACGTGGCACATCACGAGGCCCGGCGTCCCCTGCGCGGCGAGCGCGCCGGCGATCGCGCCGCCGACCGCCTCACGCAGGCGCAGCAGGTTCGACCACTGCGTCGCGGTCTCGAGCGTCTCGACCATCACCCCGAGGCCGAGCAGCTCGTCGCGCAGGTACGGGGCGGCGAAGCGCCCGTGCCGCCATGCCTTGCCGGGCGATGAGCCGACCGCCAGCCCGCCCGCCTCACGCACCAGCCGCAGCGCGCGGCGGCGCCGCGCCGCGACCTCGTGCTGCTCGCCCTCGAAGCCGAGGATCGCCAGGCACCCGCCGGCGTAGCCGCGCGCCCCAAGGTAGGCGCGGCCGAGCCGGCCCTTCAAGCCGCCGTCGCCGGCCAGCACCATCGACATCCGTGTCTCGGCCTCGTCGGAGAGCCGGGCGACGTCGGGCAGCGCGCGCGCCCGCGCGAGCGCGCGCAGCGCCGCGCAGCCGGTGGCGAAGTCCGCGAAGAAGACGCCCTCGTACGCCGACGCCGCCGGCGCCCTGCGCACACGCATCGCCAGCTCGGTGATCACGCCGAGCGTGCCCTCCGAGCCGACCAGCAGACCCCGCAGACCCGGACCGGCGGCGCTCGCGGGCAGCGGCGCAAGCGCGATCTCGCCGGCCGGCGCGGCGAGGCGCATCCCGAGGATCATCTTCTCGATCGCGCCGTAGCCCGTCGAGGCCTGCCCCGCCGAGCGCGTGGCGGCGCAGCCACCGAGCGAGACGAACTCGTATGACTGCGGGTAGTGCCCCAGCGTCAGGCCGCGGCCCGCGAGCAGCCGCTCGAGCGCCGGCGCGCGCATCCCCGCGCCGACGGTCACGGTCGCCGACTCGTCGTCGAGCGAGCGCAGCCCCGCGAGGCCGCGCATCTCGAGCGCGACGACCGCCCGGTGCGAGCCGCGCAGCGGCGCCACGCCGCCGACGACGCTCGTGCCTCCGCCGAACGGCACGACCGCGAGCGAGAGCTCGGCGCAGCGCGCGAGCAGCGCGGCGACCTGCTCGTGATCGCGCGGGTGCACGACCGCGTCCGGAGCGCCGTCGGGCGTCCCCGCGCGCAGCCGCACGAGGTCCGGATAGCCCTTGCCGGCGGCGTGAAGGACACGTTCGGCGTGTCCCGTGCGGACCCCGTCGGCGCCGACGACCGCGGCGAGCGCCGCGGCGGCGTCGCCGGCAAGCTGGGAGGGCTCGATCTGCACCTGCTCGAGCCGGACGTGCTCGCGCGTGCGCCGGGCGACGCCGACGTGCTCCTGCAGGAAGGCGCGCGCGTGCGCCGGCAGCGGCCGAGCGCCGGCGTCGGTCCCCCACCCCCACCAGCGCATCTCGGGCGCCGGCGCGCCGGTTTCAGGCACTGATCCGCTCCAGCCCGCTCAGGGCCTCCTCGATCGTGCGCTCGGCCGCGCGCCTGACGAGCCAGTTGCCGAAGCTCGGCGCGCGCCAGCGTCCGACGACGACGCCGGTCTGCGAGGGCATCTCCTGGCGCAGCTCGATCGTGACGTCGCTCGCCGGCTCGAGCGCGCGCTCGGCCGACGGCGGCGGGTCGATCCTCAGCTCGGTCTCCGACCTCGCGAGCACGCCGGCGAACGGAGTCCCCGCGAGGCGCTGCTCCCACACGACGGTGCCGGCCGGCTCGTCGGCCCGCACGAGGTCGAAGTCGGCGCGCACGGTTTTGCCCTTGCGGGTGCGCATCACCTCCGTGAAGGCGCCGCCGTCGACGCTCTCGACGCGCTCGACCCGCGGCCACCAGCGCGGCAGATGGTAGGGGTCGCTGACGATGCGCCAGAGCTGCTCGGCCGGCGCGGCGATGCGGCGGCTGGCGGTAGCGGTCGGCATCGCGGGAAGCTTATGCGCAGCCCTCTATGAGTCGTAGGCGAGCAGCGCGTGGACCTCGTGGCCCGCGAGGCGCTCACGCCCGGCGAGGAACGACAGCTCGATCAAAAAGCCGGCCCCGACGACCTCTCCGCCGAGCTGCTCGACGAGCTCGCACAGCGCCCGCGCGGTGCCGCCGGTCGCGAGCAGATCGTCGTGGACGAGCACGCGCGCGCCGCGGGAGAGGGCGTCGCTGTGCAGCTCGAGCTGGCCGGCGCCGTACTCGAGCAGGTACTCGGCGCTGATCGTCCGGAAGGGAAGCTTGCCCGGCTTTCGCGCCAGCACGAAGCCTGCGCCGAGCTCGAGCGCGAGCGCCGGTCCGAGCAGGAAGCCGCGTGCCTCAGCGGCCACCACGAACTGGGGGCCCAGCGGGCGCGCCAGCTCGGCCAGGGCCTGCACCGCCAGGCGCAGCGCGTCGGCGTCGGCCATCAGCGGCGTGAGGTCCTTGAAGACGATCCCGGCGCTGGGGAAGTCCGGGATGTCGCGGATCAGCGCCCGCAGCCGCGCGGCGTCCTCAGGGGCCGCCTCGCCGCTCGGCACGGGTGCGTGATCGCCGGCGGGCGGGCTCGGATCGCTCACCGGACGATCTTGCGCAGGTCCCTGATCAACAGCAGGTGCTTGAGGTGGGTGGCGACCGCGGCCAGGTTCTCGAGCGCGTCGACCGCCTCTTTGCGCCGCTCCGGGTTGCGCGAGCGCAGCGCCGGGGCGAGGATCTGCTGGAGCAGGTTTGCCTCGCGGTCGGCGGAGGAGCGGAACACGCGCAGGTTGCGACCGCCGACGCCGTAGCGGGCGAGCTCGGCGACTGCCGCGATGATCTCGCGCTCGGTCTCGTCGAAGTAGCGCACCCCTCCGCGCAGCTCGCCCTTGACGACGCCGTACTCTTCGAGCTCCTTCACGAGCTTCGCCTCCGCCTTGGTCTCTTCGAGCACGTCGTCGAGCGAGTAGAGCGCGCCGCTGGCCTCCCGCACGCTCACGCTCGGCCGCCAGGCGCGCGCAGCGCCGTCGCGGTTGAGGGGGCGCCCGGCGGCCGGGGCGCCCTTGGCGAGCGTGGCCTCACCGGAGCGCCCGGCGGCGAGCTCCTGGCGGATCACCCGCAGCGGCAGGAACTCGTCGCGCTGCATCCGTAGGATCGTGCGCAGCCGCGCGACGTCCCCGGGTGTGTAGAGCCGGTAGCCGCCGGGGGTGCGGCGCGGCGTGAGCAGCTTCTGGTCCTCCAGGTAGCGGATCTTCGAGATCGAGATGTCGGGGAACTCCTGGGCGAGCGCCTTGCAGACGGCGCCGATCGTCAGCGATTTCTTGCGCGCGCCGGGCTCCGGCGAGCTCGCGGCCAGCTCGGCTTCGAGCTGCTCGGCGTCGCTGGGTGTCGCCTGCGTGGCCATCAGCGCGCGTGGAAGGTCAGCTTGTACTTGCCGATCTGCAGCTCGTCGCCCTCCTCGAGCCGCTGCGACTCGATCCGCTCGCGGTTCACATACGTGCCGTTGAGCGACCCGCAGTCGTCGAGGAACCAGTCCTCGCCGCGGCGGATCAGCAGCGCGTGGTCGCGCGAGACGGTCACGTCGTCCAGGAACACCGAGGAGTCGGGCCGGCGCCCGATGCTCAGCCGCTCGCCGTCGACGGGGAAGCTCTCGCCGACGCGCCCGCCGCCGGCGCGGATCACGAGCGCGGGGCCGTGCGCGGTGACCTCATCGAGCTCGACGGGCACCAGCTCGCCGGTGTCGTCGATGCGGTACGTCGCCGTGACCGCGTCAGGCGAGCCGGGCTCCGCCCCGCCGAGCAGCGCACCGCAACGCTGGCAGTAGTTGGCTCCCTCGCTGTTCAGGAAGCCGCACTCTGTGCAATGGACCGCCACTGCCCGCCGCCTACGCCGCGCGGCGGCGCGCCGTCCGCCTGGCTATCGCTGCCATCGCCGACACTGGCGATCGCTCACTCCGCTGCCTCAGGCTGGTGCTGGGCGAGGATGTCGGTCAGCTTCTGCACGTCCTCGCCGGTGATCGCGATGTCGCCGTCGTCGTGCTTGTTGCGCAACCGGTTGACCAGCTCGGCGCGGAGGATGTCGATCTTGCCGTGCAGGATCCGCCGCCGGTAGGAGATCTCGGTCTCTTCCTCGGTCAGCTGCCGGATCACGTCTTTCAGTTCGACGTCCGTGAGCGAGCCGAGGTCGGGAAACGTCTCGTCCATGTCTGGGTTTCTCCCTCTCGCGGTGAGGCCGCGCCCTTCCGCGAAGGGCTTGCGGCGGAGCGAGCAGTATAGACCACGAACGTCAGGCTGAGCTTGAGAGTCTGCTCAGATCGCTCCGCGTCGCGCGCGCAGCTGCCGGCGCCCATCGCGGACGTAGAGCGCCGTCGCCGCCAGCGCGAGACCGAGCCCGACATACAGGAGCACTTCCCCCAGTTTCTGGAGACCTGTCATCGGGAAGAAGAGCCCTCCCATCACGGGCGCGACGGCGAGACGCCCGGGCCAGTTGATGCGCAGCTCCACGCCGCGCTTCTGCCCGTAGCGGCCGAGCAGGAGCATCACGACCTCGCGCGCGGCCAGCACGGCCAGGGCCCAGCGGGGCAGCAGCTCGAACTTCCAGCAGACCACCACGCCCGCGACGACGAGCAGGCGATCGGTGACGGGGTCCATCAGCGCGCCTAGGCGGCTGTACTGGCGCGTGACGCGCGCGGCGATCCCGTCCGCGTAGTCGCCCCAGCCGATCACCGCGAACAGCACCGCCGCCAAAGCGTCCTGGCCGTCGTCGCTGGACAGCGCGACCACCAGGAACACGGGGATCAGGGCGAGCCGCGCGAACCCGATCGCGTTAGGGATCGTCCACGGGTTCAGCGGCGCGCCGGCCTCGGTCTGCGGCGGAGCCGGCCCCGAGCGGTCGAGGCCCGAGAGGCGGCGGAAGGTGAGCCGCGGGGCGCGCCGGCGCGCCTGCCCGCGGGCGGGCGCGGACCCCTCGCCCGGCGCCGCGGGCCGCTCTAGGGGAGGCTCCGCCACAGCTCGCCCACGGCCTCGAGCAGCTGCGCGGGCTCGGCGTCCATCGGCAGCGGCGCGCCCTCGCGCCGGCCGCGGCGCAGCTGCACCTCGATCTCGCCCGACTCCAGAGAGCGCCGCCCCACCGTCAGCCGCAGCGGCGCGCCGAGCAGCTCTGCGTCGGCGAACTTCTCTCCCGGGCCGAGGTCGCGATCGTCGTAGATGACCTCGAGCTCGCCGCCGAGCAAGGTCTCGTAGACGCGGTCGGCCGCCTCGCGCTCCGGGCTGCCGGGCTTGCCGAGCGCCACCAGGTGCACGTCGAACGGCGCCAGCGCGCGCGGCCAGGCGATGCCGTGCTCATCGGCGTACTGCTCGACGGCGGCGGCGACGATGCGCGCCGGGCCGATGCCGTAGGAGCCCATCCAGATCGGCTGCTCGACGCCGTTCTCATCGAGATACGTCGCCCCGAGCGGCACGGAGTAGCGAGTCCCGAGCTTGAAGATGTTGCCGATCTCGATCGCGGGCTCGATCGTGACCGCGACGGCGCCGATCGTGTCGCCGGGCTCGACCGTCCGCACGTCGGCCTCGCGAAAGGCGAAGTCGCGCCCCGGCACCACGCCGCGCAGGTGCTCATCGGGACGGTTCGCCCCCGTCACGTAGGCGCCCGGCGGCCCCTGCGCGACAGCGGCGTCGAGCACGATCTCCAAGTCCTCGCCGGCGCCGACCGGGCCGATGTAGCCGGGCGGCCCGATCGCGGCCTCGATCTCCTCGGCTCGCGCCGGGCGGTGCGCCGCCTGCAACGCGGTCGCGAGCTTGATCTCGTTGACGCGGTGATCGCCGCGCAGGAGCACCATCACGAGCCGCTCCTCCCCGTCGCCGGCCGGCGCCGCGATCACGGGATAGGCCTTCAGCAGCGCCCCTTCGGGCAGGCCGAGCTGCGCAGCGACGTCGCGCACGGTCGTGAGGCCCGGGGTGCTGACGGTTTCCGGGGTCTCGGGCGCCTCGGGCAGCGCGACCGGCGCCGGCTCGGCGCTCGCGACCTCGATGTTCGCCGCGTACCCCTCCGCGAGCACGACCTCGTTCTCGCCCGCGGCACACGGCGCCATGTACTCGTGCGCGCCGGTGCCGCCCATCATCCCGACGTCGGCCTCGACGCGGTACCAGCGCAGCCCCGTGCGCGCCATGATGCGGTCGTAGGCGCCCACGTGCAGCTCGTAGCGCTCGTCGAGCCCGGCCGCGTCGCGGTCGAAGCTGTAGGAGTCCTTCATGATGAACTCGCGGGTGCGCAGCACCCCCGCGCGCGGCCGCGGCTCGTCGCGCTCCTTGACCTGGAAGTGGTAGAGGATCAGCGGCAGGTCGCGGTAGGAGCGCACGACCTGCGCCACATGGCTCGTGACCGCCTCCTCGTGGGTCATCGCCAGGACGAGCTCGGCGCCTTTGCGGTCGTGGAGCTTGAACAGCTCCTCGATGCCGTAGCGGCCCGTGCGCTTCCAGAGCTCGGCGGGCTGGAGCACGGGCATCAGCATCTCGCGCCCGCCGATCGCGTCGATCTCCTCGCGGATGATCGCGGCCGCGCGCTGGTGCGAGCGCCAACCCGCGGGAAGCCACGTCCAGATCCCGCTGCCGATCTGGCGGATCAGCCCCGCGCGCACCATCAGCTTGTTGGAGATCGCCTCGGCGTCGGCCGGAGCCTCCTTCTCCGTCGGCAGCAGGTAATCGGAGAGGCGCGTCATCGCCGCGAGGGTATAGGAAGCTCCCCACCCCTCCGCGCCGCCCTGGGGCGCCAGTCCCGAGCCGCCCGGGGAGGGTCCGGGGCGGCCCGGGGGTCTGGCGTGAACTCAGGCCTGCTCTGAACGGGCTGCTTCTCGAACCCGTAGGCCCGGGTCTGGATCGCGACCTTCCTGACGAGGCTGCCGAACACAGTCGGCCGCGACCGGGGGCATTCTAGTCACAAGAAGGGAAAAGACTCAAATCCCGCTAGCGCGAGGGATCGAGGCCCAGCAGCGCCGCCTCGATCTGGCGCAGCCGCTCCGGGTCGCCCGTCGCGCCGGCGACCGCGTCGTTGTAGAGGAAGGCCTCCGCCAGGCGCACGATCGCGTACGCGAGCAGGTCGGGTGCGAGGGGGGTCTCGAAGCCCGCGCGCAGCTCGTCTTCGATCATCCGCTGGACGGCTCCGGCCATGCGCGGCTGCACCACGCCGGTGCTCGAGGTGAGCACCCGCAGCGCCAGCTCGTGCTCTGAGACGAGCAGCGAGCGCAGCCCCTCCGCGGCCGCCAGCTCGCGATTGAAAGCGTCGAAGCTGTTCAGCAGCGCCTTCGCGCCATGCCCGCCGACGCGCCGACGCAGGATCTCGAGGCGCTCCTCGCCGAGTTCCGCGAGCACTTCGCCGAGCAGCAGCTCGCGGGTACGAAACCAGCGGTGCATCGTCGCGCGCGCAAGGCCGAGCTCGCGCGCGATCGCCTGCACGTCGATGCGTTCGCCCGCCATGTAGCGCGCGCGGGCGAGCGCCAGCGCGTCCTCCCGGGAGGCGGCTGCCGGGCGGCCGGGGCGGCCGCCGGCGACCGGTGGGCGTGCTGCCTGCATCCAGCAAGCCTAGACGGCATCGCTCATATGGAGGGTGCACGCCCCGCGCTGGCGCGCTTCGTGCCTTTGATAGAACAGCGCCAGAGCAAGCACTTTGCGAGCGGAACCCCGAGGAAGGGAGCCCCATGGCCTACACAGTCCCGCCCCTGCCCTACGCCTACGACGCGCTCGAACCGCACATCGACAAGGCGACGATGGAATTCCACCACGACAAGCACCACAAGGCCTACGTCGATCAGGCCAACGCTGCCCTGGAGGGCACTGAGTGGGCCGACCGCCCGGTCGAGGAGGTGCTCCAGAACCTCGACAGCCTCGGCGACAAGAAGACCGCCGTCAAAAACAACGCGGGAGGGCACTACAACCACTCGCTGTTCTGGGAGAGCATGAGCCCCGACGGCGGCGGCGAGCCCTCCGGCGCGCTCGGCGACGCGATCAACTCGACGTTCGGCTCGTTCTCTGATTTCCAGGCGAAAATCAAGGAAACCGGGATCAAACAGTTCGGCTCCGGCTGGTCCTGGCTGATCAAAGACGCCTCCGGGCTGGCGATCGTGGGTACGCCCAACCAGGACTCGCCGATCTCCGACGGCTCCACGCCGCTGCTCGGCGTCGACGTCTGGGAGCATGCCTACTACCTCAAGTACCAGAACCGCCGCCCGGACTACATCGACGCGTGGTGGAACGTCGTGGACTGGAGCCGCATCGCGGAGCGCTTCTCGGTCGCCGGCTAGAGCCGCGCTGGGATGATCCTCCCGTTCGACGCGGTCGGCGAGGGCCCCCCTGTCGTGCTGCTGCACGCGGGTGTCGCCGACCGCACGATGTGGCGCGAGCATCTCGCGCCGATCGCGGACTCGGGCCGGCGCGCGATCGCACTGGACCTGCCGGGCTTCGGCGAGGCGGGGCTCGAGCCCGGGCCGCAGTCGCCGTGGGAGGACGTCCTGCAGACGCTGCGGATCCTCACGAGCGAGCCGGTGGCGCTCGCCGGCAACTCCTACGGCGGGGCGATCGCATTGCGCGTCGCGGCGGTCGCGCCGTCGGCGGTCGGCGCCCTGGCGCTGATCTCGGCGCCGGCGCCCGGCGCCGAGGACGAACCCTCGGATGAGCTCGCCGCCATCTGGGAGGCCGAGGAGGCGGCGCTCGAAGCCGGCGAGGTCGATCGCGCGGTCGATGTGATCGTCGACGGCTGGACGCTGCCGGGAGCCTCCGAGGAGATACGCGAGCGGATCGCCGCGATGCAGCGGCGGGCGTTCCTGCTCCAGCAGGCCGTCCCCGACGCGGACGTCGGCTCCGACCCGCTCGAAGAACGGCTCGACCGGCTCGGCGAGCTGCGCATGCCGGCGCTGTGCGCCGCGGGCACGCGCGACAAGCCCGACTTCATCGCGGCTGCGACCGCGCTCGCCGAGACCCTGCCCGAGGGCCGGCACGCGACGATCTCGCGGGCGGGGCACCTCGCGCCGCTCGAGCAGCCGCGGGTGTTCCGGCGGATGCTGCTGGGCTTCCTGGACGAGGCGGCGCCGGTCTAGGCGCGAACGCCGCGAGCGTCAGTGCGAGGAGATCAGGCGGCCGCGCCCGTCGCGCGCCACGTAGGTCTTCGCCCGCCGCGCCTGCATCTCGCGACGTTGGCGCTCGGCGGATCTGCGCCGCCAGCCCCTGAGCCTGTTCGTGAGCCTGGCCATATGGGAAGTATCGGCATCCGCAGGGCGCCGGCTGAAGCCGCTCAGCCGCGCGAGAAGCGCCGGCCCGCGACCGGCGAGGCCTGCTCGTCGAGGCTGACGCCGGCCGAGCCGTTCGCCGGGGCCGCGCCGGCTGGCTCCACGTCTGCCGGCGCCGCCAGCATGTCCTCGAGCACCTGCTCCGCGGCTTCGTCGTTCTCCGCGGCGGCGGCCTCCATCGCGGCGATGCGCTCGGGCGTCATCGCTGTCGCGTCCTCGTTCTCGGCCAGCCAGGCGCGCGCCTCCGCCGCCTCGCCCTCGTCGCGCTGGATCGTCTTGCCGGCCGCGTAGTAGCGGTCGATCTCCTTGAAGAGCTCGTCGACCAGCTGCGCCGTCGGGACCTTCTTCAGCGGCTCGCCCTTGGAGTAGATCATCCCCATGTCCTTGGCGCCCGTTATGCCGAAGTCGGCGTGGCGTGCCTCGCCGATGCCGTTGACCGCGCAGCCGAGCACCGAGACCTCGATCGGGTCCTCATAGGCTTCCAGGCGCTGCTCGACTTCGGCCACGACCGTGTCCATGTCGAACTGCAGCCGCCCGCAGGTCGGGCACGCGATCAGCACCGGGCCCTTCTCGCGCAGCTTCAGCGCCTTGAGGATCTCCCAGGCGACTTTGACCTCTTCCTCGGCGTGGAAGGTCGAGAGCGAGATCCGGATCGTGTCGCCGATGCCGTCGGCGAGCAACGTGCCGAGCCCGACGGCGGACTTCAGCGACCCCGACCACTTGGTGCCCGCCTCGGTCACTCCGAGGTGCAGCGGATACGGGATTTTCTCCGAGAGCAGGCGGTTGGAGGCGATCGTGTTCGGCACGGAGGTCGACTTCATCGAGACCTTGAAATCCTGGAAGTCCAGGCGCTCCATCAGCTCGACCGTCTCGAGGGCGGCGGTGACGAGCGCCTCGACCGGGTTGTCGTACTCGAGCTGGCGCAGGTGCTTGGGCAGCGAGCCCGAGTTGACCCCCACGCGGAGGGGCGTTCCCTTCTTTCTGGCCAGCGCGATCACCTCGGCCACCTTCTCCGGGCCGCCGATGTTGCCGGGGTTCAGGCGCACGCAGTGCGCGCCGGCTTCGATCGCCTTCAGCGCCAGGGTGTGGTTGAAGTGGATGTCGGCGATCACCGGGATCGGCGACTCGATGACGATCGTCTTCAGCGCCTCGGCGTCCGGTTCGCGCGGCACCGCCACGCGCACGATGTCGGCGCCGGCCTCCGCGACCGTGCGGATCTGGCGCATCGTCGCGGCCAGGTTGGCCGTCTCGGTCTTGGTCATCGTCTGCACGGCGACGGGCGCGCCACCGCCCACCGGCACGCTGCCGACGTGGATCTGGCGTTCTGAGGCCACGAGGGGATTGTATTGGGACCAGCCCGCCCCCCAGCCGCCTGCCTCCCGAGGGCCCTCCTCCTTAAGCGGCCTCGGGCTGCCCGTGGAAGACGCTCTCGATGTTGTTCCCGTCGGGGTCCAGCACGAACGCGGCGTAGTAGCCCGGGTGGTATTGCGGGCGCTCGCCGGGCTCGCCGTTGCTCTCATAGCCCGCAGCGACGGCCTTCGCGTGGAACTCGTCCACGGTCTCACGGTCGGGCGCCGGGAACGCCAGATGGAGGTTCTCCGTCGGCGGGCGGCCATCGGCGACGAGCGAGAACGTCGCCCAGGCGCCGCGGAACTGGAACCCGTGCTCCCAGCGACGGCCGTGACGCAGCCCCGCGTAGCGCGAGATCGTCTCGTAGAAGGCCTCGGCCGCCGGCAGGTCGCGAACGCCGACCCAGAGGTGGTCGATGCGCCCGCCGTGGCGCGTGTCGTTGTGGTAGGCCGCCTCGGCGCTGTTGCCGTCCGGGTCGCGCAGGAACGCACCGTAGTAGTCCTCGCTGTACTGCGAGCGCTCCCCCGGCGCGCCGTCGCCGGGGTGGCCCGCATCCGTGCCCGCGCGCCAGAAGGCGTCGACGAGCTCCCTGGCGGGCGCCCCGAAGCCGATGTGGACGTTTCGCGTCGGCGGCCGGTCCTCGCGGCCCGCGGAGACGATGAACTCCTGCCAGCGCACCATGCGCTCGTTCTCCGTGTCGGGTTCGATGCCGAGCGGCCCGAGCACCGTACGGTAGAAGAGCGCCGAGGCGGCCTCGTCCGAGGCGCGGATCGCGACGTGGTCGAACACCGTTGCCGACTCTACCGTGGCTATGCTCGCTGCGCCGTGTCTGACGTGTACGCAACCGCGCGCGGCCCGCTTGCGCGCCTGGCCGGGCCGTTCGCGGCGCGGGCGCGGCGCCGGCGTCACGACGCCTTCTTTCCGGCCCTTCCCGCGGACGCGCGAGTGCTCGACATCGGCTGCGGCGCACTCGGGCTGCGCGGCCTCGAGCCACGGCTCGAGATCACCGGCGTCGACATCGCGCCCCAGCCCGCCTATCCGGGGCCGTTCGTGCAGGCCGACGCCAGCGACGGACTCCCGTTCGCCGACGGCGAGTTCGACCTCTCCTACTGCTCGAGCGTGATCGAGCACGTGGCGCCGGCGCGGCGCGCGGCCTTCGCGGCGGAGCTCAAGCGCGTCGGGCGCGGTTGGTTCGTCCAGACGCCCGCACGGACGTTCCCGATCGAGCCGCACTCACTGCTGCCCGCCGCGCATTGGCTGCCCGTCTCGATGCGGCAACGCTACTGGCGGCTCGGCGCGGCGCGCGAATGGGAGGAGATCGAGCTGCTCTCGCGCGCGGAGCTCGAAGCGCTGTTCGGTCCGGCGCGAGCGGAGCGCGTCGGGCCGCTCACCAAGAGCTGGGTGAGCGTCAGCCCCCGAGGTGGCTGATGTCGTTGCTGAAGCCGTTGATCACGAGGAACAGCAGCAGGATGATCCCGACCGAGGAATAGCGGTACATCGCGCCCAGCGAGATGCGCTTGCCGCGCGCCTTCTCGGCCAGCGACCAAGCGATGTGGCCGCCGTCCAGCGGCAGGAACGGCAGCAGGTTCAGGATCGCGAGCGCGAGCGAGAAGAAGCCCAGGAACACGAGCCCGAAGCCGGCGCCGGCGGCGATGTCTTCGTGGGCGACTTCGGTGATGCCGAGGAGGCTGTGGACCTGGCGGCGGGCCTTTTCGCTCGTGAACGCCCGGCCCAGCCCCGAGAGCGTTTCCGCGACGATCCCCCCCATCGCCGCGAGCGATGCCGCGCTCGCGCCCGCGACGCCGACGGGTTTGGGCGCGGCGCCGAACACGAAGCCGACCCGGGGGTGCTTTTCGCTCGCGTCGTAGCGGGGATAGACCGCGATCTGCCGGATCTGCCCACCGCGTTCGATCGTCAGGTGCACGGGAGTCGCGGCGCGGCAGCCTTGGACCTGGGCTCCAGCGCAGCCGTGCCGCCCGATCGCTTCCTGCACTCCTTCGAAGCTCGCGTGTTCACCTTCGACGGTGACGATGCGGTCCCCGGCCTTCAGGACCCCCTGCGCCGGCGACGCGGGCTTGATGCTGCTCACGGTGGGACGCGTCGTTTCGATCCCGCTGACCCTCGAGATCACCGCTGCGCCGTTCACGTTCCCGACGAGCAGGATCGCCGTGAACAGCACGAACGCGATCAGGATGTTCACCGCCGGCCCCGCGAGGATCACGAAGACCCGCTTCCAGGTCGGCTGGTTGTAGTAGGCGCGCCGGCTCGCCTCCGGGTCCATGTCCCCGAGTTCTTCGGGGTTCATCCCCGCGATCTTCACGTAGCCGCCCGCCGGGATCGCGCCGATCGCGTACTCGGTCTCCCCTCGTTTGACCTTGAGGAGAGTCGGCGGGAAGAACAGCGAGAAGCGTTCGACGTGCATGCCGACCGCCTTCGCGGCGGCGAAGTGGCCGAGCTCGTGCAGGACCACGAGCATCACGATGCCGAGGATCGTCAGGAACCAGGTCATGAGGCTCCGGTCAGTGTGCCACGGCTCGCGTCGCCCTCCAGCCGGTTGGGCGAACGCGACCGCGCCACGGCGAGCGCTCAGCGCAGCGCGGCGACCGCCTCGCCGGCCAGCTCGCGGGCGCGGCGGTCGGCCTCGTACAGCGACTCGAAGTCGAGCACCGGCCGGCTGCCGAGCGAGTCCAGGGTGCGCTCGATCACCTCGGAGATCTCCAGGAAGCGCAGCCCGCCCTGCAGGAAGGCGTGCACGGCGACCTCGTTGGCGGCGTTCAGCACGCACGGGGCCGTGCCGCCCTCGGCGGCGGCCTCCCGCGCGAGCCGCAGGCACGGGAACGCGTCGAGGTCGACCGGCTCGAAGCTCAGCCGCCCGATGGCCGCGAGGTCGAGCGGCTCGATCTCCAGGCCGGCACTCTCGCCGCCGTGCAGCGCGTAGGAGATCGCGATCCGCATGTCGGGCGGGCCCATGTGCGCGAGCATCGCGCCGTCGGCGAGCTTGACGAGGCCGTGGATCAGGGATTGCGGATGGACGACGACTTCGATGTGATCGTAGGGCGTCCCGAACAGGTGGTGGGCCTCCATCACCTCGAGGCCCTTGTTCATCAGCGTCGCCGAGTCGATCGTGATCTTGCCGCCCATCGCCCACGTCGGGTGCGCCAGCGCCTCCTCGACGGTCACCTCGGCGAGCTCCGCGCGGGTGCGGCCGCGGAACGGCCCGCCGCTGGCGGTGATCGTGAGGCCCGTGACGGCCCCCGCCGGCTGGCCCGCGATCAGCTGGTGAAGCGCGGTGTGCTCGGAGTCCACCGGGACGATCCTCGCGCCGGTCGCCTCGGCGAGCGCCATCACGAGCTCGCCGCCGACGACGAGCGACTCCTTGTTGGCCAGCGCCAGGTCGATCCCCTCGCCGAGCGTCGCGACCGTGGGCGCGAGCCCGGCCGACCCGACGAGGGCGTTCAGGACCAGTTCGGCGCCGGACTCGACGACCAGCCGCACGAGCCCCTCGGCGCCCGCCAGGACCTGGCCCTCCGTCCAGCCCTCGGCCGCGCGGGCCGCGGCGTCGGCGTCGGCGAGCGCGATCCGCGGCACGCCCTGCGCGCGCGCCTGCTCGAGCAGCGGCTCCCACGAGCTCTCCGCGGAGAGGCCGACGAGCTCGAACTCGCCGCTTCGCTCGCAGACGTCGAGCGCTTGGCGGCCGATCGAGCCGGTCGAGCCCAGGATCAGCAGCCGACGGGCCATCGCCCGATCATAGGGCGCAAGGATTTAGCTGGGTTTCAGGCGCGCCTGAGGGTTCCTTCAGCGGACGAGGGCATCCTTCGCTCCAGAGTGATCCTTGCTCTCATCCTCCTCTTCCTGCCGGTGGTCTGGCTTGTCGTCGCGGCACTTGCCGTGGCGGCCTGCCGGGCCGCCAAGCGGGCCGACTCCCAGCCGCGGACCGTGAGAGGCCACGCGCAGCTGGCCCACGAAGAGCCGCTGCTCGGCCTCTAGCCGCAGCAGCCGGCGGAGGACCCGCACGTGGCGGGCCCTCCGTACGCGGCTGTTTTCAGGCTCCTACGGTTTGGCGGTCAGCCACGGCGTGTAGTTCACCGTGCCCGTGGCGCTGTCGCACTTGGCGTTGTTGTTCGGCGCCTGCCTGCAGCCCCACCAGTTGTTCTGGAGGTTCACGGACGTTCCAGGTTCTCCGATCGCCCCGGCGCCGTTCTTCTGGATCGAGTGTTCCCTCCATCTCCAGTTCCCCCCTCCGGGGCTTGACGATGGATCCTACGGCGTCAACGAGGAGTCGGTCCAGCCGCCGAGCCGCGTCGCCGGGCCGGCAGCCGTCGCGCCTTTGCGCAAAGTCGCACCCACATGCGGCCGGGACTGCTTGAAAAACGCCCAAACCGGGCACCGGAGGGGTCGATGCCGTACGACCCCCGACGGCCCGACCTGGCGGTGGTGATGCCGCTCGATCCCCACACACCACGCTCGGCGCGCCACGTCGTCGGCCAGGTCGACAACCCCTCGCCGGACCTCCGCGACGTCGTGCTTCTGCTTTGCAGCGAGGTCGTCACGCAGGCCGTCGAACTCTCGCCAGGCGGGATCGTCGAGGTGCGCGTGTGGATGCCCAAGGACGTCGTGCGCGTCGAGCTCGTGGGAGCGCTCGACGGGCTCGAGGTCCGGATCCGCGACCACGCCGAGCACCACGAATACGCCTCGCTGCTGCTGGACGAGCTCGCGGACCGCTGGCAGCTCGAGACGGGCGAAGAGGAGGACGGGCGGATCTGGTTCGAGATCGACCGCCACCCCGCCGAATCGCCGCTGCAAGCGGCGTATTGACCCTGACGCGGCGCTCTCGGCCCGCCGCCGTTACGCGGTGCGCCCGTAGCGCTGGGCCCAGCGGTCGTCGCAGTCGAGGTCGACGTCGTAGCTGACCGCGCCGTCGTCGGGAATCGCCTCCTCGACCTGCTCGGAGAGCTCGTGGGCCCCGCGCTTTACGCCGATCACGGCGGCCTTGGCGACCGCCGTGTCGATCGCGAGCCAGTCCTTCTCCGAGGGGGTGACCTCGAGCCGCGCGCGCAGCTCGGCGACGATCGGCACCGTGGCCTCGTCCAGCGCCTCGCATAGGTGGTCGTACTCGGGTGCCATGACGTTCAATCTAGTACCCGCGCGCGCCTGGCGGCAAGAGCCGATCCTGCCGCCTAGTGCACGTACGCCGCCCAGATGTAATACCCCGCGACCGCTGTGAACAGCACCGCGTCGAGGCGGTCGAGCGCGCCACCGTGTGCTCCGAACAGCCCGCCCGAGTCCTTGATGTTCGCCTCGCGCTTGACGAACGACTCGAAGAGATCGCCGACAGGCGCCGCGAGCGCCACCCCCACTCCGATCACGAGCGCGTGCGTGCCGGGCAGCCATTCCTCATAGCGGCCGGCGATCCACACGCCGAGCACCGCGAAGGCCATCCCGATCACGAGCCCCTCGACGGTCTTGTTCGGCGAGATCCTGGGTGCGAGCGGCCGTTTGCCGAACATGCGCCCGCCGAGGTAGGCGCCGGTGTCGCCCAGGAAGGTGCCCACGAGCACGTCGATCACGATCGCTTCGCCGTGCGGCAGGCCCCGCAGCAGCACCGCGTGGGCGAGCGCGAAGCCGATCCAGTAGATGCCGAGCAACGTCAGCGCCATGCCGCCGACGCTCGGGTGGGGCGAGAGCAGCGTCAGCCCGAACAGCACAGGAAGTGCGAGCACAGCCGCCAGGAGCACCTGTGCCTGGGACCCGTACAGGGCCGCCAGCAGCAGGCCCGCGAGCGCGATGAAGCCCGCCAGCCGGACCGGGTAGGCCCGCTCGTACATCGCGTAGAGCTCGTGCATGCAGACCGCGCCGAGGATGAGCAGGCCGATCGCGAAGATCAGCCCGCCTTCCAGCACGAGGAACAGGGCGACTGCGATCGCCGGGATCGCGGCGAGCACCCGCGCCGAGAGATCCGAGCGCTCGCGCCTGCGTCGCTTGCGCCGGGAACGCGCGGCGCGCTCGCGCCCGCGCTCGGTGCGGGCCGCGGGCGTTGAAGGCCCACCCTGGGATGGGCGGCGTTCGCGCGCCATCAGCGGCGCCTCACCGGCCACCGAAGCGCCGCCTGCGCGCCGCATACTCCGCCAGCGACTCCTCGAGCGCCTCGCGGGTGAAGTCGGGCCACAGCTCGTCTCGGAAGACCAGCTCCGAGTAGGCCGACTGCCAGAGCAGGTAGTTCGAGAGCCGGCGCTCGCCGCTGGTACGGATGATCAGGTCGGGGTCGTGCATCTCGGGGGCATACAGGCACGCGCGCAAGGCCTCCTCGCCGCCGCCTTCGTATCGCGCGATCGCGTCGATGATCTCCGCGCGCCCCCCGTAGTTGAAGGCCACGTACAGCGTGATCCGCTCGTTGCGGGCCGTCACCCCTTCCGCCCAGTCCATCTGCTCGACGAGCTGCGGCGCGACGCCCTCGCGGCGGCCGATGAAGCGCATCCGCACGCCTTCGCGGTCGAGCACTGGCGTTTCGTCGGCGATCCGCTGCGAGAACATCGCCATCAGCCCCGCGACCTCCTCCGCGGGGCGCGACCAGTTCTCGGTCGAGAAGGAGTAGACGGTCAGCTCCTTCACGCCCAGCTCGGCGGCGTCGCGCAGCCGAGCCTTGACGGTGTCGGCGCCCGCGCTGTGGCCCTCGTTGACCGGCAGGCCGCGGGCGCTCGCCCAGCGGCCGTTGCCGTCGGTGATGATCGCCACGTACCGAGCCCTCCCGTCCGCGCCCTCGCGCTCGGGCTCCATCAGACCGCCAGGATCTCCTCTTCCTTGATCTTGAGCACGTTGTCGAGCTCTCCGACGCGGCTGTCGGTCAGCTTCTGGAGCTCGACCTCGGCGCGGTGCTCGTCGTCGGAGGACGCTTCGCCCTCGCTCTTGAGCTCGCGCAGGTGGTGCATCGTGTCGCGGCGCACGTTGCGAATCGCGACACGGCCCTCCTCGGCGAGGTTGCGGACGACCTTCACAAGCTCCTTGCGGCGCTCTTCGGTCAGTTCCGGGACCACCAGCCGCACGACGTTGCCGTCGTTGGAGGGCGTGAGCCCGACGTCCGACTCGTTGATCGCCTTCTCGATCGCCTTGATCGAGGACTTGTCGTAGGGCTGAACGCTCAGAAGGCGCGCCTCCGGCGCGGACACGGTTGCCAGCTGGTTCAACGGCGTCATCGCTCCGTAGTAGTCGATCTGGATGCGGTCCAGCAGAGACGGGCTCGCGCGGCCCGTGCGGACCGTCGAGAACTCGTGCTGCGCCGCTTCGACGGACTTGTGCATCCGCTCCCTGGCGTCCGCGAGCAGTTCGTCGATCAGGTTCTCAGCCATCCTGCTCTCCTTGGGGTGTCGAGACGAGCGTGCCGACCCGCACGCCCGAGATTATCCGCGGCAGGCTCGTGTCGTCGTCCATGTTGAAGACGTTGATCGGCATGCCGTTGTCCATGCAGAGCGCGAGTGCCGTCGAATCCATCACGCGCAGACGGCGCTCGATCGCCTCGAGGTGGGTGATCTCCGGGATGAACTTGGCGTCGGGGTCGAGCGCCGGATCGGCGGTGAAGACGCCGTCGACGCCGTTCTTGGCCATCAGGATGATCTCCGCATGGATCTCGGCCGCGCGCAGCGCCGCTGCCGTGTCGGTGGTGAAGAACGGGTTGCCCGTGCCGGCCGCGAAGATCACCACGCGCCCCTTCTCCAGATGTCGCATCGCGCGGCGGCGGATGTACGGCTCGGCGACCTCCGAGATCGCGAGCGCCGACTGCACGCGCGTGTTGGCGCCGATGTGCTCGAGCGCGTCCTGCAGCGGCAGCGCGTTCAGCACCGTGGCGAGCATCCCCATGTAATCGGCGGTCGCCCGGTCCATGCCGGCGGCGGCACCCTTCATGCCGCGGTAGATGTTGCCCGCGCCGACGACGATCGCGACCTCGACGCCCTGCGCCTGGACATCGGCGACCTGCTCGGCGACGGCGCGCACGCGTTCGGGGTCGGTCCCGTAGTCGAGCTCGCCCATCAGGGCCTCGCCGGAGAGCTTCAGCAGGATCCGTTTGAAGGCAGGGGCCATCGGCGGTCCAGAGCCTATCCGGGGCCCCCGCGGGGAGTCCTACTGACCGATGGCGTAGCGCGTGAAGCGGCGTATGACGACGTTCTCGCCGGTCGCGGCGGTCAGCTCGTCGCGCAGCTGCTGGACCGTCTTGCCCTCGTGCTTGGGGTTGTGGAGCGCCTGCTCGAGCAGCACCACCGTCTCGAGCCAGGAGTCGAGCTTGCCTTCGACGATTTTGCCGCGCACGTTCTCCGGCTTGTCCGCCGCTTCTTGCTCGTAGATGCGCGCCTCCGCTTCGCTCTCCTCCTCGGGCACGTCCTCACGGCCCACGTACTTGACGGTCGGCGTGGCGGCGATCTGCAGGGCGACCTCGCGGGCGAAGCCGATGAAGTCCTCGTTCTTGGCGACGAAGTCGGTGTTGCAGTCGACCTCGATCAGGACCCCGACCTTGTTGCCCGGGTGGATGTAGGACTGGATCGTGCCCTCGGTGGCGGCGCGCTCGCCCAGGTCCTGGATCTTCTTGCCCTGCTTGACGCGGAGCAGCTCGATCGCCTTGTCAGCGTCGCCCTCCGCTTCGATCAGCGCCTTCTTGGCGTCCATCATCCCCGCGCCGGTGCGGTCGCGCAGGGCCTTTACGTCCTTGGCTGAGATCTCGGTGGTGCTCATTTCTGCTCCTTAGCTGATTCCCGCCCACCCTCGGCGGCCTGCGCGTTCTCGTCTTTTGCGTCGGGCACGGTGACCGGCTCGGGCTCGGCGGCCGGGGACGGCGCTGCAGCCGCCTCGGCTGCCGGGGCCTGCGGCTCGGTCGTATCGCCTGCTGCCTCCGCGGCTGCGTCGCCCGCGGCGCTTTCGGCGACCGTCTCGGGTGCCGCCTCGGTCGCCTTGGCGGGCTGGCGCGCGTCGGGCTCGGCCCTGACCGGCGTGACCGACTCGGACTGCGGCTCGAGCGTGGCCGGATCGGCGGGGGTCGCGGGCACGGGCACGTTCTCCGCCGGCGGCTGCTGTGCCGCCAGTGCGGCCGTCGCCTGTTCCTGCGCCGCTTTGTCCGCGGCCTCTTTCGCGGCCTGTTCCTCGGCCTCGCGCGCAGCCTGTTCCTCGGCCTCGCGTTTGGCACGCGCCTCCGCCTCGGCGCGGGCGCGCTCCTCGGCCTCCTTGCGCGCGCGTTCCTCCTCGGCGCGGAACACCGAGTGGCCCTCGGCGACGACCTGGCCGATCGCCTGCGTGATCAGCGCGCACGAGCGGATCGCGTCGTCGTTTCCGGGGATGATGAAGTCGATCCCGTCCGGGTCCACGTTCGTGTCGACGAGGCCGATGATCGGGATCCGCAGACGCTGTGCCTCTTTGACCGCGATCGCCTCGGTTTTGAGGTCGATCACGAACATCGCGTCGGGGACGCGCTGCATGTTCTTCACGCCGCCGAGGTTGGCGCGCAGCTTTGCCAGGTCAGCCTGCGCCGACATGCGCTCGCGCGTCGGCAGCAGCGCGAGCTGCCCCTCGGTCTCGTAGCGTTCGAGGTCGTGCAGGCGGCGGATCCGCTGGTTGATCGTCTGGAAGTTCGTCAGCAGCCCGCCCAGCCAGCGGTGGTTGACGTAGGGCATGTCGGCCGACTCCGCGACGTCCTTGATCGTGTCGCGGGCCTGCTTCTTGGTGCCGACGAACAGCACGGTGCCGCCGCGGTGCGCGAGCGTGTTCGCGAACTCCTGCGCCTGCGCGAGAAGCGCCTGCGTCTTGAGCAGGTCGATGATGTAGATGCCGCCGCGCTCGCCGAAGATGAAGCGGCGCATCTTGGGGTTCCAGCGGCGCGTCTGGTGGCCGAAATGCACGCCGGCCTCCAGCAGCTCCGCGATTCCAACGTCAGCCACGGGCTACTCCCTTGTTCGTTTCTGTTGTGCCGTGCGCGGAGCCGCGGACCCGGAGGCGGAGTTCTCACCGCTCCGGGCAGGGCCGCGATCCGGACTCGCACGGGTCGAAGGTCCGATATCGAGCTTCTCAGGATATCCGAGGAGGAGCTCAGCCCGCGGCGGCCGCGCGCTCGAGCGCGGCCTGGAGGTCCTCGGGCAGCGGCGAGCGCACCTCCAGGCGCTCGCCCGTGACCGGGTGATCGAAGGCCAGCCGCGCGGCGTGCAGGAACTGGCGCTCCAGCCCCAGCAGCCCGTTCGTGCCGTACTCGGGATCGCCCACGACCGGATGCCCGATCGCCTGCAGGTGCACGCGGATCTGATGCGTGCGGCCCGTCTCGAGCAGGACGCTCAGCAGCGAGGTGCTCGGCAGCGCGCGCTCGAGCGTGAACCGGGTCCGCGCCTCGCGCGCGCCCGCCCCGCCGACCGCCATCCGCGTGCGCACGCGCGGGTCGCGCCCGATCGGGGCGTCGATCGTGCCGGTCCGCGAGGGCGGCCGGCCCTCGACGAGCGCCAGGTATTCGCGTTCGATGCGCCGCGCGGCGAGCTCGGCCTGCAGGCTGCGCAGCGCCTCCTCGCTGCGCGCGACGACGATCAGGCCCGAGGTGTCACGGTCGAGGCGGTGCACGATCCCGGCCCGCTCGGGATCTCCGCCGGCGAGCAGCGGCGCCAGCTGCTGGGAGAGGGTGTCCTCGCGGTGGCCGCGACCCGGGTGCACGACCAGCCCGGCGCCCTTGTCGACCACGATCAGGTGCTCGTCCTCGTAGGCGGTCGAGAAGCTCACGGCGCCCTGTCACGCCCGCTCGTCTCGGCGGCGTTCTCGCCGCGGGGGCGCGCGCGGTCGATCACGATCACGAGTCCCAGGATGCCCAGCGTGATCGAGGCGTCGGCGAGGTTGAACGGCGGCCAGCCGAGCGGGAGCTTCACGAAGTCGGTGACCGAGCCGGCGCGCAGCCGGTCGACGACGTTGCCCAGCGCGCCCCCGACGAGCATCCCCGTCGGCAGCCAGATCCAGGGCGTGTCGAGATGGCGGGCGACGTAGACGAGCAGCGCGAGCAGCGCGAGGGCGATCAGGACCGTCACGGCGACATCGCTTCCGGGAAGGATCCCGAACGCGACGCCGCGGTTGCGTGTGTTGACCAGCTCGACGCCGGGCAGGAACCGGTGTTCTTCGCCCGCGACGATCGAGTTCCGGACCAGGTGCTTGGTCAGCTGATCCGCGCCGGCCACGAGCAGCGCGACCGCGGCCACGGAAAGCCACGTCCGCGACGCCGCGCCGGGCCGGGCGATCTCAGCCCCGGCCACTTCCGGGCGAGTCCGACGCCAGGCCGAGCCCCGCGAGCACGCCCTCCCTGTCGACGCTCACGAGGACCGAGGAGATCTGGCCGCCGGCGATCGTGAAGACCGTCGCGCCCTCCTCGGAGATGGGCGCGCCGCTGCGTTTCGCACGGCCGCTCTCCCGCCAGAGCGAGACGACACGCTCGCCGCCCGCCTCGATCACGGGCCCGCGCTCCATCCGGTACTCGTCCCAGATCTCGAGCCACTCGCCGATCGCTTCGCGCACGCCCTCGCGACCATGCCACACCTTGCCGCCGGGCCTCGCGCGCGCGTCGAACTCGACCTGCTCGCTCATGAAGCCCAGCGCGCGCTCGGCGCTCCCGGCCTCCCAGGCTTCGAGGTGGCTCGTGACGAGATCGACGTTCTGCTGCGACATCGCGCGCCGGCCGGCGGCGTCAGCCGATGATGCCTTCGACGACGATGCTGTTGATCAGCTGGAGCGAGATCAACGCCAGGATCGGGCTGAAGTCCCAGCCGCCGAAGCTCGGCAAGAAGCGCCGGAACAGTCGCAGGTACGGTTCGACCGTATCCCGCAGGAACTGCAGCACCGCGTTGCTCGCGCGGGAGTACGGCGGTCGCAGCCCGGCCGCGAACAGCAGCTGGACGACGATGAACACGATGATCAGGATCTCGTAGACGTAGATGATCGCCGAGATCACTCCGGCGATGTCGCCACGCGCGCTTGCGAGCAGCATCAGCGGTCCTCCAGGACGGCGTCGAGTGCATCGCTGAACGCGGCGCGGATGCCGCCGCGCTCGAGCGCGTCGAGCCCGTGGGCGGTCAGGCCGCCCGGGGAGGCGACCTCGCGCCGGATCGCCATCGTGTCGTTGCCGCGCCGGCGCAGCAGCTCGGCGGTCCCGGCCAGCGTCTGCACGACCAGCTCCGCCCCCTGCGCCGCGGGGATGCCCTTGCGCACACCTGCGTCGATCTGCGCCTCGGCGACCAGCGCGACGTAGGCGGGCGCGCACGACATCAGCCCCATCGCGGCGTCCACGAGCCTGTCATCGAGGAAGACGAGCGTGCCGAGCTCGGCGAACAGCTCGCTCACGGCCTCATCGGTCGCGGGGTCCTGCGCCGGGCCGGCCGCCTGCACGACCGCGCCCTGACGGACCTCGACCGGCAGCGATGGGATGAAGCGGTAGACAGGACGGTCGGGGTAGGCCCCCTTGAGCGCGTCAAGAGGCACCGCGGCGAGGATCGAGGCCACCGCCTTCGCGTGCGGGTTGACCTCTTCGGCGACGGCGCGCAGCTGCGCCGGCTTGTGGCACAGCACGACGAGGTCGGCACGCTCGGCCACCTCTGCGTTGCTCTGGAGCGCCTCGCCGCCCACCTCCTCGACGAGCGCCTGCGCGCGTCCCGGCACGGGATCCGCACACAGCACGGGGCGCCCCCAGCCGCGGGCCATCGCCCGCGCCATGTTGCCGCTCCCGATCAGGCCGATGTCCATGGTGCGCTCAGCGTATCCGTCGAATCTGTCGGCGAGATGAAGGCTCGCCGCGGCCCGAGCGCGAGGTCGCCGACCCCGCTAGGACTGATTGAAGAAGCCCTTCTCGATCAAGCGCGCCCGCTCCTCCGCCGAGATCTCGACGTTGCGCGGGGTGAGCATGAAGACCTTGTCCGCGATCCGCTGCATGCCGCCGTCGAGCGCGTAGGTCAGCCCGGACGCGAAGTCGATCAGGCGCTTCGACAGGTCCGTTTCCGAGTTCTGGAGGTTCAGGATCACCGGGATCGAGTCCTTGAACTTGTCGGCGATCTGCTGCGCGTCGTTGAACGACTTCGGGACGACGAGGTGGACGCGGACGTCGCCGTTGGTGCGCGAGGCGACCGGCTTCAGGACCGTGGTGCGGCCGCGGCGCCCTGAGCCCCCGCGGGCGGAGCCGCCGTCATCCTCGTCATCCTCGGCGAAGATGTCGTCGTACTCGTCGCGGCGCCGGCGCAGGCGCCGCACGTTGGGACGATCGCGGTAACGGTCCTCGAGGTCCGCCTCGGGGCCCGGCGCGGCGGGCTCGTCGTCGTAGTCGTCGTGGTACTCCTCGGCGAGGCCGAAGTACACCAGCGCGCTGTGCCAGGAATCCCTGAAGCTCATCTTGCTTTGCGTGTTCGCCCGGAAAGGCGGTTTCCCTGCAGATGCTAGGGACTCGAGGCCCGCGGGGTCGTCACTGATCGTACAAACTCGTGCCGATGCGCACGATTGTGGCGCCCTCCTGTGCGGCGACCTCGAAGTCCTGCGAGGTGCCCATCGAGAGCTGCTCGAGGCCGTGCTCGGCGGCGAGCTCGCGCAGCGCGGCGAACCAGGGCCTGCTCGCCTCGGGGTCAGCCGCGAGCGGGGGCATCGTCATCAGGCCGGCCACGGGCACGGACGCCTCCTCGAGGTAGGAGGAGATCTCGGCGGGCGCGATCCCGGCCTTGCCCTCCTCTCCCGCCACGTTCACCTCGAGCAGGATCGCGAGGCCGGGCCGCGCGCTCCGTGAGTGCTTGGCGAGCTCGCGCAGCGCCGAACGCGACGCGACCGAGTGGATCAGGCTGACGAGCGGAACGATCGCACGCACCTTGCGGCTCTGCAGTGCTCCGATGAAATGCCAGTCGAACAGCTCGCCGTGCGCCGCCACCTTGCGCTCGAGGTCCTGGGCGCGGTTCTCGCCGACCAGCTCGATCCCGCCCGCGGCGAGCGCGGGAAGCTCCTCGTCGGGCACGTACTTCGTCGCCGCGAGCACGCGCACGTCGCGGCCGCCCGCCGCCGCGTCGATGCGCTCGCGCACGCTCGCGAGGTTCGCCGCGACGCGCGCGGGGTCGAGCCCGCGGATCAGCTCAACCACGCGATTCCCGCCTGGCGGCCCGCGCGCGAGCCTTCACGGCGGTATGAGAAGAAGCGCTCGTCGCAGATCGTGCAACCGCCGAGCGTCGTCACCACCGCGACGCCGGCCGCCTCGAGACGGGCACGCGCGATCGCGCGCAGGTCGATGGTCGCCTTGCCGGTCACGCTCGTGCCGAGCGCCTCGTGGACCTCTGCTCCGACCTCGTAGCAGCAGGGACCGGCGCACGGGCCGAGCACCGCGTGGACCTGCCCGTCCGAGAGCGTCCGCAGCGTCGCCACGCCCTGCTCGAGCACGCCGCCGGCGAGCCCGCGCCAGCCCGCGTGCACCATCGCCACCGCGCGCGGTGCCCCGAGCGCGACCGGCAGGCAGTCGGCGGCGAGCACCATTGCGCCGAGCGAGCGTGCGGCCGTCGCCTGCCCGTCGGCGCTTTCCAGCTTGTGCTGCGCGCGCCCGTCGTTCCTCGTCGAGGCGATCAGGACGCGCGTGCCGTGCACCTGGTAGCCGCGCGCGAGCCCGTCGAGGCGCAGGAGGCCCCGCAGCCGCTCGCGGTTCTCGGCGCCCGACGCCGCGTCATCGCCGCCGACGCTCGACATGTTCCCGTCGGCGCGGTCGGTGAAGCAGACGCCGCCGGCGGGGAGCTCGGCTGTCAGGTCCGCGGCGCTCACGTTTCGACCCGATCGGCGATCTCCACTGCGAGCGCCTCGCGGAGCTCTTCGGCCCTGCCGCTCACGAGCCCTTCACGCTTACGCTGCAGCGTGATCGCCAGGCGCAGGCCGATGCCGGGTCCCTCTCCTATCCCCGCGGCGATCAGGTCGCTGCCGTCGATCTCGAGCCGCACGTGGCGGTGGGTGGCGAGCCAGTCGCGAGCCGCCTGGGCCGCTCCCTCGGACTCCCGCTCCGCGAGCGCTCCGGCGACCGCGACGAGCTCGGCGCTCGCCCCGTCGAGCGCCGGGACCGTCAAACCTGGGCGGTCGAGGATCAAGCGAGCGGTCGTATCCGCGTCCTTCGCGAGCTGAACCACCGTCGAGAGCTGCTCGCGGGTGAAGCCGAGCGCGCCCGCGATCTCCCCCGCCGCACCATCCGGGTAAAGGGCGACTCCCATCAGCAGCAGCTCGCGCGAGCCGTCCAGGGACAGCAGCGCCTGCGCCTCGCGGGCCAGGGCCCCGTCGAACGGGGAGGGCATCCCCAGGGCGGCGAGCACGCCGAGCGAGTCGAGCACGCCGAAGGCCGCCGCACCGCTTGCTTCCCGTGCGGCAAGCCAGAGCTCAGATCCGATCCGATCCCCGGAGACGGTGCCGAGCGCGCCCTCGCCGACCGCGTGCGCGGCCAGCTCGCGCGTGTGCGGCTCGATCTCGAAGCCGAGCCGCGCCGCGTAGCGCGCGATGCGCAGAAGGCGTGTCGGGTCGTCGATGAAGCTTCGGTCGTGAAGCACGCGCAGCAGCCCAGCGCGAAGGTCATCGAGCGCGTACTCGACCGAAATGAGGCCCTCGTTCTCGGCCCCGTGCAGCGGCAGCGCGATCGCGTTGACGGTGAAGTCACGCCTACGCAGGTCATCCTCGAAGCTACCCGCCCGGACCTCGGGCAGCGCGCCGGGCGCCGGATAGGACTCGGCGCGGCGCTCCGCGATGTCGACTCGGCCGTACTGCCATGCGACGGACGCCGTCCCGAAGCGGTCGTGCACGACGGGCTCGACCGTGCGGCCGTAGGCGCGCTCGCCGGGCGAGACCGAGGCCGCGAGCTCGCGAGCGAAGTCACCCGCGCCGGTGTCGATCGAAACGTCGAGCTCGCGCGGCCAGTGCCCGAGCAGCAGGTCGCGCACGGCGCCACCCACGAGCGCCACGTCCTCGCGCCGGCGGGCCTGGGCGAGCAGCTCCGGACCCCCCGGCAGGCCGCCGAGACGCTCCAGCACCTGCGCGGCGGTGTGGACAGGGTGGCTCACGCCGCCCCGCCGGCGGCCACCCGCACCGGGATCCCGGCGGCGGCCAGGTGGGCCTTCGCCTCGGCGATCGTGTAGCGGCCGTAGTGGAAGATCGACGCGCACAGCACGGCGTCGGCCCCGGCCTGGAGCGCCTCGACGAGATGCTCGAGCGTGCCGGCGCCGCCCGAGGCGATCACCGGCACCCCGACGAGCTCGCTCACCGCGCCGGTCAGCTCGAGGTCATAGCCGTCGCTCGTGCCATCCCGGTCCATGCTCGTCAGCAGGATCTCCCCCGCCCCACGCTCGACCCCCTCCTGCGCCCACGCCAGCGCGTCCCGCCCCGCCGGAGCGCGCCCGCCGGCGACGAACGCGTCCCATCCCTCTCCGTGGAGATCCTGGCCGCTGTTCCTGAGCTTCGCATCGATCGCCAGCACCACGCACTGTGCGCCGAGCGTCTCGGCGAGCTCGTCGATCAGCTGCGGACGCGCGAGCGCCGCCGAGTTGACAGACACCTTGTCGGCGCCCGCGTCGAGCACCGCCTGCGCGTCCGCGACCGAGCGGATGCCACCTCCGATCGTGAACGGCACGAACACGTCGTCGGCCGTGCTGCGGGCGAGGCGCGCGATCGTCTCGCGCTTCTCGTGCGTCGCGGTGATGTCGAGGAACACGAGCTCGTCGGCGCCCTCGCGGTCGTAGTGGGCAGCGAGCTCGACCGGGTCGCCCGCGTCGCGGATGTCGAGAAATTCGACGCCCTTCACGACGCGGCCGCCGTCGACGTCCAGGCAGGGGATCACGCGCTTGTAGTGCACGCGATCACGGTAGTGGCTCAGGTACGCGCGGCGCCCCGCGCGGCAGCGCCCCCCCGCCTTACGCGCCCGCGAGCACCGCGCTCGCCTCCTGCACCGTGAAGCGGCGCTCGTACAGCGCCTTGCCCACGATCACGCCCTCGATCGCCCGCAGGCCGCGCTCGTCGCGCAGCGCCGCCAGCGCCCGCAGGTGCGCGAGCTCGCCGATCCCGCCCGAGACAATCAGCGTGCCGTCGCCGACCGCCCGAGCGGCCGCCTCGACGGCTTGCAGGTCCGGGCCGTCGAGCATCCCGTCGTGATCGATGTCCGTGAACGCGAAGCGCTCGACGGCTTCCGCGCGCAGCGCCTGGAGCGCGTCCGGCGCCGAGACCTCCGAGGCCTCCAGCCATCCGTGCGTGGCGACGCGGCCGCCGCGCACGTCGACCCCGACGAGCACGCGCTCGGGGCCATGCTCGGCCAGCGCGCTGCGCAGCAGCTCCGGGTCGCGCATCGCCGCCGTCCCGAGCACCACGCGCTGCGCTCCCGCCCCGAGCGCCAGCTCGATCGCATCGGCCGAGCGCAGGCCGCCGCCGTACTGCACGGGGACTCCGCTCTCGGCCGCGATCCGCCGCAGCTGCTCGATGTTGACCGGCTCTCCCGCCTTCGCGCCGTCGAGGTCGACGACGTGAAGCCGCTCGGCACCGTCCTTGACCCAGGCGAGCGCCGCCGACAGCGGGTCGACGTCGTAGACGGTGCTCGCGCCGAAGTCGCCGCGCTGCAGGCGCACGGCCGAGCCGGCCAGGATGTCGATCGCGGGGTAGAGCTTCACCGCGCGGACATCACGGGCGAGACGCAGGCGGGGCGGGCGCGACGGCGCCGCACAGCGCGGCGAAGTTGGCGAGCATCCTCAGGCCCGCAGCCGAGGACTTCTCCGGGTGGAACTGGACGCCGTAGAAGGAGCCGCGCTGAACGGCCGTCACGAACGGCGAGCCGTACTCGGCGGTGCCGATCACGTCCGCCGGGTCCGCCGGGACCGGCGCGAGCGAGTGCACGTGGTAGAAGGCGCAACGGTCCGGAAGGCCGCTCAGCAGCGGCGAGTCCGGGCGGCTGAGGACGACCTCGTTCCACCCGATGTGCGGCAGCTTCAGCGAGCCGGCACGCAACGGGCGCACCGCGCCGGGCAGGAAGGAGAGCCCCTCGGCGCCGCCCAGCTCCTCCGAGGAGTCGAACGCGAGCTGCATGCCGAGGCAGATCCCGAACACGGGCGTCCCTGCTCGCAGGCGCTCGGCGAGCAGCCGGTCGAGGCCGAGGCGCCTGAGGTTCTCCATCGCCTTCGGGAACGCGCCGACGCCGGGCAGCACCAGGCCGGGGGCTGCCGCGAGGCGATCCGGGTCCGAGCTGAGCAGGGGCCGCGCGCCGACGTGGGCGAGCGCCTTCTCGACGGACCGGCGGTTGCCCATCCCGTAGTCGACGATCCCGATCTCGACCGCCGTCGCCTCGCGCGGCGCCGCTGTGGCCGGCGGCGCGCTCGCGCCCGCGCCGCTCATGAGGTCAGCGTGCCCTTGGTGCTCGGCACGCCGCTCTCCGTCGGGTCGATCGCGACGGCCTCGCGCAGTGCCCGGGCGAACGCCTTGAACGCGGCCTCGATCATGTGGTGCGCGTTGCTCCCCGCCTCCACCTGCAGGTGCAGCGTCAGCTTGGCCGCGTTCGCGAGCGCGCGGAAGAACTCCTCGGTCAGCTCGTGATCGAACCCGCCCGTCGAGCCGGGTGGGAACTCGGCGTCGAAGACGGTCAGCGGACGGCCGGAGATGTCGATCGTGCAGCTCGCCCTCGCCTCGTCCATCGGCACCGTCGCGGCGCCGTAGCGGGTGATGCCAGAGCGGTCGCCAAGCGCCTCGTCCAGCGCCTGGCCGAAAACGATCGCCGTGTCCTCGGCCGTGTGGTGGGCCCCGGTCTGCAGGTCGCCGGTGACCTTCACGTCCAGGTCGAGGTGGCCGTGGCGCGCGAGCAGGTCGAGCATGTGATCCAGGAACCCAACGCCGGTGCTTCTCGCTCCCGCGCCCGTGCCTTCGAGCGTCAGGCTCAGGCGCACGTCGGTCTCGCCCGTCTTGCGGTCGATGCTGGCATTGCGGCTCATGACGGGCCATTCTCCCCGATGTCTTTCGGGGAGGGTCGGCCGGCGCTCCCCGCCGGCCTCCGCGCCTCCATCGACTCTGCGTGGACCTCGAATCCCTCGGCGCGCGCGATCGGCGCGCCGGCGGCGGCGAGCTTCGCGGCGGCGGGGCCGATCCGCACCTCGGTCATCCGCCGGCGGAAGTGGCGCGGGGTGAGCCCCGAGGAGAAGCGCGCCGCCCCGGCGGTCGGAAGGATGTGGTTCGAGCCGGCGACGTAGTCGCCGAAAGCCGTCGCGCTGGACGCGCCGACGAACAGAGCGCCCGCGGAGCGCACGCTCGCGGAGAGCTGCTCGACGTCCTCGCCGATCAGCTCCAGGTGCTCCGCCGCGAACGCGTTCGCGAGCGCGAGCGCCTCGGCCGGGTCCGCGACCTCGGCGATCGCGAACGCCGCATCGCCGACCGTCGGGCGTTCGACGACGAGCTCGCCGAGGGTCGCGGCTAGGCGCTCGCACAGCTCCGCCGACGGCGAGACGGCCGCGACGAGGCTGCCCGCGCCGTGCTCGGCCTGGGCGAGCATGTCGAGGGCCGCAAGGCGCACCTCGCCGGCGCCGCAGGCCGCGCCGAGCACGACCAGCAGGTCAGAGGGCCCAGCGAAGCCCTCGATGCCGACCACGCCGGAGAGCTGGCGCTTGGCCTCCTGCACGTAGAGGTTGCCGGGGCCGACGATCGTCTCGACGGGCGCGACCGTCTCGGTGCCGTAGGCCAGCGCGGCGACGGCCTGTGCGCCGCCCATCCGGTAGATGCGCTCGACGCCGCACAGCCGGCAGGTGCCGAGCACGACCGGGTCGATCTCTCCGTCGGGCCCGGGTGGGGAGCACACGGCGACGTCGATCACGCCGGCCGCGCGCGCCGTCACAACGCCCATCACGACGGTGCTCGGGTACGGCGCGCGGCCCCCGGGCACGTAGACCGCGGCGGAGGCCACGGGCAGTTCGCGCAGCCGAAGCGTCTGTCCCTGGGGGAGCTCGATCGCGGGCTCCTGGGCGCCGGCGAGGCTCGCGTCGGCGGCCTGGGCGACGTTCGAGATCGCGACCTGCAGGCCGGCCACGAGCTCGAGCGGCATCTCGCGGATCGCGTCGTCCAGGCGCTCGGGCTCGACCACCAGCGGCGCCGGATCGCGGCCCGCGGTGTCGAAGCGCCTCGTCAGCTCCAGCAGCGCCGCGTCGCCGCGCTCCCTGACGGCGGCGATGATCTCCGCTGTCGCGGCTGCGACGGACTCGCCTGCCGGAGCCAGCTCGCGGATGCGCGCGGCCGCCGCCACGGGGCCGCCGAGCGCGGCCACGTCGGCCCCGGCGAGGCGCAGCACGTCCATCTCAGCGCTCGCTTGGAATCGGCAGCGCGCGCACCCGCGCGCGGAGGTCGTCGATCGCCGCCGCCTTGAGCTTGTAGGAGACCGGGTTGGCGATCAGCCGCGCGGTGCACTCGACGATCTCCTCGCGTACGACGAGGTTGTTCTCGCGCAGCGTCGTGCCCGTCGCCGTCAGGTCGACGATCGCCTCGACGATGCCGGTGAGCGGCGCGAGCTCGACCGAGCCCTTGACCTCGACGATCTCTGCCTGGCGGCCGGTCTCTTCGAGGTGGCGGGCGGCGATGCGCGGGTACTTCGTCGCGACCCTCATCACACCCAGCCTGCGCAGCGCCTCGGCCGCGGGATCGGGGCCGGCCTTGCCCGCGAGCACCATCGTGCAGCGCCCATAGCCGAGGTCGAGCAGCTCGTAGACCTTGCGGCCGTCCTCGCCGAGCGAGTTGGATCCCCAGCCGCCCTGCTCGAGCAGCACGTCCTTGCCGGTGATCCCGAGGTCGGCGGCTCCGGCCTCGACGTAGGTCGGCACGTCCGAGGGGCGCATCGTGATCACGCCGATCTCCTCGAACAGCAGCTTGCGGTCGTTCGAGCGCAGCTCGGCCGTGTCGAGGCCGAGCGCGCCCAGCAGCTCGACCGTGCCGTCGAACAGCGCGCCGCGAGGGACGGCGATCGTCAGTCCGTCGAGCGGGGTCACGCGGGAACGCTCCCGTCGGTGTCCACCGCGCGCGCGAGCAGCGCCCCGGTGCCGCGCTCCTCGCCGGCCAGCGCGAGGTGCAGGCGGTCGACCCCGAGCGCGAAGCCGACGGCGGGCAGGCGCCGGCCGAAGCGGCCGAGCAGTTCGTCGTAGCGCCCGCCGCCGCCGAGCGGGGCACCCAGCGCCGGGTCGTAGACGTCGAAGACGGCGCCCGTGTAGTAGCCGATGTTGCGAACGAGCCCGAGGTCCACGATCACGCGCGCGGCCACCTCGGGCTCGAGCAGCTCCAGCACCTGACGCAGCCCGGTGACGGCCTCGGCGGCCTCGGCGGGCGCCTCGCCGAGCAGCTCGGGGCCGCCGCGGCGCTGGGGCACCTCGAGCAGCAGCTCGGCGGGCTCGCCGCTGAGCCCGGACTCGTCGATGCGTCGTTCGAGCTCGACGAAGTCGCGCATCACCAGTGCCTCGAGCAGACCGCGGCGGGCCTCCTCGGGCACCTGCAGCGTCGCCATCAGCGCCGGGAACAGCGAGGCATCGCCCAGGCCGACGCTGTAGCCCTTCAGGCCGGTCGCGTCGAGCGCGTGGCAGAGCACGGTGAGCGCCTCGGCGGTGCCGTCGGGCGCGGGTGAGCCGATCAGCTCGATGCCGGCTTGGAGCAGCTCGCGCGGCTGGCCGCGGGCCGGGGCGACGCCGCGGTAGCAATGCGCGAAGTAGCAGAAGCGCAGCGGCAGCTCGGCGGTCGCGTAGCGGGTCGCGACGACGCGGGCGATCGGCACGGTCATGTCGGAGCGCAGCACGAGCACGGAGCCGTTCTCGTCGAAGACGCGATAGGCGGGTTGCGCTTCGGCCATGTCGGCGCGCGCGAGCACGGACTCGTACTCGAGGGCGGGCGTGTAGACCTCGCCGTAACCGTGGCGCTCGAACACGCCGCGCAGCGCGTCGGTGATAGCGCGGGCCTCGCGCGTCTCATCGGGCAGCACGTCGCGCGTGCCGCTGGGGATCGGGTGGATCATGCCGATCCGAGGTTACTCAGGCGATCAAGCGTGTACGGGCTCGGTCGCCACGCGCTCGATGCGTGCTCCGAGGTCGCGCAGGCGCTCGTCGATGCGCTCGTAGCCGCGGTCGATCTGACGGATGTTGCCGATCTCGCTGCGGCCCTCCGCACAGAGCGCCGCGAGCAGCATCGCCATGCCGGCGCGGATGTCGGGCGACTCGACGCGCTCGCCGCGCAGGCGGCGGGGGCCGGTGACGATCGCGCGGTGCGGGTCACACATGACGATGTCCGCGCCCATCAGGATCAGCTTGTCCGCGAAGATCAGGCGGTTCTCGAACATCCACTCGTGGATCAGGATCGAGCCCTCGGCCTGCGTGGCGAGCGCGAGCGCGATCGATGTGAGGTCCGCGGGGAAGGCGGGCCACGGCCCGTCCTGGATCTTGCTCTTGTATTCGCCTACGTCGGCTTGGATCACGAGCTTCTGGCCGCCGGGGACGAAGACGTCGTTGCCGCGCAGCTCCGAGACGAGGCCGAGCCGTTCGAACACGAGCCGGATCATGCGCAGGTCGTCGGGGACCGTGTCCTTGATCAGCAGCTCGCCGCCCGTCACTCCGGCGAGCGCCATGAAACTGCCGATCTCGATGTGGTCGGGGGCGATGTCGTGCTCGCAGCCGTGCAGGCTCTCAGCGCCGTTGACGGTGAGGAGGTTCGAGCCGATGCCCTGGATGTCGGCGCCCATCTTGACCAGCATGCGCGCGAGGTCCTGCACGTGGGGCTCGGACGCGGCGTTGCCGATCACGGTCGTGCCGGGTGTGAGGGCGGCGGCCATCAGGGCGTTCTCGGTGGCCATCACGGACGGCTCGTCCATGAACACGTCAGTCGGGCGCAGGCCGTTCGCCGCGGTCAGCACGATCTGGCCGTTGGCGTCGACGTTCGCGCCCATCGCGCGGAAGGCGTCGAGGTGCGGGTCCAGGCGCCGGCGTCCGATCACGTCGCCGCCCGGAGGGGGCATGACGGCGCGGTGGAAGCGGGCGAGCAGCGGCCCGGCGAGCAGGAAGGAGGCGCGGATCAGCTCGGCGAGCTCGCGGTCGATCTCTACGGAGCCGACCTTGGCGGCGCAGAGGACGAGCTCATTGGGGGCGCGCCAGGAGACCTCGACGCCGATCGCGCGGAGGATCTCGAGCATCGCGTCGACGTCGCGGATGCGGGGCACGTTGCGCACGACGACCTCGTCCCCGGTGAGAACGGTCGCCGCGAGGATCGGCAGCGCGCCGTTCTTGTTTCCGGCGGGCACCATCGTCCCTGACAGCGGCGCCCCGCCTTGGATCACGAACTTCTCCATGAGCTTGCGGCGCCGCGAGCGGGCTACGATCGGGCCGAATTTGCGGCGTTCGTGGAGGGTAACAGCCATCTGATCAGTGGAGTTCGAGCCGTGTAGCCGGGAACCTGCATGCGCGCGCCGAGCTGTGCGGCGCGCGCCGCGGGAGCGGCTCGGGGGGGTCGAGGGGCACATCGCCGGACGCGGCCCGCTGCAACATGTATTGCAAGCTGGGCCTCCGAGAATGGCTCTGGGAAGCCGATTCCGGCGCCGCCTCCAGCGCGTACACATGTTCGCACATGTTCTGTCCGCGTGCCTCCCTACGGTACGAACACATGTTCTCATCACTGCGGAGAACGCTTCTTGCCCAGCGGACGCTCGGCGCGCTGGACCTGGCCCGCTCGTTCCTCATGCTCGAGGACGACGATCCTGTCGACTGGGAGGTCGGCTGGGACGAGCAGATCACGCCGGTCCATCCGCACCGGGCGCCGCTGCGCAGGCAGTCCGCCGCGCGCCGGCCCGCCGCGCCCTCGCCGGCGGCGCATGAGTGCATGTCCCCCACCTTCTACGGCCAGCCCGCACGGCGAGGGAACACGCGGGCCGCGCGCCGGGACCGAGTTCCGGCTTGCCGACTGTCCCCCGTGACGGGGGATGGTTGGCGGGCCGGGGGCACGGAGACGCCCCCGGCCCGCCGTCGCCAGGACCGTCCCGCCGGCTCCGACTGCCGGCGGGACGGCGGCGAGGGCCCTGGACTAGCCTGAGCTCCGATCAACGGAAGGAGTCGAGATGGAGCAGCGAGTCAGCCTCGTCACGCTCGGCGTCGAGGATCTCACTCGCGCCCGGGGCTTCTACGAGGCGCTCGGCTGGCGAAGCGGCGCCGCGCCGGCGGACGACGTCGTGTTCTTCCAGGCGGGCGGCATGATCGTCGCGCTGTGGGGACGGGAGCAGCTCAGCGAGGACAGCGCAGTAGAGGATCGCGGCGGGTATGGCGGGGTGACGCTCGCCTACAACGCGCGGGGGCGCGAGGAAGTGGATGCCGTGATCGAGCAGGCCCGGTCCGCCGGAGCGCGGATCGGCCGCGAGCCTGCGGAGACGTTCTGGGGCGGATACTCGGGGGTATTCGTCGATCGCGACGGGCACCCGTGGGAGGTGGCGCACAACCCGCACTGGACGGTGGATGAGGATGGGAGCGTGTCCCTGCCTAGCGGGTGACTTTCGAGGCCGCCCAGTCGGACGCGAGCAGTCGATAGACCGCGACGTCCTCTCCGTGGCGACCGGTCGTTTCGAACTCGTGCGTCATCCCGATTCGCTTCGCCACGCGGGCGGACGCGACG
Source organism: Solirubrobacteraceae bacterium (assembly GCA_035569835.1). Taxonomy (GTDB): domain Bacteria; phylum Actinomycetota; class Thermoleophilia; order Solirubrobacterales; family Solirubrobacteraceae; genus Palsa-744. The sequence goes on from DATMMF010000021.1 coordinate 436,684, forward strand.
TTCTCCGGCTGCAGGCGAGCAACGATGCTCGGGACGCCGAGTCGCGTGAACGCCTCTTCACACATGGCGCGAGCGGCCTCGCTCGCGAAACCGCGACCCCAAGCGCTCGGGAGCAGCCACCAGCCGATCTCGACCTCGCGCGCGCCGAGCCCGGACGTGCCCTCGCCGACGAAGTTCAGCGCAGCAAAGCCGACCGGCTCGGCCGATCGCCTCTCGAGCGCCACGCGCCAGCCGAACCCCTGCGCTTGCCAGTGCTCGAGCGCGGCTCGCGACACCTCCGCGGCCGTCTCCGGCGACCAGCGCTCGCCGGTCCCGATGTATCGGACGACGCGGGCGTCCCCCGACAGTCGCGCCAGCAGCGCGACGTTGTTCTCGCTCCACTCACTCAGCAGCAGTCGCGCCGTCTCGAGCGTCTTGCTCATGCGGGCCAGGATAAAGCGGTGCGGCACAACGACATCGAGCCGCCCTGAGGCGGCTCGACTGGTGAAATAAACCGGCGGCGTCCTACTCTCCCAGGCCCTTTCAAGCCAAGTACCATCGGCGCTGAGGGGCTTAACTGCTCTGTTCGGAATGGGAAGAGGTGTTTCCCCCTCGCTAGAGCCACCGGAAACCGGTGAGACACCGCTCCCCTTGCGGGGTGCCCTGATGGGCTGAGCGGCCTTCCACGGTCCCTCAAAACTGCACAGTAGCCACAACGGGTACCACTAATACCCCATGCGGGGCACATAAAAATCCGTCAAGCCCTCGACCCATTAGTACCGGTCTCCTTCAGACGTCACCGTCCTTCCAGATCCGGCCTATCAACCTGGTGGTCTACCAGGGGTCTTACTCCCTCAAGGGGATGGGAGAGCTCATCTTGAGGCCGGCTTCCCGCTTAGATGCTTTCAGCGGTTATCCGATCCACACGTAGCTAGCCTGCTATGCCCTTGGCAGGACAACAGATACACCAGAGGTGCGTTCATCCCGGTCCTCTCGTACTAGGGACAAATCCTCTCAACT
>DATMMF010000022.1:0-208908 GCA_035569835.1 Solirubrobacteraceae bacterium
GAACGGGTCCGTAGTGAGTGGCTTGTGGACGTGGCCGGTGGCGCGGTCGACGAGGATCAGGCGGGTGCCGCGCTCGGGCTTCCAGCGGTAGTTCTCGATGTAGGGACGTCCCGACAGCGCCAGCGCGAGGGAGTTGACGACGAACGGGAACTCCGCGAGCACGATCCAGCGCTCTGTGAGGCCGAACGAGTGCATGTAGGCCGGCGCGCGGACGGGGATGCTCGCGAGCACGCGCGGGCGCGCGGAGTCCGGGGCGAGCGCGTAGAAGCGGTAGCTGTTGCGCGGGCCGAGCTTGGCGGCGTAGTTGATCATGCCGCCGCTCGCGCGGTCGAGGTGGGGGTGCGCTGTCGTGAGCTCGCCGGGCACCTGATACGGGGCCACCTCGGCGCTCGCCAGCGTGCGCGCGTCGAACTGCACCGGCAGCGGGGTCTCGGTCATCGCGATGTGGCGCTCGCCGAGCCTCATGACGTTCACGTTCGCGTTGTCCGAAATCGTCTTGGTGGCGTCGAACAGCGTCTGCACGCGCTTGAACAGCGAGCGGCAAGGGTCCGTGGCGAACTCGCCGTAGGCGATGCGGCCGGTCTCGCGCGCGGCGCGGTAGGAGCGGGAATCGAGGAAACGGTTGCCGTAGGACACCTGTCCGCGCTCGATCGTGAAGCGGTGCATCATCGCCAGCCCGTCGAACCAGTGGCGCATGCGGTGCTCGCCGACCTCGAATTTCGCGGGTCCAGTGCGCAGCAGGGAGCCCGACAGCCAGCTCGGCAGCGCTCCGCGCAGGGGCAGCTCGTCGACCGTGGTCTCGTCTTCGAGCGTCGTGAAGCCGAGCGCCGTGGTGGATCGCGTGAGGGAAGCGGAAGACATGATCATTCTCCTTGCATCGTTCGATCCGAACCATGCGGACTGTAATATAAGCTCACGACCGTGTCAAGCGTTCGACTCACCGAGACTTCCTACATCGTGCTGGGGCTGCTCGAGCAGGTGGAGCCTGCGACGCCATACGACCTCAAGCAGCTCGCGCAGATCAGCACGGTCAACTTCTGGACGGTCCCTCACACGCAGATCTACGCCGAGTGCGGGCGCCTCGCCGCGGAGGGCCTGCTCTCCGAACGCCGTGAGGAGACGGGGCGCCGGCGGCGCATCTACACGCTCACGGCGGACGGCCGCAGCGCGCTCGAGCGTTGGCGCGAGGACGCCTCCGGTGGCCTGTACGAGCTGCGCGACGTGGCGACGCTGAAGCTGTTCTTCGGTGCCGACCCGGAGCGGCTGGCCGCCGAGCAGGTCGACTCGCACCGCCGGCGACTGTCCCAATACGAGGATCTTCTCGCCGGCCTCGCGGAGGCGCCCGAGGGTTGGCGCCTGGCGCTCGAGCTCGGCATCGGCCACGAGCGCGAGTTCATCCGATTCTGGTCGGCGCTGCTGCCGCCCGCGTAACGGCCGGCGCGCTTGCTCAGAGGAACAGGTCCTCGTCGCGGGGGCGCAGCAGAGAACGCGCGCCCGGTCCGTCGGCGGCGCCGACGAGGTGGGGGAGCCCTTCGACGAGCACGGCCGGCTCGCCCGAGTCCTTCGCGCGCGCGAGGTCGGCGGCCGCGGCCACCGCGTCTGCCACCGCGAGCCACGTCGCGCGCAGCTCCAGGCCTTCGCTGTCCGTGCGCCCGCGCCAGTCGTCGAGCGGCTGAAGGCCGGCGAGGCCGATCGCGACGTCGAGCTGGCCGTGGCGCCACGCGCGCCCGAAGCTGTCGGTGACGAGAACCGCGGGAGGGTCCTCGCCCAGCGCGGCGCGGATCGCGCGCGCCGAGGAGTCCGGGTCGCGGGGCAGCAGGATCGCGCGCTCCGCCCGGCCGGCGTTCGACACGTCGACGCCGGCGTTCGCGCACACGAAGCCGTGGCGCGTGCGCGCGATCAGCACGCCGCGCTCCGCCCGCAGCAGCTCCACGGACTCGTCGAGCACCACCTGCACGAGCCGCGGATCCTTGTCCTGCTCGCGCGCGAGCTCGATTGCGCGCTCTCCCGGGCTGACCGCGTCCAGGTCCACGATCGCCCCCTCGGCCTTCGACACCGCGGTGTGCGCGAGCGCGAGAATGGCGCCGTGCGGCGTGCGCTCCCGCGCGAGCGCGGCCGCGACGATGGCGGGGAGGTCGTCGCCAGGGCCGATCTCGGGGATGCCCGGCAGGGCGCGAACGGTGAAGCTGCCCATCGGCTCTACGCGTGCGAGGGGATGGCGAACGCGCCGCCCGCGTCCTGCGCTGCGAGCACCGCGCGGGTGTTGGGCGCGGCCGCCGTGAGACCGCTCAGCGCGCTGCGCAGCGCCGCGAGATCCTCGACGGTGTCGACGTCGAGCGAGGTCGAGCGCAGCGCGGCCACCCGGCAGCGCACGCCGGCCGCGCGCGCGAGCTCGCGGTGGCGCGCGCAGCTGCCGGGGCCGAAGCTCGGCGCGATCGCGCCCGGGGGCGCGAGCAGCAGGCCGTTGGTGCCGGTGCCGTGGCGGTCGGGCAGGATCGCGACCTCCGGCCCGGCCTCTCCGTGGCCGGCCAGCAGCGCGTCGAGCTCGGCGGGGTCGAGCGCAGGGCAGTCGCCCGGCACGAGCAGCACCCGTTCGAAGCCCTGCCGGAGCGCGTGACGCACGCCGAGGCCAGCGGCCGCCGACTGGCCCGCCTCGCTGGGGTCCGCGAGGACCGCCGCGCCGGATGCGGCGGCGGTCTGCGCGGCCTGCGCCTCGCGCGTGACGACGATCGTCAGCTCGATAGCGTCCGTGCGCGCAAGCGCCGCCAGCACGTCGGCCACCATCGCCCGCGCCAGCGCGAGGCGCAACGGGTCGGGCACGCCCGCGCCGAGCCGCTGCTTGGCGCGGTCGAAGCTCTTGACGGGGAGGATCGCGGCGGTCCGCACGGCTCTGCTGCCAGCCTAGCCGCCGGCGCCAAGCGTCCCGGCGAACGCGAGCAGCTCGCGCGCGAGCTGCCGGCGCTGCTCGGAGGTGTTCATCAGCGTCGCCGTGCGCAGCGACGGCAGCGCTGCTCCGATCTCCTCGTCGGCGACGATCCCGTCGAGCAGCGATCCGTAGTGCTCGAGCACCCCCGCGGCGCTGCAATCGCGGCCGCCGAACGCCATGAACGCGGCGGTCGGCCCCTTCAGCACCTCCCCGCCGACGATCGGGCTGACCGCGACGACCGGCGCGGCGGCGGACGCGAGAGCCTCCGAGATGCCGGGAACCGCGAGGATCGGGGCGATCGAGGCGAGCGGGTTGGAAGGCCCGATCACGATCGTGCCCGCGGCGGGGATCGCGTCGAGCACCTCGCGGCTCGGCCGCGCGCGCTCTGCGCCTCGGAACTCCAACCCGTCGACCGGGCCCGCGGCGCGGGCGCGGATCATGAACTCCTGAAACGCGCACCAGCCGCCGTGCGGCGTCGAGACCCACGTGTGCACATCCTGGTCGCTCATCGGCAGCACGCGCACCCGCTGGCCGATCGAAGCGTTCAGCGCGGCCAGTGCGCCCGTCGGCGTCGCGCCCTCAGCGAGCAGGCTCGAGCGCCGCAGGCACCACGCAAGGTCGCGGTCGCCGAGGTTGAACCAGACGTCCTCGCCCCGCGCGCGCAGCTCGTCCATGACCGTGAAGGTGTCGCCGCGCAGCCCCCAGCCGCGCTCGTCGATCAGCCCGGCCAGCCAGAACGAGACCAGGTCGGGATCCGGCGAGACGTGCGCCCCGTAGATCTCGATGTCATCGCCCGTGTTCGCGATCACCGTCAGCCGCTCAGGGCCGATCTCTTCGGCCAGGGCGAGCGCGAGCTTCGCCCCGCCGGTGCCGCCGGACAGCAGCACGACGGACGCGGGCGCGGCGCTCACTCCCAGAGCGCGTCCGGCAGCCCGCTCAGCCTCACGCCCGCGTGCACCTTGTAACGCACGTTGACGGCGATCAGCAGGGCGGTGAGCGACTCGGTCGTGCGCGAGTTCTCGAGCCGCCCGCAGTCGACGCAGCGCAGGCCGTCGATGCGTTCGATCAGCTCCGCCGCCTCGCGCTTGTCCGCGCGCGAGTCGCCGCAGATGAGCACATCCTGGTCGAGCGCCTTGTCGAGCTCGTGAAGCGAGGACGCCGAGATCGTGTGAAGCGCGGAGACGACGCGCACGCCCTCGGGAACCATCTCGGCCGCCTGCTGCGCGGCTGAGCCCTGCCACACCCCGAGCATCCGCGTCGCGCGCCCGCCGACCGCCGCGGCCAGCGGCACGGTCGCGTCGATCAGCAGCTTGCCGGGCTCGAGCGTGCTCTTGAGCATGTCGAGCGTGTCGGTCTGGCTGCGAAACGGCACGCTGAGCACAACGGTCGGCGCGGACGCGACCGCCTCGGCGTTGTCGTGACCGCTGAACTCGCCGCCGGGCACCAGCTCGGCCGCTTTGAGCGCGGTGTCGCGCGCTCGCTCGGCGTCGCGGGAGCCGATCTCGATCGGCACGCCGGCACTCGCGAGCCGCAGGGCCAGCCCGAAGCCGAGCGCGCCTGATGCGCCGATGATCGCGACCGGGTCGTGGCGGCTGGGCGGCACGGCGGCCGAGTATAGGCTTCGCGCGATGACGCTCGAGGACACGGTCGCGCTGGTCACCGGCGGAGCATCAGGGATCGGGGCGGCGACCGCGAGGCGCCTCGCCGCCGAGGGGGCGAGGGTCGCGATCGGCGACGTCGCCGAGGACGGCGCGCGCGAGCTGGCCGGTGAGCTGGACGGCCTCGCGGTGGCGATGGACGTCGCCGACACGGCCTCTGTGCGCGCGGCGGTCGCGCAGATCGAGGAGCGGCTCGGCCCGGTCGAGGTGCTGATCAACAACGCCGGCACGGACCGCTTCGCGTTCTTCGTCAACACCGACGAGGAGCTCTGGGACCTGGTGCTCGGCGTGAACCTGCGGGGCACGATCGCCGTCACCCACGCCGTTCTGGGCGGGATGCAGGAGCGCCGGCGGGGCGCGATCGTCAACGTCGCAAGCGAGGCCGGCCGCGTGGGCTCGCCGGGATCGGTCGTCTACTCCTCGGCCAAGGCCGGCGTGATCGGCTTCACCAAGGCGATCGCGCGGGAGAGCGCGCGCTACCGGGTTCGCTGCAACGCGGTCGCGCCGGGGCCGATCGAGACGCCCCTGCTGAACGCGGCCCCGCTGGTGCTCGGGGAGCTCGGCGAGCGCCTGAAGCGCGCGATGGTCGACTCGACCGCGCTCGGCCGCAGCGGGCAGCCCGAGGAGGTCGCCGCGGCGATCACCTTCCTCGCCTCCGAGGAGGCCTCTTACGTCACCGGGCAGACGCTGGGCGTCAGCGGCGGCCTGTCGATGTGGTGAGCCGCGCCCGCGCCGCGGCGTGATCGCGCGCCCGGGCGGCGTGGATAGGCTGGGCTCGATGGAACCCCCCGCCGACGATCGCCGATGAGCCCGGCGCCCGCACTGCCCGCCGCCGTCAGGCTCCGCGAGGTCGGTCCGCGCGACGGGTTCCAGAACGAGCCGGAGGTGATCCCGACCCAGCGCAAGGTCGAGCTGATCGACGGCCTGGCTCGCACGGGCCTGCGCAGGCTCGAGGCGACGAGCTTCGTGCGCCCGGACGTGATCCCGCAGCTCGCCGACGCGGCCGAGGTGCTTCAGCGCCTCGACGTCCCCGCCGAGGTGAGCGTCTCGGTGCTGATCCCCAACGAGCGCGGCCTCGATACGGCGCTCGCGATTCGGGAGGGCCACGAGGGCCCGCGTCCCGCGTTCGACGAGGTCAACGTCTTCCTGTCGGCCTCCGAGACCCACAACGAGCACAACGTGAACCGCTCGGTCGCCGAGTCGCTCGCCGGGCTCGAGCGCGTGCTCGGGCGCGCACGCGAGGCGGGCCTGCGGTGCGAGGGCGTGATCTCGACGTCGTTCGGATGCCCGTATGAGGGCGAGGTGCCCGCCGAGCGCGTGCTGTCCATCGCGGCCGCCCTGCGCGACGCCGGCGCCGTCGAGGTCGGCTTCGGCGACACGACCGGCATGGCCAACCCCCTGCAGGTGCGCGACTTCTTCACGCGCGCCCGCGAGCAGCTCGGCGACGTCGAGCTCACCGCGCACTTCCACAACACGCGCGGCCAGGGGCTCGCCAACGTGCTCGCCGCCCTGGAGGCCGGGATCGACTCGTTCGAGTCGAGCTTCGGGGAGCTCGGCGGCTGCCCTGTCCCAGCGGGCGCGACGGGCAACATCGCCACGGAGGACCTGGTCTCCATGCTCCAGGAGATGGGGATCGAGACCGGCGTCGAGCTGGGAAAGCTGCTCGCCTGCTCCGCAGCGGTTCAGGAGCTGCTCGGGCGCCCACTCGGCAGCCACACGCTCCTCGCAGGGCCGGTCGACTGGCACCCGCGGGGGTGACGCTCGCCTACGCAGGGCATTCGCTCGGCCTGACGGGCACGATCCTGGTCGGTGTGACCGTGGTGCTGCGGGTGGGGTGGATGCTCTGGCGCCGGCGCAGAGGCCGGCGGCGCTAGCCGGCCAGCGCCTGCTCGACCTCGCGAGCGCTCTCGCGCGCCGCCGCCACGCAGTACTCCTGCACGGCCACCTCCATCTCGAGCGTCTGCGCGAGCGCCGGGCGCGCGGAGGCGTCCAGCACGCGCTTGGCGCGACCCACGGCGACGGGCGAGTTCGCGAGCAGCTCATCGACGAAGGACTGCGTCGCCTGCTCGAGCTCCTCCGGCTCGCAGATGCGGTTGACGAGGCCGATGCGGTGCGCCTCCTCGGCGCCGATCAGCCGCGCGGTCATGATCAGCTCCTTGGCGCGGCCCAGGCCGACGACCGCGGGCAGCCTGGTGGAGCCGCCGACGTCGGGGATGATCCCGAACTTGACCTCGGGCAGTCCCAGCGACGCGTCGCTGGATGCGATCCGCAGATCGCAGCCGAGCGCCACCTCCAGCGCGCCGCCGACGCACGTGCGGTGGATCTGGCAGACGACCGGCTTGGCCATCTGTTCACAGAGGTTGGCGCATTCCAGGAACACGTCGCGGAACGGGCGCAGCATCCCGGCCTGGCTCGTCGAGGACATCAGCTCGTTCAGATCGACGCCGGCCGAGAACACCGGGCCGTTGCCGCGCAGAACGACGCAGTGCACGGACTGCTCCGCCGCGGCGTCGCGCAGCTCCGCCCCGAGCGCGCGCAGCAGCTCCTGGTTCATCGCGTTGCGCTTCTCGGGGCGGTTGAGGACGATGTGGCGGACGGCGCCACGGTCCTCTGTCTCGACGATGCTCACGGCGGCCTCCTCTGCTTTATCGGTGGACGAAGCCTACGGCAGCCACGGAAGCCCCGAGCGGCTCTCAGCTCAGGTCGAGCACCGTTGTCGGCGGCTGGATCTCCTCGCTCGCGCCCTCGCGCGGGACGATCGCCGTGCCGATCGCGAAGAACTCGATCGTGTGGCTGCCCCAGCCGTGGCTGGTCTCCTGCAACTGCACGCCGACGATCCCCTCCGCAGAGATCTGCTGGGCCTCGGACTGCATGCGCTCCATCGCGAGCTCGCGCGCGTCGTAGATCGCCTGCGTGTAGTTGGCCAGCTCCACGTTGCGGCCCGTCTGGGCCATCGACTGGAGCATGCCGCGGTGCGCGACGTGGTAGACGCAGCTGCCCATCACCATCCCGACGGGCCGGTGGCCGGTGCGCAGCAGCGTCCAGAAGTCCTGTCCGGAGAGATCGCTGGTGAACGGACGGCCGTTCGGCGCGCGATGCAGGACGCCGTCGCGGTGCTTGACGGCGGTGCCGATGGCGATGAACTCCGCCATGTCCTGGCCCCACTCGTAGCGGCCGATGTCGAGCCGCACGCCGACGACGCCGTCGGCGCCGAGCTGGTCGGCCTCCTCCTCCATGCGCGTCATCGCGAGTTGCCTGGCGCCGTACATCGCTTCGGAGAGGACCGTCATCTCCTGACTTTTCTTCCAGCCGGCCATCTGGATCCCGATGTGGTAGATCGAGCTGCCCACCACGAGGCCGAGGGGCTCGAACCCCGCCTCCTTGACGAGCAGGAACTCGTTCACCGACAGGTCGGAGGTGAACAGGCCGGCCTTGTTCTGGCGCAGGCGCTCGCGCCCGGCCTCGGGCACACCCTCCAGTGATGTTGGGTCGTAGGTGCTCTCGCTGTCGCTCATCGTTTCGCGCTCGCTCTCAGTTGAGGTTGACGATCGTCTCGGGGGCGCCGGGCTCCTTCGCCTCGGCCTGGCGGATCGCCGTGCCGATCACGTCGAAGCCCATGATCAGGCCGTTCTGCCCCCCCGGGCGCACGATGTGCTCCACCCGCATGCCGACCACGCCGCTGGCCTCGATGCTCGCCGCCTGGGCGGTGACGCGCGACATAGCGCTCTCGCGTGCCTCGTAGACGCCCCGCGTGTATTCGGCGAGCTCCTGGTTCGGCATCAGTCCCAGCGCCCTGCCCAACGACGCGGAGGTCCACGACTGCACGAAGAAGATCGAGGTCCAGGCGACGACGCCGAGCGTTTCGATGCCCGCCCGCCGGAGCTTGGCGTAGTCGGGTACGGACAGCTCGGTGAGCACTGCTCTCCCGCTTGCACGACCCGCCTCGGCGCTGCCCCGCGCCCGCCCGTCGGCGCGGATCGCGGTCCCGACGACGACGCACTCGATCGCGCCTTCGGTGAAGTCGCGCTCGCCCTTGCGCATCGTGACGCCGACGACGGCGTCGGCGCCCAGCTCGCCGGCCTCGATCGCCATGCGCCGGAAGGCACGGTCGCGGGCCTCGTTCCAGGCCCCCGAGAGCGCATCGAGCTCGTATATGTAGCCGCCGGCGTAGGCGCCGGGGAGCACACCCGCGTACCCGCCCACCTGGTAGATCGAGCTTCCCATCACCTGCGCGAGCGGCGTCAGCCCGAGTTCGTGGCACAACGCGAAAGAGCCGACGGAGAGATCGGACGTGAAGGCGCCAGCCCCCTCGCCGAGCTCGCGCAGGCGCCGCTCAGCGGCGAGCGGGATCCCCCCGGCTTCCACGCGTGCCTGCGATTCCTCCTGCTCGCGCTCCTCCTCGTCGCTCGGATCCGGCTGCGTGGGCTCTCGCGGGCTCATGCGAGCAGCCGTTCGAGCGCGAGCCGTGCTCCGGAGTCTCGCGCGGCCTCCTCGCGCAAATCGCCGGTCACGGCCGCGATCCACTCATCCACGTCGAGCGTGTCCCGGCCGATCGCGATGCCGCCGCTTCGCCGCTCGCGCGAGCCGCGCAGAGCGCCGCCGTCCAGCTCCAGGCGATAGCGGCAGTCGCCCAGCTCGACCTGGAGCGATCTCGCCGTCCGCGGCCCCCGGCTCAGCAGCCCGCCACCTCGGCGCTCAACGCTCGTGCGAGAGGGCAGCGCCTCCTCGAGCTTGGCGGCGAGCGCCTGGAAGAAGACGGTCAAATCGCTCCCGTCGGCTCGCATCCCCGCGGCGGAGAGGTCGAACGCTTCCTCTTGCTCCACGAGCGCAGGCTACCCGGATCCGGGTGCCACGGCGCCCGTCCGCGGGCGCGGCGCGCCAAGCGCCCCGCGCCGGGGCCAAGCGAGGTCTCGGCCGGCGCTCCGTGCCGGCCTCAGGGGAGGTCTCGGCCGGCGCTCTTCGCCGGCCTGAGGGACCGGGGGCGACCCGTGCTGGACGGGTCGCCCCCGGTGTTGAGCAGCAGCGCTCAGTGAGCGAGGTCCAGCGCGTTTTCTTTGTCGTTGACGAACAGCATCGCGTGCCCGAACGGTGCTGGGGTCAGCCCGAACAGGCCACCGCCTTCAGCGCCCGTGTCGAACGGCGCGAACTGGAAGCCGAACGGGCTCGTCTCGACGAGGTTGCCGTCGCCTGCGTTCGCGGTGACGACGTCCCCGCCGGGAACGATCGTCAGCCCGAGCGGGTTGTTCAGCGAGCCGTCGTGGGTGACGGTGAACCCGCCTGCCCCGAGCGGGCTCTGGCGGAACAGCGCGTTCGGCACCGCCGCGATGCGGTTGCCTTGCGTGTCGGCGACGTAGAGCGTGCCGAAGGCTCCAAGGCCGACGCCGGTCGGCCCCACGACGAGCGCTTCGGGGTCGGTCCGCTCGGGGAACCCGGTCGCGATCACCTGCTCGGAGAACACGGACGGCGCGTGACCGTAGGTGCTGAACAGGCCCAGCCGCACGACCGTGCCGCCGTCGGTCACTTTTTCTCCGTGTTCGACGGTCCCGTTGAGCACGTTGGTGACGAACAGCGCGGTGAACGGTCCGGCCGACACCGCGGTCGCGTCCCACGGCCCGTTGATGGGGCCGTTCGGGCTGCCCGGGATCGTTTTCACAACGTGCCCCCATGGGTCGAGCACGATCAGGCATCCGGCCTTCGCCGTCGCCGCTTTCCCGTCCGTGGTAGGCAGGCTGCCGACCACGACGTAGCCGCCGGGCAGGATCGCAAGGGCCGTCGTGAGCCCAACACCTCCCGGGCACGCACTGGGTGACAGGCCGCTGATCTGCGCGAACACCGACAGGTGCCCCGAAGGCGAGATCTGCACGAGCGTCGTGCCCGTCCCCTGTTCGTTTTCTTTGTTGTTGAAGTTGCTGATCAGCGTGTCGCCGCGCACGAGCGCGCCGATGCTCTGGTTGACGTTCACGATGCCGTACGGGTTCTCATCGCCGTTCGGCGGCACGGTCGAGCCGATTTCGGTCACTTTCGTGAACGAGCCGATGAACGGCGGGCCGAACGCCGAAGCGCTCGCGGGGAGAACGGCGCATGCCGCCGCGACAGCGACGATCGCCGCGATCCGGCGCCGCAGCCGTGCACGCGTTCCCGGAATGGGGTGGAACATGAGGCCTCCGATCCTCGATGCGTTCTGGAGCGAGCCGCCGCTCGCCCGCGGCCGGCCGGTCGCGGCGCCGCGCGGCCCCACAGGTCCAGACCCTGCGAGCCGCCGAAGCTTCCATGAGCGTTCTCTCATCGACGGCCGCGCGGCTCCCGGCACCGGCCTGGAACCCGCGGGAGATAGGCTCCCGGGCCACTGGCAGCGAGCGCGAGACCGGAGGGCAGATGGCGGAGATCAAGCAGGTTGGGGTACTTGGGGCCGGGCTGATGGGCCACGGCATCGCCCAGGTGGCCGCCGAAGCCGGCTATGAGGTGGTCGTGCGCGAGGTGGACGACGCCACGCTCGCGAAGGGGATCGGCAAGATCGAGAAGCAGCTGGCGCGCGCTGTCGAGAAGGGCAAGGCGAGCCAGGAGGATGCCGACGCGGTCCGCGCGCGGATCACGGGCACGACCGATTATGGGGACCTGGCGGGCAGCGACCTCGTGATCGAGGCGATCACCGAGAGCCTGCCGCTGAAGCTCGAGATGTGGGCCGCAGTCGATGCGATCGTCAAGCCGGAGGCCGTGTTCGCAACAAACACCTCCTCGCTGGCCGTGATCGACCAGGCGGCCTCGACGTCGCGCCCGGGGCAGTTCGTGGGGCTCCACTACTTCAACCCGGCGCAGGTGATGAAGCTCGTCGAGGTCGTGCGGTGCGTGACCACGAGCGATGCGACCTTCGAGGAGGCCCTCGCGTTCGCGCGCTCGGAGGGCAAGCTCGCGATCCCCACACGCGACAAAGCCGGGTTCATCGTCAACCGGCTGCTGGTGCCCTACATGCTCGACGCGATGCGGGCCTACGAAGAGAACGTCGGGTCGGTCTCGGAGATCGACGAGGCGATGAAGGCCGGCGCCGCGCACCCGATGGGGCCGCTCACGCTCGCGGACTTCGTCGGGCTCGACACGCTCGGCTCCATCTGCGACGTGCTGTTCGACGAGTTCCGCGAGCGGCGCTTCGCGCGCCCGCCGACGCTGCGCAAGATGCTCGCCGCGGGCTGGTACGGGCGCAAGTCGGGAATCGGCTTCTACGACTACTCCGGCGATGCGCCGCAGGAGAACCCCGGCATCTGAGGTGCGGGCCCTGCGCGGTGGGAGCTAGATTGCTCTCAATGAGCGACTCCCCGAACCTGCGCGCCTCCGACGAGGACCGCGAGCGCTTCGCGCAGAACCTGCGCGAACACTTCGCCGCAGGTCGGATCGGCGACGACGAGCTCGCCGAGCGCCTCGACGCCGTCTACGCCGCGCGGACGTTGTCCGAGCTCGAAGCGGTCGTGCACGACCTGCCCTCGCTGCCCGTCTCCCCGGCCGCACGGCGCGCGGAGCTCGCCGAGCGCCGGGCCGAGCTCAGGCGCCACCTCGTGCAGCAGGCAGGCGGATCGCTCACGCCGTTCGTGATCTGCACGGTCGTCTGGGCCGCCTCCGGCGCCCAGAGCAACTTCTGGCCGGCCTTCCTGCTGATCTTCCCGGTGCTTTTCCTGTTTCGCAACGCGTGGCTGCTCTACGGTCCCGCGCCCGACCTCGACCGTGTGCAGCTCGAGCTCGGCCGCGGCTCGGGGCGCAGACGCCGCGGACGCGACGGCCGCCACCGGGGCACGCGGCGCATCGAGGAGCGATGAGCGCCAGCGACATCGAGGAGGCTCCGCCCGATCCCCACGACGAGGCCGCGCTCGACGACGCGGTCGACCGTGCCCTGAAGGGCGGGCCCGAGCGCCACAGGGGCAAGGCGCTCCAGCAGGGCAAGCTGCCCGTGCGCGAGCGCGTCGAGGCGCTGCTCGACCAGGGCTCGTTCTCCGAGGAAGCGCTGCTCGCGAACTGGCAGGAGGAGGGCCTCGGCGCGGACGGCGTCGTGACCGGCGTCGGCACGGTCGACGGGCGCCCGGTCGCGCTGATGGCCAACGACCCGACGGTCAAGGCAGGCTCTTGGGGTCCGAAGACGGTCGAGAAGATCCTGCGCATCCAGGAGCGCGCGATGGAGCTCGAGATCCCGATGGTCTATCTCGTGGACTCCGCCGGGGCCCGGATCACCGAGCAGGTGCAGATGTTCCCCGGCCGGCGCGGAGCCGGGCGGATCTTCCACAACCAGGTCAAGCTCTCAGGGGTCGTGCCGCAGGTGTGCGTGCTGTTCGGGCCGAGCGCGGCCGGCGGCGCCTACATCCCGGCGTTCTGCGATGTCGTGATCATGCGCGAGGGCAACGCCTCGATGTACCTCGGCTCGCCCCGCATGGCCGAGATGGTGATCGGCGAGAAGGTGACGCTCGAGCAGATGGGCGGCGCGAAGATGCACACGGGGGTCTCGGGCTGCGCTCACCAGCTCGTCGGCACCGACGAGGAGGGTATCGCGTTCGCGCGGCGTTACCTCTCCTATCTCCCATCGAACTGGCGCGAGCAGGCACCCGCCGCGCCTCCTTCTGAGCCGGTGCAGACGGCGCCGCTCGGCGCGCTGATCCCCGCCGACGAGAACAAGCCCTTCGACGTCAAGGAGCTGATCGCGGCGCTCGTCGATGAGGGCTCGCTCCTGGAGATCCATCCGCGGTGGGCGAAGGAGGTGGTCGTCGGCTTCGCGAGACTCGATGGCCGCGCGGTCGGGATCGTCGCCAACCAGCCCAAGCACAAGGGCGGCGTGCTGTTCTCGGACTCCGCCGACAAGGCGGCCCGCTTCATCTGGTGCTGTAACGCGTTCAACGTGCCGCTGCTGTTCCTCGCCGACGTGCCGGGCTTCATGATCGGCACGCAGGTCGAGCGCGAGGGCATCATCCGCCACGGCGCGAAGATGATCAGCGCGGTCAGCGAGGCGACCGTGCCGAAGATCTCGGTGATCGTGCGCAAGGCCTACGGCGCGGGGCTCTACGCGATGGCCGGCCCCGCCTTCGAGCCGGACTGCTGCATCGCCCTGCCCAGCGCGTCGATCGCCGTGATGGGGCCGCAGGCGGCGATCAACGCGGTCTACTACAACCAGCTGCAGGGGATCGAGGACGACGAGGAGAGGGCGGCCGAGACCGAGCGTCTGCGCGCCGAGTACGCCGCCGACATCGACATCCTGCACCTGGCGTCCGAGCTGGTGATCGACGCCGTGGTCGAGCCCGAGGTCCTGCGCGAGGAGCTCGTCCGCCGCTTTGCGCACGCGGCCGGCAAGCAGCGCCGGTGGCCGGCGAAGCACAATGCGGTGACGCCGGTCTAGCCGGCCGGCCCCGCGCCGCCGCCCGGCGTCGCGTAGATTGCGCGAGGTGCAGGCCGCCGAGCTGGCATACGCGGGCATCGCCCGGCAGGCGCAGCTGATCGCCGCCGGCGAGGTCTCATCGCGCGAGCTCGTCGAGCTCTATCTCGGCCGGATCGCCCGCCACGACCCGGCGCTGAACGCCTTCAGGGTCGTGTTCGCCGAACGCGCACTGATGGAAGCCGACCAGGCCGACAGCCGCCGCGCTGCCGGCGCGCCGCGCCCGCTGCTGGGCGTGCCGATCGCCGTCAAGGACGACATCGACATCGCGGGCGAGCTGACGGCCTGGGGGACGAACGCCGTCGAGACGCCCGCCTCCGCCGACGCGGAGGTCGTCCGGCGGTTGCGCGAGGCGGGCGCCGTGATCATCGGCAAGACGAACGTGCCCGAGATGACGCTGTGGCCGTTCACCGAGACCGCGACGTTCGGCGTGACGCGCAACCCGTGGAACGTGCAGCGCACGCCGGGCGGCTCCAGCGGCGGCAGCGGCGCCGCGGTCGCGGCCGGACTCGTCGGCGCGGCCCTCGGCTCCGACGGCGCAGGCTCGATCAGGATCCCGGCCGCCTGGTGTGGCCTGGTCGGGCTCAAGCCTCAGCGCGGCCGGGTCTCGCTGGCGCCGCGCCCGCGCGCGTGGCACGGCATGTCCGTCGACGGCGTGCTCACGCGCCGCGTCGCAGACACCGCGCTGTTCCACGACGTCGCTTCGGGCTCCACCGAGACCGACGTGGACCGCCCCGAGCCACCGCCGCTGCCCTACGCGCAGGCGGCCGCGACGCCGCCGTCGCGTTTGCGCATCGCCTGGTCGACGAAGTTCCCCGGCGTCGTGCTCGCGAAACTCGACCCGCAGCTGCGCCGGGCGCTGGTGGAGACCGTCGAGCTGCTCTCCTCGCTCGGCCACTCCCTGCAGGAGCGCGACCCCGACTACGGCAACGACGCGATCCCGCAGGTGATCGCGCGCTACATGCGCGGTGGCCACGACGACCTCGCGCTGCTCGACCGCCCCGAGCTCCTGGAACGGCGCACGCGCGCCTTCGCCCGGCTCGGAGGCCTGGTGACCGACGGACTGCTGCAGCGCTCCTTCGACGGCGAGGCCCAGCTGACGGCGCGGGTGAACGGCGTGCTCGAGGAGTTCGACTTCCTGATCACACCCGCGGTCGCGGCGCTCGCGGCGCCGATCGGCGCGCTGCAGGGCCGCGGCGCGCTCTGGACGCTCAACGCCGTCGCGGGCTGGGTGCCCTACAACGGCGTGTGGAACCTCACCGGCCAGCCGGCGCTGGCCGTGCCGGCGGGCTTCTCCTCGGAGGGGCTGCCGCTGTCCGTGCAGATCGTGGGGCCGCCCGGCTTCGAGGGGCCGCTGCTCGCGTTGGCCGCTCAGCTCGAAGCCGAGCGCCCGTGGGCGGAGCGCCTGCCGACCGGGTTCGAGTGAGCTCCGAGCAGGAGCTGCTCGACCTCGCCGTCGAGGCCGCGCGGCTGGCCGGGGGCCTGCTGATCGAGCGCAGCGCGAGTGGATCCGAGCGCGGCGTCGCGAGTAAGAGCACGCCGACGGATCTCGTAAGCGAGGCCGACCTGGCCGCGCAGCGCGCGATCCGCGAGCTGCTCGCCGTGCGCCGGCCCGACGACGGCTTTCTCGGCGAGGAGGGCGGCGACGAGGCCGGCGAGAGCGGGCTGCGCTGGATCGTCGACCCCCTCGACGGGACGGTCAACTACCTGTTCGGGATTCCCCAGTGGTGTGTGAGCGTCGCCGTGGCCGACGCCGAGGGCACCCTCGCGGGCGCGATCTACGACCCCAACCGCGGCGAGCTGTTCACCGCCGGGCGCGGCCTGCCGGCGCTGATGCAGAGTGCCGGCGCGACGACGGAGCTGCGTGGTCGTGCGGCCGATCCGCACGGCGGCGGCGAGGAGGGCGCGACGCTCGGGACGGCGATGGTCGCGACCGGCCTGGCCTACGACGCGCGCGTGCGCGAGGCCCAGGCTCAGGTGCTCGCGCGGCTCGCCGGGCGGGTCCGCGACATCCGGCGCTTCGGCAGCGCCGCGCTCGACCTCGCCTGGACGGCCGCCGGGCGCTATGACGCCTACTACGAGCGTTCGGTCAAGGCCTGGGACATCGCGGCGGGCGAGCTGGTGTGCCGCCGCGCCGGGCTCGACGTGTTGGAGCTAGCGGCGACCGCGGCGCTGCCGTGGGGGGTTCTCGCGGCGCGCCGCGGCGTGGCCGAAGAGCTCTTCGAGCTCGTTCGCGCGGGCTGACGGCGTTCGATGCGGCGGGTGGGAGTCGAACCCACACGCCCTTTCGGACAGGGCCTTTTGAGGGCCCCGCGTCTACCGTTCCGCCACCGCCGCCGGTCGACCGCTCGGGCCGAGCATAGCCGCGCCTCAGGCGGGGTGGGGGGGCGCTTCGGTGTAGCCGCCGCCCTCGGGCGGCAGTTCAGCGGAGGGATCGCGGCGCTCGAGCTCGACGTTCCAGCCCTGCTGGAATCCGCGCATCGCGAACGCGACCAGCAGGATCTGCACGGGCACGATCAGCAGCGTGAGCAGGCCGAGGATGCCGGCGTCGATCGTCGGCTGGGCGAACCCGGCTTTGTCGCGGTTGAACCAGCCCGGGCCGGCGACCGCGGCGAAGATCATCAGCAGCACGGCGAGCGCAGCCGCGACAGGCAGCACGCCCCGGTTCCAGCGCCCCGCGTAGAAGGCGAGCGTCAGGTAGACGAGGATGTAGCCGATCGACACGGGGGTCATGCCCTCGAGCACGCTCCAGCCGCCTATCGTCACGATCGCGATGAGGCCGGCGCTCGCGAGCAGCAGGACGATCACGGTGGCGCGCGTCGCCTGCACGACCGGCTTGTCCCGGTTCGGGTGGGTGATGATCACGCCGGGCGGAAGCTCCCGCTCTTCGTAGATGGCCATCGCCCGTTGACGATACCGCCTGCGGGCGCCGCGGTGGCAATCAGCCGTTCGCGGCGGCTACGCTGACGCGGACCACGCGGGTGTGGTGGAACTGGTAGACACGCTGGCCTTAGGAGCCGGTGGGCGTGAGCCCTTGGAGGTTCGAGTCCTCTCGCCCGCATCGCCGGAGTGCGCGCCCCCGGCCGGCGCTGCTCCGCTCACCCGGGGATGCTCGCGCGCCCGTACGCGAGCGGTTTGACGATCGAGGGCATCCCGCGCCAAGCCGCTTCGCTCACGTCGAGCTCGAAACCGCCCTCGGCCATCAGCGTCAGCGTCGGCCGGTTGCAGCGGCAGCCGGACGCGAAGGCGCGCCAGGGCGCTTCGAGACGGTCCTGCCAGCGCGCGCGCAGCTGCGAGCTCGCGCGCACGTGCTCGATGAACAGCAGCTGCCCGTCCGGCGCGAGCACGCGGGCGATCTCCCGCAACGCGACCCGCGGCTCGTCGACCGTGCACAGCACGAGCGTCGAGACGACCGTGTCGACGCTCGCGTCGGCGAAGGGAAGCTCTTCGGCGGAGGCGCCGATCACGGACGCCGGGCGCGTCGCGTCCTGCGCCCGGCGCTCGAGGTGCCGGCGCATTCCCGCGTCGGGCTCTGCCAGCACGAGCTCCGCGACCGAGGCCGGGTAGTGCGTCAGGTTCAGCCCGGTCCCGGCGCCGATCTCGACGGTCAGCCCGCGCGCCTGTCCGATGAGGTCTCGCCTTCGCGCGCGCTGCCCGCGGCGCTCGCCGAGCCACAGGATCGGGTCGTAGATGCTCGCGAAGGCGCGAGCCCACAGCGTGGGGCGTGCGGCGGCTGTGGATGTGGATGCGGTGGTGGTGGTCATGGCGAGCACGCTACGCCTGGCAGGCCGGCCTCGCATCGCCCGTTGCGGCCATCTGCGCGAGATGGCCCGACAGGGCGATCGCCGCTGTTCGCGCACCTCAGATCAGCCCGAGGCGGGTCGCCTCCGCGACCGCGGCGGCGCCTGAGCCGCGTCCTAGCTTCGAGCGGATGTTGGCCATGTGGCGGTGAACGGTGTGCGGGCTGACGATCAGCACCTCTGCGATCTTGCTCTCGGTCATCCCTTGCGCGACGAGCGAGAGCACTTCCCGCTCGCGCGGCGAGAGCACGACGGCCGGCGACTCGCCCGGGCCGCGCTCCGGGGCCGCGTCCGCCACCGCCATTCCCGTGCGCAGCGCGCGGGCCGCGGCTTCGGCCTCGCCGTACCAAGGCAGATGTGCGCTGCCCTCGACGGGGACGAGGATCGCCTGCTCGATCCCGCCCGCGACCCGGCGACCGAGCTCGTACGGGATTGCCCGATCGGCCCGCCGGTGGACGACCACCGTGGGGGCGCGCACGAGCCCGAGCTGTGCCCGCACGTCGGTGCGGTAGACCTGCTCGAGCAGCGCCGCTGCGGTCTGTGCATCGCACGCCTCGCGCTGCGCTTGCACGAACTGCTCGCGCTGCGCGTTGCCTTCCTCGCCGAGGAACACGTCGGCGAGCAGCCTCGAGCCGAGCCCCCAGTGCGTTCGGACGGCGGCGAGGATCGCCTCGCGGACCTCCCTCGGCGCGATCGACGCCCCGTCGGGATAGGTGCCGTACAGCAGCAGCCGCTCCACCCGCTGAGGGAAGCGGGCGGCGAAGGCGATCGCGGTGCAACCTCCCGAGGAGCCGCCGACCAGCGTCGCCCGCTCACACCCGAGCGCGTCGAGCATCGCGCCCAGCAACTCGACTTCGCTGTCCAGAGTCGACGCCTCGGGGTCGGCGTCGCGGTCGGAGAGCCCGACGCCGGGACGGTCGTAACGGACCAGGGTGAACCCGTCGGCCGCGGCCTGCCAGAAATCTCGAAAGCGCGCCTGCTGCCAGTCGTGCTCGATGTGGCTGACCCACCAGGCAGGCGCGACCATCGGCGGCCCGCTCCCGCTCACCCCGTAAGCGATGCGGCGCCCCCCGTACCGGAAGAACCGGATCCCCCGCGACTGGGCCATCGGCCCTGGAGGCTAGCCGAGGGCATGCGCTCCTACGCCCGGCGCCCTTCGGCTCCTGCTCAGTCTTCCTCCTCCGATCGCCAGGGAGGCGGGGCGGGGACCGACCCGAGCGCGCGGCGCAGCAGCGAGAGAAGCTCGTTGCGCTCGGCTGCCGTGAGGCCGCTCAGCACCTCGTCTTCGACCTCGGCGGCGGCCCGTCTGGACCGCTCCAAGGCACGCCGGCCCTTCGGGGTGATCGTGACTTCCCACGCCCGGCGGTCGTTCGGCCGGCGCCGGCGCTCGGCGAGCCCGGCGCCTTCGAGTTCGTCGATCAGCGTGACCATCGCGCTCGGGTCGATCGCCATGTCGGCGCTCAGCTCCTGCTGGATCGCGCCGTCGCGCGTGCCGAGCACGTTGAGCAGCGCAAACAGCGCAGGGGTCAGGCCGACCGCGCTCAGAGCGTCTGCCGTGCGGGTGTGCGAGGCGCGCCACAGGCGGAACAGGAGCTGGCCGGCGAACTCCGCGACGGGGGCTTCGTTCGGGGCAGGTTTGGTTGACACGCTCCGAGTCTCGCAGATTCGCTGGTGGAAGACAATAGTTGACTGTAACCATAATTGTGTGATACCAATAGAACTCCGCAGCAGTCCAACGACACGAGGAGCGACCATGTCAAGAAGCGGAATCAAGATCGTGCTCTGCCCCGTCTCGGACCTCGAGAGCGGCAAGGCCGTGTACTCGGCGCTGCTGGACGCGGCGCCGAGCGCCGACTCCGAGTACTACGTCGGCTTCGACGTCGGCGGGCAGCACATCGGGCTCGTTCCAGGGGGCGGGCCGCAGAACCTGACATCGCCGACGCCCTTCTGGGAGGTCGCCGACATCGACGCGAAGCTCGCGGAGATGACCGGCGCGGGCGCCGCCGTGAAAGATGCGGTGCGCGACGTCGGTGGCGGGCGGCGCGTGGCGACGGTCACCGATGCGGACGGCAACGTCCTGGGGCTCGTGCAGGACCAGTAGGACCGCGACTCGATCGGGCCTCCCTGGCGCGCAGCCGCGCTGATGTGGCGCGACTTCATGCTCACTTCGGGTTTGATTGCTTCGGTCGCGCCTTGCCGCGGCCGGCTCTCAGATGCGCGTGTGTCGTCGAAATCCCCTCAGCCTGCGGCTGCTCCGGCGAGCGGCCCCCGCCGCCGTGCTCGCGTCGCTTGCGTGTGCCGCGGCGCCGGCGCTGGCGGCCGGGCAGGGCACGGCCGGGGGAGCTGCGCCGGAACCCGCGCCCGTGACGCCTCCGGCGCCCCCGCAGTCCTCAGCGCCCGCGCAGCCGCCGGCTCCCCTCGAAACCGTCACGATCGGACTTCAGCCCTCCGCGGCCGGTCGTCCTGTGCCCCCGCGGTTCCTCGGGCTGTCCTTCGAGGTCGGCTCACTCGAACTCGTGGGGGAACTTGCCACTCGTGGCAACCTGGTGAAGCTGCTTCGCTCGCTCGGCCCCGGGATGCTGCGCTTCGGCGGGATCACGGCTGACCAGAACGTCGCCTGGACCGACCCGGGGGCGCCGCGCCCGGCCTGGGCGACGAGCACGATCGGTCCCGCGCAGATGCGCCAGGTCGCCCGCCTCGCCCGGCGCAGCGGCTGGAAGGTGCTGCTCACCGTCGGGCTGGCCCACTACGAACCCGCGGCGGCCGCGCGCGAGGTCGCCTCGGCCAAGGCGCAGCTCGGGCCCTACCTGGCGGCGGTGGAGATCGGGAACGAGCCTGACGCGCTCGGGCGCCACGGCTACCGCCCGACGCCGTGGGGCGCCCAGACCTACGAGGAAGAGGTGAGCACCTACCGCGAAGCGATCGCGGCGCTGACGCCGGGCGTCGCGATCGCCGGGCCTGACGTGTCGGGCTCGGGCGCGTTCGCGGAATGGGGCACCGACGAGGCGCTCGCGCAGGCGCCTGCGCTGCTGACCGGTCACCACTATCCGCTCGGATGCGCCTCGAAACCGGCGCCGAGCCTCGAAACGCTGCTGAGCGCGCCGATGCGCGGGCTCGAGGCGCGATCGTTGGAAACGTACCTCTCGGTCGCCCGCGCCCAGGGGATCCCGCTGCGCATCGACGAGGCGAACTCGGTGTCATGCGGAGGCGTCGCGGGGGTGAGCGACACGTTCGGTTCCGCGCTGTGGGCGACGGGCTACGTCGGCCAGGCGATGGCGGCCGGGGTGGACGGGCTCAACCTCCACGGCCACCCGCTGAGCTGCAGTGGCTACTCGCCGCTGTGCGCGCCCGACGCGGCCGCGGCGGCATCGGGTCAGCTGCACGCGCAGCCCGACTGGTATGCGCTGCTGCTGGCACGGACGCTGATCGGCGATCGCCCGCTGCCGACGACGATCTCCGCGGTCGGCTCGCCGAACCTCGCGGCGGACGGCTTCTCGGGCCCCGGACACACGCTGAAGCTGCTGCTCTCCGACGACGATCCCCCGGGCTCGGCGCCCCTGCTGCTGCACGTCGGCGTCGGCGCGGGCCTCGGCCCCGGACAGGTCCTGCGCCTCACCGGCCCGTCGCCGTCGGCGACGGAGGGTGTGCGCCTCGGTGGGCGCGCGGTGGCCGCGGACGGCAGCTGGACGCCGCCGAAGCGGACGGAAAGGGCCCCCGTCAGCGGTGGCGTCCTGACCGTGAGGCTGGCGCCGTCCTCGGCGGCGCTCGTGACGGTCGCGCCGCCTAGGCGAACATGCAGCAGAAAGCCGCCACGACGTCGGGGTGGAACTGCGTGCCCGCGCAGCGGCGCAGCTCGGCCAGCGCCTCCGAAACGGTGATCGCGTCGCTGTAGGGGCGGTGGCGCATCATCGCGATGATCGCCGCTGAGAGGGGGATTTCCTCACCGCTGAGCCCGTCGGGGTAGCCGCAGTCCGAGGCACTCTCGCGTGTGCCCGTGTGGCTGGTCGTGGGGGTGGAGGTGGGCGAGGACCGACATCGGGGGGAATGTTCTCGCCGGGGCGCGCCGCCCCGTTCTATCTATCCCGGGCCCTGAGCCGTCTGGCGGATCACCTTCCAGCCCGCCTTCAGCGGGGTCAGGAAGTACGGCGGCTCGTCCGTGGCGAGGCGGTCGTCGTATTCGTAGTTCTTGACGTAGCCGCTCGAGCCGACGAGCACGACGCCGCGGTAGTCCTGGCCGATCGCGCCGAAGACGTTGAGTTTGCCCTCGGAGCTCCCACATTCCGAGTTGTCGACGATCCACGAGTTCTGCGTGGCGAGGATCGCCGCGTAGATCCACGGGTCTTTGAACGAGCCGGTGCCGTTGGTGCCGCCCGAGCAGGGGTGGTAGACGCGCACGAAGCGGTTGCCGATCAGCCCGAGCACCGCGGTCCCGCTCGGCTTGGTCGCCGATGAACCCGAGGCGGCGAGTTTTCCGGAGACGCTCGAGGGATAGATCGAGCCGTTGACGATCACGTCCTTGGAGGCGGCGATCGTGAGCGATTTTTCGTATACGCCGCTCACGTAGACGTTCCCGCACCCCTTCGTGTTCGTTTCTTCGGTCGAGGTGTCGGCGCTCTGGGGGTTGAATTCTTCTTTGCAGACGCCGTTTTCGTCGACGTAGAGCAGTCCGTTCGCGGGCCATTTGAGCGTCTTGCTCGCCGATTCGTATTCACCTTTGGCGTTTTTGATGAAGTATTTGACGGCGATTTCGTTGCCTTTGAGTTCCAGATGGGTCTGTCCGTGGAGGTGGTTTTCGGATTCCACGTAGAATTCAAGGCTTTCGTCCGTCGCCGGCGGCGTCAGTTCGGCGCCTTTCGTGTAGCAGCCGCTCGTCGTGTTGTAGACCGCGCCGCCTTTGCTCGGGCAGCCCGACGCCGGCCCGTAGGTGCCGCCGTTGATTTCGATCGTGTCCTTCGGTTCGTGTCCTTTGCGACCGAAGATCGTCGAGCCTTCGACCGAGGCCGCGTCGTTGGTGTGCATCGGCCCTTCGATTTCATCGCCGGTTTTGAAGTTGATGACCTTGCAGGAGTATTTGCCGTTCCATTCCGAGTACTTCTTTTTTTCGCAGTTTTTCGCAAGCGTCGGTTCGCTCGCGGCGTAGAGGGCGGGGTCCTCGGTTTCGTAGTTGGTGTAGAAGACGTACTGGAGGAACCCGCTCACGCCGAAGGTCGCGATCACCGACTTTTCGGCGCCCTCCGAGTGGCTGCCTTTCAAGCCGGCGCGGCCGGTGGAGCGAATCCGGAAGGTGTTCGCGAGCAAGCCTTTGGACTCGATCATCGACGTGAACGGCGCTTCCGTGCTGCAGGCCGACTGCCCGGTCGCCGGGACGGGCTTGACGATGTAGCTCTGGCTGGCGCCTTCGGGAACTTCTTTTTCGACGGTTTTGCAGTTCTGCCAGTAGTTCGGTTCCTGCTGCAGCAGCACCTCGTACTCCTGGATGCCGGCGAGCGCGGCGTAGTAGGCCTGCTTCTCGAGCGTCGAGCGGCGGGAATTGTGGACGTCGCCGTTGGCGACCGTGAAGGCCGCGACGAGCACCAGGGCGGTCACGAACATCACGCCGATCGCGATGATCATCGTGAAGCCGTCCTGCGCGCGGGGCCGGAGGCGGGCGAGGGTCATTCGCATGGCGCTGCTTCGATCGTCGTTTCGGAGTTCGGTGCGCTGAAGGAGAACAGCGTCTGGGAGGTCTGTTCGGCGAACGTGCCTTTTTCCCCGGACGCGCTCAGGCGCGCATCTTTCTCATACGGTCCCGCCTTGAAGCGCACCACTACCGAGGCGGCGGTGTTCGCGCCGGCTTCCGTCATCACCGAGGTGGATTTCGGCGTGAGCGATTCTTTTTCTTCAAGCGTGCTCGCCGCAGAATTCGTTTCGGTGCTCGATTTCGTGGCGTACTTGAAGTATTCGAAGATCGGTTTTTCTTCGACCTTGGCGATGTTTTCGGCCAGCTTGACCGTCGAGCTGGGGCTGGCGGGGAACGTGTATTTTTCGAACGTTTCCGTCGGCGCGTTGCTGGTCGCGATGTAGGTCTTGTCGACCAGCTGTTTGGTCGCTTCGTTGTATTCGATGACGTCCTTGTGGATGCCGTTGGCGGGCAGTTCGGCCGGCGGTTCTTTTTCTTTTTCGGTTTTTTCGTCGTAGCCGTTGACAAAGATCAGCTTGCTGGGGGTGCTGCTCTTCGCGCTTTCGCCGTTGGCGATGATCGGCGTGAAGCCGCTCGACAGGCATGCGGAGCGCAGCTCGTCGACGACATGGGTCATCGCGGTGCGGCTGACCTGGGTGGCCTGGGCGACGGCGGACAGTCGTGCGCCCTGCCGGACGGAGTATTCAAGGATCGCGAAGAGGGCGCCGGTGACGATCACGCCTGTGACCATCGCGACGAGAACCTCCACGAGCGTGAAGCCGCGGCGATCGCGGAGCCGGTCGAGCAGCAGTTGGAGCCTCAGCTTCAGCATTTGGTCCCCGCTGCGACGGTCACGCCGGACGCGCTGGCTTCTTCTTGTTCGGTTTTTGTTTTTTCGTAAGTGGCTTTGGCCGCGTTGTATTCGAGGTAGCCCTGGTATTCAGCGGCCTGTGCTTCGTCGGTTTTGTATTTGGTTTCGTATTCTTTGTATTTGGTTTCGTCTTCTTTGTATTTGCCTTCGTATTCTTTGTAGGCGGTTTCGGCGGCTTTGTATTCGGCTTCGTATTTTTTGTAGGCGGTTTCGGCGGCTTTGTATTCGGTTTCGTATTTTTCGTAGTTGGTTTTGGCGGTTTTGTATTCGCCTTCGTATTTTTTGTAGGCCGTTTCCGCGGCTTTGTATTTCGTTTCGTATTCTTTGTATTCAGTCTGAAGTTTTTCCCATTCTTCTTTTTCTTTGCTGATTTTGCTTTTTTCCCACGCTTTTTTCTTCGCTTCGTATTCCGCTTTCTTCGTTTCGTATTTGCTCTTGTAGGTGGTGAAGTTCGTTTTTTCGGTTTCGTATTTGCCTAGATCGTTGGTGTAGGTCGTTTTTTCGGTTTCGTATTTGCCTTTGAAGGTTGTGTAGTTCGTTTCTTCGGTTTTCGCTTTGGTTTTGTCGTTCGTGTAGGCGTTTTTTTCGGCTTCGTATTTGCTTTTGTCGTTGCCGTACGCCGTGAGTTCCGTTTCGTATTTGCCGTGGGCGGTGCTGTACGCCGCCAGCCATTCTTCGTATTTGGCTTTTTCGGTTTTGGCTTCCGCGCCCTTGTTGACGTAGCCGCCCTTTTCCTTGAACGCTTCCTTTGCTTTCATCGTCGCTTCGGCGGATGCGTGTTCAGCGCTGACTGTGGCGTTCGGGCGCTGTTTGAGGTAGATGTTCGGCGTCGAGCCCGCCGCGGTCGTGTTGCTGAAGGGGACGGTGTAGGTCTGGCCGCCACCTTCTTCTGTGTCGACGACGCAGAGCTTGAAGTTGTTGCCGAAGGGCTGGAAGGGGACTTCCAGCCGGCCTTCGGGCAGCGTTTCTTTCTGTTCGTGCGTGTAGGCGATGCCCGTGGCGTTCGGCGGCGTCGACGCGTTCGGCGGGGATTCGCATTCGGTGTTCGTGATCTTGACCGGGCCGTATCGGTTGCTCGTCGGTTCTTCGTGGTTGCCCTGCGTGCCCTTCCAGATGCTGAGTTTCGTGTAGGAGACGGGCACATTGACGCTCGCCGTTTCCCCGCTTTTGACGGGCCCGGCTTCGGCCTCCGCTTCGGAGCCGGTGTCGTTGGCCGAGCAGTCCCCGGCGTAGGTCAGCCACTTCGATTTGAAGTCGAACAGGTCGCCGAACGGGTATTTCGAGCCGGCCGCGGTCCAGGACGACGGGCCGTAGAGGTAAGGGGCTTGTGACGGTGTCGCGCTCGCGAGCGCTTTGGCCGTGAGAGGCAGGAACTGTTCTTCGCCGGTGGGTTCGTATTTGAAGGCCGTGCTGCCGGTCTCGTATTCCGGTTTGATGCCGAAGCCGCCGTTGTTGGCCGCGACGAAGGTGTCGCTCACGACTTCCTTGCCTTCGAACGTTGTTTCGCCTTTGTAGGTGAAGTGGGCTTCGATGCGGCCCGCTTCCGCGTACTGGACCTGGTAGTGGGTCGTGATGTTCGGGGCGATCGTGAGTTCCTTGGGGGGCACTTTGAGCGCGCCGGTCGGCGTCACGAAGCCCGTTTTTTCGACGATTTCGATCGTCGCTTTCGTTGCCTGGATGCCGCTCAGCACGACGCAGCCGGCGCTGCCGGTGGTTCCTTCGACGGTGTTGTAGGAGCCCGATTCGACGGGGATGAAGGTGGCCTTGGCCGTGACGCCCGCCACGCCCTGGCTGAGGCCGTTCGTGACGTCGACCTCGACCGCGGAGCCGGTGGGCGGCGTGACGATGTCGCTGGCCTTGACCGGGTTGTGTTTCGCCTGTTCCTGCTGGCGCCAGGTGACGGACGAGGTGATCTGGAAGTTGCTGCCCGTCTGCGCCGTGGTTTCGGTCACGTTGCAGCCGGTCGATTTCCCGCCCGAGGCGATCGTCTTGGCTTCCTGGGTGACTTTGAAGATCGTGCCGCCGACGGTCTTGGTGTAGGTGTGCGGGTTACCGACCAGCCCGTCGAGGGCGCTCGCCGGCTCGCTGCGCAGCTGCTCCTGGGACTGGGCGACGAGGATCGCCGCCTCGTCGTGGCGGCGCTGGTCGGCGGAGAGCCGGGTCGCGACGTCAAGGCCGTTGAAGGTGGCCACGACGATGAGCGCGACCAGCATCGCGCTGATCAGCACCTCGACGAGCAGGAAGCCGTCCTCGCCGCGGGCGCCGTTCAGCCGCTCGAGCAGCAGCGAGCGCAGGCGGCACAGCCGGCCGCGCCGGGCGGACATCTTCTCAGGGAAAGTGCACATTGATACAAGAGCTTCCGTACTCAAGGTCGTTTCGGCACCGGCCGATCGCTGCTTGAGCAGGAAGGCCCGCCGCTAGGCGCGTTCTGGGCGCCCACCGGAATGCCAGGCGCGTGCGCACCGGCGGCCGGGCGCCGAGCAGCCGCGCGCGAATCGCGTTTCGAGGTCGGCGGCTGGCTCTCCGCGAGGGGCCCGCGCCGCTCAGTCGGCTGGAGCGATGCTCCAACGCTCGCCGTCAGCGGTGTCCCGAGTCCTCCTCGAGATGGACCAGCGCGGTCGTCGTGTGGCTGCGGCCCG
The DNA here is from genome assembly GCA_035569835.1 of Solirubrobacteraceae bacterium. Taxonomy (GTDB): domain Bacteria; phylum Actinomycetota; class Thermoleophilia; order Solirubrobacterales; family Solirubrobacteraceae; genus Palsa-744. The sequence goes on from DATMMF010000022.1 coordinate 26,957, forward strand.
CGGCATCGCGGGCAACCAGCACCGCCAGGGCGGGCAGCAGCCGGTGGCGGGACAGGAGTTCGCGTCCGAGGCGGGTGAGGTGCACGACCACTGCGAGCGCACGGCCGCCCGCGACGTCGAAAGTGGCGCTCGCAATCGTCGCGACCGCGGGCTTGCGGTGACCCGGGATGTGGACCGCCACCACCGTGCGCAGCGCGACCGTGCCCTTGCACCAGCTCTCGCCGGCCGGGCAGCGCACGTGCAGTGGTACCGCGCCGCGGCTGCTTACCCCGAGCCTGGTCGTCGCCAGGGAGGCCAGCGGGAGCGGGCCGAACCCGAGCACCCCTCCGCCCGGCGGCGGGCTGACGAGCGGCGTCTGCGAAGCGCGGGGCGGCGTGGAGCTCGCGAGAACGCCGGTACCGGCGAAGGCGATCACATGCCGGCCGCCGCTGTCTTTCCCGGAGATCTGCCACGCGTCAGAGACGCGCCCCGACGCTCGCGGCGCGAATTCGACTTCCTCGATGAGAACGCTGTGCGGCGGGATCTCCGTCGCCTCGTGCAGTTCGGTGGTCGCGTGGAAGTAGTTTTCGATCGGGGGCTTCGAGATCGTCACCTCGTCCGACAGCCCGCCCGTGTTGTAGATGGCGAAGGTTCGCGTCGCCCGCGAGCCGACGGCGACTTCTCCGAAGTCGATCGATTCGGGCGAGAAGCTGAGTTGCGCTGGCGCCGCAGCGGTTCCGCTGACGACGACCTTGGCAGACTTGTGCGGAGTCGTCGTGGTGAGTTCGATCGCCGATACGACGTCGCCTTCTTCGGTCGGGTCGAAGGAGATCGGCACCCGGATCGTTTCCTGTGGTTCGATCGTCTCGCCCGGTTTCGGAGCGTCGGCAGGAGGCTCGATCGAGATCGGCGCTTTGGGAAGCACCACCTTTTCGAGCGTCACGGGGGTGGCCCCGCCATTGTGGAATTCGGCCGTCCCGGTGACCGGTTCGCCCACGCTGGTGCCCGGAAGCGTGAGCACGGGCGGCGAGCCTTCGATCGTTCCCTGGGCGTACTCGCCCGTCCCCGACAGCGAGAACCGCAGCGTCTTCACCGGCGGCGAGGCGGTTTCGGCCGTCACCGCGAGCGAGGCCCCCTGCTGGCCCGCGCCGGTCGGCTCGAAGTCGACGGGCACTTCGGCTTCTTCGCCCGGCGCCAGTTCCTTCGGCAGCGAGAAGGCTCCCAGCTTGAACTGCGGCGAGCTGGATTCGAGCTTGGTGATCGTCACCGTCTCGGTTGCCCTCAGCTTCACCCTGCGTTCGGAGGAGGAGCCGATGACAGTCACCGGGAAGGTGGTCGGCGATCCTGTGAGAGCGGGCGTCACCGGCGAGCCGAAGCCGACCACGTGTTCATCCCGCGTGCCGACATAGAGGCGTCCGAGGCCCACGCCCGGTATCGCGAACTTCGCCGAGTCGCCGACAGGAGCGCTCCACACCAGCACCGGTTTGCGTTTTTCCGGAACCGGGAGGTAGGCCCGCAGTTGGGCGCCGGCTCCGCTGCCGTTCGGCGCCCATAGGAGCCAGACCAGCGCCGAGCCGGGTTCGGTCCCGTTGGATGTGATGATCGGGGCGCCTGTGGAGAACCCGAACGCTTCAGGGGGCAGGCTCCCGCCCTGTGAGGGTTCCCCCGAGCTGCCGGCCAGCGACAGGGCCGGCGTGCCTTCGGGCGTCAGGCCGTAGCTGTAGACGTCGAGCGAGCCTTCCGAGCCGCCTGCGCTGTTGCCGCCGGACGCAGTCGGTACGTACACCCAGCCGCCTTCGCCGGGCCAGACCCCGGGACGCGACCAGACGCCGCCGCGCGGTCCGATGCGCTGGACGACCTTGTCTTCGCCCCCGGGCCCCTCTCCGAAGCCGCCGAGTTCGTCGCGATCGATCAGGTAGACGTAGCCGTCCTTGCCGACGGCTACGGCGAGGTCTGGGACCGCGGACGTGCCGAAGTATTCGGACGGCAGGCCGGTCACCCCTCCGGACCCGAAGTCGGCGTCCCAGGTGTTCAACGTCTCGGCGTTGTACGGGGCGAAGAATTCGGTGGCTTTCAGTTCGCCATTCGACTGGACCCGCAGGCGCACGATCGACTGGCCGAGACCGATTGGCGGCTTGTCTCCGGGGATGCGTTCTTCCGGGATGTAGCCGTTGCCCGTGCTGAGGAGGATCGTGCCGGGACCGTCGGAGGTGAGCCCCGACCCCGACTGCCAGATGCCGGCGCCGGTCGGCGAGGATGCCCAGCGGGCCTTCACGGTCCCTGCCTCGGTCACGCCGAACACCCAGCCCTCGTAGTGGCCGTCGTCGCAATCGGAGCCGAAGCCCGCGTAGACGACGCCGTTCATCAGCAGCAGCCCCGGTCGCTGGAGCTGGACCGAGGGGTCGAACGTGGTGCCCTTCATGTTCTGGGCTTCGCCGCCGATTTCGACCGGGAAGCCGGGTTGCTCTTCACCGGTCGCGACGCTGATCGCGTCCATGTACCAGCGCGAGGGACCGGAGCTGCCCGAAGCGAATGTGCGGTGGGTGAGATAGGCGATTCCGGTGCCGGGGTCGATCACGGGCGTGCTGGTCACCCCGATCGACGGCAGGAGGTCGGCGCAGCCGATTTCGGCGGGGTTCCAGGGGACCCCTTCCGGGAGCGTCTTTTCCCACTTGATCGCGCCGGTCGCCGGGTTCAGGCCGTAGACGTGGTTCTGCTCTGTCGCCGCCAGCAGCGTTCCGTCGTAAAGAAGGGGCTGGGCGTATACCTGGCCGTCGACCGCGGTCGACCACTCCTGGCCGAAGGTTCCCCCTTTGACGAGTTCGGGAGTGATCGACGTTTCGGCCGGGTACCAGCCGGTGCGGAGGTCTTCGGAGGAGTTCGTGATCCCAGAAGCGAGCGCCTGTGCCGAGAGGCACAGCACGAGCGCGGTGGCGACGCCGAGCGCCGCTGCAATCCTCCAGATCCGCATCGCCCCTCCGACGTCCGTGCCAGGGCCCCTCCGACGTAGGTGGGGCGAGATTACTTGCAAGGCAGCGTTCGCGCAAACGCGCCGCCCGGCGTGGCGGCAGCAGAGCGGCGATCAGGGCCTGAGCGCCTACAATCCGGTCCCCCCGGGGGACTGGTGTATCGGTAACACGGTGGTCTCCAAAACCGCAACGCGAGGTTCGACTCCTCGGTCCCCCGTTTCCAGGTTGACGCAGCTCGGTGGCGCAGATGGCCGAGCGGCGGCGCCTCATATTGGACGAGCGACCATGTCCGTCGCGCGCTGCGCTCGTCACGATCCAAGGACCGGCCGGCCAACCCGACCTCCAAAGGAGCCCCCCATGCCACGACTCATCGTCGCGACCGAGGACCCGCACATCCGCGACGGCACCGGTATCACTCTCGACGAGGACGTCCGGTCAGTCCACCTGTCGAGCGAGCATGCGGCGTCACAACTCGTCGAGCGCATCGCCTGGGCCGTCGGGGACGCCGAGGCCCGCTATCGGGCGACGCGCGGCGGACTGACCTAGCGCCACCCCGTCGCCTTGAAGGCGGCGAAGCTGATCTAAGCTCCGTCGAAGTCGGACTCCGACCCCAAGAAGGGACCGCATGGAGCACACGTCGATCTCGCCTGAGGAGGCCGCCGACCGGCTCGCGATCCGTGAGCTGATCGACGCATACGCGCACTGTGCCGACCGTCGCGAGGCCGAGGAGCAGAAGGCCCTCTTCACCGAGGACACGCATTTTCTCGTCTACATGAACGGGTTCGGCACCGACCCAACCGAAGACCTCCGTGGTAGGCACGCGCTGACCCCGGTGTTCGAGGCGCTCAAACAGTACGAAGTCACGATGCACTTCAACGGACAGAGCACCGTGAGGCTCGACGGTGAGCAAGCCACCGGCGAGGTGTACTGCATCGCTCACCACGTGTTCAGCGTTGACGGCGCCCGCCAGATCATGCTTGCCTACCTGCGCTACCTGGACACCTACGTGAAGCAGTCGGGCGCGTGGCTGTTCGCGGAGCGCAACCTCTACCTCGAATTCAGCGACACCCGGACGCTCGGCGGGTAGCCGGCTCCGCCCTCAGGCGATCTTGAGAGGGATTTCCCCGTAGGGATCGATGCGGTACACGAACGATGCGCGGTGGTAGCCGTCTGCGATGTCGGCACCCGTCTCGGCGCTGACGACCAGCAAGGGGCTGAGAGGCTTGCCCTCGATGACCTTCACAAGCTCTTTCATCACGCCGGGATCGTCCAGCGTCGCGGCGTCCAGACCGGCAGCGCGCAGGATGTCGTTGGCCCGCCGCTTCGTGATCGACGCCTTGCGCAGCCGCTTGACGGTCTCGCGCACGGCTTCCTTGTCGAGCTTCAGTGAGAGGTAGGCCTCGGCCGCGTCGTAGTCGTGATCGGCGACCTTCGCCCGCCACTTGATTTGCTCGACGGCTCCGGTCGCCGGCGTGTCGTCGCTCACAGGACGATGATGCCAAACCGCGAGTCCGCCTCGTATATCTCATAAATCTGATCAACAAACATGCTATTGTGGCGTCCGATGAGAACGGACGTCCACCAGCACCTCTGGAGCGAGCCGCTCGTCGAGCAGCTCGCCGCCCGTGCCGAGCTCCCGTTCGTGCGCCTGGAGCGCGGCCTGACCGTGCTCTACCTGGCCGGCGAGCGGCCCTACGTGATCGATCGTGTGGCCGAGGAGCCGGCGCGCCGCGCTGCGCTCGTCGAGCGCGACGGGCTCGACCGTGCGCTGCTCTGCCTGTCGAGCCCGGTCGGCATCGAGCGCCTGCCGCGCGAGCAGGCCGCGCCCCTGCTCGAGGCCTACCTCGCCGGTGCGCTCTCCGTCGAGGGGCCGTTCGGGGTCTGGGGCGCGATCGCGCTCGACCGGCCCGACCCGCACGACGTCGACCACGCGCTGGACCGCGGCTGTGTCGGCCTCTCGCTGCCCGCCGGCGCGCTCGCGGGAAGCGAGGCCCTGCTCGCGCTGCGCGGGGTGCTCGACCGCCTCGAGGAGCGCGGCGCGCCGCTGTTCGTGCATCCCGGCCCGGGACTCGACGGGCCGCTCGCCCGCCCAGCCGCGGACGGCGCCTCGCTCGCCGAGCCGCTGTGGTGGCCGGCGCTCACCCAGTACGTCTCGGGCCTGCAGGCCGCGTGGCTCGCCTTCCAGGCTGTCGGGCGACCCGACCATCCCCGCCTGCGCGTGATCTTCTCGACGCTGGCGGGGCTCGCGCCGCTGCAAGCCGAGCGCCTGTCGGCGCGCGGCGGGCCCGGGCACCTCGCCCCCGACCCGCTGCTGTTCTACGAGACCTCCTCGTACGGGCCGCTCGCGATCGCCGCGATGGAGTCCGTCGTCGGCTCGCGCCAGCTTCTCTACGGCTCGGACCGCCCGGTGCTCGAGCCGAGCGCCGAAGGCGATCTCGCGCGACTCGACTGGGGGCTGCTCTCGGAGGTCACACTGCGCGCCCTCGGCCAGCCCACCGGACTGGCGGCGCTGTGAGCACGGCCGTGCGGCGCCTGGCGCCGGCGGCCCGCGATCCGCTGGCGGCGCTGGCGCGCCCCCGCGGGCGCGATCTCGACGGCGTCGAGCTCGAGGCGTTCGTCGCCGAGCTCGCCGACCGTCCCGAGCTGTGGATCGAGCGCGTGCGCCACGACCCCGCGCATCGCTCCTACGAGGAGCTGGCGCGCGACCCGCACATCAGTGCGTGGCTGATCTGCTGGATGGACGACCACGACACGGGCTTCCACGACCACGACCGCTCCTCGGGCGCGGTCGCGGTCGTCAGCGGCGCCGTCCGAGAGGAGCGCCTGGCGCTCGGCGGCTCGCCCCGGTCGCGTAGCGTCGCCGCGGGCGAGTGCTTTCACTTCAGCGCCGCCGACATCCACCGCGTGCGGCACACGGGCGCTGATCCGGCCGTGACGCTCCACGTGTACTCGCCGCCGCTGCAGCAGATGGGCGCCTACGCGATCGGGGAGGACGGCGTGCTCGTCAGGCACGCCATGTCCTCGGACGAGGAGCTCCGCCCGCGCGCCGCCGCCTAGGGCTTCGCCCCGGGCAGGCTCCGCACGCCGTCGTCCTCGCCGACCAGCACGAGGCTGACGAGCGCCGGCTCGAACAGGCCGTGGCCGACGAGGCCCGGCGTCGCGGACAGCCGGACCGCCAGCTCCGCCGGGTCGCCGATCGCCCCGAGGTAGTCCGCGATCAGGCCGCCGTCCGGGCTCGCAGGGGCGTCGCGGAGCCGTGCCGGGGCCAGCAGCGCGAGCGTGTGCTCGATGCCGAATGCCAGCAGCTCGAGAGGCACCGGGGCGCTGAGCGCCGGCACGGGCTTGTCGGCCGAGACGATCACGACGAAGCGCCGCGCCGCCGCGGCGACGATCTTCTCGCGCGTGTGCGCGCCGCCGCCGCCCTTGATCAGCCAGGCCAGCGGGTCGACCTGGTCAGCGCCGTCGATCGCGATGTCGAGCTCGCCCAGGTCGTCCAGCGGCTCGATGTCCAGACCGAGCTCCAGGGCCGCGCGCTCGGTCTCAGGCGAGGTTGCCGCGCAGCGCAGGCCGCGCAATCCGCGGCGGGCGATCGCCGGAAGCAGGTGCGCGACGGTCGAGCCCGTCCCGAGCCCGACTCGCATCTCGTCTTCGACCAGCTCGGCGGCGGCCTCAGCTGCGAGCCGCTTCTGCTCGGACCGCGGGTCGGTGGAGCTCAGCGCCGGCTCGTGAGGCCGCCCAGTCGCACCAGTGGACGCCATGGCGCGGACGTTACAGCCCCCACCGGGTCCCTGAGGCGCACGCGGTCGGCCGGCGCGGGTCCTTGCAGCAGGAAGCCCTGACCCACGGAGCAGTCGAGCTGGCGGGCCAGCGCGAGCTGCCGGTTGGTCTCGATGCCGACCGCGACGGCCGTGAGCCCGGCCTCCTTCGCGAGCGCGATCGTTGCGGCGAACAGCGCGCGGCGCTCCTTGTCGCGGTCGAAGCTCGTCGTCAGCACGCGGTCGAGCTTGACGACGTCGATCGGCACGTCGCGCGGCAGCCCGAACGACACCTGGCCGGCGCCGAATTTGTCGAGCGCGATCGACACGCCCAGGCGCCGCACGTCGCGCAGCGCCTCGCGTGCGCGCTCCGGGTCGCGCCTGACGGCCTCCTCGCTGACCTCGAGGCACAGCGCGTGGCCCGGCAGCCGGCAGTAGGCGAGCTCCTCGCGGACGCGCTCGGCGAGGTCGAGCTCGGTCAGCTCGCGCGCCGAGACGTTGACGGAGATCGGGATCGCGATGCCGGCGCGCCGCCAGCGCTCGGCCTGCTCCAGCGCCGTGTGCAGCACCCAGCGACCGATCTGCACGATCAGCTCGCTGTCCTCCGCGGGCGGCAGGAACGCCGAGGCCATCAGCTCTCCGTTCGTTCCGCCGCGCTGCGGGCGCCAGCGCACGAGCGCCTCGATGCCGATCGCCTGGCCGCCGGTCAGCGGCAGGATCGGCTGGTAGACCAGCATCAGCTCCTGGCGCGGGAGCGCCTCGCGCAGCATCGTCTCGAGCTCGACCTGCGTCGTCATCGCGCGCCGCAGGCCCTCGTCGAACATCTCCAGGCGCCGGCCGCCGGCGCCCTTGGCCTTGTACATCGCGAGGTCGGACTCGCGCAGCATCGTCTCGGGGTCGGTCTCGGAGTCCTGTGCGATCGAGACGCCGACGCTCGCGAGCATCGCGACTTCCGCGGTGCCGAGCGGGAAAGGCTCCTCCAGGGCGTCGAGCACGCGGCCCGCGAGCGCCATCGCCTCGGACTCATTCTCGAGTTCCTCGGCGAGGATCACGAACTCGTCGCCGCCGAGGCGCGCGATCGTGTCGCTGTCACGCATCAGCTCCGACAGCCGCTCCGACACCGAGACGAGCAGGCGGTCGCCGACGTCGTGGCCGAGGTTGTCGTTGACGGCCTTGAACTTGTCGAGGTCGATGAACAGCATCGCGAGCACGCCGGGGCTGCGATGCAGGCGCGTCATCGCCTGGCGCGCCCTGTCCATCAGCAGAGTGCGGTTCGGGAGCTTCGTGAGCGGGTCGTGCAGCGCCTGGCGCTCGAGCCACACGCGGTCGGTGACGTCCTTGGCGGCCGCGTACCAGGTGTCGCCGTCGCGGCGCGCGCTCCACAGCAGCCAGCGCCACGAGCCGTCACGGTGCCGGTAGCGCGTCGTGAAGTTCTCGACCTCGGCGGGATGGCCGCCGCCGGCGCGCATCGGGCCGAGCAGCTCCTCGGCGTCCTCGGGGTGGACGAACTCCGCCACGGGCCGAGACTGGAGTTCCTCCTGCGTCCAGCCCAGCAGCTGCTCCCAGGCAGGGTTCAGCAGCGTGAAGCAGCCGTCGAGCGAGATCGTCGCGAGCAGGTCGCTGGTCATCTCGAAGAGCTTGCGCACGCCGGCACCGCCGGTCGTGACGGTCGCCGGAGCGGCTGCCTGCGCAAAGGTCTTTTCAGCTGCCATCGGTATGCACCACGTCGGCCGGCGGCGCCCTCGGGAACGGCGCGCCGCCTCGCCGATGGACGGATTGGCAGACGAAAGCTGCTCATCTCGCGGCAGCCCGTCGCTCCCTCGGCGGGGCGGCCGCGCGGCGGGTTTTCAGGCGCGCGCTGCGGCGGGCGGCTTCTCGCCGGCCTGGGCCGGCGGGGCGGGTGGGCCCTCTTGATCCGCCGGCTCCGGCGGTGCCTCATCGCCGCGCAGGAAGCGCCACGTCGAGAGGCCCAGCAGGACCGTCATCAGCACCGCGCTGCCGACGCAGTACTCGCAGATCTCTTCGAGCGTGAAGACCTCGCGGCCGGTCAGGTAGACACTGAAGCCGAAGCCACCGAGCGTCAGCGCGACGGTCGCAAAGCGCCAGCGCTCTTCATCGGGGGCCAGCAGCGTGCCGAGGATCACGATGTAGCCGATCAGGCCGATCAGAGCGACCGGCACACCGGCGAGTTTCGAGTACTGCGAGGTCTGCACTTTGAGGCAGCTGCCGCCGCCTTTGCCGCACAGCGGCTTGACGTTCGCGTAGTGGATGTACGTCAGGTAGGTCGCGAGCCCGATCCCGATGACGGTCAGGACGATCAGCGTGATCCGAAGCGTCCGCGCGCTCATCGCGGCGCTACGCCTTCGCGGCCTTTTCGATCGCTTCTTCGAAGGGCTTGGGGTCGGTCAGCGAGCTCCATTCGTATGTCTTGAGCGCGCCGCCGGAGTGGCCGATCAGGAACGACGGGGTGCCGGTCAGCCCGTTGTTGTTCGAGAGCTGGGCGTCCGACTGGAGTTCAGATTCGAATTTCGGGTTGCCGCGTTCAGACTGCCATTGCGAGAGGTTCAGGCCTGGGATCTGTTTGGCCAGACCCTGGAGGTAGGCTTCGTTGACGTATTCGGTGGTCTCCTGACCCTGCTCGTTGTAGAAGAGCTCGATGTAGTTCCAGCCCTTTTTCTGGGCGCCGGCCGCGAGCGCTGCCTTCTGCTGGGTCTTGAAGGTTTCCGGGTTGCGGGTCGCCGTCTGCAGGTTCATGTATTCGATCCGCAGCTTGCCTTCTTTGACGGGGCCGGCGAGCAGTGCCGGCAGCGCGCCTTCTTTGTCCGAGAATTTCTTGCAGATCGGGCACTCGAGGTCGCCGAAGTACTGCATCGTCACGGGCGCGGTCGGGCTGCCGATCGTGCGCCCGCTCTGGGGGATTCCTTCGAGCTTGGCGTTGACTTCTTTGGCGATCGTGGGGATTTCACTCGGTTTCGGTTTGCCCGAGGAGCTGCTCCCCCCGCCGCTCGCGATCAGGATCACGACGATCGCCACGACGACCACGGCGACGACGCCGGCGAGCTGCGTGAGGCGGCGGCGGCGCGCGGCGTCGGCCGTCGCGGCGGCCTCGGCGGCTTTCCGCTGCTCGCGCGCCTGTTCGCGGCGCTGCTTTCTGGTCAGATCCTCCTCGTCGACCTCTGGCACATCAGGAACTCTTGCAGAATCCGCTCAAGCGCGTCTAAGTTCCCAACGCGCGCTGCGCAAGGCGCGGAGAGTCGCCAAGATGGTCCGCAGTCGGGCCCCCGTAGCTCAACTGGATAGAGCGCCGGCCTTCTAAGCCGGGGGTTGCTGGTTCGAGTCCAGCCGGGGGTATCGCCCCGAGAGTGCACCGCCCGGCCGCTCAGGCCGCCGCCTCGACGGCGCCCGCCGAGCGCGCGGCGCCCTCGCTCGGCGCTCCCGCGCGCTTGGCGCGAAGGCGCGCGAGCAGGCCAGGGGGAAGACGCCCGCCGGTCGAGAGCCATGAGCCCGCGAGGATCAGCAGCAGGCCCGCCACCGTGGCGGCACCCGGTTGCTCGCCGAGCACGAGCACGCCAAGGCAGACCGCGACGACTGGGTTCAGGTAGGTGATCACGCTTGCCCGGGCTGGACCGGCTTCCCCGATCAGCACGGTGAAGATCACGAACGCGAGCGCGGTGCAGAGCAGCCCGAGCACTGCGATCGAGGCCAGCGCGCCCCCGCTCGGGAGATGCGAGGGCGCGGTGAGCGCCGCCAGCGGCGCGAGTGCGAGCGAGGCGACGGCGAGCCCCACGCCCATCGTCGCGCGCGGGTCGAGCTCGACGAGGTGGCGCTCGAGGATCAGCGGCCCGAACGTGTAGCCCGCGGCCGCGCCGAGCAGCGCGAGCACGCCGGGCAGCTCGCCCGGGCGGCTCGACAGGTTGATCCCGACGAGCGCGATCACGCCGGCGAAGCCGATCAAGAGCCCCGCCATCCGCGCGGGAGTCGGCCGCTCGACGCGGCCGTAGCGAAGCGAGACCACTGCCAGCAGCAGCGGCACCGAGGCGATCATGATCGCGGCCATGGAGGAGGGGATGCGCTGCTCGCCGAACGCGATCAGCGGGAACGGCACAGCGATCTCGACGAGCCCGTATGCGGCGACCCAGCGCAGCCGGCCGCGCAGCGCGCGCAGCGCGCCCGCGCGGGCGGCGAGCACGAGCAGCACCACGGCCGCGAGCGTCACCCGTGCCCACGCCACGCCCGCGGGCGGGGCACCGCCGTCGACCGCGATCTTGATGAACAGGTAGGGGACGCCCCAGATCGCCGACATCGCCGCGAATGCGAGCCACGCCCGTCTGTTCATCCTGCGCTCACGCCCTGACCAATAACAGAGCGCCGGGCCGTCCATCGGCGCCCGCGCGTAGTCTCGGCCGATGGACGAGACGTCGTGCCGGCCCCGCCAGGATCGGATCCTGCTCGGCGAGAACCTCGAGCTGCTCCCCGGCTTCGCCGACGGCAGCTTCCAGCTCATCTACATCGACCCGCCGTTCAACACCGGCAGGCGCCAGGAGCGCCGCACCCTGCGGGCCGTCGCCGATCCCGGCGCCTCGCGCGAGGGTTTCGGCGGGCGCCGCTACCGCACAGAACTGCTCGGCCGCTCGGACTACGCCGACAGCTTCGACGACTATCTCGCGTTCCTCGCGCCGCGCCTCGAGCACGCGCACCGGCTGCTCGGCGAGGAGGGGACGCTCTACTTCCACATCGACTACCGCGAGGCCCACCGCTGCAAGCTGCTGCTCGATGAGATCTTCGGCCGCGAGTGCTTTCTGAACGAGATCATCTGGGCTTATGACTACGGCGGGCGCTCGCGCCGCCGCTGGCCCGCGAAGCACGACACGATCCTCGTCTACGTCAAGGACCCCGAGCGCTACCACTTCGACTCCGAGGAGGTCGACCGCGAGCCCTACATGGCGCCCGGGCTCGCCGGAGCGGAGAAGGCGGCGCGCGGCAAGCTGCCGACCGACGTCTGGTGGCACACGATCGTGCACACCAACGGCGCCGAGAAGACCGGCTACCCGACGCAGAAGCCCGAGGGCGTGCTGCGCCGCGTCGTCGCCGCCTCCAGCCGCCCGGGCGACTGGTGCCTGGACTTCTTCGCCGGCTCGGGCACGCTGGGCGCCGTCGCCGCCCGCCTCGGCCGCCGCTACGTGCTGATCGACTCCAACCCGGAGGCCGTCCGGGTGATGCGCCGCAGGCTCGCGGCCGTCGAGGCCGAGCTGCACGCCACGCCCGGGCGCGAGCGCGGCGAGGGGCCGTCCGCCGCGGCCGGGATGCGCGCTTAGACTGGCCCTTCGGCGATGGCGAGCTACCACCTCGAGATCCGCGACTTCCCGCGCAACGTCAACCGTTTCAACATGAGCGGGACGGAGATCGGCACGGTCCTGCTCGCCTGGGCGCAGGAGCGCGTCTTCGAGCTCGGCGACCAGAAATGGAACCCGCAGACGGCCGAGCTGACCGTGCTCGAAGGGCCTGAGATCCCGATCTCGGGCCTGTCGTTGGGCCGGGGCTGGCCGACCGCGCTGCGCGAAGGCCAGGACGTCACCGCGCGGGTGCTCTCCGAAGCGCGCGAGGCGATCGTCGATGGCAGCGTGGCCAGGATGGCTCAGCAGCAGGAGGCGGCCTCGGCCGCCGCGGCGGCGCCGGCGGAGGCGGTGGCGGGCGGGCTCGGCGACGAGCCGCTCGTGCGCGCGCGCGAAGAGACGGCCCCCGAGCCCGAGGCGGCGCCGCTCGAGGTCGATGTGCCCGCCGCGGCGCTCGACGAGGGGGCCGGGGAGGCCGCCCTCGCCGGGATCGAGGGCCCGGAGGACGATCAGCTCGCCCTGGGCGTCGAGCTCGCCGCCGTGCTCGGCCCCGACGCGACGCGCCTGCTCGCCGCCTGGCGCGAGGTCGCGGACCGCGCGAGCGGTCTGGCACCGAGCGAGAGCCTCGCGCTGGCCGAACGCCAGCTCCGCGACGAGCACGGTCCTCAGCGCTGAGCCGACGCTAGAATCCGCTGCGCACCACGTGGTGGGCGTAGCTCAGTTGGTAGAGCTCCTGGTTGTGGTCCAGGCGGTCGTGGGTTCGAGCCCCATCGCTCACCCCTAACGGACGGCCCGCAGACGCGGGCCTTTCACCTCGCGCTGGGCTGCGGTCGAGCCACCACGCCTCTCAACTTTGTTACGGGTGCTGGCGTCCGCGCCGTACCTTACCGTCGCGTGCCAGCGGAGAGGAGATGACGGATGGCGACTAGCACCATCGTTGCGGCGGTCTTCAACCTGAACCGGCCTGCGCACACCGTCGACTGGCACTTCATCCACCTGTCGGTAGCGAACGTGATCGTGATCGGGCTGATGCTGCTGGTCTTCGTACTGGCGATCCTGCTGCCGTTTCCCGGCTCGCGGCGGCGGGAGACCGCGCGTTGAGCGCCGAACCTCCGCCATCCCCGGGGTCGTGGACGGCGCGCATCAGGGAGGCCGGCGTCCGCGCGCTACCGCCCGACAAGCTGCTCCCCGACGGCCAGCCCACATATGTCGCCTCGTGGATCTACGTGTTCGGCGTCTTGAGTCTTGCCTCGTTGGTTGTGATCGTCCTGTCCGGTTCGATCCTCGCGCTGAAGGGGCCGGCCTGGTGGCACTACACGAGCGTCGGGCACTTCTTCAACAGCATCCACCTGTGGGCCGTCGAGCTGTTCTTCTTCGTGATGGTCGTGCACCTGTGGGGCAAGTACTGGATGGCCGCCTGGCGCGGGGGGCGCGCACGGGTGTGGATGACGGGCGCCGTGGTCTTCCTGGTCGCCGTGCCCACGGCCCTCACCGGCTACGTCTCCCAGCAGAACTTCGACGCGCAGTGGATCTCGACCCAGGCCAAGGACGGCCTCAACTCGGTCGGCGTCGGCGCGTTCTTCAACGTGACCAACTTCGGGCAGATGTACAGCTGGCACATCCTGCTGCTGCCGATCGCTGTCGTCGCGCTCGTGACGGCCCACGTTCTGCTCGTGCGAAAGCACGGCGTCGTGCCGCCATTCGACCTCGAGGAGCGGAGGGCGGCGCTCGCCGCGACGGACTCCCCGGGCGGAGGCGCCGGAAGATGAGCTGGTTGCGAGGAAAGGACGACACCCGGCCGTGGACGGGGGGCTACTACCCCTACGACCTCGTCAAAGAGCTGTGCGTCGCCACCGGCGTGATCGGGCTGATGGCGGTGCTGCTGACGATCCTCTTCTCCTCCCCCGACGAGAAGCCGAGCACGATCGCGCAATGGTCGCGGTCACTGCCGCAGAACTTCTCGACGACCGCCGCGGAGGAGCTCGCGGGCACGAGCGGGACGGCGACGTACGGGCCGCCGTACAACCACAACGGCACCGGACAGGAAGCCTGGATCCTCAGGCCGCAGAAATGGCTCGGTGTCAGCCACCCGATCGACACGGAAAAGGACTTCGTCGTAGGGCCGCTCGAAGCGATACCCGGCGACGCGAGGCTGACGGCGGCCTTGAACGAGTACAAGGCAGCGTCAGAGCAGCAGAAAAAGGCCTGGGCCGAAGCCTACGCGAAGCCGCTCGAAGAAACGGCCGCCGCCGAAGAAGAAGAAAAGAAGCCGCCGGGCACGGTGACGGTGAACGAAGCCGCTGGCAGCGTGGCCGTCAAGCCGAGCGGCGACGCCGGGCCGGTGCCGGTGATGATGGAACGGCTCCTGGCGCTGGCCAAGAGCGGCGGAGTGGACGGCAGCCTGCTGACCTCTTCGCAGTTCTTCCAGACCGACTACACCAAGCCACTGCTGTTCATGGCCGACGGCGGGCTGCTCGAAAAACGCGCCGAACGCGACCACTTGCTCGGCGAGCAATGGGGGATCATGAACGAGACGGGAAGCTACCCCGGGCAGGCGTGGCTGTGGCTGTACGCCGTCTGGTACCAGATCGAACCGTTCAAGAGCTCGGAAAACGCCGACATCCTCGTGATGATGATCATGGGGGTGTTGAGCCTCGCGTTAGTCCTGATCCCGTTCATCCCCGGTGTGCGTGCGCTACCACGATGGATCCCCATCTACCGGCTCATCTGGCGCGAGCACTACCGAGCGATCGAGCACCCGCGCGCAGACGGGTAGGGCTGCCCGGCTCTGTCCGCAGGCGAGGCGGCTCCCTCGCGCGAACGAGCGGGCGACTCCAGCCGACCGGGGCCGCCGCTCGCGCAGGCTACGTGGCACGCCGCGTGGCACGTCACGGAGGGAGCCTCAGAGCACGTGAGCGCACCTCTGGACCGCGAACATCGGTGTGTCAGCCGGAGGCCACGCCCAGGCCGTGGTTGTGGTCCAGGCGGTCGTGGGTTCGAGCCCCATCGCTCACCCCTAAAGAACGCCCCGCATCACGGGGCGCTTCGGCCTTGTGGCCCGCGGGCGTCGAGGGGAGTGTTCAGGAGCGCGAGCCGGAACGCGAGCGGCGCGCCGACGAGCCAGGTCCAATGCACGCGCGGAGCTGGCCGCAACAAAGGCCGACTGCGGTCGCGCCATCGGGGAAGGGTTGACACCACCCGACCACCTCTGCGACGATTAGTCGAGCTGGGTGGGGGGGCCGGCGCCTAGCCACGGGGGGACATCCGTGACCAAGAAGTTCAGGGGAATCGCGCCGGCCGCGACGGCGCTCGCCGTGCTCGCATCGACCGCAGCGCTCGCGAGCCCGTCTTGGGCTACCAAAGGCGAAAAGCCTCCGAAACACACGGCTGCGCCGACGATCAGTGGCCAGGTCGTCGACGGTCGGCTTCTCACCGTCACAAACGGAGCGTGGACGGGCACCCCGCCGCTGGAATACGCCTACCAGTGGTACCGGTGCGTCCACGGCTGCGCGGCGATCGGCGAAGCGACGGAACCGACCTATCGCGTACAGACGGCAGACCTCGCCCACAAGCTGAGAGCGGTCGTGACCGCGATGAACAAAGCGGGAGCGGGCAAAGCCAAGACCGCGTTCACTGCGTTTGTACAACCCGGCTCGCCGCTCAACCTGGCACCGCCCTCGATCTCTGGGACGGTCCTGCCCAACGAAACGCTGACGGCTGAAAACGGCACCTGGGTGGGAACGCCGCCGATCATCTTCGGCTGGCAGTGGTACGGATGCCTGCCGGTGGGCGGTTGCAAAGCGATCTCCGGCGCGACGATGCAGACGCACGTGATCGGCGCCGGCGAAGCGGGGGACGGCTTCAAGGTCGTGGTCGAAGCCTCGAACACCCACGGCAGCGAAGCGGTCGAGTCCGCGGAAGCGCCCGCGGTGGGGGGAGGACTCTAGGCCCAGGCGGACCACATCGGCAGCGGAACCGCCCGCCGTGGGAGGTGGGCGGTTCCGGTGCCGCGCCCTAGGTGGTGCTCAGCTCGCTCTCACCGCGGCCCGCTCGCGGGCCTCCGCGAGCAGAGCCCCCTCGGTCACGTCGAGCAGGTCGTAGCCTTCGAGCGTGAGCGCCACGCGCCGCTCGCCGCCCTGGGCTTCGTCCATGTCGAGATAGCCGAGCTCGTGCAGCTCGGCCAGCCCGCGCTCGACGCTGGCGCCGTCGATGCCCGTGCGCTCGGCCAGCTCGCGCGCCGTCGCGCCGTCGGGCCCGGGCGGGTACATGAGCGCGAGGTGGCGCTCGGCGGGCTCCTCGTGGCGCCCCTCCGACCACGCCGTCAGCACACGCTGGGTCGTCTGTTCGTCGAGCAGCTCTGCAGCCTGCGGCAGCCGCGCAACCTCGCGGCGGCGCCCGCGGGTGCGATGGCGGCCGTATAGGAACAACAGAACCACGGGGACGACGAACGGCAGCGACTCCTGCACCGGGATGCCGGCGATGTGAGCGAGCACGGTCATGCAGATCGATTGTGGCGCAGGAAGCGCCGAAGCGGCCCGGCTCGCAGAGGCAAGCGCTCTCATAGACTCGCCGACGGCATGATGCGACGACGGCTGCTCCTCCTCCTGGTGGGCGCGCTGGGAGTGGCCGCGCTGGCCTACCCCGCGACGGCCGCGGCTCACGGCATCGTCGGGCGCGCCGATCTGCCGATCCCCGTGTGGCTGTTCAGCTGGGCGGCCGCGATCGTGCTCGTAGCCTCGTTCGTCGCGCTCTCGGCGCTGTGGACCACGCCACAGCTGCAGAGCGAACGCCGCCGCGCGCTGTTCACGCTGCCGGGAGCGGTGCTCGCCCTCGTGAACGCCATCGGCCTCGCGGTGTTCGTGCTCGTCGTCTACAGCGGACTGGCGGGGACGCAGGTGTGGTCGGCCAACTTCAGCGTCACGTTCATCTACGTCGTCTTCTGGGTCGGCGTGCCGATCGCCAGTGTCCTGTTCGGGAACGTCTTCTCGGCGCTCAGCCCGTGGCGGACGGTTGCGCGCGCGCTGCGGTGGGGGATCGGCCGTCTGCGCGGCGGGCGCACCGAGCCCCCGGCTCGGTATCCGGCGCGGCTCGGCCAGTGGCCCGCAGTCGCGCTGCTGATCGGCTTCGCGTGGCTCGAGCTCGTGTACGTCGAACGCGACAGCCCGTCCACGCTCGCCGCCCTTTCACTCGGGTACTTCGCCGCGATGGTGGTCGGCATGCTCGTCTTCGGCGTCGAGGAGTGGACGGCGCAGGCGGACGGCTTCGGAGCCTACTTCGGGTTGCTCGCAAAGATGGCGCCGCTGGTGCGCGGGGAGGACGGCACCGTGTTCCTGCGCCGTCCGCTCAGCGGGCTCGCCGGGATGCGGGTTGGGCCCGGGACGACCGCCCTCGTCTGTGCGGTGATCGGCACGACCACGTTCGACGGTTTCTCGAACGACGCCGTCTGGCGCGAACTCGAGCCGCACCTGCAGAGCTTCTTCTCGGGCATCGGCCTGCACGCGACTCCGGCCACGGAGCTCGCCTACACCGTCGGGCTGCTCGCCTGCGTTGCGTTCGTCTACGCGATCTACGAGCTGGGCATCAACGGCGTCGCCCACGTAAGCCGCCGCTACGGCAGCGCCGAGCTGAGCCGCACGTTCGTGCACACGCTCGTGCCGATCGGCTTCGCCTACGTGCTCGCGCACTACTTCTCCCTTTTGATCTGGCAGGGCCAGGCGGTGGGATACCTCGCCTCCGACCCGCTCGGGAACGGCGCGAACATCTTCGGCACCTCCTCCTACAGGATCGACTACACGATCATCTCGTTCGCGGCGATCTGGTACGTCCAGGTCGCAGCCCTCGTCGCCGGCCACGTGGGCGGGCTGACGCTCGCGCACGACCGGGCGCTGTCGATCTACCGCAACCCCACGGAGGCGGTGCGCTCGCAGTACTGGATGCTCACCGTGATGGTCGCCTTCACGTGCTTCGGGCTGTGGCTGCTCTCGGCGGTGGGGACGTGATGGGTGCATGCCCCGCCCGCGGGGAGTAGGTTCTCTGCCGTGAAGCGGCGCTCGGCCTCCCGGCGCGCGCTGCCGGCAAGCCGCCGGTGGCTCGCGGCCGCGCTGTGCCTGGCGATCGGATCGGCAGTCGCGGCGGCCCTGGCGGCCGGCGACGCCGGGGTGCTCGGCCTGGCGCCGGCGCTGGCGATCGCGCTGTTGGTCTGCAGGCGCCGCTACCCGGGCGCGAGCCTGCTGGTCGCGATGCGCTCGCGCGCCCTGCGCCGTCCCGCGCGTCGCGGCCTCTCGCCTCTCACGGCAGCGGCGCGAGTCCTGACGGTAGCGCCGCGAGGCGGGCTGCTGCTCGCCTGCTCGCTCGCGGTTCGTCCGCCGCCGGGCGCCCTCCCGGCGCGCTAGACCCCGCTGCGCTCCGGCAGTCCGCCGGCGAGCGCGTGTGCCCGTCGGGAAAGACCGTCCCGCGACCCGAGGAGCACGATGAAACGACGTTTGATCCCAGCGCTGCTGGGTGCGCTCGCGCTGGCCGGTGCCTCGGCCGGGGCCGCGCACGGGCAGGGGGAGACCACGACCCAGGAGAGCGGCAGCCCGATCAACGACCAGGGCTCCAGCTACCACTACCGCACCTACATCACCTCGATCACCCCTCACGTGCACGGCCTGAGCGTCGAAGTGCTCGAGTTCGCCGATCGCCTGCTGCTGCGCAACGACACCGGCCAGACGGTGACGATCTACGGCTACTCGGGGGAGCCCTACGCGCGCGTGCTGGCGAACGGCGCAACCGAACAGAACAAGCGCTCGCCCGCCGTGTACCTGAACACGAGCTTCTACGGCCAGGTCACGGTCCCCCCGTCCGCGAGCGCGACAGCGGCGCCGGCCTGGGCGGCGGTCGATCGGACCGGCCAGTTCGAATGGCACGACCACCGCATCCACTGGATGAGCCCCGTGACGCCGCCGCAGGTCAAGGACACGTCCAAGCGCACGAAGATCTTCGACTGGTCGGTCCCGATCAAGGTCGGCGACCAAACGGGCGCGATCCGGGGCGAACTGTTCTGGGTGCCGGAGAGCTCCTCCGCGCCGACGGGGCTGATCGTCGTCTCGATCGTGATCGTCCTGGGCGCGCTCGCCACAGTGGTGCTCGTGCGCAGGCGCAGGCGCCCAGGGGCCGGAGGAGGAGACGCGCCGGCGGGCCGGGCGCCGGAGAAGGAGGCCTGGTGACGCGGATCGCCGGGATCGCCAGGCCGTCCACGGCGCGCGCCGCGGCCGTGACGCTGCTCGCGCTGGTGGCGCTGCTGGTGCACGCCGCGCCCGCGCTGGCTCACGCGCAGCTGCTCGGCACGAGCCCGCAGTCCGGCAGCACCGTCGCACGACAGCCGCCCGAAGTGATCTTCGAGTTCAACCAGAACGTCGGCGGGACGCTCGGTGCGGTGCGCGTCTACGACGCCGCCGGCAACGAGGTCGACAACCTGCGCGTCGCACACTCCGATGGGAACCAGCACTGGATGGGCGTGGGCCTGAAGCCCGGCCTGCCCGACGGGACGTACACGGCGACCTACCGCGTGATCTCCGCAGACACGCACATCGTCTACGGCGGCCTCGTTTTCAACATCGGACACGCGGGCGCCGCCCCGAAGGTCAGCGTCGCGGGCCTGATCAGCCGGGGCGAGACGGGCGAGGTCACCAAGCTCGCGTTCGGGGCGGTGCGGTTCCTCGACTACGTCTCGATCGCGCTGTTCGTCGGCGGGCTCGCGTTCGCGTGGCTCGCGTGGGGGCCGGCGCTCGGTTCGGCGCCCGCGGGGCGCCGCTGGGCGGATGCCGCGGCGCGCGGCGCGCGGACGCTCGGGCTGCTGCTCGCGCTCGGGACCGTCCTCGGCCTGCTCGTGAGCATCCTCGGGGTCCTGCTGCAGGGCGCGAGCGCGGCGGGGGTCTCACTGTGGAGCTCGTTGAAAGCGACCGTGCTCGAAAGCACGCTCGAAAGCCGCTTCGGCGAGGTCTGGACGGCGAGGGCGGGGGTGTGGCTGCTGATCGCGCTGGCGCTGATCGGCGCGCGGGCGCTCGGGGTCTCCGCGGTGCCGCGGCTGCAGGCTCGGGACGCGCCGTCGGCGCCCGAGCGGGTTGTGCGCCCGCCCGCGCTGCTCGTCGCGATCCTCTCGCTCGCCTGCGCCTACGTGGTGATCACGCCGGCGCTCGCGGGTCATCCGAGCGTGCAGGGGCCACGCGGCGTGTTCTTCCCGTCCGACGTTCTCCACGTCCTCGCGGCGAGCGTGTGGGTCGGGGGGATCGCGTCGCTGCTGATCGCCGTGCCCGCGGCGACGCGGCGGCTGCAGGGCGAGGAGCGAACCGAGCTGCTGCTCGGGACGCTCGCGCGCTTCTCTCGCGTGGCGCTCGCGTCCGTCGTCGCGATCGGCGTCACCGGCGTCGTGCAGGCATACATCGATGTGCGCAGCCTCGACGCGCTCGTCAACACGACCTATGGCGTGCTCGTGCTCACGAAGTCGGTGCTGTTCCTCGGGCTCGTCACGTTCGGTTGGATGAACCGCGAACGCCTGATCCCCGCGCTGCGCCGGCTGGTTGCAGCCGGGTCGACCCCGGGACGGGCCGGCGTGCTCGGGCGGCGCACGCTCCGCGGCGAGCTCGCGCTGATGGCGGTTGTCTTCGGGGTCACCGCCGCGCTCGTCGCCGAGGCGCCCCCGATCGACGCCGCCACGGGCCCGTTCTCCACCAACACGAAGCTCGGCGCGGCCGAGCTCGAGATGACCGTCGAACCGGCACGCGTGGGACCGAACACCGTCCACCTGTACCTGATCGACGCCCGCACCGGCGCCCCGTTCACGGCGACGAAGGAACTGACAGCGAACGCGAAGCTCCCCGCGAAGGACATCGGCCCATTGCAGCTGAAGCCGACGCTCGCCGGGCCCGGTCACTACATCCTGAACTCGGCCGTGCTGAGCCCGGGCGGAACCTGGGAGCTGACGATCGTCGACCGGGTCTCGGAATTCGAATCGAGCAGCCGTGTGGTGAAGGTGTCGATCCGATGAAGGGGCGCAGGCGCGCGCTGCCGATCGCCCTCGGCGTCGTGGGGGTGCTCCTGCTCGCCGCGCACGGGCCACATCTGCTCGCCGGCTTCGCCTGCCTCGCACCCGCGGCGGTCGCGTTCCTGACACTCCGGGTCGGGCGCTACCCGGCAGAGCGGGCTCTGGTCCGGCTCTCGCGGCCGCGCCGGCGCCGGCCCCCCCGGCGTCGCGCCGCCGCCGCACGAGCGCGACGCGTGCCCCTGCGCGGCGGTCGCCTCGTCGGTGCGGCGATCGCAGGCCGATCTCCTCCGGCTCGTGCCGCGGCCCTTTCTGCGGCCGCATGATCGAGCCGGCGGCAGGGACCGCCGGAGTCTTCCGAGCGGATTGGAGTGATGAGCATGAAGAGGAGGTACATCGCCACGCTTGTCGTCGCCGGCGCGCTGCTTGCCCCCGGGAGGGCATTCGCCCATGTGAGCCTGCATCCCAACACGATCCCGGCCGGTGCCTTCGCCACGATCGACGTGCGCGTCCCGGGCGAGCAGCAAGGTGCCTACGTGAAGAAGGTCGCGATGCTGGTGCCGCCCGGGTTCACCGGGGTGGACTTCGCGAACGTCCCGGGGTGGAGCACGAAGCTGATCGAAACCAAGCTCTCGACCCCGGTCACCGAAGGCGGCGAAACGATCGACACGCAGGTCTCGCAGATCGTCTGGACGTGGACAGGCCCCTCGGGGAAGGTCGAAGACGGACAGTTCATCGAGTTCCCGCTGTCGGTCGCGATCCCCGCCTCCGCGAGCGGCAAGGCGCTCGAGTTCAAGACCGTGCAGACCTACAGCAACGGTCAGGTCGTGCACTGGATCGAACCCTCACTGGAAGCGGAACACCCGGCGCCGCGGATCAACGTGACGGCCAAGGGCGGCCTCGTCGAGGAAGTCGCCGGCGACGAGGCCGGACCGGCCGCCGGCCAGAGCGCCCCGGCCGCGTCGGTGAGCAAGTCTTCCCCGAGCTCCCAGAGCTCGGGCAGCTCGGGCAGCTCGGGCGAAGGGCTGGCGATCGCCGCGCTCCTCGTCGGCGTGTTGGCTCTCGCCACGGCGGGCCTCGCGCTGATCCGGCTCCGCCGCCCGAGAGTCCCGCAGTAGCGTCAAACCCACCGACGGATCGCCCGTTCCCCGCCCCCTGCGGCGGGGAGCGCGCCCTTTCGGTCTCGTTAATGGAAATCTGAGAGCGTCAACCATGATGAGCGCTGACGGGCCAGAGTCCGAGGCCGAGGCGGCCGCGGACCGGGGAGAGCAGCCGGGGCGGGGGTCGCCGGGCGGCCGCTGGCGCGTCGCGCTTCCGGTGGTCCTGATCGTCGTGATCGCGGGCGGCGCGGCGGCGTTGATCGCCTCGAGCTCGGGTGGCAAGCCGCAGCTGCCCGCCGGCGAGCGCAGCGCCCACGCGACCTCGTTCGACGGCGCGCTGCTCGAACCCGTGAAACAGGCGCCGGCGCTCTCGACGCTTCACAACTACCAGGGCCAACCCGTCGACCTCGCGCACTACCGCGGCAAGGCGGTGTTCCTGACGTTTCTCTACACGCACTGCCCCGACGTGTGCCCGCTGATCGCCTCGCAGCTGCACAACTCGCTCGTCGCGCTCGGGCCCAAAGCGGCGCAGGTCCAGCTGATCGCGGTGTCGGTCGATCCGAGGGGCGATACGCCGGCCGCCGTGGCCAGCTTCCTCTCGCGCCATGAGCTGACCGGCCAGATGCAGTTCCTGATCGGCTCGGCGCACGAACTCGGGCCGGTGTGGAAGACGTGGGGGGTGGGCTCCGAACAGGACGCGAGCAACCCCGAATTCATCAACCACTCCGCGCTGATCTACGGGATCACCGCGAGCGGCAAGCTGAGGACGATCTACTCCGCGAACTTCAAGCCGCGCGAAATCGTGCACGACGTGCCGGCGCTGCTGGCCGGCTGACGGCGAGCTCGCAAGGCCCCCGCCCCCGGCGGTCAGCTACCTCGTAGCTGCTCGTATCTCGCTCCGCAGCGCGGCGAGCTGGGCTTTCAGCGGCGCGCCCAGCGGCGCGGGCGCGGGCAGCCCGGCGTGCGCCGGGGCGCCGCCTCCCCCGGAGACGAGGGCGAGGACGACGGCGACCAGCGCGATCGCCGCGAGTACCGCGACGAACAAGGCTCTCGGAACGCGCTCCCGGCGCGCGCGTCCTGACCGTGCGCTCGCCCGTGTTGCGGCTCCGCGGATCGAGGTCGCGCTTCGCGCCGTGACGGGGAGCCGCGGGACTCGCCGCCCCGGCGCGGGCCGGGTTGCGTCCCTCGCGGGCCCGAGCCTCCAGTGCGGTGCGGGCGCGCCGCGCCGGCCTCGCGACGCAAATCGGGCTTCATCGAGCGACCGCAGAGCCGCGTCGGCCGAACGCGGTCGGGCGCCCGCGTCGGGCGCGGTCAACTCGTCCACGAGATCGGACAGGGCAGGCTCGGCGCCGAGCGTCCGCAGCAAATCGTCGATCGCGCATCCGCACGCGAACAGGTCGCTCGCGGTGCTCGCCGGCTCGCCGCGAAGCAGCTCCGGCGCCATGTAGCGCGCCGTGCCGAGCACGTCGCCGGTGGCTGTCAGCTGCGTCGCGCCGGGCACGAGGACGGCGCCGAAGTCGCCAAGCATCGCCGCTCCGTCTTCCCCGACCAGGATGTTGCCGGGCTTGATGTCGCGGTGCAGCAGGCCGGCGGCGTGGATGTGCGCGACGCCGCGCAGCAGCTCGGCGGCGACGCGGCGGGCATCGATCGACGCGCGCGCCGCACCCTCGGCGCGCAGGCGCGCCGCAAGGCTTCCACCGGGTACGTATTGCATGACGATGAATGGCCGCCCGCCGTCGTCGCCGAGGTCGAACACGCGCACGACGTTCGGGTGGTTGAGGGCGGCGATCGCGCGCGCCTCGCGGCGAAAGCGGCGCAGCCAGCCGTCCTCGCAGGCGAGCGCCTCGGCGATCACCTTCGCGGCGACCTTGCGGCCGAGCACGCCGTCGGTCGCGAGCCACACGGAGGCCATGCCGCCGGTGCCCAGCAGGCGCTCGAGCGTGTAGCGGCCGGCCAGCGTCCGGCCCGGCGCAAGCGCCTCGGGAAGCGTCACGCGCTCAGTCACCGTTCCCGTCTCCGTGGCTCGGCCCGTCGCCGCCGTGGTCATGCCCGTGGTGCCCGTGCCCGCCGTGCTTCAGCCAGCCGGGCGGCGGGCCCTCCGCGTGCGGGTCCTTGACCGG
Source organism: Solirubrobacteraceae bacterium (assembly GCA_035569835.1). Taxonomy (GTDB): domain Bacteria; phylum Actinomycetota; class Thermoleophilia; order Solirubrobacterales; family Solirubrobacteraceae; genus Palsa-744. The sequence goes on from DATMMF010000022.1 coordinate 51,235, forward strand.
CGGAGCCGGGGTAGCGGCCGGCGTCGCGGCCGGGGTCGCCGGGGCCGCCGGGGCCGGGCCCGGCGCCGGGACTTCGGCTGCCGGGAGGGCGACGGGCAGCTCCGCGGCCGCCGCCGACCTCGCCTGCGTGACGGCGCGCAGCATCGCGTGGTCCTCGGCTGCGCCGAGCGCGCCGGAAGCGCCCAACCGCTGCAGGCGGGCGCGGATCGCGCTCAGCCGGCTCAGCGCGGCGGCGCGTTCGCCGTGCGCGGCGCTCGCTTCGACGGAGGCCAGCTCGTGCTGGAGCGCCCGCGCGTCCGCGGCGCCCAGCCGATTCGGCGCCGAGCCGCCGCAGCCGCTCGCCAGCGCGAGGCAGCAGCCGCACAACATGGCCGCCCACGCCGGTGCGAGCGGGCGTCGAGCGCCGTTCGAGGTCATCGCGCTTGTGTTTCCCCGCCCGGCGCTGTTGCATGCGCCCCGCGGCCGAAGGTCGATCTGGCGTGCGGCGCCGAACATCGCCACTGCCGCCGGATCTGCCCGTAGACTCGCCTCACTCTCGGGCGAGACCAAGGAGGCGTCAGATGCAGGGGGCTGGGGCCAGGAACGCGAGGCTTCGCGCGGCGCTCGCCTGCGCGCTCGCCGTCGCCGGCATTGCCGTGCTCGCGCCCGGCGCCTCGGCCGTGAACGTGACGACGGCGGGGTACAACAACCTGCGCGACGACTGGGACTCCTCGGAGACCGGGCTCGCTCCCGCGGCGATCCAATCCGGGACCTTCGGGAAGGTGTTCGCCACGAGGCTCGCCGGCGCGATCTACGCGCAGCCGCTCGTCTACGAAGGCCGCCTGATCGTGACGACCGAGAAGGCCAACGCCTACGCGCTCGATCCCGCGACCGGAGCGGTGCTGTGGTCCCGCGCGTTCGGCAAGCCGTTCAAGGCGTCAACGATCGGCTGCTCGGACCTGACGCCGGACCTGGGGTCGACCTCGACCCCCGTGATCGATCCCTCGACCGGGACCGTCTACCTCACGACGAGGCTGCAGGTGGGCAGGGGCATCGCCGGCTCCCACTGGTACCTGCAGGCGATCTCGGCCGCGACGGGCGAAGAGAAGGCGGGCTTCCCGGTGCCGATCTCCGGCACGCCGTACAACACCCCGGGAGTGCCTTTCAACGAAAGCTACGAGATGCAGCGCCCGGGGCTGCTGTTGCTGAACGGCGTCGTCTACGTGGCCTTCGCCTCCAACTGCGACATCAACCCGTACCGCGGCATCGTCGCCGGCTACAGCGCCGCGAGCGGCGCGCTCACCACGATGTGGAGCGACGAGTCGGGCGTCGGCACCGACGAAAACTCGATGGCGGGGGTCTGGCAGAGCGGCGGCGGGCTGATCTCGGACATCCCGGGACGGATCGTGCTCGCGAGCGGCAACGGCGTCTCGCCCTCGCCCGCGCGGTCCAATGCCCCGCCCACGACGCTTTCGGAGTCCGTCATCGGGCTGACCGTCGGCGCCGGCGGTCAGATCTCGCCAACCCAGTTCTTCGCGCCCTCGGACGCACCGACGCTCGACCAGAACGACGAGGACCTCGGCTCGGGCGGCCCGATCGCGTTGCCGACCGAAGCGTTCGGCACGAAAGCGCACCCGCACCTCGTCGTCGAGGACGGCAAGGACGGTCGCGTGTTCCTGATCGACGCCGACAACATGGGCGGCTACAAGCAGGGCCCGGGAGAAAGCGATGCGGTGCTGCAGACGGTGGGCCCGTTCGGCGGGGTGTGGGGCCATCCGGCGGCCTACGGCGGGCAGGGAGGCTGGGTCTACGTGCTGGAGAGCGCGGGCGGCGGTGTCCTGCGGGCGTTCAGCTACGGGCTCAACGGGGAAGGCGTCCCGCAGCTGAGCCCGGTGGCCACGAGCGCCGAATCGTTCGGCTACACCTCCGGCTCGCCGCTCGTGACGAGCAACGGCACGACGGCCGGCAGCGCCGTCGTGTGGGTCCTCTACACCTCGGGCCCCTCGGGCGCCGCCGCTCAGCTGCGCGCCTACGCGGCGATCCCCTCGGGCGGCACGCTGCCGCTGCTGTGGTCGGGGAAGATCGGCAAAGCCTCGAAGTTCTCGGTTCCGACCGCGTATGAAGGGCGCGTCTACGTCGGCACCCGCAACGGGCAGGTGATCGCCTTCGGATCCTCCGCTGCGGCCCCGGTGCAGGCGGGAACCGTCGAAGCCGGCTCCGTCGAAGTCGGCGAAACGCGCACGGTCACGCTGCCCGTCTCGGCCTCTCGCAACGTGACCATCACCGGCCCGGTGACAGCGGAAGGCGTCGAACAGTCCACCGGAACCGAAGCGCGCACGAACACCCGCGCCGCCACGGCCGGCGGTGCCACGGCCGGCCCCTCCAAGATCCCGCCGTCGGGGACCGCGGCGCTCGCCCACGGGGTGATCGCGATCGCCCAGCCGCCGAGGGGAGCGGCGCTCGCGGCCGGCGCCACGCTGCCGATCCGGATCTCGTTCAAACCCGCCCACCCAGGACCCGTCGTGGCCACCGTCGACGTCCCGACCAGCGCCGGAACGCGCTCGGTCGCCTTCACGGGGTACGGGTCCGCTCCGGGCCTGCTGCTCTCGACGCGCGCGGTCGACTTCGGGACGATCCGCACCGCGGCCGGCGGCAAGCGCCTCAGCTTCACGTTCGCAAACTCGTGGCGCAGCGGCGAGCGGATCACGGGCGTGCGACTCCCGCACGGGCCGTTCGAGCTCAGCGGGCTGCCGGCGACCGGGACCGTGCTCGCACCGCGCCAGGCCGTCACCGCGTCCGTGCTGTTCGACCCCGACCGCGCGGGCACCTACAGCTCGCGCCTGCAGATCTCGACCGGGCAGGGCACGGTCACGGTCCCGCTGCGGGCCGTCGCCAAGACCGGGCGGGCGGAGCTGACCGTCGACACGCGGCTGATCAGCTTCGGCACGGTCACGGTCGGGCACTACCACGGGCTCGAACTGAAGGTCGGCAACGCCGGCACCGTGCCGTTGACGATCACGCGGGCGATCGCGCCGCTCGAACCGTTCTCCGCCCCGACCCCGCTGCCCGAGGGCATCAGCATCGACCCCGGCACGTCGCTTCACTTCCGGATCGTGTTCTCGCCGACGGCGAAAGGGCCCGCGGCGGGCAGCTACGTGATCCGAAGCGACGACGGCCGCGGCCCGATCGTGGTCGCGCTGAGCGGCCGCGGACGCTGACGCCGGCGCCGTGGCGCAGGCCCCGGCCACGGAGCTAGCCGCAGGGCTCTACCGCTGGAGCGCCCCGCACCCCGCGTGGGAACCCGAGTCGCCGCCGGACGGCCCGGATGACTGGGATCAGATGGTCGGCTCGGTGCTGTACGTGCTCGCGGAGGTGGCCGTCCTGTTCGACCCACTGCTCCCGCCCGAGGGCGAGGGGCGCCGGCGGTTCCTCGCGTGGCTCGACGAGCGCGTCGGCCCACGCCCGGTGAGCGTGCTCACGACGATCCACTGGCACCGGCGCGACCGCGAGCAGCTCGCGGAGCGCTACGCGGGGCGCACGCGCCGCGCGTGGAACGCCGTCCCGCCCGGCGTGAGCCCGAAGCCGCTGCGCGGGGCGGGGGAGACGGTGTACTGGCTGGCGGAGGACGCTGCGCTCGTGTTCGGCGACAGGCTCCTCGGTGACGGTCACGGCGGCGTACGCCTGTGCCCGGAAAGCTGGCTGCGCGAGGAGCGCATCGACCGGGCCGGCCTCGCGCGGCAGATGCGCCCGCTGCTCGAGCTGCCCGTCGAGATCCTCCTGGTCTCCCACGGCGATCCGGTGCTGCGCGACGGCCGCGCCGAGCTGGCGCACGCGATCCGGGAGGCCGAACCGTCGTAGTGCGCCCCGAGCCGCGGCGCGGCCTTCAGCGCTCGAACACGAGCTTCGTCCAGCCGTCCTCGACGAGCGCCCCCGGCGCCTCGCGCCAGGGGACCACGCTGCTCGTGACGAGCTCGGGCCGCAGCGCGCCGGCGGCGGCGAGGGCGAGCACGTGTGGCATCGCCTCACGCGCGTTGGCGCGACCGGTCACGAACGTGATGCCCTTCGTGTACATCTCGAGCATCGGCACCGCCGGCTGCTCCCCGAAGTAGACCGCGCAGCTCGTGCAGGTCCGGTCGGGCGCCGTCGAGCGCAGCGCCAGGGCGAGCCCCGCCTCGTAACCGCACGCATCGACCGTGATCGGGAACGGGCCGAGCCGCTTCGGGGTCTCGCCGACCGTCTCGGCGCCGAAGGACTCGGCCAGGGCGCGGCGACGCTCGTCGCGATCGGCGTAGACGACGCGTTCAGAGCCCAGAGCGAGCGCGATCGCGGCGGCGTAGAGCCCGATCGAGCCGGGCCCGAGCCCGCCGACCACGAGCACCGCCGCCCCGGGGTCGCGCTCCAGCAGCGGCCCGACGGCGCGCCACGCATCGGCGATGTTGTCGGAGGCGCTCGCCGCGGCGGCCGGCTGGACGCCGGGCGGGAGCGCCACCAGCATGTGGCCGGCGTAGGGGACGCCGACGAGGTCCGAGAGGAACCCGCCCCAGCGCTCGACGGCCGGTCCGAAGCCGTATGTCGACATGAACGGCACCGCGCTGCAGTTGGCCGATCGCCCGCGCAGGCAGCTCACGCATTCGCCGCAGGAGATCTGAAACGGCACGCTCACGAGCGCGCCGGGCTCGATGCCCTCCACAGCGTCGCCGACCTCCACGACCTCGGCGACGCACTCGTGGCCGAGCGGGAACGGCGGCTGGAACGGCGCGTTGCCCTGAACGATCAGCGCGTCGAGGTCGCAGGTGGCGACCGCGAGCGGGCGTACGAGCGCGGCGCGGTCGCTGCTCAGAGCCGGGTCGGGCGCTTCGCGCCACTCGAGCCGGCGGGGTGCGGTGTAGACGAGCTGTTCCACGTTGCCTCGCTTCCGTCGCTAATAGACCGATCGATATAGTAAGCGAATGGCCGAGCGCACGTCGACCCGCAGCAACGGGCGCGCTTCGCGGCGCGCGTTCCTGGATGCGACGGCGGTGCTGCTACGCCGCCAGGGCTACGCCGGGACCGGGCTCAGCGAGATCGTCGCGCGCAGCGGCGCCCCGCGCGGCTCCCTGTACTTCCACTTCCCGGGCGGCAAGCAGGAGCTGGCGCGCGCGGCGATGGAGCGTTCGGGCGAGCAGCTGCGGCGGGCGATCGGCGCGACGATGGATGCGCCCGGCGGACCCCGGGCGGCGATCCTCGCGCTCCTCGACGCGCTCGCCGCCGGGCTCGAGGGCTCGGGCTATCGCGACGGCTGCCCGATCGCGACGGTTGCGCTCGAGACCGCGGCCGAATCGGAGCCGCTGCGAGAGACGGCGGCCGCGGTCTTCGAGAGCTGGGTGGACGAGCTCGCGCGGGCGCTGCAGGACTCCGGGATGGAGCGCGCGGGGGCGCAGCGGCGCGCGCTGTTCGTGCTCTCGGCGATCGAGGGCGCCCTGCTGCTCTCCAGGGCGCGGCGCGACGTCGCGCCGCTGCGCGCCGTGCGCGAGGAGCTCCTGCTCGGACTGGGCTGAGGCCCGGCGCCTTTTCGCCAGTCAGGCGAGTGGGTAATGCCAGCCTGCGGTAGATCGAACGACTCAGGAGGTGCGACGTGCCGCCACGTGGAGTGAGCAAAGGCAGCAAGCGGGGAAGGCAGTACGAGCACGTCAAGCAATCCGAGAAGCAACAGGGTCGCTCCACCAAACGCGCCGAGGAGATCGCGGCGCGGACCGTCAACAAGGAACGCGCGCGCAGCGGCGAATCGCAGTCGAGCTCGCGCAGCTCGACGCGCGGGCCGTCGGCCAGCAGCCGCGGCGGCAAACGCTCGGGCAAACCCGGGCCGCGGGGACGCACCCGCGAACAGCTCTACACCGAGGCACGCCGCCTCGGAGTGCCCGGGCGCTCGGGCATGAACAAGCGCCAGCTTCAGCGCGCGGTGGACTCGCGCAAGGGCTGAGCGCGCGCGAGCGCTCTCGGCCGCGCAGCTCCGGGGCACGGGCTCGGCCGGCCCTCGCGAGCGGCCATGGCCGTCGAGGCCGACGGCCCGTGGCTCAGGGCACGCCGGCCGCCCCGGCGTCGATAGGCGGCGCCGGGGCGGGGTCCGGTGCGGGCGTCGAAGGAAGGTCCGGGCCCGGAACCGGGGGGCTCGGTTCCGGACGCGGCGTCGGCGGCGAGGGGTCGGGCTCTGGCGGCACCGGAACCGGCGTCTCCCCGACGCTCCTGGAGGGGGTGAAGCGACACGGACGCACCCCATGGCGGGGCACCCCCCATGTCGGGGGGCAGGCAGGCGAGCACGGCATCGACGCGACGGCCGATCTCATACCGGCAAGCCCCGTTCGATGTGCCCTCACCACGATGCTCCTTCCCTCCGACGCCGCGGCACAGCAGTGCCGCTGAGCGGGTGCTACCCGACCGAATCGGGGTCAAACGTGCCGGTGTCGCCCGGCCCACGGCGCAGGACTGAGATTCGGCGCGAGCGTCGATCGCCGCTCGTGCGGGCCGAGGCCTTCAGAGCGAGGCGGCGAGCGCCAGGTCCTCGCCGAGGTTGCGAAGCGCGGCATGGCGCAGCTCGCGCTCGCGCTCGCGCAGGATGCTCGACGGGTGGGCGGTGAGAAGCACCGGAGCATCGAGCAGCGGGCTCTGCAGGGGGCGCCCGCGGTTGGCTCCGATCGCCGTGGCGCGCCCCATCAGCGAGTGCGCGGCGGTCGCGCCGAGGCCGACGACCACCGAGGGCGAGACGGCGGCGATCTCGCCTTCCAGCCACGGCCGGCACGCCTTGATCTCGCCAACCGACGGACGCTGATGGATACGGCGCTTTCCGCGCGCGCGGAACTTGAAGTGCTTGACGGCGTTGGTCGCGAACAAGCTAGAGCGCTCGATGCCGGCCAGCTCGAGCGCTTCGTCGAGGACCCGGCCTGCGGGCCCGACGAACGGATGGCCGGCGAGGTCCTCGCGGTCGCCCGGCTGCTCGCCCACGAGCATCACGCGCGCGTCGGCGGGACCCTCGCCGAAGACCGTCTGCGTGGCGTCCTTCCAGAGCGGGCACGCACGGCACACGGCCGCCTCCGAGCGCAGCGTCCGCAGCTCGGCGGCCGCGAGCGAGGCGCGGTCAGCCGGCATCGCGCTGCTCCAGAAGCTCCTGCAGGGTTGCGGCGTTGCGCGGCGCGAACGTCTCCCAGTCGTTGTTGAAATACGCGAAGAGCTCGACCCTGCGCCTGATCTCCTCCAGCCGGCGCGCCCATTGCTCGAGCTCGCTGCGCGAGTAGTTCCCGCGCCGCCCACGGTGACCGTAGTGGAAGCGCACGTAGGTGAAGTCGGCCGTGATCTCGAACGTCTGGAAGGGGCGGTCGGGATGGTCGCCGATCACCAGCGCGACGCCGTGCTCGCGCAGCAGTGCGTAGACCTGCTCGGCGAACCAGCTCGCGTGGCGGAACTCGAACGCGTGGCGTCCAGGCGGCAGCGCTCGCAGCGCGCCGGCCAGCCGCGCGTCGTCGCGATGGAAGTTCTCAGGCAGCTGCCACAGCACGGGGCCGAGGCGCCGCGCCTTGATCAGCGGCTCGATGCGCTCGTAGAAACGGGTGATGCCATCGTCGATCCCCGCGAGCCTCCGGACATGCGTCAGGTACCGGCTCGCCTTGACCGCGAACAGGAACGAGGCGGGCGTCTGGCGCACCCAGCCCTCGACGGCGGTGCGGGCGATCAGCCGGTAGAACGTCGTGTTGACCTCGACGGTGTCGAAGCGCTCGGCGTAGCACTCGAGCCAGCGCCGCGCAGGCGCCCCCGGCGGGTAGAAGGTGCCGCGCCAGGAGCGGTAGTTCCATCCCGAGCAACCGACGTGTGCCGCGCGGCGCCGCGAACCGGTCATGGCTCACGCTTTCCCGCACAGCGGGCGTGCGAACCCGGCCCGGGCAAGCGTCGCGCCCTCGAGCTATCCGGCCGCGACGACGCTGCCGGTGCTCGCGGCCGGGAGGCCGCCGCCTGCCCCCGGTGTGAAGCCCGGCAGCTCGAGCTCGATGCGGGCGCCGCCCGCGGCGCTGTCGATCGCTCGCACCCGCCCGCCGTGCGCCTCCGCGATCGCCTTGACGATCGCGAGGCCGAGGCCTGCGCCGCCCGAGGCGCGCCCCCGCGCCGGGTCGGTCCGGTAGAAGCGCTCGAAGACGGCCTCGCGCTGGCCGGCCGGGATGCCCGGACCGTCGTCCTGCACGACGAAACGCACGCTCGCGGGCCCCGCCCGCTCGACGTGCAGGAGCACCCTCCCGTCGCCCTCGTCCGTGTGCTCGATCGCGTTGCGGACGAGGTTGCGCAGCGCTTGCGCGAGCCTGTCAGGGTCGGCTCGCAGCGTGCCGTCGGGCACAGGGCCGAGTTCGAACCGGCGGTCGGGCTCCACCGTCTCGACGCCGTCCCACAGCTCGGCGACGAATGGCTCGAGCTGGATCTCCTCCAGGCGCAGGAACGCGGTCTGTTCGCTGCGCGCGAGCAGCAGCAGGTCGTCGACCAGGCGCGCGATGCGCGCGACCTCGGCGCCGACGAGCTGCTCGACCCGCCGCACCTCATCCGGTGCCGGGCGCTCCTGGGCCGCCAGCACCTCGAGCTGGCCCTTGATGACGGTGAGAGGGGTGCGCAGCTCGTGCGAGGCGTCGGCGACGAACGCGCGCTGGCCGTCGAAGGCGACCGCGAGCCGGTCGAGCATGCGGTTGAAGGAGTCCGCCAGGACGCGCACCTCGGCGGCGCCCTGGCCCGTGTCCTCGATGCGGGGCTCGAGGTCGCCCGCGTCCACCCTGGCGGCGACCGAGGCGATGCGCCGCAGCGGGTCGGAGATGCGGGTGCCGATCAAGAGCGCGGCGAGCAGCGCCCCGATCAACGCCAGCGCTCCTGCCAGCACGAATGCGCGTGAGACCCCGTCCTGGGCACGCGAAACGGGGGCCAGCGGCGTCCCCACGCCGATCGAGGAGGTGGTCGGCACGCCGCCGATCCTCAGATGCAGCGGCCGGCGCAGCAGGCGCAGGTTGCCGATGTCGGCGACCTTCAGCGTCGAGTAGCCGCTGCGCGAGGCGACCAGCTGCGCCGCGAGCCTGGCCTCCTCGCGCTGGTGCGCAGGGGAGTCACCGCCGTCCGGGAGCTGCGTGCTGAACAGCTCGGGGCGGTTCGTCACGGTGCCGCCGCCCGGGATCGTCACGAACAGGAGCGTCGAGCTCGCGCTGAACGGCTGGCCGTCGATGTAGCTCGCGGCCGCCGCACGCAGCTCGCCCATCGATCGCGGGCGCGAGGCGGCGAGCGCGTGGCTGAGCTCGTCGGCGTCGCCTGTTATCTGACCGTCGATCTGTTTGTGCAGCTGGGAGCCCGTGCCACGGTAGACAGCCACGAACGTGATCAGCGACGAAGCGATCACCACCAGCGCCACCCATCCGGCCAGGCGCCAGCGCAGGCTCAGGGCTCGCCTCCGGCCACGGCCCGGAGACCCGTTTGCGAGGGCGCGCGCGGGTGCCCGTCTAGGCGCCGGCACGGCCGAAGCGGTAGCCGACGGAGCGGACCGTGTGGATCGGGGCCGGGCTGTCGGGCAGCCGCAGCTTGCGCCGCAGGTAGCCGATGTAGACGTCGACGATGTTCGTTGCCGGGTCGTGCTGGTAGCCCCAGACGGCGCTGAGGATCTCCTCCCGGCCGACGACGCGTCCGTGGTTGCGCAGCATGTGCACGAGCAGCTCGTACTCGGTGGTCGACAGCGAGATCGGCTGGCCCTGCCGGCGGACCTTGCGGGTGAGCAGATCCACCTCGACGTCCTCGGCCTCGAGCCGCGTGGACGCGCCCAGCGAGGCGGTGCGCAGCTGGGCCCGGATCCGCGCCGAGAGCTCGGCGAGCGAGAACGGCTTGACGAGGTAGTCGACGGCGCCGGCGTCCAGGCCGGCGACGCGGTCCTCGACCTCGCCACGCGCCGTGAGCACGATCACCGGCAGCTCCGGGCGCGCCTCGTGCAGCGTCCGCAGCACGTCCAGGCCGCTGCGGCCGGGCAGCATCAGGTCGAGAACCACGACGTCGATGCCGTCCTGGAGCGCCGCGCGCTCACCCGCGAGCCCGTCGATCTCGGCCGCCACGTTGAAGCCCTGCCCCTCCAGGCCGCGCCGGACGAAGTCCACGATCCCGGGTTCGTCCTCGATCAGCAGGACCTGTGCGCCTGCGGCCGGGTTGGCGAGGGACTCGGCTGCGGCCGGGGCTGCTTGCTCGGCTTGCGCGTTCATCGTCTCAGCATAAGCTGCGCGCGGCCGAGAATCGACCGAGCCGTCGATGCGGCTGCGGCGTGCGGTGGAGCCCTCAGTCGAGCCGGTCATATCCCCACAGCGCGACGAGGTCGCGGCCGAGGTGCTCGCTCAGTGCCTGCACCTCAGGCTTGAAGCGGCGCTGGAGCTCGAGCGTGAAGGCCTCATCCGGCTGCTCGGGCGCGCGGTAGAGGAGCCTGTCGCGAATCGCGACCAGCCTCATGCGATCGATACCCAGCGTGCGGGTCGCGCGTCGGACGCTCCGGCGGCGCGCGAGTGAGTGAACCGCTCCGTAGATCCGCTGCGAGCGCACGCGCACCGCCGGATTGACCTCGGGCACGATCGCGGCCGCGGTCTCGTCCACGCCGATGAAACGAAGCACGTTGCCCAGCGTCCCCTCGTTGTCGGCGCGGAAGTCGTCGTAGATCAGCACCATGATCTGATCGGACGGGAACCGCTCCTCGTAGCGGCGCAGCTGCTCGACGTAGCGGACGTGCTCGGAGTAGAGCACCGCCCCCGGCCAGTACGCGTTGGGCGGGAGCCGCCTGCCCGCCCGCCGCTCGTCCTCGAGCTCGATCGCGGTGCGGAAGTCGTTCTGGTTCTCGGTGTAGTTCTGCACGAACTGCATGTGCAGCGAGCGCAGGAAGCTCGCCGGCTCGCGCAGGATCGCGATTATCCTCGCGTCTTCTCGGAGCTCGGCGATCGCCGCGGCGGCCGTGCGCGACCAAAGGTAGACCGGCGAGGCCTCCCCGATCCGCTGGTCGGCACGGGCGCCGGCGAACAGTCCGAGGTACTCCTCCATCGTCGCGGGCGTGTGCCCATGGGGCCGCGCGGTCTGGCCGCGCACCTCGCTGGCGAGGTACCACGGCTCCTTCTCCCGCGGCATGAATATCTCCGGGTGGCGCCGCAGCGCGTTGTGCAGCGCGGTGGTGCCGCTCTTGGGATGCCCGACGACGAAGAAGTCGGGCGCGCGTCGCTCGGAGGCCGGCTCCACTCGCGGCTGCTCGGTGGACGCCATCGTCGCGCCGGAGTATAGCCCCGGCCCGCCGGCGGATCGGGGGTCCGGCTGAGCCCCGGCGCGCGCGTCGCCCGTCACCGGGCTGACCGCCGAAACCCCTGCAAAAGAGGGTTCTCACGCGACTGTTATCGCCCTCTTACGCCCCGCTCGCACACTGGTCCTCGCCATGACCGGAGGAGCCCCTATGCAAACGGCACAGCCCGTGCCTCCGCACCCTCCGGGGGCCAGGAGCCGCGGTGGGCATGGGCACACTCTGGAGGGAGGCCCGGAGGGCAACGAGCGCCTGACCGTACAGGCGGGCGCCGTCCTGTTCGTGCTGCTCGCGGTGCTCGGGGTGACGATCATCCGCATCGGGCAGCTGCTGTGGCTGCACCTGTTCCTCGGCCTGCTCCTGCTGGGGCCGCTGGCGCTGAAGCTCGCGAGCACGGGCTGGCGCTTCGGCTCCTACTACCTCGGCCGCGCCGCCTACCGCGTCAAGGGGCCGCCGCCGGCGGGCCTGCGGCTGCTCGCGCCGCTGCTCGTCATCGACACGCTGGTGGTGTTCGTGAGCGGGGTGGTGCTCCTGTTCGAGGGCCCGAGCTCACGCTCGTCGCTGCTCCCGGTCCACAAGATCAGCTTCTTCGTCTGGCTCGCTCTGTTCGCCCTGCACGTGCTCGGGCACCTACCCGAGATGTTCACGGGCCTCGTGGAATCGCGCCAGACGCGGGCCGCGGTCCTCGCGGCCGGCACCGGGGCAGGCGTTCCGCTGCGCCGCGGGCCGAGCCTCGGCTCCTATCTGCCCGCGCGCCGCCTGCCCGGCAGCTCGGGCCGCGGGCTCGCGCTGACGCTCGGGCTCCTCGCGGGCGTCCTCCTTGCCGTCGTCCTGATCCCCGAATTCGGACCGTGGGTCTCACACGGGTCCTTTCACCACCATCGCTAGCGTGGAGAGCCCGGCATGAAGTCCCTCCGGCGCAACCCCCCTCGCCACACGGCGGGCAGCCGCGACGCGGCGCTGCGCCGCCTGCGGCGCGTCAACCGCTGGCTCGTTGCGGGCAGCGCGCTGCTCACCGGGCTGTTCGTGGAGTTCGCGGCCAGCGCGTTCTCCGGGCATCCGGCGAGCGCGCGCACCGCCCCGGCGCGCTCGAAGGCCCACCACACGGCGACGAAGCCACTTTCGCCACCGCCGCAGCCTCCGCGCGCCACGCAGACGACACCTGCGCCCGCCGAAGCAGAACGCGAAACTCCAGCGCAAGCGCCGACGCCGTCCGAACCCGCGGCTCCGGCTCCCGAAGCCGCGCCCGAACCGGCACCCGAAAAACACGAAAGCCAAACGCAAGAAGCTCCGCCGGCGCCGGAACCCTCGCCGCCGGTCGTCTCGGGCGGGTCCTGATGAGCGCCGCCGCCGCCAGCTGGCAGGCGCTCGGCAGCACCGCCGAGGTGCGCGTGGGCGATCCCGCGGCGATCGATGCAGCCGTCGAGCTCGTCGAGCGGGAGCTTGCGCGGTTCGACCATGCCTGCAGCCGCTTCCGCGAGGACTCCGAGCTCTCGCGCGTCAACGCGCGTGCCGGGCGTCCCGTCGAGGTCGAGCCGCTGCTGCTCGACGCGCTGGAGCTCGCGCTGCGCGGCGCGCGGCTGACCGGCGGGGTGCTCGACCCGACCATCGGGCTGTCGCTCGAGCAGGCCGGATACGACCGTGACTGGGACCTGCTCGCCGAGGGCGACGAGACAGAAACGCGCGGCGCGCACGACGCGCCCGAGACCTCGAGGGAGCACGGTCGGCCACGGCGCGTGATCGCGCGCCGCAGGGGCGGCTGGCGGCAGATCGAGCTCGACCACTCGGCGCGCCGGGTCAGGATCCCGGCCGGGACGAAGCTCGACCTCGGCGCGACCGCGAAAGCGCTGGCGGCCGACCGAGCGGCGGCGAGCGTGCACCGGCGGCTCGGCTGCGGCACGATCGTCGCGCTCGGCGGCGACGTCGCGGCCGCCGGGCCCCCGCCGGACGGCGGCTGGGACGTGCACGTCACCGACGACCACCGCGCAGGCGCGGACTCGCCCGGTCAGCGTCTGACGATCGAGGCCGGGGGCCTTGCGACCTCGAGCACCGTCGCGCGGCGCTGGCGGCGCGAGGGCGAGAGCCGCCACCACATCATCGACCCCGTGACGGGCCGCCCGGCCAAAACGCGCTGGCGCACGGTCAGCGTGGCCGCCGCCGACTGCACCGACGCCAACATCGCGAGCACGGGTGCGCTGCTGCGCGACGGCGACGCGCCGGCGTGGCTCGCCGGGCTGGGGCTGCCGGCGCGCCTTGTCACGGGCGAGGGCCGCGTGCTGCGCGTCGGCGGCTGGCCCGAGCAGGGCGAGGACCTGCCCGCGGTCGAGGGCGAGCGCCGGTGAGCGTGCTCGCCAGCACGACCGCCTACTGGTACCTGACGCGCGCGACGGGCGCGGTCGCGCTGCTGCTTGCCACGGCGACGCTGGCGCTCGGCGTGCTCGACCTGCGCCGCTGGGCGACCCCGGCCTGGCCGCGGTTCGTTGTCGACGAGCTGCACCGCAACCTCGCGCTGCTGACGCTCGTCTTCCTGGTCGGGCACATCCTCACGTCCGTGCTCGACAGCTTCGCCCCGATCTCGATCACCGCAGCGGTGATTCCCTTCACCAGCTCCTACCGCCCGTTCTGGCTCGGCCTGGGCGCGCTTTCGTTCGACCTGCTCGTGGCCGTGACGATCACCAGCCTGCTGCGCCGGCGGATCGGGTTCGCGACGTGGCGCGCGGTCCACTGGCTCTCCTACGCCGCGTGGCCGATCGCGTTGCTGCACGGGCTCGGAACCGGCAGCGACGTCAAGAGCGGATGGCTGCTGACGTTGAGCATCGCGTGCCTGGTGGTCGTGCTCGCGTGCGTGCTCGCGCGCGTCGCGGCCGGCTGGCCGGGCGTCACCCCGCGGCTGCGGGGCGCGGCGGTCGCGGGCGCCGGCGGCTTCGCCCTGTTCCTCGTGCTCTGGCTGCCCGGCGGCCCGCTCGGGTCCGAATGGGCGCGGCGCTCGGGAACGCCGAAGAATCTGTTGCCGAAGACGAAGCGGACGGTCCAAGGGAGCGAGCGCAAATGAGCGTAGCCACCCCAACCCTGGCAGGACTTCCCCGGCTGCTCGCCGGCGTGGCCGAGCACGGCTCACTCGATCTCGTCGCCCACCTGGACGTGCACGGCCCGGCCCCGGAGCTCCCGGCTCCCGGCCGCGGCCGCCACAGCGCGCTGATCGATGAGGTCGAAGCCGCGGGCCTGCGCGGGCGCGGCGGGGCGGGTTACCCGACGGCGCTGAAGATGCACGCCGTCACGGCGGCGCGAGGGCGGCGGCGGACCATGGTCGTCGTGAACGCCGCCGAGGGCGAGCCTGCGAGCCTCAAGGACCGCACCCTGCTCGAGAGCACGCCGCACCTCGTGCTCGACGGCGCCGCGCTCGCCGCTCGCGCGGTGGCCGCCGGCGAGATCGTCGTGTGCGTCGGCGAGGACACGCCGGAGGTGCTCGCGACCGTCAGCGCAGCGGCCGCGGAACGCAACCGGCTTCGCGAGCGCATTCCGATGCGGATCGCGGCCGTGCCGGGGGGCTACGTGGCCGGTCAGGAGTCGGCGATCGTCAACCACCTCGACGGCCGAGCAGCCAAGCCGCGGCACACCCCGCCGATGATCTTCGAGCGCGGCGTCGGCGGCCGGCCGACGTTGCTCTCGAACGCCGAGACGTTCGCGCACGTCGCGCAGATCGCCCGCCATGGCGCGGGCTGGTTCCGTGGCCTGGGCACCGCCGAGCATCCCGGCTCGACGCTGGTCACGCTCGGCGGTCCCGTCGTGGCACCCGGGGTATACGAGATCGGCCACGGCACGTCGCTGCGCTCGCTCGTCGACGCTGCCGGGGGGCTCACGGAGAGCCTGCGTGCCGTGCTCATCGGGGGCTACTCGGGCACCTGGATCGGCGCCTCTCAGGCGGGCGACCTGACGCTCGATGACGGCTGCCTCGCGCCCCATGGGGCCTCGACCGGCGCCGGCGTCGTGGCGCTGCTCGGTGAGAGCGCGTGCCCGGTGGCCGAAACCGTGCGGGTGGCCTCCTGGCTGGCCGATGAAAGCGCCGGGCAGTGCGGGCCGTGCATCTTCGGCCTCGACGCCGTCGCCGGCCGGCTCGACGAATGGGCAGCCGGTCTCGCCGGGGACGGGCGCGAGGAGCAGCTCAGGCTCGCGTCCGTGATCCGCGGCCGGGGCGCGTGCCGCCACCCCGACGGGGCGCTTCGCTTCGTCGCGAGCGCGATCAGGGTGTTCGCGGCCGAGTTCGCAGACCACGGCTCCCGAGGGCCGTGTGGCGCGTGCACGGCAGCGCCTTCACTGCCCCTCCCCGGATACGAACGCGGCTCGCCCACTCCGGCGCTCGCGGGGGCGTGGCGATGAGCCGGCACCTGCGCGTCGACCCAATCGCCTGCGAGGCCCACGGCATGTGCGCCGAGCTGCTGCCCGAGCTCGTCGAGCTCGATGAGTGGGGCTACCCGATCGTCGACGGCCGCGCGCTGGCGCCCGAGCTGGTCGAGCACGCCCAGCGTGCCGTGCGGGCGTGTCCGACCTTCGCGCTGCTCGTCGAACAGCGCGCCGCGCACGCGCACCCGAGCCGGCCGCGGCCTCAGCCGAAGAACAGCTCGGCGGTCTCGTAGAGCTCGGGGTCGAGCAGCTTGGGCTCGGCCAGCGACTCGGCCATTCCGAGCTCCACGACCTGGGTCCCGCGGAGCGCGACCATCGCGCCGAAGTGCCCGGCGGCGAGCGCACGCACCGCGGCCACGCCGAAGCGCGTCGCGAGCACGCGGTCGAACGCGACGGGCGTGCCGCCCCGCTGGACGTGGCCGAGGATCGTGACACGCGCCTCATAGCCCGTCCGCTGCTCGATCTCGAGCTCGAGCACGACGCCTATCCCGCCGAGGCGCGCGTGGCCGAACGCGTCGGTCGCCGCGGTGCGGGTGACCTGCTCTCCGTCCTCTGAGTCGAGCGTGCCCTCGCGCGGCGTCGCCCCCTCGGCGACGACGACGATCGAGAACTTGCGCCCCCGGCCGTGGCGGCGTTGCAGGTGCCGGCAGACCTCGTCGATGTCGAACGGGCGCTCGGGCACGAGGATCGCGTCCGCGCCGCCGGCCATCCCGGCGTACGTCGCGATCCAGCCTGCGTTGCGCCCCATCACCTCCACCACCATCACGCGGTCGTGTGACTCGGCCGTTGTGTGCAGGCGGTCGATCGCGTCGGTGACGATCTGCACGGCGGTCTGGAAGCCGAAGGTGAAGTCGGTCCCGCCGAGATCGTTGTCGATCGTCTTGGGCACCCCGACGACCGCGATGCCGTCCGCGTGCAGGGCGACCGCCACTCCAAGCGTGTCGTCGCCTCCGATCGGCATCAGCGCGTCGACGCCGTGGCGCTCCATCCCGGCTCGCACCGTGGCCGTGCCGTCCGCGCCGCCGGCGTACGGGTTCGTGCGGGAGGTGCCGAGGATCGTGCCTCCGCGGGGCAGGATCCCGATCGTGCTCTCGAGCGTCAGCTCGAGCGTGTCGTCGCCCAGCACGCCGGCCCACCCGTAGCGGTACCCGACGAAGCTGTGCCCGTCCGGCAGCCCGGCGCGCACGGCCCCTCGGATCACAGCGTTCAGTCCGGGGCAGTCGCCGCCGCCGGTGAGGATGCCGATCCGGGCCACCCGTGCAGGTTAGTCGCCGCCGCTTGGACGGCTCCCGGCCTCGGCTAGGACGAGTGTGGCGTCAGCAGGGGCTCGTACGCGTCGGGGCGCCGTGTGGAGAGGAACGGGAACAGCTCGAGCCAGTCGCGGCGCTGGTCGAGGTCGAGGTCGGCGACCAGCACCGCGGGCTCCTCGCGCGGCGCCTGTACGAGCTTGCGCCCGTACGGGTCGCAGATGAACGAGGAGCCGTAGAAACGAAGCGGCGGCTCGGTGCCGGTCCTGTTGACCGCGACCATGAAGACGCCGTTGGCGATCGCGTTGCCGATGATCACCTGCTCCCAGAGGGGCTCGGTGTCGAAGGCCGGGTGGTCGGGCTCGGAGCCGATCGCCGTCGGGTAGACGATCACGTCGGCTCCGGCGAGCGAGTAGGCGCGGGCCAGCTCGGGGAACCACTGGTCCCAGCAGGTGGGCAGGCCGAGCTGGGCGCCGCCGAGGCTGAGCAGGGAGAAGGCCTCGGCGCCGGCCGGGCCGGGGCGGAACCAGCGGTCCTCGTAGTAGCCGGCCGTGACGGGGATGTGCAGCTTGCGCGTGCGCGCGGCGAGCTCGCCCCCCGGGGCCACGACGATCGCCGTGTTGTAGCCGAGTCCGTCCTCGCCGTCGTCGCGCTCGTACAGCGAGGCGTGCACGTAGGCGCCGGTCTCCGTCGCGAGGGCCGCAGCGAGGCGGTGCGTCGGTCCGCCGGGCAGCGGCTCGGGCTCGACTCCGC
This sequence comes from Solirubrobacteraceae bacterium, assembly GCA_035569835.1. GTDB lineage: Bacteria > Actinomycetota > Thermoleophilia > Solirubrobacterales > Solirubrobacteraceae > Palsa-744. The sequence goes on from DATMMF010000022.1 coordinate 68,917, forward strand.
CCGCGGCCGGGCCGGCGGCATCGACGGCGAAGTAGGGCGAGAGCGTCAGCTCCTGCAGGCACACGAGCCGGGCCCCGGCCTCGGCGGCGCGGCGCACGCCGGCGGCGATCGCCTGTTCGTGCTCGGCGGGGTCCGGGTGCCAGCGCTCCTGCACCGCGCCGACCCGGAACAGGCCCCGCTCGGGCGGGCGGGTGCGAGCGGGCGAGTCGAGCACTCCCTCGGCGGCGATCAGAGGCGGCGGCTCTGCCATCGCCCTGACTCTAGTCTCTGCCGATGGGCGCGACCCTTGACTCGACACCGGCCGCCGACGGCTGGCGCATGCCGGCTGAGTGGGAGCCGCACGCGGGGTGCTGGATGGCCTGGCCGTACCGCCCGGACAACTGGCGCGACGGCGCCGCACCGGCGCAGCGAGCCTTCGTGGCGGTCGCCGAGTCGATCGCGGCCGGTGAGCCCGTGAGCGTGGGAGTGCAGGCCGAGCAGTTCGAGCGGGCCCGCGCGATGCTGCCGGGTGCTGTGCGGGTCGTCGAGCTCTCGACTGACGACGCCTGGATGCGCGACATCGGGCCGACGTTCGTGACACCCGGGGCCGCGGGCTCCGGCGGGTTGCGCGGCGTGGACTGGCGCTTCAACGCCTGGGGCGGGCTCTACGAGGACTGGACGCGCGACGAACGCGCCGCCGAGAAGGTGCTCGAGGTCGAAGGGGCCGGGCGCTACCGCGCCCCGCTCGTGCTCGAGGGCGGCTCGATCCATGTCGACGGCGAGGGAACGGTGCTGACGACAGAAGAATGCCTCCTGAACGAGAACCGCAACCCTGAGCTCTCGCGCGAGCAGATCGAGCGGGCACTCTGCGACTACCTTGGCGCCTCGAAGGTGATCTGGCTCGGACGCGGCGTCCCGTGCGACGAGACAGACGGGCACGTCGACAACCTCGCGTGCTTCGTGCGCCCCGGCGTCGTGCTCCTGGCGGTCGGCGAGGACCCCGACGAGGAGATGTACGAGGTGGGCGAGGACGCGCGCCTTCGCCTGCAGGGCGCGACCGACGCGGCCGGGCGGGAGCTGGAGGTGCTGACGATCCCGGCGCCGGGACCCCTGTACATCGAGCCGGGAGAGGCAGCCGGCGTGATGCCGCGCCCCGGCACGCACCCGCGGCGCGCGGGCGACCGGCTCGCGGCCTCCTACGTGAACTTCTACCCGGCGAACTCGCGGGTCGTCTACCCGCTGCTCGACGAGCGTTTCGACGAGCGCGCCGCCGAGGTGATCGCCTCCTGCTTCCCGGAGCGCGAGCTCGTCGGCGTGCCCGCCCGCGAGATCCTGCTCGGCGGCGGGAACATCCACTGCATCACACAGCAGGTGCCGCGGACGAGCTAGGGCGACGCGGCTAGTCGCCGGTCGCCGAGAAGTGCTCGGGGTCGACGGCGCCGAGCACGCCACCGACGAGCTTGCGCGCGCCGTTGTACCCCTCGAGCACTTGGATGAGCGTTCCCGGGTTCGTGACGTCCACGGCGCCGCCCGGGTAGACGGTCGTCTCGTGGTTGCTGAGCCCCGCCGGCGCGGAGAAGAGCCCCGCGGCGTTGAGCTGCGCCTGTTCGTAGTAGGTGCGGTAGCCGCTCGTGACGGTGCCGTGCCACCCGTGTTCGACGGCCCATTCGAGCACCGGAACGATCCAGGCGGCGATCGGCTTGTCGCGGGGGTTCCACGGCGCGATCGGCGTCACTGCGTCCGGCGCGGGTTCCTCGGTCTGGGCCGCGGCCGCTTCGAAGGCGGCGACGGATTCGCCAGCGGGGAGCTTCGCGCCGTGCTTGCGGGCCGCTTCGAGCTCCTTGCGGACCTCGGCGTCCGAGGGAGCGCCCTGTGCTATGCGAACCTTGCCTTCGGCGAGGACCCGATCGGAGACCACGTCGACGTGAGCCACCAGCGCGCGCTTCTTCTGCGCGGCGGCGCTCAGCTTCGGCTTGGCGGGCCCGGCGGCGTGGGCGGTTGCCGGCGTCGATGCCGGGCGGCGGGCCGGCGCCGCTGCGCCGCATCCACTCGCGAGGAGGGCCGCGCACGCGCAGGCGAGCATGACGACACCTCTTGCGGGCACGCCAACAGTGTGGCGGCGTCAGCGGCTGCTCGTCGCAAGCGCGACCGGCGGCGCCAGTCGCATCGCGCGCCGGAGCGGCCGGCTGGCGCGATGATCGTTTCCGCGCCCCCTGCCACGCGGCTAGGTCCCGGCGGCGGGGATCTGGGCGCGCACCATCCAGAGCTGCTCCTCGAGCGCCCGGATGACTTCGATCAGCAGGTCTTCGCTCGGCGGGTCGAGCTCGCTGGCCCGTTCGGCCCGCTCGCGGGTGCGCTCCGCCGTCTGCGCCACTCGCGCTGCCAGCTCGTTGACGAGCATGCGATCCTCGACCGCGCCGGGCTCGACGGGCGCCAGCAGGCTCTCCGCCGCGACCGCGCGCGCCTGACCGTCGACCGCCGTACCAATCGCGATCGCGCGCTCCGCGACCGTGTCGGCGAGCTCGCGCCAGGAATCCACGAGCTCGTCGAGCTGCAGGTGCAGCGAGCGGAACTGCGGCCCGACGACCGACCAGTGCAGCTGCTTGCCGAGCAGCGAGAGGTCCACCAGCTCGACCAGCTGGGCCTGCAGGATGTTGCCCACTTCGACGCGCTCGTGCTCGCCGAGCCGCGGGAGGTGCCCCTGGCCCGTGATGATCGGTTGCATCGGTCCGGCCTCCTCTGTCGATGTCGTGAACGAGGATCGACGATACGCCTCGGAGCCGGCGGGCGGCTCGGCGGGCGTTGCGCCGCTCACAGGTTCGAGCGGATCACGCCGCCGTCGACCTGGTAGACGGCGCCGGTGATGTAGGAGGCCCGCTCGGAGGCGAGGAAGGCGACGAGGCTGCCGAGCTCCTCCGGCTCGCCGAGCCGCCCCAGCGGAATGCCCTCCCCGAGCGGCGCGAGCTCCTCGCGCGCCCGCACGCGCGCCGCCTCATCGGTGCTCGCGAGGCCGGGATGCACGCGCGCCGTCGCGAACACGCCCGGCAGCACGAGGTTGATCGTGATGCCGTCCCTGGCGAGCTCCGGCATGATCGCCTTCACGAGCCCAGCCGTGCCGGGGCGAATGCCGTTGGAGAGGTCGAGCGCGGGCACCGGCTGCTTGACGGACATCGACTGGATGCACACGATCCGACCCCAGCGCTCGGCGCGCATGTGCGGCAGGGCGGCGCGCACGAAGCGCACGAGGTTGAGCGTCACGACCTCAAAGGCGGCTCTCCAGTCGTCGTCGTCGAGTTCCGCGAAGGCCCCGCGCGCCGGGCCGCCCGAGTTGTCGACGAGCACGTCCAGGCCGCCGAAGCGCTCGACGGTCGCCGCGACGACCCGCTCGATCTCGCCTTCCTCGCGCAGGTCGGCGGCGACGGCGAGGACCTCGGCCCCGGTCTCGACGCGCACGAGCTCGGCGGCGGCCTCGAGCGTCTCGCGCCCGCGCGCGCAGAGCGTCACGCCTGCGCCCTCGCGCGCCAGCGCGAGCGCCGAGGCCAGACCGAGGCCGCGGCTGGACGCCGCCACGAGGGCGGTCTTCTCGTTCAGTCCCAGGTCCACCGGCCGGCGACTCTAGCGCCAGCCAGGGGGCGACGACCTCCGATCTCCGCTTGGGTTAACGTGGGTCGTGCGACGAGAGGAGGCAGCATGAGCGGATTCGTCTCACGTGGCTTCACCGGGCGTCGCCGCGAGCCGGCCGACATCGCCGCGCGGCTCCCGCCCGGGCAGTACCTCGAAACGGGGTGGCCGGTGCTGACGGCCGGGCCGACGCCTCACGTCGAGGAGGGCGACTGGCGGCTGAAGGTCGACGGGATGGTGCACAACACTCGCGAATGGACCTGGCAGGAGTTCGGCGAACTGCCCTTCGAAACGGTGCCGACCGACATCCACTGCGTCACGAAGTGGTCGAAACTCGGCACGAGCTTCGGCGGCGTCTCGCTCGACACGCTTCTCGAGGGCGTCGAGCCGCAGGGCGCCTACACGATCGTCTACAGCTACGGGGGGTACACGACGAACCTCGAGCTCGAGGACCTGACCGGTGGCAAGGCGTGGGTCGTCACGGAGAACGAAGGCGATGCGCTGAGTGCCGAGCACGGAGGGCCCGCACGCCTGCTTGTGCCGCACCTCTACTTCTGGAAGAGCGCCAAGTGGATCGCCGGCATCCGCGTGATGGACCACGAGGAGCCCGGCTTCTGGGAGTCCAACGGCTATCACATCCGGGGGGACCCGTGGAAGGAGCAGCGGTATTGGAGCGACTGACTCCGGTCGCACAGCGCGCGCCCGGGCAGTGGCAGATCGGCACCGTCGTGGCGACGCGCAACGAGACGCCGTCTGTCCGGACGATCAGGATCGCGCTGCCGATGTGGATGGCCTTCCTGCCCGGCCAGCACTATGAAGTGCGCCTCACCGCGCCGGACGGATACAGCGCCCAGCGCTCCTACTCGGTCGCTTCCTCGCCGAGCGAGGAAGGAGTGATCGAGCTCACGGTCGAACGCCTGGAAGACGGCGAGGTCTCGCCCTACCTGCACGACGTGCTGATGGATGGAGACGAACTCGAGGTGCGCGGCCCGTTCACCTCGTACTTCGTCTGGCGCGGCGAGAGCCCGGTGCTGCTTGTCGGAGGCGGCTCCGGCGTGGTGCCCCTGATGTCGATCCTCCGCCACCGCCGCGTGACGATGCCCGAGCTGCCGATGCGGCTCGTGTACTCCGTGCGCCGGCCGGGTGATGAGATCTTCCGCGATGAGCTCGCGCCCGAGACCGAGCTGACCTACACGAAAGAGGCGCCGCGGGGCTGGAGCGGCCACACCGGGCGCATCGACAAGGCGATGCTCGCGCCGCTGGCCGTCGAGCTCGCAGGTGGACTCGCGTTCGTGTGCGGGACGAACGGATTCGTGGAGGCAGCGACCACCGCGCTGATGGACGACGGGTGGCCCGGGGAGCGGATCCGCACGGAGCGCTTCGGGCCGAGCGGCTGACCGCCCCCGGGCGGCAGGCACCAGCGCAGCCCTGGGGTTAGCCCCAGTCGCAAGACGCCGGGCTGCCCCGTTGGCGGCGCGCGCCCCGGATGACACGCTCGGCGCAGAGCTGATCCGATCGTGAAAGGGGCAGGAAATGCAGGGAAATCTCGCCGAGCGCGCCGCACGTTGGAGCGCCTCCCACTGGAAGACCGCGACGTTCGGCTGGTTGGCCTTCGTGGCGGTCGCGGTGATCGTCGGTCAGGCAGCCGGGACCGTGAAGCTGACCGATACCGAGAACTCGAGCGGCGAACCGGCGCGAGCCTCGGCCGCGCTCGAAGACGCGGGCTTTCACCGCCGCGCGAGCGAGTCGGTGCTCGTGAGCAGCCGGGCGCTGACGGTTCGCGCACCCGGATTCCGCTCCGAGCTGCGGCGGGTCGAAGCCGCCGTGCGCGCTCTGCCCCAGGCGACGAACGTGCGTACGCCGCTCCACGGGCACCCCGACCAGCTCTCGGCGAGCGGCCATGCCGCGCTCGTGCAGTTCGACATGCGCGGGACGGCCGAAACGGCGTCCTCGCGCGTGAAGCCCGTGCTCGCACGGGTCGCCGCGCTGTCGCACGACGCACCGGCGGGCGTGAGCGTCACCGAGTTCGGCGACGCGAGCGCCGAACACGAACTCGACGAAACGACGGGCCGGGACTTCTCGCACGCCGAGGGGCTGACGCTTCCCGTCACGTTCCTGGTGCTGCTGCTCGCCTTCGGCGCCTTCGTGGCGGCGGGGATTCCGGTGGTGCTCTCGTTCTCCGCGGTGCTGGCCTCCCTCGGCCTCGCCGCCGTGGTCAGCCACCTCGTGCACGCCTCGGGCGCCACGAGCTCGGTGATGCTGTTGATCGGTATGGCCGTAGGCGTCGACTACTCGCTGTTCTATCTCAAGCGCGAGCGGGAGGAGCGCCGCGGCGCCGAGCCGCGCGAGGCGCTCGTGCGCGCCGCGGCGACAAGCGGGCGCGCAGTGCTGATCTCGGGGACGACCGTGCTGATCGCGATGGCCGGGATGCTGATGGCCGGCAGCAAGATCTTCCAGTCGCTCGGCGTGGGGGCGATGGTCGTCGTCTTCGTCACGATGATCGGCTCGCTCACCGTGCTGCCCGCGCTGCTCGGCAAGCTCGGCGACCGCGTTGACCGCGGCATCGTCGCCGTGCTCTCGGCGACCGTGCTGCGGCTACTGCGGCTGCCCGGGCTGCGTGCCCTGGGCAAGCCGCGCGCGCTCATCAGGCTGCGCGACCGGCGCACCCTGCTCGCGCGTCTGAAGGGCGACCGTCAGGGCTCGGGCGCGTGGGCACTCGTGCTGCGCCCCGCGCTGAGATATCCGCTCGCCGCGGTGCTGGTCACGAGCTCCGCGCTGCTCGTCCTCGCGCTTCCGACGCTCAGCATGCACACGCGGCTGATGGGCTTCGGCGACCTGCCGCGACAGCTGAAGGTCGTGCACAGCTACGAGCAGATCCAGCATGCGTTCCCCGGGGCCCAGACGCCCGCGACCGTGGCGGTGCAGGCGCCCGACGTCGAGACGCCCGCGGTCGCGCAAGGGATCGCGCGCCTGAAGGCGCTCGCGAGCGCCTCGCCGCAGTTGGGCGGCCCGGTGGACGTCCAGATCAGCCCGCAACACGATCTCGCCAAGGTCGAAATCCCGCTGGCCGGCGACGGGGACGAATCGCGCTCGATCGCCGCGCTCGCAGACCTGCGCGAGCGCGTGCTGCCCGCGACGATCGGGCGCGTGCCCGGGGCGACGTACGCCGTCACCGGGGAGACCGCGGGAACCCAGCAGTTCACGCAGGTGACGAAGGACCACTGGCCGCTCGTGTTCGCCTTCGTGCTGGGGCTCGCGTTCCTGCTGCTGCTGGTGACGTTCCGCTCGCTCGTGATCCCCCTCACGGCGATCGTGCTGAACCTCCTGTCGGTCGGAGCCGCCTATGGCGTCCTCGTCTGGATCTTCCAGGACGGCCACCTGCAGGGGCTGCTGGGCTTCCATTCGGCCGGTGCGATCGTGACCTGGCTCCCGCTGTTCCTGTTCGCGGTCCTGTTCGGCCTCTCGATGGATTACCACGTGTTCATCGTCAGCCGGATCAAGGAGCTCGCCGACTCGGGCGCGAGCACCGAGGACGCCGTCGCGCGGGGCATCGCCGGCACGGCTGGCACGGTGACGGCCGCAGCCGCTGTGATGGTGGCCGTGTTCGCCGTCTTCGCGACGCTCAGCACGCTGGAAATCAAGCAGATGGGCGTCGGGCTGGCGGTGGCCGTGCTGATCGACGCGACAGTCATCCGGGCGGTGCTGCTTCCTGCCACGATGAAGCTGCTCGGCAGGTGGAACTGGTATCTGCCGCGCTGGCTGCAATGGCTACCTCACATCCGCGCCGAGCGTCACCCGGGCCGGCCGCTCCCCGAGGCCGGTTGACGATGCGCGCCGGCGCCAAGCCGCTGCTGGCCGAGAGCGGGCGCGGGACGGTGTTCCTGCTGAGCGCGCTCGTTCTCGGGCCCGTCTGGCTGACCCTGCTCGTCACGATGTGGTCGGTGACGCTGTCGTTCGTGGTGACGCCGCTGGTGGTGCCGGCGGCGATCGCCACGGCGCTCTCGGTTCGCGGCGCCGGCATGGTCGAGGCGTGGCTCTCGCGCGGGGTGTTGGAGACCGACGTCCGCGTACCGTCGCTGCCGAAGGCGCGCGGCTTCTGGCGGCGGCTGTGGGCGATCGTTGCGGACCCGTGGATGTGGCGCGCGCAGGCGTACCTGCTTGCGCGGATCGCGATCGGCTTCGCGCTCGCGGTGGCGGTGCTGTCGTTGCTCGGGGTCGGCCTCGCCCTGCTGACCGCTCCGCTCTACTACTGGGCCGTGCCGGAAGGGATCGACGTGGGCGCGTGGCGGGTGGATTCGATCGGCCTCGCACTCGCGATGGTGCCGCTGGGCGCCGCGACGCTCGCGCTCACGAGCGGCCTCGTCCGCGTGGCGGCGCCGCCGTGGCGCGCCCTGTCCGCGGCGCTCCTCGGACCTCGCAGGCCGCGAAAGGACCGCGACCGCACGAGCGACGCCGGCGCGCGGCGGGCGCTCATGATCCACGCGCTCGCCTCAGCCGCGCTCGCCTCTCTCCTGATCCTGATCTGGCTGCTCACCTCGCGCAGCTACTTCTGGCCGATCTGGCCGATCCTCCCGCTCGCGCTCGCGCTCGCGATCGACGCCTGGATCGTCTGGGTGAACGAGAACCGCGCATGGTGGTTCGAGCACCGGCTCGACCGGGGCTTCGCGATCCACGCCGGCGTGTGGGGCGCGCTGATCCCGTTCTTCACCGGTGTGTGGGCCGCCTCGGGCGGAGGCTACTTCTGGCCGGTGTGGCCGCTGCTCGTGGGCCTGATCGCGGTCGGCGTGAACGCCGCCGCCCTGTTGCTCGGCCCGGACCGCTCGGCGCTCACGGCGCGCATCTCCACGCTCGAGGAGAGCCGTGCAGGAGCCGTCGATGTGCAGGAGGCCGAGCTGCGGCGGATCGAGCGCGACCTCCACGACGGCGCACAGGCACGGCTCGTCGCGCTCGGGATGAGCCTCGGCATGGCCGAGCAGAAGCTCCAGAGCGAACCGGAAGCCGCGCGCGAACTGCTGGCGGACGCGCGTACGGGTGCCGGCGAGGCGCTGCGCGAGCTGCGCGGCCTCGCACGCGGCATCCACCCGCCGGTGCTCGCCGACCGGGGGCTCGACGCGGCTGTGCGCGCGCTCGCCGCGGGCTCGCCGATCTCGGTGACGGTGTCCGCCACGGTGCCCGAGCGACCCAAGCCGCCCGTCGAGAGCGCGGCCTACTTCGTCGTCGCTGAGGCGCTCGCCAACGCCGGCAAGCACGCGCGGGCGACACGCGTCGACGTGCGCATCGCCTCCAGCGGCGGGACGCTCAGGGTCGAGGTGCACGACGACGGCGTGGGCGGCGCCGACCCGGCCGGCGGCGGCCTCAGCGGGCTGCGCCGCCGCGTCGAGGCCCTCGACGGCCGCCTGGAGGTGATCAGCCCGCCCGGTGGGCCGACCACGGTGCGCGCGGAGCTGCCGTGCGGGTCGTGATCGCCGAGGACCTGGCGCTGCTGCGCGACGGCCTGCAGCGGCTGCTGCGGGACAACGGCTTCGACGTCGTGGCGGCCGTCGCCGACGCAGAAGCCCTGCTCGAGCAGGTCCGCGCCGAGCGCCCGGACGTCGCTGTGGTCGACATCAGGCTGCCACCCGACTTCCGCGACGAGGGGCTCCGCGCCGCGCTCGAGCTGAGGCGCGTGGCCCCGGACACCGCCGTGCTGATGGTCTCCCAGTACGTCGAGCCGACCTACGCCGCCGAGCTGCTCGGCGACGGGCGGGGAGGCGTCGGCTATCTGCTCAAGGACCGGATCATGGACGTCGGGGAGTTCGTCGCCGCGGTCACGCGCGTCGCGGAAGGGGGCACCGCGCTCGACCCCGAGGTGGTCGCCGAGCTGGTCTCCTCCCGCGGCGCCGACGGACCGCTCTCGGAGCTGACCCCGCGCGAGATCGAGGTGCTCGAGCTGATGGCCGAGGGGCGCTCGAACGCCGGCATCGCCGCGGCGCTCGTGTTGACCGTCGGGGCGGTCGAGAAGCACATCGCCAACATCTTCGGGAAGCTCGGCCTCGCGCAGTCCGACAGCGACCACCGGCGCGTGCTCGCCGTGCTCGCCTATCTGAAAGGCGCCGGCTGAGAGAGGAGACTCAGGAGTCGTCCTCGGGGACCGTGTGCGTTTCGGATTCGAGGGGCCGGACGGCGTCCTCCACCGAATGCAGGGTGAGCTCGGATTCGCGCACGAGCAGCGGCGTGATCGCCGCCTGGTAGCGGAAGAACGCCTCGGAGCGGAAGTGCGCTTCGAGCGCGTCGCGATCGCTCCAGCGCTGGACGACCAGGTAATGGCCCGGCTCCCCGAGCGCCTCGGCAAAGGCGAACGATATGCAGCCTGCCTGGCCGAGTGCCGCCTGCTGGGCGCTCAGCATCGCCTCCGCAGCCGCCTCACGGCGCGGAACCTGGGCGTACACGTCACCGAGCGCGACGATCATCGACCGAGCGTAGCGTCCAGCCTCGCGCGGTGAGCGCTGCGGGCGCAGAGGCGCCGAGGCGCCCGCGCGGGACCGACGGGCTGCCGGTCCCGACGCGGGTCGCGCCGGCGCTTCAGGGAGCGGGCAGGTCGGTCCCGGCGCCCGCGCAGTAGCCGGTTCCCGCAGCCGCTTCGTTGCTCCACAGCGACTGCACGGCGAACTTCGTGCCCTGGTTGCCGGCGATGTCGCCCATCGCGCCCGGAACCGGAAGGACCTGAGGCCCACCCGGGACCGGTCCGGTCAGCGGCTCGCCGACCCACGCGCACTTGTCGCCGTTCTCGTTGGCGTCGAGCGCGTCGTACCAGCCCCCGAGGTTCTGCTGGCTTTCGCCGCTGCCGACGATGTCCTCGGCGCCGGGGTCGGTGATCGTCTCCTCGATCTCGTGGCCGAGCACGATCGAGATGCCGTCGAGCTTGCCTTCCGGACCGGCGTTGACGGCGTTTTCGCCGCACTCGTTGACGCCTTCGTTGTCGATCTTCAGCACGTAGGGCATGTTCGTGTAGGAGACGCCCGGCGCGATGCCGTCGTAGATGCCCTTCTCGACGCCCGGCTCGGTGTAGTCGTGGAAGGCGCAGTAGCCGGCTTCGTAGGCGTTCGGGTCGCTGAACTGCTGCGGTTGGGCGATCACGAAGTCGGCGTCGGCGAGGTCCTTGACGTGGAAGTGCTTGGCGGCCCGCGCCGCCTCGGCGCCGAGGTCCGAGTAGGTGTTGCCCGCGCCCGGCGCGGCTTCCGCAGAGGTCTTCGAGAGGTCCGCCGCGTCCTTGTTGTCCACCCAGATGCCGGCCAGCACGTCGCTCGGGTTCGTGATGTGTTCTTCGCCGGCCGGGCCGTTCTGGAAGTACTGGGTGCTGACGCCCGCCCATTCGGTGCCACCCATCTGCTGCACCCAGTCGGCAATGCGTTTGCCGGCGCCTTCGGGGTCGCACTTCAGCGAGGCCTTGAGCGCGCCCTCGCTGATCGCCTCGGCCTTGCATTTGTCGCCAGCGGGGAACGCGCCGGGCTCACCCCAGCCGAAGTACACGACGTAGACCCTCGGCATGGTCTGCACGTGGCCGCCCCAGTAGGCCATCGGCGTCGGGTAGGGCAGCGTCGTCGCGGGCGCCTCCGGCAGCCCGCAGTTCGAGAACGGTTCGGGCAGCATCCCGTTCTCGGGGCAGGGCGGGGCGGGCGGGTTGATCGCCCGGTGTGCGGCGATGATCGCGTTCTCCTGCGCGATCGCCTTCGAGAGCGTGGGCATCTCGATCGGCTTGGCCTGCGAGGCGGGGGCTGCTGCGAGAGAGGCCGTCGCGGCGAGCGGCAGGGCGACGGCGAGGACACGGCGTACGAACATCGATGTTCCTCCGGCTGACGGTTTACCTGGAGACCACCCCCGTCCTCGATGTGGTCGCGAACGGGCGTTCCCTTACCCGCTGCGCCCGCCGCGGAAACCGCGCGCGTTATGCCACCTGCGCGAGGAGCCCGGCGCGGGTCTTGGCCGCCTCCACCGCCGCGGTGAGCGAGGCGATGTCGTAGGGCCCCTGGTGGCGGCGCCCGTTGATGAAGAAGGTCGGGGTTCCCGAGACGCCGCTTTCGTCGGCGCTCGCGACGTCGTCGGCGATACGCCCGGCGAAGCGGTGCTCGCGCAGGTCTTCGGTGAATCGGTCCACGTCGAGGCCGAGCCGCTCGGCGCGGGCAACGAGGTCCTTCCCCATCAGCGCGCTCTGATCCTCGAACAGCGCGTCGTAGTAGTCCCAGAAACGCCCCTGCGCGGACGCCGCCTCCGACGCTTCAGCGGCGAGCTGGGCGTGCTCGTGGACGTCGTTGAGCGGCAGGTGGCGCCAGACGTAGCGGACGTCCGCGCTCAGGTTGCTGAGCAGTTCCCTGATCGTCGACTCGGCGCGACCGCAGTACGGGCACTCGAAGTCGCCGTACTCGACCAGCGTGACGAGCGCGTCTTCCGGGCCGCGGATGTGGTCGCGCTTGGGATCTACCTCCTCGGCCAGGTCGAGCAGGTCTTCGACCGTTCCGGCGATCTGCCGCGCGCGCACCTGTTCGGGGAGCCGGCGCACGATCCGAGTCGCCCCCCAGCCGATCAGCGGCGCGACGATGACCGCGGAGATCGCGCCGACCTTGGCGTCCACCAGATCATCGCCCCGGAAGGCGAGGCTCGACACGAGCAGCGAGACCGTGAAGCCGATCCCGGCGACGGCGCCGCCGGTCGCCAGCACGGGCCAGCTGATCGTGCGGCGCAGGCCCAGTCGCGGCAGGGTCCCGATCCTCGAAGCGGCAAGGATCCCGGCCGGCTTGCCCAGCACGTAGCCGAGGAAGATGCCGAGCATGATCGGCGAGCCGAGCGCCCTGCCGAGCCTTCCGCCGCCGAGGTAGACACCCGCGTTGGCGAGGGCGAACAGCGGCACCACGACGTAGCTGCTCCACGGGTGCAGGCTGTACTGCAGCCGTTCGTTCGGGGAGATTGCCGCGAGCACGCCCTGCTGCGCTTCGCGCGCGAGGTCGGGCGTCGGCTGCTCGCGGAACGAGCGCGCCAGCGAAGTGGCGCGCTCGAGGTCCTCGCGCGAGGGCGGGTAGGCGCTCGTCACGAGGCCGATCGCGAGCCCCGAGATCACCGGGTCGATCCCGGACTTGAAGAGCGCAACCCACAGCGCGACTGCGACAGCGACCGACGTCTGGCGCCGCCAGATCGGGAGGTAGCGCAGAGCCAGCAGCACGCCGAACAGCGCGATCGCGACGATCAGGGCGGGCATCGAGACGTGCTTCGTATAGACGGTCGCGATCACGACCAGGGCGACGAGGTCGTCGACGATCGCGAAGGACAGCAGGAACACCCGCAGCCGCGTTGCGCTGCGGGGCGTGATCAGCGCGAGCGCGCCGAGAGCCAGGGCCGTGTCGGTGGACATCGCGGCGCCCCAGCCGCGTGCCCCGGCGCCGCCGGCGTTGAACAGCTCGTAGATCGCGATCGGGACGAGGATCCCGCCGATCGCCGCCACGATCGGCAGCAGCGCGCGGCTGCGGTCGCGGAGGTCGCCGAGGTCGAGCTCGCGCTTGGCCTCGAGCCCCACGACGAGGAAGAACAGGGTCATCAGCCCGTCGTTGACCCAGCCGCGCAGGTTGTTGGCGACCTCGCCGCCGCCGAGCCGGATCGAGAGCTCCGTGGTCCACAGGCTTTCGTAGGAGTGCCTCAGGGGCGAGTTCGCCCAGATGAGCGCGATGACCGCAGCGATGACCAGCATCGCCGCGCTGCCGGTTTCGGTTGCGAGGAAGTCCCGCACCGGCGCCGCGAGATTGCGCGCCCAGGCCGTCCTGTCGGACTGGGCCCCGGATTGGGCGGCGCCCTGCGCGGTCGGCTCGTTGACAGCTGCGGTGTCCTCGGCGGCCACGGGACCATTATCCGACGGCGCTCGCCGCGGCGCAGGGCCGGGGATTTACACCGCGTGCGGCGGCTCGCGGACGAACTCCTCGGCGACGGCGATCGCGTCGCCGAGCGTCCGCCAGTCGATGTTCTCGGGGATGTCGCTCGGCCAGTGGTAGTTGGCCGGGAAGCCGGTGTAGTCGATCGAGGCGAGCTGCGCCACCTGGTAGCCGGCGCGCAGCGCGATCAGGGCGTCGGTCGCGGCGACCGTGCGCAGGCCACGGGCGACCTCGACGCCCGCGCGTGTCGCCGCCGCGGCGAGCCGCTCGCGGGTTGCCGGCGGGTAGTCGCGCATGCGCAGCATGCCCTCGCCCTCGAGCACGAGCAGATCCGGGCCGCCGACGCACTCGAGGCAAAGCATCTCGGTGCGCTCGCGCTCGAGCGTCGGGAAGTGCCTCGCGGCGAAGCCGCGCATTCCCTCCATGAACGACTCCTCTGAGCCGGTAGACAGGAGGATCACCCGCACGCCCGCAGGTGGCGGGCGGCGCGCAAGCGAGTCGGCGAGCGCGAGCAGGACGACGACTGCGCTCAGGTTGTCGTTGGCGCCCGGCACGGTCGGGCTGGTGCCGATGTCGGCCATCGCCGCGACCGTCCCGAGCGAGAGCATCGCCCCGAGGCGGAGAAGCGCCCGGCGGCCCGAGGCGCCCCCCAGCGCGGTGAGGACCGGGCCCAGCCACGTGAGCACCATGATCGGGAAGGTCTGCGAGCTGCGCGCGTGGAGCTCGGGGAAGCGGTCGGGGAAGAAGCGCGACAGCGCGGGGTGGAAGATCAGCCCTGAGTGCGCGCTGTCGTGGTGAGCCCCGACGATGACGGTCCGGCGCGCCGTCTGTGCCGGCTCACCGAGGTCGGCGATCACGTTCCACGTGCTTCGCTGGGGCAGCGCCAGCCGGCGGAGCCACTGGCGCCCGCCGCCGACGTCGTCCCACAGGGCCGCGGCTCCCGCGGCTCCGGCGAGGACCGCTGCCAGCCGCCGGGCGCGGCGCGGGCGCCGCAGCGCCGCGAGAGCCGTCCACGCGGCGGCGGCGTTGGGCAGCCCTACCGGCCACCAGTAGGAGCCGTGGGCGCGCTCCTCCTCGACCCGGCCGGGGGCGCCCAGCTCGCGCAGCCGTGCCGCGATCCACTCCGCCGCCTGGCGCTCGCCGGCCGACGCGGACGGCCTCGGGATCGCCGCGAGCCGGCGCAGGTCCTCGGCGAAGGCCAGGGCCCGTGCGGAGGGATCGGCGATGTCCGCTGAGGGTGTGACGTCAGGGGCGTGCATCGGGCGAGCACGCTAGATGATCCCCGGCGCCGGCGCGAGTGAGAATGACCACCGGGCGGGGCTTCACCGCCTGCTCGCGCGGCTCGGTGTCTGCTGATCGCCCCGAGCGGGCCTCCCCGGTCCGGGGGAGGGGACCGCCCCAAAAGGTCTCCAGCTCATCCATTTGCGCGATTGACGGACGCGGGGCGCGCCAACACGATTCGTGCCGATGCGAACGCCGCCATCCCGCCGGCCTGCTGCACGCCTCCGCCGCCCGGTCCGCACCCCCGCGACGGGCGCACCGCGCTCGCGGCAGGGGCGCGCGTGAACGCGGCTCCTCGGGCGGCCACGGCTGCGGGCACGGAGCTGAGCGGCGCCGCCGTGCGGGGCGGCGAGGCCTGGGAGGCGGCCTTCCAGCTGCTGTTCGAGACGACGGCCACGCCGGTGGCGATCCTCGACGAGCGCCGCCGGCTCGTCGACCTGAACGTCGCCGCCCAGCGGCTGCTCGGGCACTGCCCGGCGAGCCGGGCCGGCGAGCCGATCGTCGGCGCCGTCGCGGCCGGCGAACGCCGGCGCTCCGCAGCGCAGTGGGAACGGCTCCTGCGCGAGGGTCGCGCGTCGGGAACCACGACCCTGATCAGCAGCGACGGCGCGGAGCTGAAGATCGCCTACACCGCGGTGATCGAGGCGGTTCCCGGCGGGCGGCGAGCGGTCTACACGCTCACTCCGGCCGCCGGCTCGCCGCTCCAGACGAACAGCCTCGCTGTTCGCAGCCAGCCGCTGACGCGGCGCGAGGCGCAGGTGATCAGGCTGATCGCGGACGGGCTCGACACCGCTGAGATCGCCGACACGCTCGAGGTCTCGCCGAACACGGTTCGCAGCCACGTCCGCAACGCGATGTCGAAGCTCGGCGCCCGCACGCGCGCGCAGCTGGTCGCGCGCGTGCTCGGCATCGGCGAGGGGTGAGGCACCGGCGCGACCAAGGCGCTAGGCCTGCGCCTGTTCGATCTTTTTCAGGGGACCGATCGTGAAGCGCAGGAACATCCACGCGATCCCGCCTCCGAGCAGCGGGACGAGCTGGCCGATCGCCTGGTAGACGATCACCGCGGCCAGCGCGTCGTTGTGCGGAACGCCGTAGAGCACGAGCATGCCGACCATGCCGAGCACCGCGCCGACGCCCGCGGGCAGGGGGAGCGACCCCCCGAGCGCGCCGATGATGTACGCCATCACGACGACCGCGAAGGACGGCAGCGGCTTCGTGTTGAGGGCCACGAAGGCGCTCCAGAGCACGAGCACGTCGAAGAACAGGTAGACGACGGCGCCGAAGACGCTTCTCAGCCCTTGGCGGTGGGTGAGGATCTCGCGCGTGTCCTCGACGGCTTCCGAGGCAGCGCCGACGGTGGCCGCGACCTTCGGGTGCCGCGCGGAGCTTCGCTGCGCATAGCGCTCTCCTTTGGCCGCCACCCACAGCGCCGCTGCGATCCCGACCAGCGCGACTCCGGCTGGAGCGAGAGTGAGCGCGGCGCCCTGACGCTTGCCCGGGAGGATGCCGACGGCGAGGATCACGCCGCCGCCGATCAGCGCGAGCGCATCCACCCCGGTGTTCAGGAGCTGGAGGTTCAGCTGGCGCTCGGCGATCTGCTTGACCGGCATGCCGAAGCGACGGAGCAGCCACGTCCCGACGCCCACGCTGGACAACGAGCCGCCGGGAACGAACATCCCGCCCCCCAGCTGCACCCATGCCAGCCGCCGGGCGGTCCCGGCGCCGCGCCCTTCCCGGCTGAGCACGTCTTCGGGATCGACGATCGACCGCCACGAGAGCACGAAGCCGGTCTCGGAGACGAGCTCGAGCCCGACCGCGAACGCGAGCCACTGCCACTGCATCCGTTCGAGGCTCGTAAGCGCGGATTCGAGGCTCGGGATCAGCCGCAGGATCAGGTAGCCGACGATCGCGTAGCCGAGGAGCTTCAGCGCCTTGCCGCCAAGGTGCCCGCGCGCCAAGCGCATGGCGTGAATCGTGTGGTGGTCGGAGCGGGGCTGTTCGGCTGACGTGTCCGGCGCTTCTCCAGCAGGCTTCGCACCCGTGCTCGACACCTAGCGCTCCATCTTCAGCGTCTCGATGGCCCGCGCGAGCAGGACCGCGCGCAGCCACTCGCTCGCTTCCGCTCCGGCGGCATCGACGGCCTCGAGCGCCGATTCGTATCCCTGCTCGGCGTCGACGAGCCGTTGCAGCGAGCCGATCGCGTCGTCCTCGATCTCGCGCAGGCTGCCCGCGAGGCGATCCGCGTTCGCGTAGCGCGCCTCCAGCGATGTCAGCGGGCGGCGCTCGCAGAACAGCACGTTCTCGGTCGTCCGCGCGCGCTCGGCCAGCGCCCGGACCGTCTCGACGGTGTCCTCGTAGACGGTCACTCTGCGTGATCATCGAACACCGCGTCGCGCGCCGCAAGGCGCCCGAGCGTTGCAGCGCGGCGGTGGGGCCGTCTATGTTCTCGCCATGGCGGGGTGCGTTGCCTGATCGCGCGGCCGAGGCCGGCCCGCGCGCCGTCGTCTTCGATCTCGACGGGGTGATCGTCGAGTCTGAGGGCGTCTGGGATGCGGCCCGGCGGGCGCTCGTCGAAGAGCGGGGAGGGCGCTGGACGGAGGGCGCCACGCGCGACATGCTCGGGATGAGCTCGCCCGAGTGGTCGCGCTACGTGCACGAGGAGCTGGGCGTCGATCTCGATCCCGAGGAGATCGCCGAACGGGTCGTGGCCGAGGTGCTCGCGCGCTACAGGCGTTCGCTGCCGCTGCTTCCGGGCGCGGTGCAGGCGGTGCGAGCACTCGCCGCTCGATGGCCGCTGGGCCTCGCGTCTTCCTCGAACCGGCAGGTGATCGAGGCGGTTCTCTCGCTGGCGGGACTCGAGGAATGCTTCGCGGTGACGGTGTCGAGCGAAGAGGTCGCCGCGGGCAAGCCCGCTCCCGACGTGTACCTGGCAGCCGCTTCGCGGCTGGGGGTGCCGCCGGCATCGGCGGTCGCGATCGAGGACTCGGCGAACGGGTTGTCCTCCGCCAGGGCGGCCGGCATGCTCGTGATCGCCGTCCCCAACAGGGAGTTCCCGCCCCCAGCGGACGCGCTGAAGCAGGCCGCGCTCGTGCTCGGATCGCTGGCGGAGCTCACGCCGGAGGCGATCGCCGCGATTCAGCGGCCGTGACCGTCTTGGGCGGCGCCGGCACGACCGGCTTGCTCGGGATGCGCCTCGCGCCAGCTCTCCAGGAGCCCCGCGTAGATGTCCCCGTAGGCGGACAGGAACTCGCTCCTGACCCGATCGGGAGTCAGCTCCCCGCCGTCCCAGCTCAGCCGATCGTGCTCGGCGGCCGCAGACGAGCGGTGGCGCAACGGGTCGTCGACGTCCCAATGGTGCGCGGCCCTGTTTCGCAGCCGGTTGAGGTCGCGCAGGCGCCCGTAGGTGGCGCCGTCGATGACGCCCAGCTGGGCCGCCAGGTCGAGTGCCTGGCGGCTCGAGAGCGCCTCGACGTACCGCACGGTTTCGCCGCGCCGCTGCGATCGCTGCGAGAGCGCGTCGAAGATGTGCGCGCGAAGCAGCTCCTCGACCGCCAGGTGCATGTCGAAGACGATCAGCCGGATCACGTTCTCCTTGAACGAGTCCGCCCGGAGGTACCGGGAGGCCGGATCCCCGGCCGGGAAGAAGTGGTAGTCGAGGAGGGCCAGCCCCTCCTCGACGCTCTCGGGCCTCTGTGCAGCGTCGCGGGTCATGATCTCGCTCCTTGCATTCTCCCTCCGCACGGCAATGCGCGCCGGGCGAAGCCCCAATAAGCTCGCCACCGTGCAGCACACGGCCCTCGAGCGCACGGGCGAGGTCTCGGTCCTGACGATCGATCGAGCGCCCGCGAACGCGATGAGCATCGAGCTGCTCGAGGAGATCGTCGCCGCGCTCACAGACGTCGAGAGCGACCCCCCCGGCGCACTCGTGCTCGCCGGCCGCGAGGGCTTCTTCTCGGCCGGCGTCGATCTGAAGGCGGTCCCGGGCTACGGCGAGGACGAGCAGCGACGCTCGGTCGAAGGCATCAACGAGATGGCGCTCACGGCCTACGCGTTGCCGTGCCCAGTGGTGGGCGCGATCACCGGCCACGCGATCGCCGGCGGCATGGTGCTCGCGCTGTGCACCGACCTGCGGGTCGCGTCGCGCAGCGGCAAGTACGGCCTCACCGAGATCAAGGTCGGCGTTCCGTACCCGCAGGCCGCGATCGGGGTCGTGCGCGCCGAGCTGGCACCGCACGCCGCTCGCGTGCTCGCGCTCGGCAACGAGCTCCTGGACGCGGAAGAGTGCGTGCGCCTGGGGGTGTTCGACGAGGCGCTCGACCCCGCTGCCGTCCTGCCGCGAGCGCTCGAGCTGGCCGCCACGCTCGCCGGTTTCCCGGGCGAGATCTACGCGCGCACCAAGCGCGAGCTCCGCGCCGGAACGATCGAGCGGTTGCGCGGCGACGCGGCAGCGGACCCGCTGCTCGGGCGCTGGGTGTCCTAGCAGGGGCGCTCGGCCCGCCTCGTCGTTCGTGCGCGAGACTCCGCGTGTGCGAGAGAGGCGGCCGAGGAGCAGCCGATGAGCGAGCCCAGAGACGAACGTCTCTGGCTGCTGCGAACGGCCGAGTCGCTCGCCGGGTCGGCCGCACGCGGGGTCCGCGGCGGGGTCGTCAAACGAGTCGGGGGTCCTGCCCGCGCGCGGGTCGTCACTCTGTTCGCGCTCGTCCTCGCTCTGAATGGCGCCGACGCCTCGACGCTCGGGGCGATCGCGCCGCAGCTGGAGTCTGCCCTGCACATCGGCAACGCCGACCTCGGGCTGCTGAGCTCGGTCACGCTGCTCGTGGGGGCGGCGGCGACCGTACCCATCGGGCTGCTGGTCGACCGCAGCAAACGGATTCCCCTGCTGGCGTTCACGATCGTCCTCTGGAGCTGCGCTTCGCTGCTCAGCGCGTTCGCCGGCAGCTTCGGGACGCTGCTGCTCACGCGCGTGGCGCTCGGCGCCGTCGCGGCGAGCGCCGGCCCGGCGATCTCATCCCTGACCGGCGACTACTTCGCGGCCGAGGAGCGCGGCCGGATCTGGTCCTACATCCTGGTGGGCGAGGCCGTCGGCACCGCGTTCGGCTTCATCGTCAGCGGCCTGCTCGCGAGCGCGATCTCCTGGCGCGTGCCGTTCGTCGTGCTTTCGATCCCCGGCTTCTTCCTCGCGCGCGAGCTGTGGCGCACCGTGCCCGAGCCCTCGCGGGGAGGGCAGAGCCATCTGCCGGTGGGCACGGTCGAGCTGCAAGGCGCGGCCGGCGGCAGCTCCGCGCAGGGCGAGCGGCCGGAGCAGCCGCTGCCGGGCGCCGAACGCGACGCGGCCAGAGAAGCCGCCGCCAGCGAGGGGGCGACTCCGGATCCACGGCTCGTGCTGCACGAAGATCCGAGCAGGATGGGGCTGGTGCGCTCGGTGCGCTACCTGTTCTCGATCCCGTCGAACGTGCAGATGATCTTCGGCTCCTCGCTCGGCTACTTCTACTTCGCGGGGCTGCAGACGTTCGCGCTGCTGTTCGTCAAGGGCCACTACCACGCGAGCCAGGCCGCCGCGGAGCTCGCGCTCGCGCTGCTCGTCGTCGGGCTGGTCGTCGGATCGGTCGTCGGTGGGCGCGTGAGCGACGCGCTGCTCGAACGCGGCAAACTTGCCGCGCGCATGTGGTTCCCCGGCGCCTGCTACCTCGGCGCCGCGTTCCTGCTGGCGCTCGGCCTGCTCGGCACGCATCTGACGCCCGCCCTGTGGTTCGACGTCGGCGGCTCGGCGCTGATCTCGGCCGCCAACCCGCCCGTCCAGGCGGCGCGCCTGGACGTGGTGCCATCCGGGCTGTGGGGGAGGACGTCGAGCGCGCTGACCGTGGTCAGGTCGCTCGCCCAGGCGCTGGCCCCGCTGCTGTTCGGCGCGCTCTCGGAGCTGGTCGCCGGCATCGTCCCGAAGCCGGCGCCGATCGGCACGCACCCGCACGCGCCATCCTCGACCGCCGCAACCGGACTGCAGGTGACGTTCCTGATCATGCTCGCGGCGCTAGTCGCCGCGGCGGTGTTCCTGTTCCGCGCGAGCGAAACGTTCGCCTCGGACGTTGCCGCGGCGGCGGCCTCGGAGGGCGCCTCCGGGGAGGACGAGCGCAGCGCGGGCGCCCTGGCGGCCGGCGGCTAGGGCTCGGGCGAGAAGGTCCTGGCGAGCCTGTAGATGTGAGTGTGGCTTCGAGCGAGGTGCCGCAGGTCGCGGTACACCGCCTCGAGCTCCGGGGAGTCGGTCAGCTCTTGCCGGTCGTGGGCGGTGCGCATGGTCACTTTCAGCAGCACCATGTCGCGGTTGGCGCTCTGGAAGAGGTCGGCTGAGACGAAGCCGGGCCGGTGCACCAACAGGCGCTCGACGTTCGCGCTGATCGCGTCGAGGAGCTCCTCCTGACGCTCGGCTTCCACCGTCCAGAGATCGATCAGGATCGGCGATTCCGGCACGGGCCCTCGTATATCACCGCGGCGCGCTCCGTGCCCGGCGGGTGCTCGTCACCTTCGTGCCCGCCGGCCGGGCGCGCGCCCCGGCGGCTGCTGGGGCTCGCTGAGCTCCGGGGAGGCCGGAGGGATCGCACGAATCAGCGGCCGGCCGGCCTCGAGCGTGAGCTTCTCGCCGTGATGGGCGATCTGCAGATCCTCACCGGAGGTGAGGTTGTACGTAGCCTGCTCCTGGACAAGCTGCACGCGGAGCGCTCGGCCCTGGAAGCCGAGCCCGAAGGACAGCGCCGAGAGCGCCCGGGGCAGCCGCGGTTTGAAGGACAGCTCGCCGCCGTGGTCGCGCATGCCACCGAATCCCGCGACGGCGACGATCCAGGTGCCCGCGAGCGCCGCCAGGTGAAGGCCGTCGCGCGTGTTGTGCTCGATGTCATCGATGTCGATCAAGGCCGCCTCGCCGAAGTAATCGAAGGCGAGGTCGAGATGGCCGGTCTCGGCGGCGAGCACGGCCTGGGTGCAGGCGGACAGCGAGGAGTCGCGCACGGTGAGCGGCTCGTAGTAGGCGAAGTTGCGCGCCTTCAACGCGTCGCTGAAAGCGTCGCCGCGGAGGTGCATGGCGAGCACGAGATCCGCCTGCTTGACGACCTGCTTGCGGTACAGGTCGAAGTACGGGTAGTGCAGGAACAGCGGGTAGTCCTCGGGCGGTGTGGTGGCGAAGTCCCAGCGCTGATGGCGGGTGAAGCGCTCGGCCTGGCAGCTGACCTCGAGCTCGGAGTCGTAGGGCACGACGATCGCGTCGGCGTCAGCGCGCCAGGCCTCGATCTCCTCGGCTTCGGCCCCGAGCGCCCTTGCCCGCTCGGGCACTCGCTCCGCGATGTCGGCGGCGGCCCGCAGGTTCTGCTGGGCCATCAGGTTCGTGTACAGGTTGTTGTCGGCGATCGCGCTGTACTCGTCGGGGCCCGTGACGCCGTCGATGGCGAAGCGCCCGCCGGGGTTGTGGTGGCCGACCGAGCGCCACAGGCGCGCGGTTTCGATCAGCAGCTCGGCGCCGATGTCGCGTTCGAAGTCCGCGTCCTGGGTGGCCGCCTGGTAGCGCAGTGCGGCGTCGGCGATGTCCCCGTTGATGTGAAACGCCACGACGCTCGCGGGCCAGTAGCTCGAGCACTCCTGGCCCCTGATCGTGCGCCACGGGAACGCCGCCCCGGCGAGGCCCAGTTCCTTCGCGCGTTCGCGTGCCGGCTCGAGCGTCGAGTGACGCCAGCGCAGCGCGTCGCGGGCAGCGTCAGGTGCCGTGTAGGTCAGCAGCTGCAGCACGAAGCTCTCGGTGTCCCAGAAGGTGTGACCGTCATAGCCGGTCCCGGTCAGCCCCTTCGCGCCGATCGCACGCTGCTCGGCGCGGGCGGCTGCCTGCAGGCAGTGGAACATCGAGACGCGCATCGCGCACTGGAGCTCCGCGTCGCCCTCGACCGCGACGTCTGCGCGGTCCCAGAAGTCATCGAGGTATGCACGCTGGGCGGCGAGCAGCCTGTCCCATCCCGCGTGGCGCGCCTCGAGAAGCGAGCCCCTGACCTGATCGGCGACGGCGAGCTCCGAGCGCTGGCTCGACCACCCGTAACCGAGGAACTTGACGATCCGGATGCTCTCGCCGGGTTCGAGTTTCGTCGTGAACATCACGCGCGCCACGTCCTCGCGCGATTCGCTGCTCGACTCGGTTTCGTCGGGTCCTTCCAGGACGTGGTCCATCCCCGCCGCCATCACCAGATCGCTCGCGCCCGTCGCGTGTGCGAGCAGCCCCCTGAGGCCCTCCGTCCCGTGGATCACGGGCTCGAGCGGCGCGCCGGGCTCGCGCCCGCTGCGCGGGTCGCCGGGGATCTCCGGGAGAGTCTCGTTGGCGATCAGCTCCGACTGGAGCACGACCCAGCGCGCATCCTCGACCGGCGTCACCTCGTAGGAGATCGCCGCGATCGCGCGCTGCGCGAGCGACACCAGGCGCGTCGAGGTGATCTGCACCCGCGCGCCGGCTGGCGAGCGCCAGTCCGCCGTGCGGCGCAGCACGCCGTCGCGGAGGTCGAGCACGCGTTCGTGGCCGAGCAGCTCCCCATAGCGAACGTCGAAGGGCTCGTCCTCGACGAGCAGGCGGATGATCTTCCCGTTCGTGACGTTGACGAGCCTCTGGCCGTCCTGCGGCACGCCGTAGGCGGTCTCGGCGCTCGGCAGCGGCGTGACTTCGTAGAACGAGTTCAGGTAGGTGCCGGGCAGGCCATTGGGCTCGCCCTCCTCGAGGTTGCCGCGCAACCCGATGTGGCCGTTGGAGAGCGCGAACAGTGACTCGGTCTGCGCGAGCACGTCCAGATCCAGCTCCATTTCGCGCACGGCCCACGGCTCCGGCACGAACAGGTCGTGGTCGATCATCTCGCGAGCAGCTCGCTGAGGTCCGTGACGACGATGCTCGCGCCGTGCTCGCGCAGCTGCTCGGCCTGCCCGACCCGGTCGACGCCCACGACGGCGCCGAAGGAGCCGGCGCGCCCCGCTTCGACCCCGGCGAGCGCGTCCTCGAAGACGGCCGCCGCCGCCGGCGGCACCTCGAACGCCTTGGCGGCGGCGAGGAACGTGTCCGGCGCCGGCTTGCCGCGAAGGTGCTCGCGCTCGGCGACGACTCCGTCGATCCGGATCTCGAACAGGTCCTCGATGCCCGCGGCGCGAAGCACGTCGCTGGCGTTGGTGCTCGAGGAGACGACCGCGCGGTGCAGCCCGGCGTCGATCGCCGCGCGGACGTAGCGCACCGACCCCTCGTACGGTTCGACGCCGTGCTCGTGGATCAGCCGAAGCACGATGTCGTTCTTGCGGTTGCCGAGCCCGTGGATCGTCTCGGCGCTCGGCGGGTCGTCCTCGTCTCCCTCCGGGATCGAGATCTGCCGCGCTGCCAGGAACGAGGCGACGCCCTCGTAGCGGGGCTTGCCGTCGACGTAGGTGTCGTAGTCCTTCACCACGTCGAAGGGCACGAACGACCCGCCGGTCTTCGCCGCACGTTCGCGCAGGTAGGCGTCGAACATCTCCTTCCAGGCGGCCGCATGGACCTTCGCCGTCTTCGTGAGCACGCCATCGAGGTCGAACAGGCACGCACGCACCCCGTCGGGAAGGCCTAGCACCCGGGGGAGACTAGGGGAGAGGAGGCGGCTGGCGCTGCGGACGCGCGCCTAAGCGCCGGGTTCGACGGCCGATTCGCCCGCCGGGATCGGCCGGCTGCCGCCGAACAGCGCGCGATGGACCAGCGCCGCGAGCAGGCCGCCGGCGAGCGGCGCGACGATGAAGACCCACACCTGTTCGAGCGCCCAGCCGCCGACGAAGATCGCGGGGCCGATGCTGCGGGCCGGGTTGATCGAGGCGTTGGTGACCGGTATCGCGACGAGGTTCGCGAGCGCGAGCACGAGGCCGATCGGGATTCCGGCGAACGCCGCATTCGCGATCCGGTCGGTGGCGGCGAGGACAGTGAACGCGAGGAACGCCGTGAGGAGCGCCTCGGCCGCGATCGCCGAGCCAATCGGGAAGCCGCCGGGCGAGTGCGCGCCGTAGCCGTTCGCGGCGAGCCCTTCCATCCGCACGTCGTAGCCGCCTTTGCGGCCCGAGACGATCGCGAGCACCAAGCCGGCCGCCGCGATCCCGCCGAGCACCTGGGCCGCCCAGTACCGCAGCGACGCGCCGAGCTCGATCCTGCCCCTGAGCAGCAGCCCGAGCGTCACGGCCGGGTTGATGTGGCAGCCCGAGATCGGACCGACGGCGTAGGCCATCGCCAAGAGCCCGAGCCCGAACGCGAGTGAGACTCCCAGGTATCCGACGTGCGTCCCGGCGAATACCGCCGTGCCGATGCCGCCGAACACGAGCACGAATGTGCCGACGAACTCCGCTCCGGCTCGCTTGAGCATCACCTCTGCGCCTCCTTCGGCTCCCCGCCTTCGCGATCAGAGACCAACCCTCGGATTCGCGCTCGCGGTGATTACTCCTGCGTGTTCGTGCGGCGGGGCGCTCCGGCCGCCGGCCGGAGCGCTCGCGCGCCGCGCCCTGCGTGTGCAGCTCTGGCGGGCCCGCTTTCAGCGGAGCGGGCTCAGCGGCTTCGAGCTTTCGCTTTCGTCGCGCTGCTCGCCTGCCGTTTGCGGCGAGTGTCCGCGGCCTTTTTCGCAGCCGCCCGGCGGTTTTTCTGCGGGTGGACGCCGAGCTCGTGCCAGTCGGTCTCCGACAGGTCGACCTTGTAGTGCTTCGCGGCCTTCTCGATGTTGGCGAAGGCGCGTTTGCGCTCGGCATCGGAGACGTCGATCACCTGATCGAAGCGCGCCGCCGCGTTGCGCACGTGCTTGGCGTCGGTCAGCGGCTCCTTGCGCTCCTTCGGGAACGCGAACACCGAGTCGGGCAGGTCGCTCTTCTTCGTCAGTTGACCATGCTTCTCGTGGGGCTTCCAGGTCGGTCTGACTGCCATGGGTGCCTCCTTCGAGGTGGGGAGTTTGAGCCTGACACACCCCTAAATACCCGCGTCGCACCAATCGGACGAAATCCGCTCGGTCGGCGCACGGCAGCCGGCTCAGGCGCCGCCGCCGAGCGCCTCGTCAAGGGCCTGCTCGATCGGCTCCTCGCCCGAGTTCACGTACAGGGTGGCGCCCACGCTGGCGGGCACCGCCAGAACCCGCGCGAGCACCGCGGCGAGATCCTCGCGAGCCACCGTGCCGCGGAAGGGCGCGCGGTCGATCCGCGCCTTCCCGGTCCCGGGATCGTCTGTCAACCCGCCCGGTCTGAGGATCGTCCAGTCTCGATCGCTGGCGGACACCGCCGCGTCGGCTTCCGCCTTCGCCCGCAGGTAGACCTCGAACACCTCGCCGCCGGCCGGCGGGTCCTCCGCGCCCACGGCGCTCACGATCACGTAGCGCGGAACACCCGCGATCACGGCCGCGCGCAGCAGCTTGATCGCTCCGTCGCGGTCCACCGTCAGCTTCCGCTCGGCCCCGCTGCCGGGTCCGGCGCCGGCCGCGAAGACCACCGCGTCTGCGCCGTCGAGCGCGGCGGCGATCTCCTCGGCGCTCGCCTGCTCGAGGTCGCAGATGGCGGGCGTCGCGCCCGTGTCGGAGACCTCGCCGGCGTGATCCGGATTGCGGATCAGCCCGATGACGCGATCGCCGCCGGCCGTGAGCCGCCGCGACAGCAGCAGGGCGACCTTCCCGTGGGCACCGGCGATGGCAACGTCCACCCGACGATCCTATCCGCGCCCGACCGACGCGACCGGCGCTCGCCGTGAGACGATCGGGGAGGAAATCGTCATCGGGGAGGTAGGGATTTGATCAAGCTCGTCTTCATGATCCGCCGGCGCGAGGGCATGACGCGCGAGGAGTTCCAGCGCTATTGGCGCACCGAGCACGCGCGCCTCGTCGAGCGTCACGCCGAGGTGCTGGGCATCCGCCGCTACGTCCAGACCCACGCGCGCGAAACCGACGCCGACGAGGCGCTGGCCGCCTCGCGCGGCTCCGAGCCCGGTCGCTACGACGGCGTCGCGGAGCTCTGGTGGGAGAGCCTCGACGAGCTCCTCGCGACGATGGGGAGCGAGCAGGGGCGCAATGCCGCCAACGCGCTGCTGGAGGACGAGCGGCGGTTCATCGATCTCCCGAGCTCGCCGATCTGGCTGGGGGAGGAGCACGTCGTGATCGGCTGACCGGGCGCTTTCGCGCTGCGCCCGGCGCGGGGCGC
The DNA here is from genome assembly GCA_035569835.1 of Solirubrobacteraceae bacterium. Lineage (GTDB taxonomy): Bacteria > Actinomycetota > Thermoleophilia > Solirubrobacterales > Solirubrobacteraceae > Palsa-744. The sequence goes on from DATMMF010000022.1 coordinate 95,874, forward strand.
TATCGTGCGCCGCCCGCCGCGCATGTCGTCTACGTCCTCTCAGCTGACCGCCGCAGACGTCGAGCGCGTGCGCAAGGCCGCCCGTGAGACGCTCGAGGCGAACTGGCGCGAAGGCGAACGCGACGGCGTCGGCTACGCCTATACCGAGCCCGACCCGCGCCGCTATCCCTGGCAGTGGTACTGGGACTCGTGCTTCGCCGCGATCGCCTGGCGGCGTTTGCGCCCCGAGCGTTCGCGCATGGAGCTCGAGACGCTGCTCGCCGCCGCCGAACCGGACGGCTTCATCGGCCACACGATCTTCTGGCGCCGCCCGGTCACGTGGCGCAGATATCTCTTCTACAACGTCACCTCGCGACGGGATCCGATGACGCGAACGATCCAGCCGCCGCTGCTCGCCTACGCCTGGCGCCTCGCGGTCGGAGACCCGGCCACCGTGCCGGAGGTGGTGCGCCACCACGAGTGGATCGAGCGCGACCGCGATCTCGATGGGGACGGTCTTCTGTGGGTGCTGCAGCCGGATGAGACGGGCCTGGACGCCTCCCCGCAGTTCGATGCGGTGTGGGGCCACCGCGCGCAGGGCACGCCCTTCTTCCCGCTGCTCGTGAGCCGCAACCGCCGGCTCGGCTTCGACATCCGAGCTGTCCGCGATGCGGGCGGGCCGATCCTTTGCGCCACGATGACGAACGTGCTGCACGGCCTCTCCTGCCTGGCCCTCGGCCGCCCGTCGCCCACCGAGGCCCTCGTCGAGCGGCTCTGGGACGAGCGGCGGGGCCTGTTCCGCGACGAGGCGTGGCCGGCGGTGCGGAGCACGCCTCCGTTGACCTGGGCGGCGCTGTCGCCGCTCGCCCTTCCCGATCTGCCCGAGGAGATCGGGCGCAGGCTGGTCGAGGAGCACCTGCTCGACCCCGCGAAGTTCTGGCTGACGGCGACGCCTCCGTCGGTTGCTGCCGACGAGCCGTCCTTCTCCCGTCGCGAACGCTTCTGGGGGCTGCGCCGCTACTGGCGCGGGCCGACCTGGATCAACGCCGCGTGGCTGCTGTGGCAGGGGCTCGTGCGCCTCGGATACGAGCAACAGGCCGGCCAGCTCGCGGCGGGGGTCACCGGAGCGGTCGCGCGCGAAGGCCTGCGCGAGTTCTACGACCCCTTCACCGGCGCCGGGCAGGGCGCGCGCAGCTTCGCGTGGTCCGCGCTCATCCTCGAGATGCTCGGCGACGACGCCACCTGAACGGTCTACCCGGTGTCACGCCTCGACAGCGGGGGCGCGACGCGCGAGGATGGCCGGAAGCCACAACCGAAAGGGGAACGTCAATGTCCGGACCGTCGAGCGCCGAGCACCCGGGATTCGAGAGCGATATCCGACCCCTCTTCAGGCCCAAGGACGTCGAGTCGATGATGGGCCACTTCGACCTCTCCTCCTACGACGACGTCAAGGCGAACGCGGATGCGATCTACTCGGCCCTCGACGGCGGGAACATGCCCTGCGACGGGGCATGGCCCGCCAACGAGGTCTCGACGTTCCGATCGTGGATGGACGCCGGCTATCCGAAGTGAGCGCCGCGCTCGCCGGGGCGTGACCACTGCCCGCCGCGCGCGAGCTCACGCCGGAACTCGCTTCCCGTCGGCGATCTCGCCGAGCACCTGGTAGATCGCTGCGAGGTCATCTCGCTCGTGGCCGAGCGCGAGCGCCCGCTCCAGGACTTCGTCCACCCGTTCGGTGGTCGGCAGCGGCACTTCCAGGTGCCGTCCGGTGTCCAGCGCCAGCTCGATGTCCTTGTGCATGAACGCGAGCGTGAACCACGCGCTCTCCGGCGGTTCGAGGATCAGCGAAGACCGAGCTTTCAGCATCTCTGAGCCGATCGGGCTCGACTCCATCACCTCGAGCGCGCGTCTGGGTTCCACGCCCGAGCGTGTTGCGAGCAGCAGGCCCTCGGCGAACGCCTCCATCTGGAGCGCCAGGCTGATGTTGATCGCGAGCTTCAGCGCGAGACCCTGGCCGTTGCCCCCGATGTAGGTCGGTGTCCCGAGCGCTCGCAGGACCGGCTCGGCGCGACGAAAGGCGTCTTCATCGCCGCCGACCATGATCGTCAGCGTGCCCGATTCCACCTGGGGAACGCTCCCGGAGACCGGCGCGTCGAGCATCTTCGGACCCTGCGCCGCGACCTTTTCGGCGATCTCGCGGCTGACCTTCGGGCTCACCGTGCTGAGGTCGATCCAGATCGCGTTCTGCGCGAGGCCGGCAAGGAGCCCGTCCTCTTCGGTGGCGACGTGTTCGAGCACGCCGTCGTCGGGCAGCGAGGTGAGTACGAACTCGGCCCCGTCGGCGCCGGCGCGCGGGCTCTCCCGCCACTCGAGCCCTGCGTCGATGAGCCCTTGGGCGTGGTCGCGGTCGCGGTCGTAGCCCTGCACCGCGAAGCCGGCGGCGAGCAGCCGCCCGGCCATGTGTCCGCCCATGTTGCCGAGTCCGATGACGCTGACGCGGGTCTCCTGGTTGGCCATGGTGTCTCCTTCGTGTCTCCGCTTGGCCGTGGCGAGAGGCTCTGGGGCCACGCCGCGTCGCGCCACGGGGGCAAGCGGGAAAGTTCGTTCGGGCCGGCCGGATAGCGGCGTCCGGCCAGTGGCTCGATTCTAAGCCCGTCGGTCGCCACCGCTATACGCACGCGTTATCGCGACAGGAGCAGTGGCGTCTTGGGGGCGCGCGGCCCCGTGGCTTCGCGGCCCGAGGGACGCGCGCTCTTGCAAGAGGCGCCGATCCGTAGGAGGCTACGGCCATGAAGGTCGCCGGTCTCGGTGGTTCGCTGCGCGATGTCTCGCGCAGCCGCGCGGCGCTCGAGGTGGCTCTGGAGGGAGCCGCCGCGGCGGGCGCTTCAGTCGAGCTGCTCGACCTGCGTCAACTCGGGCTGCCGATGTACAACCCCGAGCTCGAGCCCGAGGCGCCCGAGTCGGTCTGGAGCCTGCTCGAAACGTGTTACGGCGCGGACGGGATGCTGTGGAGCAGCCCGATGTACAACGGCTCCGTCTCGGGGTCCTTCAAGAACGCGATCGACTGGCTGCACATGCTGGGGACACGCGACCCTTCGTTCCTTCACGACAAGGTGATCGGGCTGATCAGCGCCGCGGGGGGAACCCAGGGACTGCAGGTCGTGAACACGATGGAGTTCTCGGTCCGCTCGCTGCGGGCGTGGGCGGTTCCCTACGTGTTCCCCGTGCCGCTTTCGACGCGCGCCTTCGACGACTCCGGGGAGGGCCGGGACCCGGCGGTCGAACAGCAGCTGAGGCTGCTGGGAGAGGAAGTGGTGCGCGTCGCCGGGCGCTTCGCGCGGGATCCCTCGCTGCACCGGCAGCTCGAGTGTGACGAGGCTGCGGAACAGGTCGGCCAGGCGTAGCAGGCGCGGCACCCCGCCGGCGACCGGCGCGTATGCGGAGAGCCGCGAGCTAGCCTCCTTGCAGAGCGTTCGGAGGTCGGAGCTTGCGCCCGGCGGCTGTTCCTCACATCAGCTTGTCTCGGTCCCCCGGCCGGCGCGGACTCGCGCCCGCCGTCGTCGGAGCCTGCGCGCTCGTGCTGGTGGCCGCCGGCTGCTCGGCCGGCACGCGGACGACGCGCGGCGGGGCGCTCTCGAGCGCCGCGGCGTCGAGCGCTGTGCGGATCGCGATCACGCCGGCGGGCGCGAGCGACGCGGCGCCGAACCGCGGCTTGGAGGTGAGGGCACTTGGAGGCCGGATCACCTCCGTCGTCGTCCGCACCGCCGGCGATCCGGTGAGCGGGACCCTCGACGACGCCGGGACCGTGTGGCACAGCCGCTGGGCGCTCGACGTCTCGCAGCGATACACGGTCATCGCCACCGCGGCCGATCCTTCCGGCGCTCGTGTCACCGAGACGAGGTCGTTTCGCACGCTCGCGCCGAGACGGAGCTTCTCGGCGGAGATCATCGAGGGCGACGGCCAGAGCTACGGCGTGGGGATGCCGATCATCGTCTACCTGAGCCAGCCCGTCGCGGACCGCGCGGCCGTCGAGCGGGCGCTCCAGGTCAGCTCGTCGAGGCCGGTCGTCGGCGCCTGGTTCTGGGACGAGCAGTGCCGGACCGCGCCCGTGTGCCTCTACTTCCGCCCGCGCCATTACTGGCCGGCGCACACGGTAGTGCACTTCACCGGGCACCTGAACGGCGTCGAGGCGTCCCCGGGCGTCTACGGCACGCACACGCTCACGCAGACGTTCAGGATCGGCCAGCCGCTGATGGTCGTGGCCAACACGGCCGATCACTACATGAAGGTGATCCGCAACGGGAAGCTGTTCGCCCACTGGCCGATCAGCACCGGGCGTCCCGGCGACGAAACGCCGGACGGCTCCTACCTGACGATCGAGAAGGCGAACCCGGTCGACATGGTCGGTCCGGGCTACAACATCGAGGTGCCGTGGTCTGTGCGGTTCACCTGGAGCGGCGATTACCTGCACGACGCGTTCTGGTCGGTCGGCGAGCAGGGGTTCACCAACGTGAGCCACGGTTGCGTGAACATGTCCCCGGCCGACGCCGAAATCTTCTACAAGATGGCCGACCCCGGTGACCCCGTGAAGGTCCTTGGCAGCCCGAAGGCCGGCACCTGGGACAACGGCTGGACGATGTGGTTCCTCACCTGGAAGCAGTGGGTGGGCGGCAGCGCGCTGCACGAGGCCGTCCTGGCCGGCCCGCACGGCAGCACCCCCGTGAGCCCCTCGGCCTCCGCGCGGCCGCCCGCTCCAGGGCGTCCCGCGCGGCCGCGGACGCAGCACGAAATGCCGCACGGGTCCGTGTCCCTGTGAGCGGAGCTCAGCGCGCCCGCTCGTAGACCAGCACCACGACGCCGTCGGGACCGACCGCTCTCGATTCGCCGAGCGTGAACTTGAGCCGGTCGATCCCATCTCCGAACAGACGCCGGCCGCGGCCGAGAACCGTCGGGAACACCATCAGCCGGAGCTCGTCCACGAGATCGTGCTCCAGCAGCGTCGTGACGAGCCGCCCGCTCCCGGCGACGAGGATGTTCCCGTCGGTCTGCTCCCGAAGCTTCGCGAGCTGCGCCGGGACATCGCTCGAGATCACCTCGGTGTTCTCCCAGCTCGGGTCGGTCAGCGTGGTCGAGACCAGCACCTTGCGTCCCTTGTTGATCTTCTCGGCGAAGTCGCCCTCGCGCTGCGGCCATGCCGCGGCGAAGCCGTCGTAGGTGACCCGACCGAGCAGCTGGACGTCCGCGTCCATCAGCTCGTCGAGCTTGAACCGGTTTCCGTCCTCGCCGCGGTCGTACTCGAACGTCCACCCGCCGTGCTCGTACCCCTCGGCTCCGCCGGGGTCCTCGAACACGCCGTCGATCGAGACGAACTCGGTCACAACCACTCTTCCCATCACGTCCTCCTCGTTCGAGCGCCGGTTTGGGAGCTATGACTCGCAGCGGGGTGAAAACTAATCGCCTCACTACGATTGGGCCGTGCCCGTTCAGAGTCTCCCCGGCGGCGTCGTGCACGAGCTGCCCGCGGACCTGCGCGAGGCGCTGAGCGCCAGCGCCACGGCGCTCACCGCCTGGAGGGACATCACGCCGCTCGCACGCAACGAGTTCATCTGTTGGGTCGAGGATGCCAAGCGCCATGAGACCCGGGAGCGGCGGATCCGCCGGACGCAGGAAGAGCTGGAGGAAGGCCAGCGCCGGCCGTGCTGCTGGCCCGGGTGCAAGCACCGCGAGCGGAACGGCGGCTGAAACGCTCCCCGCGTCTCGCGGAAATACGACGTCACCGTCGCTGTCGCAAAACCGCTAGACAGGGCGCGCGCCTGCTGTCACGCTCGCTCGGATGACGATCGAGTTCGAGCACTGCTACCGCGCGATCCGCGCCAGGGACCCGCGCTTTGACGGCTGGTTCTTCACGGCCGTGACGTCCACGGGCATCTACTGCCGTCCGAGCTGCCCGGCGATGACGCCGAAGGCCGAGCACGTCCGCTTCTACCCGACGGCCGCGGCCTGCCAGCAGGCGGGTTTTCGCGCGTGCAAGCGCTGCCGGCCGGACTCCTCACCCGGATCGCCGGAATGGAACGCCAGGGGGGACGTGGTCGCCCGCGCGATGCAGCTGATCGCCGACGGCGTGGTGGACCGCGACGGTGTTCCCGCGCTCGCCGCCGGGCTCGGGTACAGCGTCCGGCAGCTGCAGCGGGTGCTGCGCGAGGAGCTCGGCGCGGGGCCGCTGGCGCTCGCGCGCGCGCAGCGCGCGCAGACCGCCCGGACGCTGATCGAATCCAGCTCGCTGACGATGGCTGAGGTCGCGCTCGCGGCCGGCTTCTCGAGTATCCGCCAGTTCAACGACACGGTTCGAGCCGTGTTCGCGCTCACCCCGACCGAGCTGCGGCGGCGGGCAGGCGGCGCGGCGGGCCTCACCGCCGGCGCGATCCGGCTGCGGCTCGCCTTCCGCCGCCCCTTGAGCCCCGACAACCTGTTCGGGCACCTCGCTGCCACCGCCGTCCCCGGGGTTGAGGAGACGCGCGACGGGACGTATCGCCGGACCCTGCGGCTGCCCCATGGAACGGGCATCGCCGAGCTGCGGCCGGAGCCGGATCACATCGCCGCCCGCCTGAGGCTCGAGGATCTCCGCGACCTCGGGACCGCCATCGCGCGTTGCCGCTGGCTGCTCGATCTCGATGCCGACCCGGAGGCGATCGACGCGCAGCTCGGCTCGGATCCCGACCTCAAGGAGCCCGTTGCGCGCCATCCCGGGCGTCGCGTGCCGCGCACGGTCGACGGCGCGGAGCTCGCCGTGCGAGTCGTGCTCGGACAGCAGATATCGACGGCCGCGGCGCGCACGCACGCCGCTAGGATCGTGGCTCGCTGGGGCGAGCCGGTCGCCGACCCGGAGGGAGGCCTGTCGCGCCTGTTCCCCGCCCCGGCCGTCCTTGCCGGCGCGGAGCTGGCGATGCCACGCGCACGTCTTCGCACGGTGCACAGCCTGGCGGGCGCCCTCGCCGCCGGACGGCTGGAGCTGGCCCCCGGCAGCGACCGCGCCGAGGCCGTGGCGACGCTGGCGCAGATTCCGGGGATCGGGCCATGGAGCACGCAGGTGATCGCGATGCGATGCCTGGGCGAGCCCGACGCGTTCCCGGCGAGCGACCTCGGGGTGCGCCGCGGCGCGGGCGCGCTCGGGCTGCCGAGCGGCCCGCACGATCTGGCCGCCCGCTCGCGGCAATGGAGCCCGTGGCGGGCCTACGCCGTCCAGCACCTGTGGGGCGCCACGCCGCACGCGATCAACCGCTGGCCGGCCGACACATCAGCGATGGCGCCGGTCCGGGACGCTCGCGACGACATACGCCCGAAGCTCGCCGCCTAGCGACCTGCTCGGTGAAGCGGAACCGGGAGCCGGGGAGCGCAGGCGCGGCCCACCCGATCAAGGCCTCGGCCCGGATCGGGTGAGCCTGCCAGTCGCCTGCTGACTAGTGGTGCGTCAGCACGTATGCCGCGCCTTGGATACCTGCGTCCGCGACGAGGTTGCCGAGCTGCGCGTTGACATCAACGAGGTGCTGACCCCAGGTGGGCCCGAGCGTGTTCACGAGCACCGTTTCGGTGCGCGTGTCTTTCGGGTCGTTCGGCGTGAGCTGCAGCCAGCTCGCGCCGTTGCGGGCTTCGCACTTCGCCGAGTACTGCGCCGGCGTGGCCACCCACGGCGTGGCCGCTTTCGGCGCCTGCGTGACCGGGCCCAGGAACGGGCTCGGGTATTTGCCGCCGTACGCGTTGAACGTCGGGTAGTACGACAGCGACGGGCCGGCGAATGGACCCTGCGCCAGAACGGTCGGGTTCACACAGAGCACCTGCGGGTGTTCGACTTCGGGCACGCCGCCCCCGAGTATCGAGGTCGGCCGACCGAAGAGCGCGTTTTCAGGCGGTTCTTCCAGGAAGCTCGAGTACGCGACCACGCACCCGGTCTGACCGGCGACCGAGCATCCGGGGATCGTCTTGAACGTCCCGCCGACTTTCTTGCCTTCGGGGACGATCACCTGGCCGCCGAGCACCTGCGCCCCGACGAGCTGCTTGCGGAGCGCCGGGTTCGGTTCGATCACTTCCTTGATCAGCTGCTCGATCATCGACGAACCCTGGGAGTGGCCGATCAGCTCGAACCCGCGTCCGCCGTTGTACTTGGCGAGGTATTCCTCGAACGCGATCGCGACACCCGTGTACGCCTTGACGACGTTTTCCTCCTTGACTTCGCCGAGGAACCCGTTGATCGCCGGGATCGTCAGCTGCGGGTAGATCGGCGCGTAGACCTTGCATACCTGGGAGAACCGCGATGCCTGGCTTTCGGCGATCGCGATCTCTTCGTTGGCGATTTCTTCGTTCGCGTTGATCGTGAACTGGCTGCTCACGGTCGGGTAGACGTAGAAGCAGTCGATCGGCGGGTTCTTCGCAGGCTGCGCGTGCTCGACGAACTTGCCGCCGCCGTCCAGCTCGACCGTCGCTTCCTCGCTGCTCAAGCAGGGATTGCTCGCGAGCCCTGGCCGGCACAGCCAGGTTGATTCCGCAGACGCCGAGGATGCCGCCACGGCACCGATCCCGAGCGCAGCGACGCTCAGGGCGGCCAAGGCGAACGCGCGCCACCACCGCACGAGTGACCTCGTTTCCCGATCCATCTCTCCTCCTTGCTCTGGCGCGACGCCGCCCCAGCCTCAGGCGCCGCTGGTACGCGCGATTTTAGTCACACGTCGCAACGTGACGCAAATCCGCACGGGCCGCTCGAGCGCGCCCATTCGCCACCGCGACGATCACGCTGGACGCGGCCCGGTGACCGAGCCGTCGGGCCGCGCGTCGTCGAGCGCTCCCGAGCCGGCGGCGCGCGAGACGGGGTCTCCACCTGGCCCGCGCAGGATGATCGCGCAGCCGACGGCGATCAGTGCCCCGGCGAACGGGCCGAGTACGTACACCCAGTAGCTGGCCCAATGCCCGCTCACGAGCGCGGGGCCGAACGAGCGCGCGGGGTTCATCGAAGTGCCGCTGACCGGCGCCGACCACAGCCCGGCCAGGGCGATGTAGCCGCCGACGCCCAACGCCCCGATCGTCCCGACGTTCTGCGCGCCGGAAGCCGTTCCGAGGATCACGCTCACGAGCACCGCCGTGAGCGCGATCTCCATCAGCAGCGCCTGCCAGTCGTGGTAGCCGGGGCCGGGCAGCGTCGCGCCGAGGTGCTCGATGTTGCCGAACACGGCGCGCAGGAAGAGGCAGGCAAGCGCGGCTCCCACGAGCTGGACGATGATGTAGCCGGGGATGCGCCGCCGCGGGAAGTCGCCGCGAAGGCCGAACGCGACCGAGACGACCGGGTTCAGGTGCGCTCCGGAGACCGCACCCATGAAGAGGATGATCGCCATCACCATCAGCCCGGGTGCGACAACGGCGGCCGCGAGGCTGATTTCGCCCTTCGCGTGAAGAAGGCCGCCTCCAGCCGCGACCAGCACGAGCATGAACGTTCCGAGGAGCTCGGAGAACAGCCGCCGGTACTCGAGCCGCGGGTTGTCGAAGTCGGCACGCGAGCCGAACTCGAGCATCAGCCTGTGCCTGACTCTCACGACGTCGTGAACGGGCACGTCGGGCATCTGAGGCTGCGCGGCCATCGCCGACACGCTTTGCCAACCGCGCCGGCAGAGCATCGCCCGTTAGGGATGATCCGCCGGCCCGTGCGCCGAGTTCAGGACCAGGGGCACACTGGCGCGATGCGCCGCGCCGGGCGCGACCGTTTCCGTCCCATCTTCGAGAGCGGAGGTCACCGTGAGCAGCATCGACGATCAGCTGGTCCTCGCCCATTTCATCGTCTCGGACGACGTCGAGCGATCCCGTCGCTTCTACACCGACGTGCTCGGCGGCAGAACGGTCATCGGAGGTGAGTCGGGTGACGAGGTGACCTACGTGGCCCTGGCCAACAGCTGGATCATCATCAACCGCGGGGGAGGGCCGACAGACGACAAGCCGACCGTCACGCTCGAAACGCCGCCCGACCCCGATCGCGTGAGCAGCTTCCTCAACATCCGCGTCGCGGACATCCAGTCTCTCTACGCCGAGTGGAGCGCGCGCGGCGCGCAGTTCCTGACGCCTCCCAAGCAGCACGCGACGGAGATCCGCTGCTACATCCGCGATCCCGACGGATACATCATCGAGGTGGGTCAGACGACCCTCGCCCGCGGGTGGCGTCCGCCGTCCTGATCGCTCACTCGGCGAGCTCGACGAGATGCTCGGCGGACGCCGGACGGGGCGGACCCGCCGCCGAGGGGGCCCTGGCGGCGGCGATCCTGGCGGTCGCGAGCTCGACGGCCGCGGCGTACGGAGTGACGCCGGCGACAGCCGCGTGGTCGAGGATCGCTCCGAGCACGTCCTCGATCCGGCGTATGCGCTCCAGCGCAAGGTCGCGGTCATATCCGGTCAGCTCCATCGCGACGTTGATGAGCCCGCCGGAGTTCGCGATGAAGTCTGGCGCGTAGAGGATCCCGCGGGCCGCGAGCACGTCAGCCAGGTGTGGCGCGGCGAGCTGGTTGTTGGCCGAGCCGCACACGATCCGCGCGCGCAGCTCGACGCCGAGCGTCTCGTCGATGACACCGCCCAGGGCGCATGGCGCGAGCAGGTCGACGTCGGCGCGCACCGCATCGGCGGGGTCGAGCCACACGGCTTCGAGCTCCGAGGCCAGGACCCGCTTGCCCGTGTCGATGTCCGAGACGACGAGCTCCGCTCCGGACTCGGCGAGAGCGCGAGCGAGCGGCTCTCCCACGTGCCCGAGCCCGACGAGCGCGACGCTCCTCGCACCCAACTCGGCGCTCTCGAACGCGGCGTCGCAGCAGGCACGCATCGCGGCGAGCACGCCCGCTGCCGTGAAGGAGCCCGGATCTCCGCTTCCTCCGTGGTTGGTCGGCGCCCCGACGACGTGTCGCGAGCGACACGCGAGGTAGTCCATGTCGGCTGCGCCCATGCCCACGTCCTCCGCGGTGATGTACATGCCGTCGAGCATGTTCAGGGTGTCCGCGAAGTCGTCCAGCAGCGCTTCGCGGGAGCGCCCGCTGAGGTCGAGCTCCGGGCCGGGGAAGATGACCGCCTTGCCGCCCCCCAACGGGAGCTGCGCGGCCGCCGCCTTCAGCGTCATCGCGCTCGACAGCCGCAGCGCGTCCTCGACTGCCTCGTCCAGGCTCGGATACCGCCACAGCCGGCAGCCGCCGAGCGCCGGGCCGAGCACCGTCGAGTGCACGGCGACGATCGTGTGAGCGCCCGTGCGGCGACCACGCCGCACGAGCACGAGCTCGTGCTCGCTCGCGTCCGGCGCACTCGCCGGCGCCGGCTCCTTCGTGACGGTCGCGGTGGCCATCAGTCCTCCTCCCATCGTTCGATTCGCTCGCGGACCGTGCCGAGGAACTGCGCGGCCAGGGCGCCGTCGAGCGCCCTGTGGTCCCACGAGAGGCAGAGGTTCGTCATCGGCCGTATCGCGACGGCGTCGCCGCCCATGCCGTCGCTGACAGCGACCGGGCGCCGCACGACCGCCTCGAGATCGAGGATCGCGACCTGCGGCTGGTTGATGATCGGCGTCGAGGCGATCGTCCCGTAGCCGCCCGGGTTGGTGATCGTGAACGTCCCGCCGCGCACGTCGTCGGCGCCGAGCTCGCCCGCGCGAGCCCGGGCGGCGAGCTCGGCGATGCGCTTTGCGAGCCCCTCGTGGGAGAGGTCCTGCGCGTCGTGGATGACCGGCACGATCAGGCCGTCAGCGCCGAGCGAGACGGCGATGCCCAGGTGCACCGCGGGATGCACGGTGAGCATCTCGCCCTCGAGCGTCGCGTTCAGCTCGGGGTGGGCGCGCAGCGCTTCGATCGCGCAGCGCGCGACCAGCGGCAGGTAGCTGAGCCCGAGCCGGCGCCGTGCGGCCTCGATTCTCGACATGTCGGCTTCGGTGATCGAGGTGCAGTGCGCAGCCGTGCGCAGCGACTCGAGCATGTGCGCGGCGATCGAGCGGCGCATCCGCGAGAGGCGCTCCGCCTGGCCTGCGGGCTGCGCAGCCCCCGGCTCCTCGCGATAGGGGCTCTCGCTGTGCAGTGGCGGCTCGGTCCCGTTGGCGGCGCCGCGCTCCTCCAGGAAGGCGAGCACGTCCTGCTTGCGAACCCGCCCGCCGCGGCCGGTTCCCGGCACGGCGCCGAGGTCGACGCCCTCGCGCTGCGCGATGCGAAGCACGACCGGCGAGTAGTGGGCGCCGACTGGCGCGCCCGAGCCGTTCGGGGGCGTCGTGGCGGCCGGGCCCGCGCCGGCGAAGGAGCCGGCCGCCTCGGCACCGGGCTGCTCGTGCGATCGCGGAGCCGAACGCGGCGCCGAGCCCGCCGCGTCGTGCTCCTCGGCGGGCGTGACCTCAGCCGCGGCATCCCCGGTGGCGATGCGCGCCAGCGGCGTTCCAACCGGGACCGTCTGCTCGGGTTCGACGAGCACCTCCGCGACGCGCCCCGAGGCGGGTGCGGGCACCTCGCAGTCGATCTTGTCGGTCGTGATCTCGCAGATCGTCTCGTCCGCGTCCACCCAGTCGCCGGGCCGCTTGTGCCAGATCACGAGCGTCCCCTCCGCGACCGAGACGCCCATCTGCGGCATCGTCACCTCCACCGTGGCGTGCTCAGTAGGCGAGGAGCTCACGGCAGGCCTTTCTGATGTCGTCAGGTTGCGGAAGCACGTCGCGTTCGAGCGGCGGAGAGAACGGCACCGGGACGTCGCGTGCCGCGACGCGGACGACGGGGCCGTCGAGGTGCTCGAAGCCATGCTCGGCGATCAGCGCGGACACCTGGGCGCCCGCGGCGCACGTCGCGTTCGCCTCATCGACGACGACGACCTTCGAGCAGCGCTCGACGGAGTCGAGGATCGCCTGCTCGTCGAGCGGGACGAGCGAGCGCAGGTCGAGCACCTCGATGCTCGCACCGTCGAGGTCCTCTGTGGCCTCCAGGGCCGACCACACCATCGCACCGTAGGCGACCACGACCAGGTCGCGGCCCGGGCGCGCGATGCGGGCGCTCATCTCGGTCTCGTAGCGGCCCGCCGGCACGTCGCCCTTGATGCGGCGGTACAGGTTCTTGTGCTCGAGGAAGCAGACGGGATTGGGATCGCGGATCGCGGCGCTCAACAGGCCCTTCGCGTCCTCGGCCCTCGCCGGGGCAAGCACCTTGATGCCCGGCGAGTGCATGAACCAGGCCTCGGGGTTCTGGGAGTGAAACGGACCTCCCGAGAAGCCGCCGCCGGAGGGGAGCCGGACCGTGATCGGGACCGCGAGCCGCTGGCGGTAGTGCATCTTGCCGGCGACGTTGACGAGCTGGTCGAAGCCGCAGGAGATGAAGTCGGCGAACTGCATCTCGCAGACGGGACGCATACCGACGACGGCGGCTCCGACCGCGGTGCCGATGATCCCCGACTCCGCGAGCGGGGTGTCGATCACGCGCTCGGCGCCGAACTCGTCCTGGAACCCGTCCGTCACCTTGAAGGCGCCGCCGAAGGCGCCGACGTCCTCGCCCATCACGAACACTCGCTCGTCGGCGCGCATCTCCTCGCGCAGGGCGTCGGAGATCGCCTGCAGGTAGGTCAGCTCAGCCATCGCCGGCCTCCTCGAAGCCGCTCCACGGCGCGAGGCCGTCGCCCAGGGGCTCGGGCTCAGAGACGCAGAAGACGCCCTCGCGGGCCGTCGCCGGGTCCGGCATCGGCGAGTCGAGCGCGGCGGCGGCGGCTCGCTCGATCTCGGCGGACACCTGCTCGCGGATCGCGCCGGCGTCGAGGCCGAGCTCTGCGAGGCGCCGCTCCTGTCGCTCGACCGGGTCGCGATCGCGCCACTCCTCGACGAGGGCGGCCGGCACGTAGCGCATGTCGTCGTGGGCGGCGTGGCCGTGCATGCGCATCGTCAGCGCCTCGATCAGGGTCGGACCGGCGCCGGCGAGCGCGCGCTCGCGCGCGCGCCGAGTGGCTTCGAAGACAGCCTCGACATCGTTCCCGTCGACGCGCTCGCCCGGGAAGCCGTACCCGCGGGCGCGCTCGACGGGGTCGACCGCGAACTGCAGGTTCAGCGGCGTCGAGTACGCGTACTGGTTGTTCTCCAAGATGAAGATCACCGGCAGCCTCTGCACCGCAGCCCAGTTCAGCGCCTCGTGGAAGTCGCCGCGGGAGGTGGCGCCGTCGCCGACCCAGGTGATCGCGCAGCGCGCTTCACCTCTGAGTTTGAAGGCCATCGCCATGCCGGCGGCGACGAGCATCATGTCGGGCAGCATCGAGACCATCCCGACACAGCCGAGCGCCGGGTCGCCGAAATGCACGTTGCCCTCCCGGCCCCCGGTGACGCCGCCCGCGCGGCCCATGTACTGCGCGAGGATGCGCGCGGGCGTGACGCCGCGCACCAGGTGCGCGGCGAGGTCCCGGTGCAGGATGCACAGGCGGTCGCGCGGTCCCATCGCGAAGGCCGCGCCGGCCGAGATCGCCTCCTGCCCGTAGCCGTCGTAGAAGGACCCGGGCACCTTGCCCTGCCGGTACAGGGTCATCGCCCGTTCCTCGATGCCCCTCATCAGGAGCATGTAGCGCAGCAGCGCCTCGCGGTCCGCGCTGCTCAGGTGGCCCCGCTCCGCCGGGATCGCCGCCGGATCCGTGCCGGGCTGTACTTCAGTCGCCATAGGCCTTCGACCCTCTCCCGGGCTCGTCGGGGTCTCCGGCCGGGCCCGTTCGGCGCCTGCGGAGTACCCGCGTGCGCCGCTAGCAACTCGTTATTTGTTTGTGGCGGTTATTGCATACCCGCTATCGGACATCGTAGAACCGTGCGCGAGCGTTCTCGGCAGTCCTTAGGCGGACGTCAGGGCTGGCGCAGCGAGCGAAAGCTCGCCCGCATCTCCTCGGAGAAGAGCTGCGGCTGTTCCCAGGCTGCGAAGTGGCCGCCCCGGTCGAGCTTGTTGTAGTGGATGAGGTTGTCCGGATACGCCTGTTCGGCCCACGTCCGGGGGGCTTCGTAGAGCTCGTCGGGGAACACGCTGATGGCGTACGGGATCGAGATGTTCTTCGCTTCGAAGAAGCCCGCCTTGTTCTCCCAGTAGAGGCGCGCGGCGGAGATCCCTGTGTTCGTCAGCCAGTACAGCGTGATGTTGTCCAGGAGGTCGTCGAGCGTCACCGCCCCGGGCGCCTTGCCTTGGACGACCTTTTCGACGAGCCCGGGCTGGCCGGAGCCGTCGCCGTGGTCGAGCATGAAGGCCGCCAGGTCGACCGGGGAGTCTGAGAGCCCGTACAGCGTCTGCGGGCGCGTCGCCATGATCAGCGCGTAGGCCACGTGCTTTTCGTAGAAGGCGATCAGCTGTGCGTAGGCGTTGCGCTCTTCGGCGGAGAGGCCCGGGGGCGCCGGAAAGCCGTTCACGAACCGTTCGGCGAGAGCCGCGGGTGCCGTGCCGGGCATGTTGGAGTGGATCCCCAGCAGCTCTCCAGGCGCCTGTTCGCCCATCGCCTGCGTGACCGCCGCGCCCCAGTCGCCGCCCTGCGCGACGAACCGCTCGTATCCGAGCCGCTTCATCAGCACGACCCACGCTTTCGCGATGCGGGCCGGCTCCCAGCCTGTGCCGGTCGGCTTGGCGGAGAAGCCGTGACCCGGGAGGGAGGGGATCACGACGTCGAAGGCGTCCGAGGCGTCGCCGCCATGCGCCGTCGGGTCGGTGAGCGGAGCGATGATCTTCAGCTGCTCGAGGACCGACCCCGGCCAGCCGTGCGTGATCACGATCGGGAGCGCCCCGTCGTGCTTGGAGCGGACATGGATGAAGTGGATGTCCAATCCGTCGATCTCGGTGACGAACTGAGGGAGCCCGTTCAGCGTCGCTTCGCAGCGGCGCCAGTCGTGGCCGCCCGTCCAGCGGCGTGCGACCTCTTCGATCATCGCCAGCGGCGCGCCCTGGGAGTCGTCGGTGACCGTCTCGCGCTCGGGCCATCTCGTCGCGTTGATACGCCTGTGGAGCTCGTCGAGCTCCTGCTCGGAGAAGCTCACGTCGAACGGTCTGACGGCCGCGGTGCCTGCGGTCGCTTGTTGCGAGGCTGAAGCGGACATCTGGACCTCCCGGGTCGCGTTGCTCGTCGGACGTCTGCGATCCGGGCGTGCCCCGTGCCGCTCGCGAAGGATCCGCTCTCACGCGCTCGGTCGCGCCCGTGCGATCACTGGCCCGCGCCCTGGTCGGCGTTGGGGCGCATCCCGGCCGGCCGAGCACCGGCGGACGTGGTCTACCCTCGTAGCCGATGGCCGGCGGCGGCATAGAGCGGCTTCGCAAACGGATGGCGGGCGCACGGTGAGCGAGCCCCGCGAGGAGCTGCGGCTCGGCTTTCTGAGCTTCGGCCACTGGCAGCGCGCCGAGTGGTCGCGGACGTTGACCGCGAAAGACGCGCTCGTGCAGTCGATCGAGCTCGCCGAGGCGGCGGAGGAGATCGGGATCGACGGGGCCTTCGTGCGCGTCCACCATTTCGCCCGCCAGCTCGCCTCGCCGTTCCCGCTGCTGGCGGCGATGGGAGCCCGCACGAGCGCGATCGAGCTCGGCACGGCTGTGATCGACATGCGCTACGAGAACCCGCTGTACATGGCCGAAGACGCCGCGGCTGCGGACCTGATCGCCGGCGGGCGCCTGCAGCTGGGGATCAGCCGGGGCTCGCCCGAGCCGGTGCTGGATGGCCCCGAAGCGTTCGGTTATCCCGACGCGCAGGGCGACGCGGGCGGGGAGCTCGCGCGTGCGCACACCGAGCTGTTCCGGAGAGCGATCGCCGGCGAGGGCGTGGCGCACGCGGACCCGTCGTTCACCGGGACGACCGGGCTGCTGGCGGTCCAGCCCCAGTCCGAGGGTCTCTCCGAGCGCATCTGGTGGGGCGCGGGGGGACGCGAGTCTGCGCGGTGGGTGGCGCAGCAGGGGATGAACATGATGAGCTCGACGCTGCTGCTGGAAGACACGGGCGTGGCGTTCGACGAGCTGCAGGCCGAACAGATCGAGGCCTACCGCGAGTCGTGGCTCGAGGCGGGCTGGCAGCGCACGCCGCGGGTGTCGGTGAGCCGCAGCGTGATCCCGATCACGACCGACCTCGACAGGCGCTACTTCGGAGGAGACGAGAACCGCGACCAGGTCGGCTACCTCGACGGTCACACCTCGCGCTTCGGGCGCACCTACACGGGCGAGCCGGACGTGATCGCCGGCGAACTCGCACAGGACCGGGCCGTGCAGGCCGCGGACACAGTGCTGCTGACGGTGCCCAACCAGCTCGGGGTCGAGTACAACGCGCACCTGCTTCAGACGATCGCCCGCGACGTGGCGCCGGCGCTCGGATGGACGGCGAAGCGCGAGCGCGGCGCTCGCGCCTGACGCTCGCGGCGGCCCCCCCGTGCAGTCCGCGGGCAGGTCGCTCAGCGCGTGCCGAGGAGCTCGAGCACGCGGCGCTCGACTGCCGCCCGCGCCCGCCAGGGATCGGCAGGCAAGCCCTGGAGGTCGACGACGTCGCCGTCCGCGTAGCGCCGAAGGACGCGCGGGTCGATGTACGCCTGGCGGGCGACGGCAGGCGTGTTCCCGAGCGCGTCGGCAGCCGCGCGAGAGGCGGCGCTCGCCGCCCGCGCCTGCGTCGGTCGCTGCGCGGCGAGCGCGGTGGCCGCGATCACGGTCGCGTTCCAGGTGCGGTACTCCTTGGCCGAGAACTGGGCTCCGGCGAGGTAGCGGAGGTAGTTGTTCACGTCATCCGCATGGACGCGCGTCCAGCCGCGGCCTCCGCGGAAGACGATCAGCTCCCCTGGGCCCGAGCGCCGCCGTCGCAGCGCGGCGAGGGCGGGCACGGCGTCACGGTCGGTGACGGCGAGGCGCTGGCGCTTTCCGGCCTTGCCGACGTAGTCGAAGACGGCGCGCTCGCGGTTCACGGTGACCTGGTCCATCTGCAGGGTGGTGAGGCCGTAGTGGTGGTTTTCGCGCGCGTAGCGGTCGGAGCCCACCCGGAACAGACCAACGTCGAGCAGGCGCAGCGACAGCGCGAGGACACGACCGTGGCCCAGCTGTCCCTCGGCGCCGAGCTCCTCGGCGACCCGCGCTCGCAGCTCGGGCTGGGCTCGCCCGAACACCTCCATGTCGTGGAACTTCAACGCGTCGCGGTCCTGGCGCCACTTCGCGTGATAGCGGTACTGCTTGCGTCCGCGTGCATCGATTCCCGTCGCCTGGAGATGTGCCGAAGGGTCGGCGCTCACCCACACGTCGTTCCATGCCGGCGGGATCGCGAGCGCGGCGATGCGTTCGAGCTCGGCGGCGTCTTCGACGGCCGAGCCGTCGGGATGCCGGTAGACGAAACCGTTGGCGATCCTGGCGCGCGTGAGCCCGGGCTCGAACCCGTGCACCAGCGTCAGATCCGCTCGCTCGCGGGTCATAGGGCAGACTAGCCCGACGCGGCCCGCCGAAGAGAAGGAGTAGTGATCGTTCGAGATGACAAAGGTCGTGGACCTGACCGGGATGCGCGAGCTGATCGAGCGCGGCGCTCAGCTCGTCGAGGTGCTGCCCCGCGAGGAGTACGAGGAACAGCACATTCCCGGCGCCGTCAGTCACCCGCTGAAGGACCTGGACGTGGCGCGCGCAGAGCAGCTCGATCGGGCGAGGCCGGTCGTCGTCTACTGCTGGGATGCGCTGTGCGACATGAGCCCGCGCGCCGCAGCATGGCTCGAGCAGCTCGGATTCGACGCGTACGACTACGCGCTCAGCAAGGTCGACTGGATGGCGCACGGCCTGCCGATGGAGGGCGCTCTCGCATCGGCGGCGACTGCCGGCTCCTTCGCGCGCGATGACGTCGCGACCTGCGGGCTCGACGACGGCGCGACGGAGATCAGGCGGCGGATCCAGGCGAGCCCGTACGGGTTCGCGCTCGTGCTCGCGGACGGTGTCGTGCTCGGACGGGTCCGGGGCTCACGAATGGATGACGCGCCGCAGGACGCGACCGCGAAGCTGCTGTTGGAGCCCGGCCCGTCGACGACGCGCCCGCACAAGGATCCCGTGGAGCTCGCCCGCCGGCTTCGCTCCGCCGAGGCGACCGTCGCGATCGTGACCTCGCCGGAGGGCGTGCTGATCGGGGTCGTTCGGGGCGAGGATCTCCCGGGCACGGGAGACTAGGCCGCCCCGGTGCGGCCAAACGTCCAGTACCGCGCGCACGCTGCCGATACGGCCACATGGTCCTGTGGCGTTCCAGGACGCTGCTCGCTGCCCTTGCCGCGGTCGGCCTCGGGGCTGCTTCGGGCTGCGGAGGTTCGGGCCGGGGCTCCACCACCGGGGCGCAAGCCGCCGTGCGCGCGCCAGCCGCATCGGACCCGGCGCAGGCGCGAGCGCTCGCTTACGCCAGAGCGGTCAACCTGCGACCGGGCGACGTTCCCGGCGCGATCGCCGGCGAAGTGCAGGAACCGGGATTCGTCGTCGGTCCCGGGCACGAAGGGCCCGTCAGGGAAGGCCCGTTCGACGCGTGGATCGAACGCTGCGACGGCGGCGTCTCGATCGCCCGGTCGCGTCTCCTCGCCGGCTACTCCTCGCTGCACCTGACGCGCGGGCTGCAAGCCACGCAGGCCGGAGCGCCGATCGAAGGAGTGCGCTCGGTCGTGTTCCTCTTCGGGACCCGAGCCGCCGCACGGCGCGAGCTCTCGGTTCTCAGCAGCGCCCGGGCGCGGGCCTGTCTCGAGCGCGACGGGGACGCCACCGGCGGCGCCGGCAGCGAAACCGGTCTCGAGGTGTCCCGCATACGAACTCCGAGTGGCGTCTACGGCGTCGCGTGGAGCGCGACACCGCGTTCCTACCGCCCGCCGGCGCGCCGATACCGAGACCTGCTCGCCTTCACGGCGGGACGGATGCTGGTGGTGCTCCACGCCACGGCCGAGCCGCGCCCGTTCCAGGCGGGGCTCGAGGCGCGGCTCCTCGGGCTGCTCCGCAGCCGCGCCGAGGCGCAGCACTCCTAGCGCCTGCGGCGATCAGCGCGCGGGCGCGGCGGACGGGCTGCGGGTGCGGGTATCCGCACCAGAAGACGCCTGCGACCCGTATTCATCGCGGCGCCGTCACCGGCGAGAGTTGGTCGCGGAATCGAACCGCGAACGGGAAGGAGGAGCGATGAAGCTCCTTGTAGTCCGGTACGGGCGCCAGCTCGGCAGCGATGACCCCGAACAGGCGCCCGCGTTTCTCGCGGCGGCCCAGAAGCTCGCGGATCTCCCCGGTCTGATCTGGAAGCTGTGGGGCTTCGACGATTCCGAGCACGTCGCTGAGAGCGTCTATCTGTTCGACAGCGCCGAGCACGCGCGGGCCTGGGGCGAGGGACCGATGAGGGCCGCGCTTTCGAGCCATCCGGGCATCGGCAACATCGAGGTCCGCTACTACGACGTCGACGAGCAGCTGAGCGCGGTGACCCGTGCGCCGCTGACGCGTGCGCCATCCGACGGCGCCTCCCCGGCGCGGGCGATCTGAGGCTCGGCGAGGATGCCCCGCCCAGCGATAGTCGCCGTCGAGCAGGACCGCGAGGTCCTCGCGGCGCTCGAGAGCCAGCTGATCCGGCGCTACGACCGCGACTACCGGGTCGTGTGCCTGCTCGACCCCGGCGAGGCGCGGCGGAGATTCGCGGAAATGAGAGACACCGGGGTGGAGGTGGCGCTCGTGCTCATCGGGCAATCGCTGCCGAGCGGCACGCCGGAGGAGCTTCTCGACCTGGTGCGCGGGCTGCACCCGCACGCGAAGCGCGCGTTGCTCGTCGCCCCCTACGCGTGGATCGACCCGTCGACCGCGGGGGCGATCCAGACGTACATCGCGCTGGGGCGCATCGACTACTACATAGCGCGACCCGCGCCGTCCCAGGACGAGGTGTTCCACGAGGCCGTAGCGGACTTCCTGCTCGACTGGGCGCGCGAGCGGCGGCTCGTTCCGCAGACGATCCACATCGTCGGCGAGGAGTGGTCGGGGCGGGCCTACGAACTGCGGCACACCCTGTCGCGCTGCGCGACTCCGCACGTGTTCTCTCTTGCGGACTCACAGGAAGGGCGTGAGCTCGTTGCGAAAGCGGCGGCCGACCCGAAGCTGCCGCTGATGGTGCTTCCCGACGGAAGCGTGCTCGAAGACCCGTCCAACGCCGAGATCGCAGAGGTCGCCGGCGCGCCGGCGGGCCTGGACCATCAGAGGTTCGACCTCGTGATCGTCGGCGCCGGACCGGCCGGCCTCTCAGCCGCCGTCTACGGAGCCTCCGACGGCCTGCGCACACTGGTCGTGGACTCGGGCGGCATCGGCGGTCAGGCGGGATCGAGCTCGCTGATCCGCAACTACCTCGGCTTCGGCAGGGGAGTGAGCGGCAGCCGTCTCGCCGAAGAGGCCTACCAGCAGGCCGCGTCGTTCGGGGCGGGCTTCCTGTTCATGCACCGCGTGACCGAGATCGCTCGCTCGGGCAACTCCTACGCCGTATCGCTTTCGGATGGACGGAGCGTCGACGCAGGCGCCGTGATCCTCGCGACAGGAGCGAGCTACCGGCGCCTGGGCATCCCGGCTCTCGAGGAGCTGGAGGGCGCCGGCGTCTTCTACGGCGGGGCGACCTCCGAGGCCCCGGGCCTCGCGGGGAATCGGGTGTACGTCGTGGGCGGCGGGAACTCGGCCGGTCAGGCCGCGGTCCATCTTGCCCGTTATGCGCGGGAGGTGACCCTCATCGTCCGCGCGCGGTCTCTACAGGACGGGATGTCGCAGTATCTCGTCCGTGCTGTCGGGGCGACGCCGAACATCGAGGTGCGCACTGGAACGGCGGTCGTCGGCGGCGGGGGAGAGGGCCACCTGCAGGAGCTGGTGCTGGAGCGGGGCAAGGAAGAGCACAGGGCCGTCGCGGCCGACGCCCTGTTCGTCCTGATCGGGGCGCGCCCCCAGACCGGATGGCTGCCCGCGGAGATCGCGCGCGACGAGCATGGGTTCCTGTTTACGGGCGAGGAACTCCTCGACGAGGACTGGCCGCTCGAGCGCCGGCCGCTGTCGCTCGAGACGAGCATGCCGAACGTCTTCGCGGCCGGCGACATCCGCCGCGGCTCGGTCAAGCGCGTCGCCGCTGCCGTGGGCGAGGGCGCGAGCACCGTGCAGCTCGCCCAGCAGCTTCTCGGCGAGCGCGCGAACGCGCCGGCGAGCGCCGGCGAGGCTGCCGGTCTGCGGATCGCCGCGTAGCGCGATAGCCCTATTTGAGCGGGACCGTCACGGGGCCGGGCAGACGCTTGTAGACCGCGAAGAAGTCACGGTCGTCGGCGGCCAGGTAGCGGTCGTCCGGCTGGTTCGGCTGGGGCTCGACCATCCGCGGCACGAGGCCGTGGCTGTGCGTGTAGGTGATCAGCGTGTGCCAGTCGGGGTTGATGTCCAGCTCCATCGCGCGCACCGCGCCGGCATGCCGGAGGGCCTTCGCGAGCGAGATCACGGTCTGGCCTTCGGCGGCCATGAAGATCACGTCGCCGCGCCGGTCGACGCCGACGCCGGTGCGCCACACGCGGACGGCCCCGCCGAGCGTGAATCCCCATTCGGGGCTGTTGGGGTCTTCGTTCAGGGTGGGGTTCAGACGCCCGTCCCACACGATCGGAGCGAGGCTCTGGCGAGCCCAGGCGACGTCCGCGCCTGGTTTGGGGCCGCCGCTCCACTTGACGATCTGGACGCGGCCGTCCTGATAGCCGACCAGCGTCGCTTTGCCGTCCTTGAGGGGCTCGTTGACCCGACCGTCGATCGCCGAGCCGTTTTCGCCGTCTTCGTAGGTGAAGCCGCCGTTGAACGTCGCGAGCAGTCGCCAACGCTGCCCGTCGGGCACCATCATCGGCCCGCGAACGGCCGCGTTGGGCGGCTCGTAACGGCCTGGGTAGTAGGCGATCGCGGCGCGCGCGGGGTCGAACCAGGCCACGTAGGCGAGCAGCTGCGGATATTCAGCTTCGGGGCGGAAGGTGCTCACCAGCACCGGTGGGCCCCCGTCCACCGGCGGTCCGGTCGGTTTCCAGGCCCCTTCACCGGGCAGCGGATGCGCGAACACCGGCTTGATCCGCGGCGGCCAGGCAGCGGTCTGCTTCTTGTTCGGCACCTGGCTCAACCCGATCGCCGGCAGACGCTTGGGTGCCGGCCCGCCCTTCTTCGGCGCTTTCGCCGTGTAGTAGACGTGCTCGATGTCGTCGACGATCGTGTTCCCGAACGGCACCTCGGCTCTCACCCACTCGACGCTGCGGGCGCCGAACGACATGCTCGTCGGTTTCACCATCCAGGTCGCGTAGGAGACGATCGCCCAGAGCAGGACGCCGACCGGAACGATCGCGATCAGGAGCAGCAGGCGCCGGCGCCTTCGCTTCGCCGCGGCCACGCGCCGCTGCTCGCGGCGCTCCGCAAGCCAATCGGGCGAGGCGGAAACGCGGACGGGACCGGCGGCCTCGGGCGGATCGCTCGTGCCGGGGGTCGCGTCTGCACTGGGAGCGTCGGGCGAACGCACCGCTCAGCCGCGGACGGGGCGTGTTCTCGCTGACACGAGAAGAACATAGGCCCGGCTGCCGCCCGCGCCCAGTGAGAATGCCTTCACGCGCAATCTCATGGACCATCGCCGGGCATCGCATCCCAGGATCACTCGAATCCGGTGATGGCGCCGTGTCGCTTCTTCGGCGAGGCTCGAGCTCGCCCTACGAACTCACCAAGGAGGTCCGGATGGAGAGCCAGGCGAATCGCGACCCGGTGGCTCTGCTGGCCGCGAACCTGTACGTGTTCGGCGAGCGGGACCTGGAGAAGCGTCGCGCGGCCGTCGAGCAGACCTACACCGACGACGTGCGATTCGTCGACCCGGACGGGGAGTCCGTGGGCCGGCAGGCGCTTGCCGACCGCGCCGGCGAGCTGCTCGACCGTGCCCCGCAGGACGCGGTGCTCGAGGAGGACAGCCCGCGCTATGAAGGACCTGACAGCGCCGCTCTGGCGTGGCGCTTCGGGCCACGCGGAAACCCGGTGGCCCGCGGGGTGGACTTCCTCACGTTCCGCGACGGGCGCGTCGCCGAAGTCCGAACCCTGCTTGCCGGCCCTGGCGAGGCCTGAGCGCCGGACGCGTTCGGTGCGAGAATGCGGACGATGCCGGTGAAACGTTATGAGGCGCAGGAGATCGTGGTCACCTACGACACGGCTCGCTGCCTTCACGCGGCCGAATGCGTTCGTGGGATGCCGGCTGTCTTCGACACGGCGAAGCGCCCTTGGGTCACCCCGGACGCGGGCGACCCGGCGGCCCTCGCCGGCGTGATCGCGAGATGCCCCACCGGCGCCTTGCACTACACGTTGCGCGACGGCGAGCCCGAGCGGCCCCGCGTGCCCACGAGAGTTCGGCTCCCGGACGGCGGGCCGCTGCTGATCGAGGGGGACCTGGAGCTCGAAGGCCAGCGGGAGACGCGAGCCGCGCTCTGCCGCTGCTCGGAGTCGGGCAACCAGCCTTATTGCGACGGCAGCGGCCCGTGCCACGGCTGGAGCTATGAGCCAGGGAGCTGACGAAGCGCCAGGCGGCGCGCCGTTCTATGGCGTCCAGTTGTCGAGCGCGGGCGTGACCTGGAGCTCGTGGGTCATCGCGCGCGGGCTCTGGCTCGCCAGGTAGGCGACCGCGCCCGCGATGCTCGGCTGGTCGGCCGTGCGGGCGTCGCCCTCCCCGGAGCGGTCGATGCCGGCGTCGACGATCAGAAGCGCGACGTGGATTCCCTCCTCGCGCAGCTCGAGGGCGGCTGCTTGCGTGAGCGCGCGCACGCCGAAAGCGCCCGCCGCCCAGAGGCCGCGTCCGGGCATCGCGCGTCGCGACGAGCCGCCGGTCACCTGGATCACGGTCGCAGGGCCGCCTTGCGCCTTCAAAAAGCGCGCCGAGGCGCTCAGGGCGCCGTATGCCCCGCGGGCCGGCGAGCTCGCCCAGCGCTCGAAGCCGTCCGGATCGCTCTCCGCCAGCGTTCCGCCCCCGAACGGGCCCCCGCCGCCGCCCGCGTAGGGAGACGCTGCGTTGACGACGAGGTCGACCCGCCCGAAGCGGGCGCCGACCTCCTCGAGGGCGGCGAGGACGGATGCCTGGTCGGTGACGTCTACCTTCACGGCATGCGCTCCCGTCCCCCGAACTCGATCGATGGTCCCGGCCGACACCGCGCCGCCCGCGACGTCCCAGCCGTCCGCGAGCAGCCTCTCGATGATCGCGAAGCCAAGGTTGCGCGCGCCGATCACGAGGGCGGAGGCCATCAGGCGATCGTCGTCTCCGTCGCGCGCAGAGCTCTCATCGGAGCGATCCTAGCTCCCGCGTCGCGCTGCTCGGCCCGGCATCGCCCGGATCCGGTGAGGCCGCCTCACCGCCCTTCCCGTGAAACTGCAGGCGTGGCACGACCCACTCGTCCAGCGCCGTTCGCATTGAAAGAGCGTGGGCGCGCGGTCGACGCGATCCAGAGATCGGCGGGCACTGCGTGACTCCTCCGGTTCAAGAGGCACCCCCGCACAGGCCGGACAGGCCGGTCGTGCGGCGCGAGGATCTCGAGGGCCCGCCCGAACTGGGGGGCAAGCGGGCTCGCCGCCGCCTGCTCTGGCTCGCAGTCGTGGTGATCGGCGTCATCGCCGTGATCACGCTCGTGCCGGGGCTCGCGAGCCTGCGCACCCGCCTCGAACATGGCGACCCGAAGTGGCTCGCGGTGGGGGCCGTCCTGAAGGTGCTCTCGGGCGTCTGCTATTCGGTCGCCTTCCGGAGCGTGTTCTGCCGGCGGATGAAGTGGGGGACGAGCTTCGAGATCGGTTTCTCGGAGCTCGGCGCGAACGCCGTTCTGCCGATCGGCGGCGCGGGCGGGCTCGCGCTCGGCGCCTGGGCCCTGCGCCGCGGCGGGATGGACGCGCCGCGGATCGCGCGCCGGAGCGTCGCCTTCTTCTTCCTGACGAGCGTTCCGAACGTGCTCGGCGTGATCGTGCTGGGAACGCTGCTCGCGGCCGGGGTCCTGTCGTCGCACGAGTCGGTCGCGCTGACGGCCGGTCCCGCGGGGCTCGCCATCTTCGCGGTCGTCGCGACGATCCTCGGCGGCCGACTTGCGAAGGCCGTGGAGCGGCGGGCCACCGCGCGACGTGGCACCGGCTCGCGAGTCGCGGCGACGTTCCGGGCGCTGTCCGAGGGCGTCGATGATGCGCTCGATCTGCTGCGCCACGGCGGGCCGCTCCTTCTGCTGGGGCTCGTCGGCTACCTCGGGTTCGACGTCATGATCCTGTGGGCGACCTTCCACGCGTTCGGCGACGTCCCGTCGCTGGCGATCATCTGGTTCGGCTACCTGCTCGGGGAGCTCGGCGGGCTGATTCCGTTGCCCGGGGGCATCGGAGGCGTGGACCTGGGCCTCGTCGGCGCGTTCACGCTCTACCACGTGCCGGTGGGAGCGGCTACGGCAGCGGTGCTCGGCTACAGGGCACTGGCCCTGCTCGTCCCGGTCGTGATCGGCGCTGTCGCGTTCGTCAGGCTTCGCCGCTCCGTGGCCCGCGAGACGATCGAAGTCGCGGGGTGTCTGCCTGGGCAGCAGGTCGAGATCATCGGGGTGGGCGAGGCGGAGCTGAGCGCCTAAGGTGCCCGCATGGCCGCGACGCAGCGCATCGAGGTGTCCGACGCGCCCAAGCGGGAGCGCTACGAGCTATCCGTCGATGGCGAGATGGTCGCCAGCACGATCTACCGCGCGCGCCCGGGCCTGATCGCCTTCGTGCACACCGAAGTTGACGAACGTATGCAGGGCCGCGGGCTCGCTGACAAGCTGATCCGGTTCGCCCTCGAAGACGCCCGCGAGCGGGGGCTTGCCGTGCTGCCGTTCTGCCCGTTCGTCAAATCCTTCATCGAACGTCATCGCGAGTTCGAGCCGCTCGTACCGGCGTCCTACAGGCCCCAGTTCGGGCTGTGAGACCAGGCGCCGGCTAGAAACCGAGCAGCATCAGCCCGACGGTCACGCCGGGCCCGATCGTGACGGCCAGCCCGAGCTCGCCGGCCTGCGGACGGCGCTCGCGGATGGTCGCGTCCAGCACATAGAAGATCGAGGGAGTGCCGACGTTCCCGTGCTCGGCGAGCACCTGCCAGCTCACCGCGACGTCGTCGTCGTCGAGGTTGAGCGCGTCGCGCGCTTGCTCCACGATCCGCCGCCCCCCGGGGTGAAGCATCCAGTGAGCGATCTCGCGCCTCTGCACGTGGTTTGTCGCCAGGAACCGCTCAACCAGCCCCGACAGTTGCTCGGTGGCGATCTCCGGCAGCTCGCGCGCGAGGCCGAGGTGACTGTCGTGCTCGTCGAAGGCAAGCTCGACGGCGTCGAGCGTGCCGGAAACCTGGTGCACTGTCGTCGCGAGCACCGCGGGGCCTTCGGAGTCGCGTCGCGCGCCGAGCAGGGCAGCG
Source organism: Solirubrobacteraceae bacterium (assembly GCA_035569835.1). GTDB lineage: Bacteria > Actinomycetota > Thermoleophilia > Solirubrobacterales > Solirubrobacteraceae > Palsa-744. Next base: position 123,228 of record DATMMF010000022.1, read on the forward strand.
GCGCAGCCGTCGCCGAAGATCGCCGAGCCGACTGTCTTGACGCGAGGGTCGCCGTCGCGCGAGGGAACGAGGATCGAGCTCATGCTCTCGGCCGCGACGATCAGCACCTCGCGTGACGGGTTGGCATGAACGATCTGTGCGCCGAGCCGGAACAGCGGCACGGCGCTCGCGCAGCCGACGGCCGTCAGGTGGTACTTGTCGACGTCGGGGTCCAGACGGTAGTGCTCGATCAGCCGGTGCGCGAGGCTCGGACATCCGAGCGAGTACAGGCTCGATGTGAGAACAGCCCCGACCCTGCCGGGCTCGATCCCGAGCTCATCGACGGCGCGCACGGCCTGCCCGAACAGCTCCTGCTCGACGCGCGCGGTGCGTCCGCGCAGGCTCGAGGCAAGGAACGTCTCGTCCAGAATGAGCTCGCGACGCTGAACCCCGGAACGGGCAAAGATCCCTTGCGCGAACTCGTCGCCGGCAAGCCTGAGCCGCTCGAGCGCCTCCCCCTGGGTCGTGCTCCGCGCCGGCGTGTCGAGGACCGCCAGACCGGCGAGCTTCGGCACCTGGCGGACGGGCGGCGCGGACGGGCGGCGCCGCAGCGTCGGCTCGTGGCGCTCGTACGGCTCGGTGTTGGTGAAGGGATGCGGCATCTCGAGGGCGATCCCGCCCAAGGGGTACTTACCAGCCCCAACGGCTCGCGCCTGCCCTAGTTACCGCTGGGGAGCGGATACTTCGACATTTCTTACGCGGGGGCCGCGAGTATCCCGTCCTCGTCAACCGGATCGGGAGAAGAGCATGTACGTGATCGGCGCCGGGCTTCCCCGGACAGGGACCTTGTCGCAGAAGCTCGCGCTCGAGCAGCTGGGTCTTGGCCCTTGCTACCACTGGGTCAACCTGATCTCCGACCTGAACGCAGTCGAGCTCTGGCACCGCGCGCTCGACGGCGAGGACGTCCTCGACGAGATCTTCGCCGGGCACCATTCGACGGTCGACTGGCCCGGCGGCTTCTTCTTCCGCGAGCTGGCCGAGCGCCACCCGGAGGCGAAGGTGCTGCTGAGCGTCCGCGACCCGGAGGCGTGGGAGCACAGCTACCGCGAAACGATCTGGAACTTCACGCGCGGTGATTCGCTGGTCAGCCACCTCTCCGACGCCCGGCGTGAAATCGATCCGCGCTGGCAGCGCTACCTCGAGCTGGTCGACCGGATGCTGTGGAGCGATCGCTCGCCGTTCGGCCAGGGCGATGACCCGGCGGCGATGATCCGCCAGATGGAGGCGCACAACGACGCCGTGCGCGAAGCGATACCGCCCGAGCGGCTGCTCGTCTGGAAGGTGACCGAAGGCTGGGACCCGCTCTGCGAGTTCCTCGGCGTGCCCGTGCCCGACGATCCGCTGCCGCACGCCAACGACGCCGAGACATTCCGTGGGCGCGTGGTCAACAACGCGCTGGACGCACTGGTCGCGTGGCGCGAGCAGCAACCCCAGCCGGCCTGAGCTCGGCGCGCTGTTTGACCGCGGGGACGCGGGCGATGTATGAGCGTCACAGCAGGCGCCCGACACCCGAGGAAAGCGAGCAGCGATGGACTACGAGACGCTGATCTACGAGCAGGCCGGCCATGTCGTCACGCTCACCTACAACCGGCCCGAGCAGCACAACGCCGTCAACCGCACGATGAACGCGGAGCTGCACGACGCCTGGCAGCGCTTCCGCGACGACCCAGAGGCCTTCGTGCTGGTGATCACGGGTGCCGGCGAGAGGACCTTCTGCGCCGGCTGGGACCTGCAGGATGCCGCGGACCTCGACCGGGCGGGCGACTGGGACGCGTACAGGGTCGGCCTGTACAACAGCCCCGGCGAGTGCGGCTACACGCGCAAGGCCGACATCTTCAAGCCGGTGATCGCCGCCGTGAACGGCTATGCGTTCGCAGCCGGGCTCGAGACCGCGCTGCTCGCCGACATCCGCATCGCCGCCGAGAACGCGGAGTTCGGCGCGCTGGAGCGGCGCTGGAACATCGTCGGCGGCGACGGGATGACCGTGCGCCTGCCGCTTGTCGTCGGCTTCGCGAAGGCGATGGAGCTCGTCATCACCGGCCGCCGCATCGACGCCGAGGAGGCGCTTCGCATCGGTCTCGTCAACGAGATCGTGCCCCGCGGCGACGCGCTCGCTCGCGCGCAGGAGCTCGCCGGGCAGATTGCAGGGCTCCCGCAGGGAGCGATCCGCAGCGACAAGGAGAGCATCATGCGCGGCGTCGGGCGGACGCTCGAGGAACGCCTGCGCATCGAGGCCGAGATGACCATCTCGATGTTCATGCGCCGCGACTCCCACGTCATCGGCGCGGCGGCTTTCAAGGCCGGCGATCTCGCGCCGCAGTGGCCGCATCACGGGCTCTAGGCCGCACGATCCAGGCGCGGGCGGGTCACGTGCGCAGGTGCAATGCTGTGAGAGCCACGACGGCAACGGAAGCCACTGGCCGCTCGGGCCGGGGCCTTACGGTCCGACCGACACTGCCCCTGAGACTCGAAAGGATCGGCGATGTCAGCGAAGCCGAGCATTGTGTTCGCCCACGGCCTGTGGGCTGACGGGTCGTGTTACAGCAAGGTGATCCCGACGCTTCAAGCGGAGGGGCACGAAGTCATCTCCGCCCAGAACAGCCTCGACTCGCTCGAGGGCGACGTCGCCGCGGTACGGCGAGCGCTGGGACGCGTCAGCAGCCCAGCCGTTCTCGTCGGTCACTCGCAAGGAGGCACGATCATCACCCACGCGGGCACAGACGACCGTGTCGCGGCGCTCGTCTACATCTGCGCGCTCGCCCCGGACGAGGACGAAACCGCGGCGAGTCTGCAGGCGAAGTTCCCCCCGACTGATGCGCTCGCTCACATCGAGGTCGCCGAGGGGCGCATCTGGCTGCTGCCCGACGGCATCGAGTACTTCGCCGGCGACCTGCCTGCTGAGGAGCAGCAGCTCGTCTGGGCGACGCAGGGGGTGCCGGTCCCCGACCTCTTCGAACAGAAGGCGCCGGGCGCCGCGTGGAAGACGAAGCCGTGCTTCTACGTCCTGGGCGAAAACGACCATACGGTCAACCCGGAGCTGCAACGCTTCGTCTCGGAGCGTATGGACGCGACGGTGTTCCCCGTCCCGAGCAGCCACGTTGCGATGCTCTCGCACCCCGACGTCGTGCTCGACGCGATCCGGGCCGCCGTGGCGGCGACCGAGGCGGCGGTCGCCGCCTAGCTCCCTTCAAGGGGCTCCGGCTCGCTCCGGATGCCCGATGTCAAGCGCGGGAGCGGCCGAGTCTCGGCCGCTCCCGGGCCTGGCTTGTCGCCTCGGCAGCGTCCACGAGATCGTGCCCTGCGGCAACGCAAGCTCTTGACAGGCGGTCCCGAATCTGGTCAACTGACTTAGTCGACTGACTAAGGAGCGGATGCCATGACCACGCCGACTGCGTCGTGCAACGCCGGGCCCGAGGCACGCTGATGGCGGCGAACGCGTCCGCCGCCGGCGCGTCACCCCGGGTGACGGCCGCGCGCGCAGCCGCCGAGGAGGCGTTGCTCGATGCCGCAGAGCGCTTGCTCGTCGACGGCGGATACGCCCGAATCACGACGCGCCGGCTCGCGGAGGAGGCCGGCGTCAACCATGGCCTGGTGCACTACTACTTCGGCTCCAACGAGAACCTGCTCGTGTCCACGCTCGAGCGCTTCACGGACCGCCTGCTCGAACGGCAACGTGCGATGTACGACGCGGATGAGCCGTTCGTGGAGAAGTGGCGCACCGCGATGCGCTACCTGACCGACGACGACCTCACCTACCAGAAGGTCTGGCTCGAGCTGCAGGCGCTCGCGTGGAATCGCCCCGAGCTGCGCCGGCGGCTCGCGCGCGTCAACGCGGAGTGGCGTGCGGTCCTCACGGACGCGTTCCGAGAGCCGCATCGCCGGCTCGGCTTCGAGATCCCGCTCGAGGTGCTGGTGTCGCTCGTGATGACGTTCAACCTCGGGGTGATCGTCGAGCGCCTCGGCGGGGTCGAGGCCGGACACCGCGAGCTGCTGCAGTGGATCGACGAGTGGCTCAGCACGCGCGACAGGTCGAGCGCATGAGCCGGGCGCCCGCGGCCGAGATGGCACCAGCGAACCCCGCCGGTATCGCTGCCGAGCAGAGCCGGGCGCGCTATCCCGACGCCGAGGGTTTCGTCGAGCGTGACGGGCAGCAGCTCTTCTACGAGCTCTACGGCGACGGCGAGCAGACGGTCTTCCTGTTGCCCACGTGGTCGCTCTTCCACTCCCGCCACTGGAAGATGCAGATCCCGTACCTCGCTCGCCACTTCCGCGTACTCGTGATGGACGGCCTCGGCAACGGCCGCGCCTCGCGCTGTCGCGACCCGCTGCGCTACGGTCCGGCGGAGTTCGCCCGCGACTGCTTGGCCGTGATGGACGCGACCGGCACCGAGCAGGCCGTGATGGTCAGCCTGTCCCGCGGAGCGCAGTTCCTGCTCGAGCTGGGGCGCGTGGCTCCGGAGCGGGTCACGGGCGCCGTGTTCATCGCCCCGATGTTCCCCTACACCCCGTCGCACTGGTCGGCGCTTCTTCATCCTCGCCTGGCGCCGCTGTTCGGCACGCGGATGCCCACCTACCGCTGGTGGGGGCGGATGAACGGCGTCCACTGGACGGAGGACTACCCGGGCTTCGCGGAGTGGTTCGTCTCCAGGTGTCTGCCCGAGCCGCACTCCACCAAGGCGATCGAGGATGGGGTCGGGTGGGCGCTTGACAGCGACCCCGAGACGATGATCGCGACGGCCCGTGGCGATTGGTTGCGCGGTCGGTTCGCGCTGCGCGCGCTGGCGGAGGGCTTCGATCGTCCCGTCCTCGTGATCCACGGAGACCGCGACCGGACGACGCCGTTCCGCGATGGCCGCGCGCTCGCGCGGCTGAGCGGCGGGCGGCTCGAGCGGATGAGGGGCGCCGGCCACTTTCCGCACGCCCGCAAGCCCGTGCAGGTCAACCTTGCGGTGCGTGAGTTCGGCGAGGACGTCTGCGGCCGGCGGCGTACTCCGCGAGACCCGACCGTGCATCGCTCCGACGGCCGTCCTCGCGCGCTGTATGTCTCCTCGCCGATCGGCCTCGGCCATGCGCAGCGCGACGTCGCGATCGCGCGCGAGCTGCGACGCCTGCGCCCCGACATCGAGATCGACTGGCTCGCGCAGGATCCGGTGACCCGGGTGCTCGAAGCAGAGGGCGAGCACATCCATCCCGCGAGCGGCCACCTGGCCAACGAGTCGCGTCACATCGAGTCGGAGTCGGCCGAGCACGACCTGCACTGCTTCCAGGCGCTGAGGCGTATGGACGAGATCCTCGCCGCCAACTTCATGCTGTTCCACGACGTCGTCCGCGACGAGCGTTATGACCTTTGGATCGGCGACGAGGCCTGGGAGCTCGACTACTACCTGCACGAGAACCCGAGCGAGAAGCGCACCCCCTTCGCATGGCTCACCGACTTCGTCGGCTTCCTGCCGATGGGCGACGGTGACGAGCGCGAACGGTTCGTCACCGCCGACTACAACGCCGACATGGTCGATCACGTGGCGAGCCACCCCGAGGTGCGGGACCTGGCGCTGTTCGTCGGCAACCCCGACGACATCGTTCCTGACCGGCTCGGGCCGGAGCTTCCGATGATCCGCGACTGGACCGAGCGCAACTTCCACTTCAGCGGCTATGTGACGGGCTTCGAGCCCGCCGACCTCGCCGAGCGCACGAGGCTGCGCGCGGCGCTCGGATACGGCGACGACGAGAGCGTGTGCATCGTCACGGTCGGCGGCTCGGGCGTCGGCGCGCATCTGCTGCGGAGGGTGATCGCGGCGTTCCCGCTCGCGAAGGAGCTGGTTCCGGATCTCCGCATGATCGTCGTCGCCGGTCCGCGCATCGACCCGGCCTCGCTGCCCTCACATGACGGGCTCGAGATCGTGGCCTACGTGCACAACCTGTACCGGCACCTCGCGGCGTGTGATCTCGCGGTGGTGCAAGGCGGGCTCACCACGACGATGGAGCTCACCGCGCAGAGGCGGCCGTTCCTCTACTTCCCGCTGCGCCACCACTTCGAGCAGAACTTCCACGTCCACCACCGGCTGGAGCGCTACGGCGCCGGCCGCCGCATGGACTTCGACCACAGCCCTCCGCACGTGATCGCCGCCGGGATCGCAGAGGAGATCGGCCGCGACGTGGGCTACCGGCCTGTCGAGACCGACGGCGCCGCGCGCGCCGCCGCACGGATAGTCGAGCTGATCTGAGCTCTCATCCCGCCCCGTGAGCGGCGGCCTCAACCGCACTGGTGAACACCTCCGCGGCAGGGTGCTCCGGCCAGCCCGGCTCACCGCTCTCGAGGAAGCGCACCCATGCTCCATGGATGCGGTCGGCCAGCACCTGGGGGCCGCCGGAGGCACCGAGCACGCGGTCGTCCGCGCCTGCGTACTGCGGCGCCTGGACAGCGTCGAAGACGAATGGGACATCGATCGCGTGCGCCGCTCCCAGTCGCCCGCCGAGAGCCGGCGAGGGCCACGCGAACCTGTAGCCGTACGTCGCTCGATCCTCCAGCGAGGCGTGGCGCTCCCGCAGCGCCCTCGTAGGGGCATGAAAGGCCCTCTCGGAGATCGCCTGGGCGGCGAGCCGGCCTGCGGAAGCGCCTGGCTCGGCCGCGCGCAGCAGCGCGAGCAGTCCCGCGGGGTCGGGTGAGAGCCGCGCGGCGAACGCGTCGAGTGCCTCCGCGGGGAAGTCGTCGAAACCGGGCGCGCCCGCGAGGTAGAGCAGCCCCTCCTCGCTCGTGTCGCCGATCAGCAGGTCGACGTGCGCGCCGCGCCCGATCGCGGCCAGCGGGTCCTCGGCGACCACGTCGCCGTCGCGCACCGGCGCGACCCAGACCATGCCGCCGGTGGGATCGCGATCCTCGTCGGTCTCGAGCTCGATCTCACCGGGCGCGATCGCCTCCTGGGCGGCGATCACCGACGCGATCGGGACCTCGCTCATCGCCGTCGCCGTCGGCTCGACGCCCACCCGCTCGGCGAGGGCGGCCGCCACGCGCGCGGCCTGCTCGGGGGAGTAGGTGAGCTCGACGCCGCCGCTCATGCTGATTGCGCGCTGGAACAACCCTCGCGAGCGCTCGCTCCCGAGCAGCCAGCCGAGCGACATCGCGCCGGCCGACTGACCGCCCAGGCAGACCCGGCCGGGGTCTCCGCCGAACGCCCCGATCTCCCTCTGGACCCATTCCAGCGCGGCAAGCTGGTCGCGAAGCGCGACGTTGGCATCGCCTCCCTGGAAGTGGACAAAGCCCTCCACGCCGAGCCGGTAGCCGACGGTCACCAGCACGACGCCGTCGCGCATCCAGGCCGAGCCGTCGTAGAGGTCCGGCGAGCCTGCGATGAACGCGCCGCCGTGCAGCCACACGAGCACGGGAAGCCCGCTCGCGCCCGGGTCGGGCGTCCACACGTTGAGCGTCAGCTCGGGGTCGCGGACCTCCCGACCTCCGAGGAGCGGCTCGCTCAAAAGCCCTGGGAGCTGCCGCGCCGGCCGCGGCAGGGGACGGCCCTGCTCGCTCGCGTCGCGGACACCCTCCCAGCGCGGGCCCGGGACGGGGGCGCGATATCGCAGCCCGCCCACCGGCGGCGCCGCGTAGGGGATCGCCCCGAACAGCATCCCGTTCTCCTTCGTGGCGCCGCGCAGCGCGCCCTGCGAGGTCTGCACCACCGCTCTCTCCATCTGGCGGACGGTATCCGACACGGCACGCTGCAGGCTTCCGTCGAGCAGCCCCGACGACGACTAGACTCGCCCCCAAACTTGACCGCGAGGAACACCGTGATTCTCAGGATCGTCGACAGGGGCATGGACCGGAGCACGTACGACGCGCTGCGTGCGAGGCTCGACATCGACCGTCAGCACCCACTCGGGCTTCACCTGCATGGGGCCGCGGAAGTCAACGGGAAAATGCAGGTCGCCCAGATCTGGGAGTCCGACTGGTACGCGCGCAAGTTCGACGAGGAGATCCTGGCGCCGGCTCTCGCCCGCCTCGGTGTCACCGGCGAGGCCAAGGTGGCGGTCTTCAATCTCGAGCACCTCGTCACGCCGTAGCGGCCGGGCGCGCCGGGTGACCCGGCCCGGGCTCTAGCTCTCGAGCAGGCTTTCGATCGCCGCGTCGAACGACGTCGCATCGGCCGGCGAGAACGTCGTCATCCGTCGGGCGGTCCTGCCCAGCAGGAACGACGGGGTGCCGGTGAGGCCGGCCCCGGCCGCGACTTCGGCATCTCTCGCGATCTCGCTGGCCAGCTCGGCGTCGCCGCGATCGGTGGTCCATCGGGACAGGTTCAGACCCGGGACCCGGCCGGCGATGGCGCGAAGGAACTCGTCGGTGACGTAGCCTGAGTTCTCCTCCCCCTGCTCGCGGTAGAAGGCCTCGACGAAGTTCCACTCCTTCTGCTGCCTGCCCGCCGCGAGCGCCGCCACCTGCTGGAGGATGAACACTTCGGGGTCGCGCGTGGCTGTCTGCAGGGCGTGGTACTCGATCCGCAGGTTCCCGGTTCCTACCCACCTCTTGACGATCGGAGGCAGTGCCTCGAGCGTGAACTGCTTGCAGAAGGGGCACTGGAGGTCCCCGAAGTACTCGAGCGTGACCGGGGCGGTTGACGGGCCGAGCGCGTTTGCGCTCTGCGCGATGCCGGTGAGAACGCCGGCTTCTTCTGTGCCTTCTCCCGGACCCACCCGGCGAAGGTAGCACCGGGGCGGCTCAGGCCGGCGCCTGCGACGTGGCGCTGGCTCGAACGTCAGGAAAGGAGCTTGGCCTTTGCCTGTTCGAACTCCTGGTCGGTCAACTTGCCGCGATCGTGGAGTTCGGCCAGTTTGGCGAGATCGTCCACTCGGCTGGAGGATCCGCCGCCGGTCGCCTCGAAGCGCCGGAATGCTTCGGTCTGCGCGCGATCGTGTTCCTGATGTTCGTGCAGCGTGTGACCCCGCACGAGCAGGTAGGCGAGCACGCCGATGAACGGCAGGATGATGATGAAAAGGATCCACAGCGTCTTCGCCAGATTGGACAGGTCGGAGCTGCGGAAGATGTCGAACACGACGCCGACCGCGATCCAGATCCACAAGAACAGGAGCGCGAACTCGAGGACGGTCAGCAGCGCGTCCCCGAAGCTGTAGGTCGTGGCCAGCGGCAGCATCCAGCGCAAGCCTACTCGACCGGCCGGTGCGCCCACGATCGCTCGGCGCAACGGGTTCCCAACGCTGCCACGCCGCAGTTTACGCGGGGCGGCCTACGCCACGTCGTCGCCCTGCTGTGGTGAACGACGAATCAGTCGAAACCGGTCGGCGCGCGCTTGCGCGCTGCTTACAGCGTGCAAGGCCTCGCTCCATCTGTCGACGTCGACGGGGTCGGATGCCAGGATCAACACCGTCCCGGGCGCAGTGGTCGCGATCACCTCCTCGATCGTCGGGAAGTCGTCCATCAGGCGCACGCGTGCAGCCTTGAAGTCCTGCTTGATCGACAGGCCTGAAACGGTGATTCGGCAAAGCCGTTGCATGATCGAAGCTCCGGTAATCGCGGTTGGTGAGTCAGGCGTCGGCCGTGACTCCTACGCTGTGTAGTAGAAGACCGCGCGATACGCGAAACCTTCCCGATACCGATCCGGGGAGGCTCTTGCCGTGTTCGCCGGCGCGACGAGCGCGGCACACCGAAATCGCGCCCGAGGTGACCTGCCGAGACGGTTGCCACGGCGCTGGGACGGCCGTGAACGCCGACGAGGCCGACTAAGGCTTGCGGGCCAGGCGCTGCAGGGCCTTGCGTCGCGCTGGGTCCAGGCTCGCGACCTGCTTCGCGAAGTGCGTGAGCGCGACGTCGCCATACTCCTCGACGAGCTCGTCGATCTGTGCTTGGGCGCGCGAAGCCATGTACTCGTCGCGACCCAGCCTGGGTGCGTAGAAGTCGGTCTTTCCCTCGCGTCGACGCTCGAGCACGCCCTTCTTGTGCAGGCGGGCCATGATCGTCATGTAGGTCGTATACGCACGCTTGGGTCGTGCGCGCTTGTTGAGGGCCTCCATGACCTCACGCACCGAGGCCTCGCCATGCGCCCACAGCTGCTCCATCACCTCGCTCTCCAGCTCGTGGAGAGGGGGGGTCGGCGGCGGCTCAGCGCGCGTGCGACGTGGTCCAGGCGACATCTACGACGCAGTGTAGCAGGCCTCTGATCGAGCGGCCCCGCTGATCTACTACATTTTGTCGTAGATTTGGGAAGGATCGCTTCAGTTGGGTGTCTTTCCAGGCATGAGACAGATTCACCAACGAACCATCCCGGGGCGCACACGACCGCGGCCCGAGATGCGGAAAGGACAGGTCATGTCTTCCTCCAGGATTCGCACGGTCCGAATATCAGTCGCGGCGCTGTTGCTGGTCGCGATCGTGGTCAGCGTCATTGCGCTCTCGGGGGGGAGCTCTCATCACACAGCGGGCGTGGCCGCCCCCAACGTGGCCGCAAAGCCTCCTGCGGTCGTGGCTCCCGCAGCGCCCGCGAAGGCGGCTCCCGCCCAGGCGGAAACCCCTGCGCCTGCCACCACCGCGGCGAAGCCGCCCGCCGGGACGCCCCAGGCAAACGGCGGCGACAGCGACCCGGACAACAACGGCGGACCGGATGACGGCGACGGCGCCATCTAACGGATCGCCCCCGGGGTGCAGGCGGGTGTGCGACACCCTCAAACCAAACAAAGGAACTGCCATGAGCTTTCTCAGATCTCCCCATACGATCACCGTGCTGCGCCTGCTGGGAGCGGCGCTGGTGCTGTTCGTCGGCGCCGACCACTACTACGAGTACGCGGCGCGCGACTACTCCGTGATCCCGACGATCGGCACGCTGTTCCTGGCGAACTTCGTCTCGGCGACGGTCGTCGGGCTCGCACTCCTCGCGCCGATCGAGCGCATCGCCGGACGCTTCGGCTCGCTCGTGCTCGCGCTCACGGCCGCGGGGGGCGCCGCCATCGCGGCGACCTCGCTGCTTGCGCTGCTCGTCAGCGAGCAGACGACGCTGTTCGGGTTCATGGAGTTCAACTACCGGCCCGAAATCATCGTCGCGATCGCATCCGAGGCGGCGGCGATGCTCGTTCTCGCGGCGCTCAGCATCCTCGCGGCGCGACGTGCGCGATCCATGACCCGCCTGACTCCTCGCCCGGGCAGCCACCCGACGGCGGGCGTCGGTCCAGCATGAGGACGCTGGTGGCTCCGCAGGCGGCGGACGCGACAAGCCCGCCGCCGATGGGCCGATGGACGTGGTGGTGCGTCGGATGTACGATGCTGCGTAGTAGGATGATCGCGATGGTGCGCACCGATCGCTCTGATTCGCCGTCCGAACGGCCGCATACCGCGTGCTTCGGAGCAGCCGGACGGAGCGGCGGTGCCGTGCTTCGCGGACTAGCGGCCGGCGTGCGCGTCTCCGGGCGGACAGGAGCTGGACTGTGAGCGCACCCCTGACGCAAACGGGCGCCCCCGTCTCGCCGGGCGCCAGCCTCGAGGCCTATGATCTCGCGAGGAACACGATGCGTTCATCCTCCATCTTCGGGCGCGTCGACACCAGGCGGTCGCGCCGCCGAGGCAGGCGTGCGGCGGCTGCCGCTGAGAGGCCCGCACAGAGGGCGGCCGCGCGGCTGTTCACGGTCAACGTCGCGCTTGGGGCACTGGCGTTCGCGTCTGTCCTGTTCGTGATCACACGCCTCGCCGAGAGCTGGCGGGTCGGGCCCGCTCAGTCGGCTCATTCGGTCTCCGTGTTCGGGCAGAGATGGAGCTATCCGGTGGCCAACGCAGGCGCGGTGACGGTCGCCGTGCTCGCAGGATTCGGACTGATCGTGCTCGTCGTTGCGACGCGCGCGGCGACGCGGGAGTTGCGGGCCGATGCCGGGTTCCGGCGCGCGCTGGCAGAGCTGGCGCCATCGAGCGTCCACGGCGCGCGGCTCGTGGAGGACGATCAGCCGCGGGCCTTCTGCGCGGGGCTGATCCACCCGCGTGTCTACATCTCGCGGGGGGCGCTCGCGATGCTCGGCCCCGCCGAGCTCGAGGCCGTGCTCGCGCATGAGCGTCACCACGCCCGGCGGCACGACCCGCTGCGGCTGGCGTCCACCCGCGTTCTCGCCGACGCGCTGTTCTTCGCCGCGCCTCTGCGCGCGCTCATCCAGCGACAGCACTCGCTCGCCGAGATCGGGGCCGACGAGGCCGCCGTGGCGGCAGCCGGCGGCGATCGTGCCCCGCTCGCGAGCGCGATGCTCAGCTTCTCCGATGCGGACGGGACGGGGACGGAGGGACTCGCGCCGGAGCGGATCGACCATCTCGTCGGCGAAGGTCCGGCTTGGCGCGCCCCGCTTGCACCGCTTCTCTTCACGTACTTCTGTCTCGCGGCGCTGGTCACGCTGGTTGCGCTGCTGGCGGAAACAGCGCGCGGCTCGGCGACGTTCGCGCTGCCGCTCCTCTCCGCGCAACCGTGCGTCGTGATGCTCGCCTTGATCCCCGCCGGCGCGGCGGTGGCGGGCCTCGTGTGCTCGCGCCGGCGGACGCGGCCGAACCGCCGCGCAGTACGACGCAGCGCCGCGCGCAGCTAGGGAGCGCTGGTCGATCCCCATGTACCGTGTCGAACTTGCGCAATCTACTACGATGTGTAGTAGAGTGTCCCGCGACAGCGAACCCCGACAGCCATGATGAGCTCCCAGCCGTCCGACAAGACACCCGTCCCCCAGTCAGCCCGTGCACCGGCGCGTGCATCCGACGCCGAGCTCGAGCGGCGCGTGACGCTGCTCACCGGCGCCTCGGGCTACGTCGGAGGCCGCCTGCTTGGCCGGCTCGAGCGTTCAGGCCGGCGACTGCGCTGCCTCTCGCGGCATCCTGAGACGCTGCGGAAGCTCGTCCAGGGCGGCACCGAGGTCGTGGCGGGCGACGTTCTCGATCAGCGCTCCCTGCGCCGGGCGCTGCGCGGCGTACATACGGCTTGCTACCTCGTCCACTCGATGGGACACGGGTCGGACTTCGAGGAGCTCGATCATCACGCCGCGACCCAGTTCGGTGCCGCGGCCGCCGCGGCGGGCGTGTCGCAGATCGTCTACCTCGGCGGCCTCGGCGACGCTCGAGACCTCTCGCCGCACCTGGCGAGCCGGCATGAGGTCGGCGAGCTGCTGCGTGCCGGAGGCGTGCCGACCGTGGAGCTCCGCGCATCGATCGTGATCGGGTCCGGCAGCGCCTCGTTCGAGACCGTACGCGCTCTCGTCGAGCAGTTGCCGGCGATCGTCGCGCCGCCCTGGACCGAGACCCTGGCCCAACCGATCGCCATCGACGACGTGATCGCGTCGCTGATGACCGCGCTCAGCTTCGCGAACCCGGTCGACGCGACGTACGAGATCGGAGGCACCGACCGGGTGACCTACGTCCAGCTCATGAGCGAGTACGCACGGCAGCGAGGACTGCATCGAGGGCTCTTGCGGGTCCCGCTGGTCACGCCTCGTGTCGCACAATCGCTTCTCCCCGCGCTCGTGCCCGACCACGGGCGGATCGCCGCTGCGATGGTGGACAGCCTTCGCAACGAGACGGTCGTGCGCGAGCGGGCTCCGATCGGCCCTTCGCCGCGGCAAAGCCTCGGTGTGCCCGCGGCGATCGCACAGGCACTTGCCGAGGAGGACCGCGAGTTCGCCCAGCTGCGGTTCTCAGAGGCGCTCGATGCTGGCAAGCGGCAGCGTTTCGGCGGCCTCGCGTACGGCCGGCGTCTCGTGTCCTCGCGGGTCGCCCGGCTGGACGAGCAAGGACGCGCCGACGCGTTCGGACCCGTCGAGCGGATCGGCGGCGAGACGGGGTGGTACGCGGCCAACTGGTTCTGGGCCCTCCGAGGCGTTCTCGACCGCATGCGCGGGGGTGTCGGGCGGCGTCGTGGCCGGCGCGATCCGCGGCGGTTGCGCGTCGGCGACGAAGTTGATTTCTGGCGCGTGGAGTGCGTCGAGCACGGGCGACTTCTGCGCCTGTCGGCGGAGATGAAGATGCCGGGCCGGCTGTGGCTGCAGTTCGAGCTGAACGGAGCCGAGCACCCCGCGATGCTTCGCCAGACCACGATCTTCGACCCGGCTGGCTACGTCGGGCGCGCGTACTGGTACCTGCTCTATCCGGTTCATCGCTGGGTCTTCGCCCGGATGCTCCGCGGGATCTCGCGAGCCGCGCGGAGCGAGATCCCCGCGGTGTCGAGGGCATGAGCTCTGATCCGAGCATCGGGACGCGGCCGACGCGGAAGCAGAGGCGCGAACAGGCACGAGATGAGCGTCGCGCGCTTCAGGACGCGCAGCGGCGCGCGGCTGCCGTGAGGCGTCGCAGCTGGTTGATCGGCGGCCTGGCGATTGCGCTCCTCGTCGCGGCGGCCTTGGCATGGCTCTGGGCCAATGGCCAGGAAGCGTCCACGGATGCGCAGGTCGCACAGCCGGGTCTGCAGCTGGCACCGCTCAGCTCGCTCGGCTCACTGCGCGAACCCGGACCGGCTGGGCCCCTGGGCCCCGAGGAAGTTCCGATACCGGCTGCGCCACCGGCAGCGACCACCGCCGGCAAGGCCCAGGGCGCGCCCGTCGACGGCATCGAATGCTCCACCAGCGAGCAGACGCTCTTTCACATCCATGCGCACCTCACGATCTTCATCGACGGCGCCACGAGGCGTGTGCCGGCTGGGATCGGGATCCCGGATGCTCAGGCTGAAAACACACCGCGCGGCCCGTTCGTGGGGTCGGGCAGATGCTTCTACTGGCTTCACACCCACGCCGCGGACGGGATCATCCACGTCGAGTCGCCGGTCGAAAGGGTCTACACCCTCGGCGAGTTCTTCGACATATGGGGCCAGCCGCTCGGCCGGCAACGAGTCGGTCCGGTGACGGGTCGCGTGACTGCGATCTACAACGGCGGGCGCGTCGAGGCCGACCCCCGCCAGATCCCGCTGACGGCGCACGCACAGATCCAGCTCGAGGTTGGACGACCCCTGGTCGGCCCCGACACGATCAGATTTCCGGAAGGTCTCTGAGCCGCGATGACTCGCAGACTGACGGCGGACGAGGGCCTACCGGGTTCCTACGAGGGCGAGACGCTCACCCGTCGCCGGTTCATGACGGGCAGCGCGCTCGGTTTCGGAGCCGTGGCGGGAGCCGCGATCGGCCTGCCCGTCCTCGGCTTCGCGTTCGGCCCCGTGTTCGCGGGGCGCCCCGATCACTGGGAAGCGGTTGGACCACCTTCCGAGTTCAACGGCCTCAACTTCGCGAGGGCGGTCATCACCACGTCCCCGGGCGTGGGGGACGCCGGCAAGTCCACCGTGTACATACGCAGGCGCGACCCGGCGATCGACACCGAGCCTGAGGATCGCTGGAACCACTTCATCGCGATCTCGAGCCGGTGCGTCCACGTCGGCTGTCCGGTCAACTGGGTGGCCGCGGCCGAGCGCTTCATCTGCCCTTGTCACGGTGGCGTGTACGACATCCGGGGCATCCGCACCGGGGGCCCGCCGCCACGACCGCTCGACCGCTTCTACACCAGGGTCCAGGACGGGCTGCTCGAAATCGGGCCTCGCTTCAGCGTCAACAGCGAGCTTCGTCGGTTCGCGCCCCGCGATCCGGGTGAGCCGCTCGACGGCATCGGGCAGTACCTCTACCCACCGCGGCTCACCACCGAACCGCCGCCGAGCTAGCCGTCGGGCCGGGACGTGGCGAGGAGCTCCCGACCATCAGTGCAGCGCGGCGTCCTCGTCGGCTCGTACGGACTGTTCGAGCCGATCGGGACGCCGGGCCGTCAAGTCACTTATGGGAGATCTGGCTGCCGCTCGGCGACAGCACGAACCAACTCGCGCCGAAGGCCACCAGACCCTGCCCGTTCGTCTGGCCCGCCTTCGAGTCCTGCGCGAACGTGTACAGCGGATGGCCGTTGTAGGTGACCTGCCGCGTTCCGTCCGAACGGCTGATCGTGCCAAGTTTGCCGGCGCTTATGCCGCTCCCGGCGCTAGGCCGCCCTTTGACGCGAAGGGGCGGCCAGAACTTCGCGCATTCGCCCGTGCATGCGCTTTTGCCGCGGGCGTCCTTCTTGAAGAGATAGAGCGTCCGTCCGCTCGAGTTGACGAGGATCTTCCCAAGCCGCGTATTGCGAACTTCGACGGTCTTCTTGGCCGCGCCGACCGTCGCAAGCCGCGTACCCGCGGCAGGCGGGGTCCTCAATTGCGCGGTGGCGCCGGCGACGGGGAGCGCGGCGAGCGGCGCGAACGCCGCACCGGCGAGGAAGATGGCGAACCTGTTGCGGGTCATGCTTGCTCCTTCGTGTGGGGGGGACTCGGTTGCCGCTGCCCGCACGGCGGGCCGCGCGACGCGAGTTTTGGTGAATGCTCGCCCACGCGGTCGTGTTTGTCGTCGCCCTCGGGAAGACACTTTTGACTAAGCCACGGGTACTGCGAGGAGCCGCGCGACTACGCCGAGGGCGGTAGGACCGGCCGGCTAGTGGATGGGAATGTCGGCGGCGATCAGCGTGCCACCCCCGCGCGGGCTGTCCACCCGCAGGCTTCCGTCCAATACGCCGAGCCGGTCGGCCAGCCCGAGCAGGCCCCCTCCGTCCGGCCGCGCGTCGCCGATGCCATCGTCGCGTACGTGCACATGCAGCACGCCGTCCGTGACCCGGGCGGTGACCTCTGCGTGACGGGCGTGAGCATGCTTTGCCACGTTCGTCAGCGCCTCGGCCACGATGAAGTAGGCGGTCGCCTCGACCGCCGGCGGCAAGCGCTCCACGGACACGCTGATGTCGACCGGCACCGGCATCCGCGAGGCCAGCGCGACCACGCCGGCGCGGAGCCCTCCGCGCGTGAGTACCGAGGGGAGGATGCCATGGGCCAGCTCCCGCAACTCGGCGGTCGCCTCATCGGCGTGCTCCAGTGCCTCGGTCACGAGCGCCGGGGCGTCGCCTGAGTCGGTCGCCAGCGCGCGGCGCGCCAGCTTCAGCGTGACGACGGTGTGGACCAGGCGCTGCTGGGCCCCGTCGTGCAGATCGCGAACCACCCGCCGGCGCTCCTCGTCCGTGGCCGCGACGATTCGTGCGCGCGAGGCCGCGAGCTCCGATCGGGCCTGCAGGTTCGAGACGGCAGTCGCCACGAGCTCGGTGAACTCAGCGATGTGGGCCTCCGCGTCGGCCGCCAACGGCTCCGGTCGCGCGGAGGCCGCGAGCATCGCGCCCCACAGGCGCCCTCCCACGATGATCGGTCCACCGACGCCAGAGCGCAGACCCAGTTTCCGTCCGATGTCGCCGCTCTCGCCGGTCGTGCGATTGTAATCGTCGACTCGGGCGGGCCGGCCCGTCCGGCGGACGAGCGCAACGACGCTGTCCCCGTCGACGGTGAAGCGCGTGCCGACCGCCAGGTCCTTCCCGCCGAGCCCCCAGGCGGCGACGACGGTTGCCCTGCCGTCATGGTCGTAGCGGTCCATCCACGCGCTCTCGGCGCCGAGAAGGGTCCCGACCTCGCGCGCGACCTCCGAGAACACCTCCGTCGACGGGCGCCCGCGGGCGATGAGCGTCGCGACTCGTCGCAGCGCCGCCTGCTCTCCGGCCAGACGCGCGAGCTCGACGCGCGCCTCGCTGTTGGAGATGGCCGTCGCCACGAGCTCGGTGAAGGCGGCGATCCTCGACTCGGTCTCGCGCGGGAGCGGGTCATCCGCGTTCGACGTGGCGATCATCACGCCCCACGGGCGTCCGTCGACGACGATCGGCGTGCCGACAGCCGAGCGGATGCCGAGCGGGAGCGTGATGGATGCGACGTGGCCGGAGGCCTTCTCATATTCGTCCATCCGGGCGGGACGACCTGTTCTGTAAACGCGCTCGGTCACGCTCATGCCGTCGAGCTTCGCGCGCGTGCCGATCGGGAGATCTCCTCCCGCCCGGCTCCAGCTGCCCACACCCATCGACGTTTCATCGCTGCCATAGCGCCCCATGTACGTTCCGTCGACACCAAGGAGCAGCCCCACCTCCTCGCAGACCGTGCGGAACAGCTCCTGGGGGGACACGCCGCGCGCCACGAGGGTGGCCACGCGACGGAGCGCGGCCTGCTCGTCGGCGAGCTGTCCCAGCTCGACGCGGGCTTGGGCGTTGGAGATCGCCGTCGCGACGAGCTCGGTGAATGCCGCGATCTTGGACTCCACGCCAGGTCCCAGGGGCTCGGGGTCCTCTGAGGCGGCGACCATCACGCCCCAGAGCTGGCCGTCCACGACGACCGGCGCGCCCACCGCGGATCGGACGCCGCGCCTTCGAGCATTCCTGGCCCCCTCAGCCGGGACGTCGTCGAAGTTGTCCACCCGCGCCGGGCGTCCGCTCCTGCGCACCGCGGCCGCAACACCGGCGTCATCGAGCGCGATCCTCGTGTTGACGGGGTCGCGGAATTTGTCGCTGTGCCAGCTGCCGAGCCCCAATGCCGCACCCTCCTCCTCGAAGCGCGCCAGGTGGGTATGGGTGACGCCAAGGAGCATTCCCGCCTCGTGCGAGACCGCCTCGAAGACTTCGGGAGGGGACGCGCCGCCCGCGACGAGCGTCGCGACGCGCCTCAGCGCTTCCTGCTCGCGAGCCATGACGGCAAGCTCCTCCCGGCTCGCCGCGTTCGACACGGCCATGCCCACGAGCTCGGTGAACGCGACAAGACGCTGTTCGGCGTCGGCGGGGAGCATCCGTGGATCCAGAGACCACGCGAGCATCGCGCCCCAGAGGCGCCCGTCCACGACGATCGGGGCGGCCACCCCAGCCCGTATGCCGAGCTGCCGGACGAACCACGGAACCACGCGATTGACGCTCGCGTAGTCCTCGATCCTGACAGCACGCCCGGTGCGCATGACCTCGGTCGCCAGCGAGGTGTCTTCGAGCTTCAGTGGCCCGACCGGCAGCGGCTGGAGTCCTGCCGCGGTCCAGCCCTCCAGCTGCAGGATTTCATCCTCGCCGAGGAAGCGCACGACGCGCGCACCGTCCACCTCCAGCATCGCACCAACCTCCTCGGCAACAGCGGCGAACACCGAGTCGGGCGTATCGCCGCGTGCCACGATCGTGGCCACGCGCCGCAGGGCCGCCTGCTCCTCGGCGAGCTCGCTGGGAGCGGACTCCGAGGTGTGAGCGCGCCGGCCGCGTCTCAACACCGCCACGATCCAAGGCTAGCCCAGTGCCGCAGACCTCGTCAGGGCGCCTGCAGCGTGCTGGTGCCCGGTCCTCGACACGCCCGAGCGTGGGGTTGACCCCACCCGGCCCTCGGGTCTGGCGGAACGATGTCTCTGGGAAGGGGCAATGGCAAGCACCCTGCGGTGGCGCAAAGGTGTGCACATGGTTGGCAACGCGCTGCGGCCCGGGCTGACGGGCACGAGCTGTTCGGCTCCCAGCCGGTCGCGATGAGCCGTCGGGGCCTACTGCGGCGCCGTTTCGATCAGTCCTCGCGCGAGCGGCTCATCGATGACGCGTTCGCGCGTTATCTCGACTGGCTGGTGGAGTCCGAAGCGGTCAAAGACGCATACGGCGCGTGGTCGAGGGCGCCACGAACCGACGGCGCGCTCCCGTTCGCAGCGTACGGCGCAGCGCTGGACCGTGAGGAGAGCGCGGCGACGGCTTACCGCTCGGTCATCGCTCAGATCGAGGAGGCGTTCGGCGGCCGGCAACGCCGGGCAGACCCCCGGCCGGGACCGTCACCTCAGAGCGTGGGCCATCCCGCCTCTGGATGAGAGCGCGTCACCTCCGGGTGGCAGTCGCCTAGCGCGGCTCGCGCAGGTAGGTCAGCGCGGCCATCACGCGGCGATGCTCCGTCGGGCTCGCATCGAGCCCCAGCTTCTGGAAGATGCGGGTGATGTGCTTTTCCACTGCGGCAGTAGTCACCACGAGCGCGTCGGCGATTCCCTGGTTGGACTTCCCTTCTGCCAGGTGGCCCAGGACATCGCGCTCGCGAGGACTGAGCTCGTCGAGGGGACCCTCGCGGCGACGGCGCCCGAGCATGCGCCCAACCACCTCCGGGTCCAGCGCGCTGCCACCGCTCGCGACGCGAGCGACGGAATCCCTGAACGCATCGACGTCGCCGACACGCTCCTTCAGCAGGTACCCGACGCCCTCGGCGCTGTCGCCGATCAGGTCCAGGGCGTAATCCTCCTCGTAGTACTGGGAGAGGACCAGCACGCCGGTCTCGGGGAGCGCGCGCCGCAGCTCGATCGCCGCGCGCAGGCCGTCGTCCGCCTTGCCGGGCGGCATCTGGATGTCGACGACCGCGACATCCGGCTTGTGTGCGAGGGCCTTTCGCAAGAACGCCTCGGCATCGCCTGCTTGGCCGACTACATCGAAGCCTGCCTCGCCGAGCAGACGCGCGATCCCCTCGCGCATCAAGACATCGTCCTCCCCGATCACTACGCGCAAGGGCTCCGACACGACGACACGTTACTCCCCCCGGCCTGCCGACAGACGATCTGTGCTGTCACGACATCAGGAGGCCGGGCAGCCCGCCGTTCGCGAGATCCTTCTTGGCGATGAACGCCAGCATCGGCCGGCCGTCGGAGACCTCGAGCGCGAAGCCGGCTTCGCTGTCCGTCGAGGTCACGACCACCCGCGGGTGCCACGGCAGCTCGGCCAGCTCGTGCGCAAGGTCCACGCCCTCGCGGTCCGGCAGGCCCAGATCGACCAGCACGGCATCGGGCTTCTTGGCGTTCGCCGCCGAAACCGCGGCGGCCGCGTCCTCGGCTGTCGCCACCACCTCGAGTCCGGCCTGGGTGAGGATGCGAGTGACGAGAGTCAAAAAGGTCGGGTCGTCGTCGACTACCAGCACTGAGAGACTCATCAACCCCGATGATCGCACCGGCCATGCAGGGACGTGGTAGGGAGAACCCGACGTGCGTAGGGGGTAGGGATCGCCCTACCGTGGGCGTGGGGTGCCCTTATGCATCTCTCCGGCGGGCGGGTATGCCGGTAGCGCTTGACGCGCGGAACGATTCACGGGTGCCATCGCTCCCCATCTCGATGTTCTTGGCGACCTCAAGCGTGCGCATCAGATCGGATTGACGATGGCAACGAGCCTGCACAGCGCAAAAGAGGCTCACCGCGGGCGCGGTCACAGGAGCAAGCTGACCCTGGTCGGGAGAAGCAGTCCCAAGAGTCCCGCCTCGGGCACCGTGATCCGCGTTGTCGTGGCCCACCGCGACCGCCTGGCGCGAGCCGGTCTCGCTGCGCTCTTGGACGCAGAGCCCGGCGTCGCGGTCGCCGGCTCGGCGGCGGACGGCGCGGAAGCTCTCCGGCTCGCCGGGCGGCTGTGCCCGGACGTCCTGCTGCTCGACATTGCCCTGGCCGACGTGGACGCCTTCAGGGTGACGCGGACCGTCGCCGACGCGGATGGCTCGTCCGTTCGCGTGTTGATCCTCGGCGACTCCGAGGACGACGAGAAGATGTTCGCCTCCCTGCGCGCAGGCGCGAGCGGTTTCCTGATCAGGGACGCCGAGCCGGCCGAGCTGATGCAGGGGATACGGCGGGTCGCAGCCGGCGAGGCGGCGCTCTCCCCACGCAGTGTTCGGCGCGTGATCGACGAGCTCGCCGGACAGCCCGATCCCCAGCGCGCGCGCCCGGAGCTGCTGGACGAGCTGACCGCTCGCGAGCTCGAGGTCATGGCTCTCGTAGCGGGCGGCCTGAGCAACGACGAGATCGCGCAGCAGCTGGTCGTGACTCCGGCGACCGCCAAGACGCACGTCAGCAGGGTGATGACCAAGCTTCGCGCCCATCATCGCGCTGAGCTCGTGACGGTTGCCTACGAGACCGGGCTCGTGCACCCGAAGCATGCCGGGCGCGCCACCGCCGGCGCCACCGTTACGAGTTTCGCAGCCGCTTAGCGGCGTCACACTCATACCGCGAAGCTCGACACGGCTCGCTCGAGCACCGCCGAGCGCTGTTGCCACAGGTGGGTCGGGGCCGCGGCGACCACGACAGTGCTGGAGTGGGCGCCGGCCACCAGGCATGCGATCTCCTCGTATGTGGTCAGCGAGGTCGTGTAGGAGTCGATCACGCACGAACCGCGAGCCGAACGGAAATGCAGGTCGCCCGCGGCCGCGAGGAGGTGCTCGTTTCGCTCCCCCTCGGAACGGTTTTTCTGGAGGCGAAATCGACTCCAGTTCGCGAGCGTCTCCGCTCCTTGCTGAGGGGTCAAGTTCAGATAGCCGTCGATCTCGCCGCCGGCGCCCCGAATCGCCACCGAAGCGCTGCCCGGATCGGTCTCGATCGCGACCCACCCCGGCGGATATGCAAGCGCGGCTCCGTTCGGAATGCGAGCGACCGGCCAACCCGCCGGCGGAGAGCCCGGACGCAGCCAGGCGAACGGTCCGGACGCGCGCCGCGGGCTGGTGTCGCCCGCGCCGGCAAGGGCGATGGTCAACGCCACAACGACGACGACGATGACCGACAGTCCCATCACGACGCGCGTCCGTCCCATGGTCCTAGACGTTCCCGTCGCCGTCGCTCGGACCGCCGTTGTTGTCGGAGTCGCCGTCACCGCCGCCGTTCTGCGGAATGCTCCCTTCGGCCGGTGGTTCGGCCTTCGGTTCGGGCGCCGGCTTCGGCGGTGCCGGTTCAGGCGCGGGCTTCGGCGCGGGCGCTTCGGCCTTCGGAGCGGGAGCCGGAGCCGGAGCGGCGGGCGCCGGGTGAGAGGTGGCCTTTGAGCTCGACGGCTGGCCGGCCTGGCTGCCCGCGACCGTCACGGCGAACCAGGAGCCTCCGAACGCCGTCAGACCCTGGCCGTTGGTTTCACCGGCGTTCGCATCCTTCACGAACCGGTACAGCGGGTGGCCGTTGTAGGTGACCTGGGTCGTTCCGTCGGCCCGCTTGGCGGTACCCAGCAGTGCGGCGTTCGCACCAAGCGTAGCCGTCGGCGTGCCGGTGGCCACGAGTGGCGGCCACGCTTCGGCGCAGGCGCCGCTGCACATACTCGTCGTGCCCGAGTCGTGGGTGAACAGGTAGAGCGTGCGGCCCTGCGAGTCGACGAGGATCGTTCCCAGTGCCGTTTTCCCGGTTGCGATGCTGGTCGGGGACGTCGACGTCGACGTCGTCTTGGCCTTGGTGGTGGCCGCCGTCGCGCCGCCGCCGCCGCACGCCGCGATGACCACCGGCGCCAGCGCCAACCCGGCGGTACTGGCGAGGATCGCTAGGGGTCTTGATCGGTTGAGCATGTTCGCTCCTTCGTGTCGTGGGGAGATGTGGCCTCGGTCTCCGCACAGCGACGCCGGGGACACAGCCATGTGTCGCAAATGCTGGACCCGGCGGTCACGTTTGTCGTCGGCGCCGGGGCGACTCTTTCTCGTGCTGCAGTCGGTTGGCTGGCCGGTTCCCCCGCGTACTGCTCACGGTGTAGTCGGGCGCGCGCGTGCCGTGGACGGCGTAGTGAAAAGAGTCCTCACGTGGCGGACGACACGCGCGACACCAAACGAGACGATTGGGTCACCAGGGCTCCGCGACATCGAAGTCCGTCGTTCGACGAAAGGAGCGAGCATGACTCGCAGCAGATCGAGATCAATCGGCGTGTTGGGCGCCGGCGGCCTGGCGGTGCTGGCTGCCGTCGCCGCGGGCTGTGGCGGCGGAGGCGCAAGCGCGTCGACCAGTCCTCCGAAGACCGCGAGTGGACAGGCGGCGACCGTGGGCGTCTCGGAAACGGGGATCGGAAAGATCCTCGTCAACTCAGAAGGCCACACCTTGTACCTGTTCAAGGCGGACCAGGGGACGAAAAGCGCGTGCACCGGCGCCTGCGCGAGTGCTTGGCCGCCGCTGGTCGTGAAAGGCCAGCCGACGCTGGGTACGGGGATCAACGCCTCGCTCGTGAGCACGGCGACGCGTCCGGAAGGGACGAAACAGGTCATCTACAACGGTCACCCGCTCTACCTCTTCGCGCAGGATCAGAAGGCGGGCGAAACGAACGGACAGGGCGTGTCCGCCTTCGGCGCCTCGTGGTTCGCGCTGAACTCGGGTGGTAACCAGGTGTCTGCAAAGCCGTCCAGCTCGAGCACCGGCGGTGGTGGCGTTGGCTACTAGCCCCAGCGGTGAAAGGACGGACTGAACGGGTACTCGCGCGATGCCTTACGTGACGTGTCCGGGCTGTGGTCTTCTGAGCTACATGCCCAGGCCGCATTTCTCGGTAGAGCAGACGTGCCCCGTCTGCGATGTGCCGCTCGTCGTTCCGAGTCTCTGGGACAACGAAGCAGCGGTGAGAATCCCCTCGGCGCTCTGCGATTCACCAGAAGAAGGGACCGCAGCGCTCGGACCTTCGTCAGATCAAGCTCGCCGGTGACGAGCAGTGTCGTTCACGCCGAAGCTCGACGTATGAAGCGCCGTCTCGCGACTGGCGGGGGAGGGCCGGCCCAGCCGACGTTGGCGCGGTCGAGGATGTCACCGGCGTCGGGAGCTCGCTGGTGCGGGCTCACCTCGCCGGCCTCGCCTCGCGAACCCGGCTCCCGCGGCGAACTATGCTCGGCGAGAGATGGCTCCGCACCTTTCCGGTCCGCGCCGTACCGACTCGCCTCGGATGTACGTGCGCGCGACGCGCATCATCGGACTCCTCAGCGTCGTCGTCCTCGCCGGCGCCGTCGCGTGGGACCTGGCCGACGACGGATTCTGGGCGCGCCACACGCTGTTCACGGGCCTCGTCGCGAGCTTCGTGGTCGTGGCGGTCACCGCCGCGGTTCTCAACGAGCTGCTCGACCGCCGGCAGCGTGAGCGCTGGTCCGTGCTCGCGCAGTACGCGCTGTTCGACCTGGTGAGCACAGCTCGCCACGTATGGGGTGGCCTGCTCGAGGTGGCGGGCATGGTTCCCGACGGCGAGATCGACAAGGGAACGCTCGCGGCCGCCTCCGAAGCGGTGCGCGACACGCCGCGCCTGACCGCGGCGATGGACGAGATGCTCGCCGACCCGAGCCGCCGCGAACAGGTCCACCGCCTGATCACGGAACTGCTCGCACTCGGGCAAGAGGTGCTTGGACGCTGGGCCGACGTGATGGTCAACTCAGGGACGTACGCCGAGATCGTCGACCGCCACGTGGAGCTGTACAGCCGCCTGTACTGGTGGGGGAGCGTGCTCGATGAATCCGATCCGCTGGAGGAGGCCCTGAGCCGGCCGCGGCTTGCTCGCGTCAGCCCGGCTACGCAAACGTATGACGGACAGATCGAGGACGAGTGGCTGCGCGACAACCTCGTGGCCATCGCTCAGCTCGCCGAGTCGCTCGACCAGGGCTCATTCGAACTGGCGATGAGGATCGTGCCGGTGGACTGGTGGCGTTCGCAGCTGCCTGACCGGCCGTCGGCGGCCGAGACTCTGCAGAGCTAGCAGCCCATCTCGGATCGCTGCGACCTTGACTGGGATCATGGTGCCAGTTACGCTAGCACCAATGACACTCGCAAACGACGGCTCCACGGGACTGGCGCCGCCTCCGGGCGTCGCGCTTGGCGTGATCGATGAAGCACGCCGCCGCAGGAGGCGTCGCCTTGCCGGGCTCGTCGTGGCGGCGGTCATCGTGGGTGCAATCGCCGGCGGGCTCGCCTGGGGCTTCGGGGGGAACTCGGACGCCGGCACTCGAACCGTCGCGACGGTCACGCTCGCGGCGGCGCAGCGCGAAGCACGCCAAGCGGGCTTCGACGTGCGCCTCGTTCCGACTCTCAGCGTCGGCTACGCCGGCTGGTGCGAGATCCCCGAGGAACGCGGGCGCGCCGACGGCAGCGCCTGCGGTCCACTGCCCGCTCCCGGGGGACCGGTGCTCCAGTCGTTCGGCTGGGGAGAACCCGGCAGGAGCGTCTCGGTCGCAGTAACCGAGCCGGATGTCGCCTCCGTGCAGTTCGGCGGCAGGCGCGTAGCGACCCTGTCGCTGCCCGGCCTGCCCTACGGGCTGCGTGCGGCGCGGCTCGTCGACGGGCGGCCGGGGCAGCGCTTCCTCGCCTACGACGCGCACGGCAAGCCCATCCCGGAACCCCTGCTCGGGCGGCCGTCAAAGCAAGCGACGGTGCGCAAGTGGCGGCGCCCGGAACAGCCCCCCGCGGGCGTCTGCCGACTCGGAGCGCCCAGCGGTGTGCGTGGCCTCGAAACGCTCGGCGGAAGCGTCGCGCAGGCGGTGAACGCCTACCCCGGCACGATCAGCGGACACGCCTTCACCACGTGCGCCTCGGCCGAATACCGGCTCGGCGGCGAGCCGCTGGGCGCGTTCGTGCTCGTCGACGCCGCAGCCCCCGCCAGCTTCTCTGCGCTGCTTCCAGGCTTCCACGCGATCGAGCACGGTCAACGGTTCTTCGCGAACGGAGGCCTCACCGCCCGGCGCTACGGGGGTGGCTGGATCGTCGCCGGGCAGGGCAAGAACGTCGAGCAGCGCATCACGCTGCTCGAACACCTCACCGCCACCACCCCCTCCGCCTGACGCTCCACGACCGGTCTGCAGCGAAGGCGTCGGCGAGCGCAGGGCCCTATTGTGGCGGTCCAGATGTTCGAATCGCGCCGGAAGCCCTTAGATGAGAGCCGCGTCAAACGGGGGCGGTCGGCGGCCCGTAGCTCGTGACCTCACGCTCGCGCGGGATCAACCGACGGTCGACCTATTCGCTGGCTCGACGCCGGCGTCGGCGCCCCGGACGGCTGCTCGCCATCACGCTGATTGTGCTCGTTGCTGGCGCCATCATCGTAAAAGCCGTCACCGAGACGAATACCCACGGCGCCCGAGCGATCGGCTACGCGGTTCCCGGACCGGGCGGCAAGGCGATGCCCCAGCTCGTTGTCGTGCCCGCCCACGCCGCGCGGCGACCGCCACTGCTCGTGTTCCTCCACGGCAAGGGACAGGATCAGAGCTCGAGCGCCACCAGCGCTTTCTACGCGGCCCTCGCGGCCGCGGGCCCCGAGGCTCCGGACGTCGTGTTCCCCTACGGCGGCGAAGACTCCTACTGGCACAACCGTGAGACCGGGGACTGGGGTCGTTATGTGATGGATGGCGTGATTCCCGCCGCGATCAAACGTCTCCACGCCGATTCGCATCGGGTCGCGATCGCGGGGCTCTCGATGGGCGGCTTCGGGGCCTACGACCTTGCGCGGCTCCATCCCGGGCGCTTTTGCGGTGTAGGCGCCGACTCAGCGGCTCTGTGGCGTCAGGGAGGTGAAACGGCGACAGGTGCGTTCGACAACGGCGAAGACTTCGAACGACACAACGTGATCGAGGCGGCCCAATCCTCAACGAACCCATACCCCGGGGCGCGGCTGTGGCTCGATGTCGGAACCGAAGACCCGTTCCGCCCTGCGGACACCTCGTTGGCCGACGCGCTTCGGACAAAAGGTGTTGCCGTCAGCTTCCACGTGTGGCCCGGCGGCCACGACGAGAGCTACTGGAACAGCCACTGGGCGGCGGTGCTCCGCTTCTTCACGAAGGCGCTCGCGGCGTGTCGATGAGACCCGGCTGCGTCGGCTGCTGATCGCGGGGCGGCTTTCGACTCCGAGCAGCAAGGAGGTCGCGACCGGCGGGCCACCGCTTCGCGACGCTCAAACGCGTCCCAACCGCCACTCGCGGTCGTCGGTGAACTTCAGCAGCCGGGCGAGAGCACCGAGCTGAAGGGCGATGGCGTCCAGCGAGACGACCAGCTCAGGGTTCGGCATGCTCGCGCCCCGAGAAAGCAGCTCGAGCATCGCGACGGTGTCGCTGCCGTCGCTGATGGGGACCAGGATCGCGGATCCAACGCCCTCGGCCCCGGCTGCCGCCAGCAACCGATCCTCCGCCGACTCCAGATCGAGCAGGCACGTGGCGGCCATGCGGTTGCGCGCGCGCCCGAACTCCCCAGCCGAAGGATCCTCCACGTGCTTCCAGGCGCGCGACTCGATCGAGGCGAGCGCCGTCGGGTCTCGCATCCACACCTCCCCGCACCTCATTGCGGGGCCCGGGCGCTCGGTGCACCACGCGATCGTGGCGTCCCAGCCACCCTCGGAGCCCAGGATGTCGGTCGCGAGCTTGAGGGCGGCCCGCCACTCGGTGACGCCCACCAGCGCGGTCGAGAGGGCGTGCTGCGGGCCGGCTCCCCAGCCGAGGCCATCGCTCCCGCCGACCGGCGGGTCCGTCGCCGCCTCACCGGCAGCGAGCTCACGCTCGGCGAGCTCGGCCTGGGCGGCGCTCAGCTCCGCTTGGAGCTCGCTCACGTGCTCCTCCTCGCGTGCGAGCGACGCGCGGAGCTCGTCGGATCGGGCCTGCTCGGCAGTCATCGCTCCGCCGAGCTCCTCGGCGCGGCGCGCGGCTTGCTGGGACTCGGCGCGGACGCTTCCAAGCTGCTCCCGCTCACGCGCGAGCTCCTCCTCCAGCCGAGTTGCTGCTGCGAGCGCCTCGTCTCGCGCCGAGAGGGCCGCCGCGACCCGCTCGTCGCGGTCCAGGGGCGGGCCGACGCTTCCGTCGGCCAGCGTGAGCCCCCACTCCTCGAGCAGCTCCTGGCGGATGGCGACGGCGTCGAGCCGCCGCCAACGATCGATTCGCATCAGCCGGTCGCACTCCGACCGGGCGACAGCGGCTTCCGCAAGCGGCGCCGCGACGCTGCACGTCGCTGTCGGCTGTCCGTCCGCGTCGCGAAGCGCGAAGCGGAGCGCGGCGAACGCCGGACGCTCTTCGAGCGAGCCGATAATGTACTCGAGCTCCAGCGGTTCGGATGAGGCGATGTCCTTGTTCTCGAGCCGCATCCCTTCGATCGACCTCTCGGCGGTGAGCTCGGCGTCGGTTTGGCCGTAGACGCTCTCGGCGTCGACGCCGAGCTGCTCGAGGTAACGGCGGTTGACCCGCAGGTACCGGCCGTCCAGGTCCTTCAGCCAAACGATCGCAGGGCACTCGTCCAGCGGCTCCTCGAACAGAGGGCTGGCCGACTCGGCGTCGCCCGGGTCACGGTCTGAGGCGATCATCAACAGCGCCAGTCGCCGGGCATGCCGGTCGGTCACGGCGACCACGGTCGCGTCGAGCTCGTCCACGCGCGCGGTGAGGCGGTCGGCCCGGCCGCCGGCGATCAACTCGACCTCCTCGGGGCACGAGGCGAGCAGGCCGTCGCGCACGTCGAATCGGTCCATGAAGCCGCTCGTGGCGCAGCGAACCGTGCCGTTGGCCGCCAGCGCTGCGACGAGCGCCGGCACCCCCTCGCAGACTTCAACCTCCCCCTTTACGGCTGTCCTGCTCAAGCCCCCCACGGTTGACACAGTAGGCCCGCGCAACAGCCGTCACGGCGAGCGGGGGCTCCGCCTGGACGAATGGATGGCAGGCGGACCGGAGGACGGCTCATGCCGAGTCCGGCCGAACCTGGCGGAGTTCGAGCAGCTCGAGCCCCAGTGCTTCGATCTCTGCCAGGACCCCGAACACCGCTGATCGATCGGCGAGCATCCCGGTGAGCACGGTCTCGGTCCCCTTCAGCTCATGGGTCATCGAGGGAAAGGCGGACAGGGCCGTGGCTCCGAGCTGCCCTTCGATTCGGATCACGTAGACGCCGGCGGGCGTGAACACACAGCGATCATGCGGCCGACATGGTGATCGGGCAACGCCGGAAGCTGGTGATTCTGCTCGACGGCACCTCGCTTGGAGAGCCGCAGGCTGCTCGGGCTATCCCGATGATGTTCGCAACGGCCCGGCAGAGAGAAGCCGCAACTCCCGTGATCGAAGCACCGCGGCCGAGCGATCACCGACACCGAGCTTCGAGTAGATGCTGCGCACGTGCGTGTTCACGGTGTTGACCGAGACGTAGAGCTCTCGCGCGATCTCCGGCCTGGTCAGGTTCGTCGGGAGGTATCTCAAGACGCGGAGCTCGCTCGGGCTGAGCTCATCGACGTGCGACGATCGCTCCCGGTCCGCAGCGGCGGGTGCCGCGCCACCCAGCGCATCGATCACGTCTGCGAGCAGCGAGCGATGAGCCGTTTCGTGACGCGGGAGCACGTCGAACAGCCCCTCGGACGCGGCCATCGCAAAGGGGAAGATCAGCCGGTCCGGCTCGGCAACTGCGAGCGCGGCCTCGACCGCGGCCGCGGCGGAGTTTCGATCCCCGCGGTCCAGGTGCGCAGTTGCGGCGAGCAGGTGCGTTTCGACGAGCGTGAACGTCGAGACATTCGGGGTCGTCCCGTCGAGCACCGCGCGGAGCGCATCCAAGGCCGCGGCCGGGTCCGCCTCTGCGATGTGGATCACCGCGCGTGCGTTCTGGATCTCGGCCGTCTGCTCACGCTGTGCGGGGAGATCCGCGAGCGATGCACGGGCTGCATCGAGCATTCCGAGTCGAGCCTGCGTCGCCGCAAGCCACCCGGTGATCCGGCTCAGGAGGACGTGCACGCCGCTGAGCATCGACTGCGCTCGCTGCGCCGCCCTGAATGCGTCGAGCGCCGATCGTTCCTGCGAGCGGGCAGCGTGCAACATGCCCGTCGCCACGTGCAGCAGCACGACGGCGGCAGGGTCGATGTCCTCCTCGTCGATCTCCCACGCGCGACGCAGCCAACGTTCCGCCTCATCGAACTCGCCGAGCCAGATCGTCACGCCGGCGAGCGCTCCGAGCGCGGGCGCGATGACCGGGCGATCCCCCCAGCCGTGGCGCTCTGCCAGGCCCACGGCCGTCTGGCCCAGCTCACGCGCGGCGACACACGAAACCCGTGCCGAGGGGAATCCGAGATGCGCTCGACAGGCCACCTCCAGGTAGGGCCGGCCGATCTTGTGGGCGAGCGCCGCTCCCTGGGAGAGGTGGCGCTCCGCGTCGCCGAGCCGGCCCGTCCACGTCTCGACGATCCCGAGGTTCATCAGCGCGATGGCTCGAAGCTCGCTGCCCATCGCCGCCTGGCCGCCTCCCTCGTCGGCGATCGAGGGGTCGAGCAGGTTGGCGCGCTCGATCGCCTCCGTGAAATGGCCGCTTCGGCGCGCGAGTGCCAACCGCAACGAAGCGATCGCGACCGCTAGGCGCGCCCGCCGCTGCACGGGGATGCTCTCGAGGTGCGATTCGGCGAGCGCCAGCTGGGACGCTGCCTCTTGTGGAAGCCCCTGCGAGAGGCGAACGGCCGCGTAGGCCAGCGCCAACTCGGGGTCAGTCGCCGAGAACCCCTGGGGAAACGACCGCAGCAGCGCCGCGATCGTTGCCTCCTGCCCGTCAAGGGTCAGGCTGAACAGGTGGTCGGCGAGCAGCTCCGCTGCGTCCGACCACTCGCCGGCGCCTTGCAGGTGCCGGACCGCTTCCACGACGTGACCGCGCTGTCGGAACCAGGCCGCGGCGCGCCTATGCAGGTCGGGAACCTGGTCGGGCGCCGTCCGTCGGAGCTCGAGATGCAGGAAGTCGGCGAGCAGCTGGTGATAGCGAAACCACGTCCGCTGGGGATCGAGCGAGACCACGAACGAGTTGGCGTCCTCGAGGTCGAGCAGGAACCGCTCGGAGCCGCTTTGACCGGTGAGCAGATCCGCGAGCTCACCGTTGACCCGGGTCAGCACAGACGTCCGCAGCAGCACGTCGCGAACCTCCTCGGGCTGACGTTCGAGCATCTCGGCGATCAGGTACTCCCCGATGGCCCGGTCGGTGCCGGAGAACTCGGCGACGAAACGCTCGGGGTCGGGGTGGCCGTCGAGCGATATCGCCGCCAGGCGCAGCCCGGCCGCCCATCCTTCCGTGCGCCGGTGCAGCGTCGCAACATCGTCTGCGGACAACGCGATGCCGGCCGCTTGCAGCAGTTCGTCCGCCTCGCGCTCGGTGAACTGCAGGTCAGCCGCACGGATCTCGGCGAGCTCGCCATCAAGGCGCAGCTCGTGAAGGCGGATCGGCGGATCGCGGCGCGCCGACAGAACTGCCTGGACCGAGCTCGGCAGCAGAGCCAGCAGCCGGTCGAGCTGGCCGAGCGCGTCGGCCGAGCGCAACTCGTGAAGATCGTCGATGATGAGCACCGCGGGCTCAACCTGTCGCGCGAGCTCGGAGAGGATCCTGTCGACCATCGCCTGGCCATCGAAGGCCGGCGTCGCGGTCTCCGTAGGCGTTTCGCGCGCCGTTCCCGACGATCGACGGATCGCAGACAGCACCGCCAGCCAGAACTGCTGAGGATCGCGCTGGTCGCGCTCCACGGACACGAACGCGAAACGACGACTGGCGCGTGAGCGCTCAGCCCAGTCGCGCAGAAGCCAGGTCTTCCCGCTGCCGGGAGGAGCCGAGACGACCGTCAGCTTGTGGGTCGCGGCGCGGTCGAGCGTCTCGAGGAGGCCGGCCCGCCCGACCAACCCGCGCGCCCCCGCGACGTCGCTGGGATCGGGCTGCTCGCTGTGCTCGCCGCCGTCTGTCGTGGCAAGGACGCTCATCATCGTGCCGTCGGTCTTGGTCGGATCAGCCTAGTCGAAGCCGCAAATCACCTGGATCCGGCGAGGCTCGCTCACCTGTGGGCGGGCGAGGCTTTGGGGGCGCCCACGCACCGACGCGGAACAAGCAAAAGGAGAAGACGATGAACAGGGAGCTAGGGGTCTGGACCCACGAGGACTGTGCCCTCGTGCTGATCGACTACCAGAAGGAGCAGTTCGAATCGATCCACTCCGAAACGCCCGCGAAGCTGGTCGAACTCCACGTCCGGTGGCTGGCCAAGATCGCCAAGGCGTTCGACATGCCGATCGTGCTGTCGACCGTGGGGGTCGCCTACGGCTTCAACAGCCCGACCGAACCCGCGCTCCTGGCCGAGCTGCCCGACATCGAGCCGATCGACCGCTCGTCGATGGACGCCTTCGAAGATCAGGCCTTCCGGGAGGCGGTCGAGGCGACGGGCCGGAAGCGCCTCATCATCGGCGGACTGCAAACTGAGGTGTGCCTGACCTTCGCGGTGATCGAGGCGCTCAAGGCCGGCTACGAGGCGCAGTTCGTCGCCGACGCGGTCGGTAGTCGATCCCAGATCGAGCACCGGACGGGGATCGAGCGGCTGACAGCGGCCGGCGCGGTGCCGAACACGGCCGTGGGCGTGTTCTGCGAGCTCTTCCGCGACTGGGCCGGGCCGCTCGGCAAGGCGGGCCAAGACCTCAGCGGGTGGTACTTCAGCGAGGTCCCGAAGGTGACGGACACCGTGGGGGTCGCCGCAGCCGAGGCGCTTCGCGCGGAAGGCCAGACGGCGTAGGAGATCCCGCCCCGGCGGCCGGTACGGACCGAGTCGTCAACGGCGCCGGCGGAGAAGTGCGCTGCGCTGGGCCCCATGCCCCACCCACCGATTCCGAAAGAGGTCCGGATGACAAGCCAAGCACGACGCGACCCCGTCGCGGATCACCTCATCACGCCCGAGAACTCCGTACTCGCCGTGATCGACTACCAGCCCAGCCAAATCGAAACCGTGCGCTCGATGGACCACGACCTCCTGCTCAAGAACATCGTCTCAACTGTGAAGGTGGCGAAGGTCTTCGCTGTCCCCATCATCCACTCGACGATCAACGTCGCCAACGGCCAGGGACCGACGCTGGATGGACTCGCTGAGGAGCTCCAGGACTACCCGCCGATCGACCGCACCGCCATCAACTCGTGGGAGGACGCCGACTTCCTGGCGGCCGTCCGAGCCACGGGGCGACGCAAGCTGATCCTGTGCGCGCTGTGGACTGAGGTCTGCATGGCCTTTCCGGCCCTCGACGCGATTCGGGACGGCTACGGGGTCTATCCGCTCATCGACGCGATCGGCGGCACCTCGCCGGAGGCACATCGCGCCGGCATCGATCGGACCGTCGCGGCGGGAGCGCAGCCGCTCGGCTGGGTCTCGTTCGCGTGTGAGCTGCAACGCGACTGGGCGCGCACCGAGACGGTCCCGCGGATCGTCGAGATCGTGATCAACGATCGTCTGACGAAGGAGTGACGTCGGGCGGGCAGAAACCGTGCCGCTGGCGGACTGCCGGCAAAACGGGGAGCCCTCGAGCCCGCCGGGACTTCGAGGCGGCCGGCACGATCACCGGCGAACGACCCAAACGGGTGGTTTGACACCGGTAGGACGGCCCACGGAGGCGGCGCGAGCGCGACACTGTCCAGCATGAACAGAACCGCCGCCGGCGAGGCGCGAGCGCCGCAGACCGTCCAGATCGACGTCATCGAGTTCCTGGCCCACCTGCTTGCGACCAGCGAGGAGGAGGGACGCGTCGATGACTTCTACGGGCGCATCTGCGAGGCGACGATACGTATGACCTCGATGCGCCGCGCCGTGATCTTCCGCTACGACAGCGCGCGCCGGCAGGTTCGAGCCGCGGGCGGGTACGGCATCGACCTGGACCTGTTTGCCGGAGGCTTCTTCACCGTCGACACGGCCCCGATCGCGCGGCGGGCGCTCGAGCGAGACGAGGTCGTCGAGGCCTCGGAGAACCTCGAGAACGAGGTTCCGCCTCAGTACGTCGCGGCGCTCGGTGTCACCCAGCTGATCTGCGTGCCGATGGTCGCCCGCGGAGGCTGGATCGGCGTGATCCTCGCCGACAGAGCGGGGATCGGGGCACCCCTGGACGACACGGAGCGAGAGACTCTTTGGGTGCTCGGCAAGACTGCCGCGCTCGCCTCGATGGCCCGCGTTGCCACTCGCCAGCACGAGCGCGCGATCCAGCTCGAGCACCGGATCGAGATGGCGCGCAACATCCACGACGGTGTCATCCAGCGACTGTTCGGTCTTTCACTGGCTCTCTCCGCCGAGCACCCGCCCGATGAGGCCGCCCGCGCGCGCATCGCCGCAGAGCTGCAAACCGCCCTCGCCGACCTCCGCAGCGCGCTCGTGCAGCCGCTCGGCCGCTCGCTTCCGGCCACGACCACCACGCTCGCCGACGAGCTCCAGCGGCTCGACAAGGGTCACCCCGAGCTGGGCATCGCCTTCGACCTCGAGCACATCGCTGTTCCGGAGCGGCTGGACGCGCTCGCGCAAGCGGTGCTGATCGAGGCCGTCCGTAACGCCCAGCGGCACGCGACTCCAAGCGAGATTCGCGTGACCACCAGCGAGCGCGAGGGTACGTTCACCATGGAGATCGTCAACGACGGCGCGCGCGAGAGCTCCGCCGCCGGTGCGGGGATGGGGCTCCGCGTCGCCGGTTTCGCCGCCCTCCAGGCGGGAGGCCTGCTCGAGTTCGGTCCGCTTGGAGATGGGCGCTGGCGCGTGCGACTGCTCGCCCGCGGCCAGGCATGAGCGCCCACGCCGGGGTGGCCGCCAACCAGCGGCTCCGCGTCCTCGTCGTGGACGACCACGAGGTCGTCCAGTGGGGCTTTCGCCTGATGCTCGGCAGCCAGCCGTGGGTCGAGCGTTGCCTGCGCGCGAGCAACGGCGAGGAGGCCGCCGAGCTCACGCGTCGCTACTCCCCACACGTTGCCGTCGTCGATCTCTTCGTCGGCAGCGAGTCGGGCCCGGAGATCTGCGAGCGGATCGTCGCGACCTCACCGGACACGAAGGTCCTGATGATCTCCGGCGCCGGACGCATCTCCGACGAGTCGGTCCGTGCCGCCGGAGCCCACGGTTTCATCCCCAAGGATCTGCCCGCCGGCGATGTCGCGCAGGCGGTGCGAATGATCGCGCTCGGGATCCGCGTCTACCAGCCCTCGCCGCAGGACGCCGACATCCAGCTCTCCGGGCGCGAGCAAGAAGTGCTGACGCTCGTCGCAGGCGGCTCCACCAACCGCGAGATCGCCGCGAGTCTGCACCTCTCGCCGCACACCGTGAAGGGCCACACCAGCAGCCTGTACCGCAAGCTCGAAGCCAAGAACCGCGCGGAGGCCGTACAGCGCGCGCAGCGGCTCGGCTTGACGAGCTGACCCGCCCTTCGCCCCCTTACCCCGCCAGATGGGTGGTATCGACCGCCGCGCGCCACATGCGCGCCCCGATCGCGCCCATGCTCACCGCGATGACGCAAGCGACGCGAACGGCGATCCTGTTCCCCGGCCAAGGCGCCGATC
Organism: Solirubrobacteraceae bacterium; assembly: GCA_035569835.1. GTDB lineage: Bacteria > Actinomycetota > Thermoleophilia > Solirubrobacterales > Solirubrobacteraceae > Palsa-744. The sequence continues at coordinate 159,100 of DATMMF010000022.1, forward strand.
TCACCGGGGCTCGGGAGCACGTCGAAGAGCGCTGCCCCGAGCTCTACGAGCACGCGTGCGAGCTCCTCGAGCTGGACCCTTTCGAGCAGGCCGCCGGCTCGACCCGTTACGCGCAGCCCGCGATCTACCTCGCGAGCCTCGCGGGTTGGCACGCTGCGCGTGACGCGGGCATCGAGCCGCACGCGCTCGCCGGACACTCGCTCGGCGAGATCGCCGCACTGGTTGCCGCCGGAGTCCTTCAACCCAGCGACGGCCTCGAGCTCGTCGCACTGAGGGGAAGGCTGATGGACGAGCTCACGCGGAGCGCCCAGGGCGGAATGGTCGCGATCCTCAAGGGCACGATCGCGCAGGCCGAGCGGCTTGCGCTCGTGCATGGCTTGCGGGTCGCGAACTACAACGCGCCCGGGCAGACCGTGCTCTCGGGGCCGATCGAGGGCATCGAAACGGCCGCCCGCGATGCCCGCGCAGGAGAAATGCGTGCCCTGAAGCTCGACGTCAGCGGCGCGTTCCACACGCCCGCACTCGGACCCGCCCGGGTCGAGTTCCGGCAGGCCCTCGCAGCGGTCGAGCTGGGCTCGCCGCGGGTCATCGTGTTCAGCTCGATGACCGCCGCACCGTTTGCCGACCCCGTCGAGCAGCTCGCAACCGCGCTGATCCGGCCAGTCCGCTGGAGCGAGACGATGCTCGCCCTCGACCGCTTCGGAGCGCGTGCCTACCTGGACGCCGGACCCGGCCGCGTTCTGGCGGGTCTCGTCTCGCGCAACCTGGGCGAGGCTCGGCTGATCGACCTGGAGGACAACGGTGTACACGCCTGAACCGCTCCTCATCGAGGACACCGCCCCGGTCGTGAACTCGCATCCACGGATCGCCGGAATCGGCGCGGCGCTCCCCGAACGGGTGGTATCGAACGCCCAGATCGCGGCGCGAGCCGGCGTCGACGAGCAGTGGATCCTCAAACGCACCGGGATCCGCAACCGCCGCCACGCCGATCCGGACCTCGAGCTCCTGGATCTCGCGACGACGGCGGCCGAGAAGGCGCTCGCCGACGCCGAGCGACCCGCCCGAGCAACGGACCTGGTGATCTTTGCGACCGTAAGCCAGCGGCAACCGATGCCGAACCTCGCGCCGCAGCTGGCCGCCCGGATCGGGGCCGCCCACGCCGGCGCTTTCGATCTCGGAGCCGCGTGCAACGGCTTCATCAGCGGTCTTGCCACCGCCGCCGCGTACATCGAGAGCGGCCGGGCTCGCCAGGTGTTGCTCCTCGCCGCCGACATGCTCTCGCGCCAGACCGACCCCACCGACCGCACCACCGCTGCGCTGTTCGGCGACGGCGCGGCTGCGGTCCTGCTCGCCGCCGGGCGTGAGGGCACTCCCTGGACGATCGAGCTCGGCTCCGACGGCGCTTGCGCCGGCCTGATCGAGAACGACAGGTCAACCGGACTGATCCGCATGCAGGGCCATGAGACGTTCATCCACGCCGTCGCTCGCATGGAGGAGGCGACTCGCGGCGTCTGCGAAACAGCCGGCACGCCTCTCCACGAAGTCGACCTGTTCGTGTTCCACCAGGCCAACGCGCGGATCACGAGCGCGCTTACAGAGCGGCTCCAGATTCCCGCCGACAGCGTCGTCGACGCGATCGCCGAGCTCGGCAACACCTCGGCCGCTAGCGTGCCCCTCGCCCTCGAGCAGGCTCGCGCGGAAGGCCGGCTCGGCGACGCGAGCAGGGTGCTGCTGTGCGCAGTCGGCGCTGGCTTCACGTGGGGGGCCGCCCTGATCGACGGGTACGGACGGTGAGCCGACCGGCGAACGCGTGCGCGCTCGTCACCGGCGCCTCGCGCGGCATCGGCGCCGCGATCGCCCGCGCGCTGGCCGAAGACGGCTGGCCGGTGGCGATCAACTACCGCACCGACCAGGCCGCCGCGGAGCGCGTCGAGCAGGCGATCCTCGCGGCCGGCGGCGATGCGCTCACCGTCCGCGGCGACATCACCGACGTTGCAAGCGCGCCGGGGCTCCTCGACGCCGCGAGCCGGCTCGGGCCGGTGTTGTGCCTCGTGAACAACGCGGGAATCCGGGCCGACAACCTCGCGCTGTCGCTCGGCGAGAGCGAATGGAGCGAGGTGATCGAGACGAACCTCAGCGCCGCGTTCCGGCTCACCCGCCTGGCGCTGCGCACGATGGTCCGCGCACGGTACGGGCGCATCATCAACGTCGCGTCGATCGTCGGCCCCCGCGCGAACGCGGGCCAGTCCAACTACGCGGCCGCGAAGGCCGGGCTGATCGCGATGAGCAACACGATCGCGGTCGAGGTCGCGCGCCGCGGCGTGACGGTCAACACGCTCGCCCCCGGCCTGATCGAAACGGACATGACCGCAGGCCTCGGTCCATCGCTGTTGGACGCGGTGCCCGCGCAGCGCGCCGGGCAGCCCGAGGAGGTAGCCGCCTGCGCGGCGTTTCTCGCGAGCGAGAACGCCGCATACGTCAACGCCAGCACCCTCTACGTCGACGGGGGTCTGGCGGCCTGAAAGCCAACCGAAGGGAGCCAAGATGCATCAGGACACGACAAGCCCACCCGTGCTCGAGGTCATCACCGACGAGCTCGTGCGCCTCGGCGCCGAGCGCGACCAGGTAACCGGCGAGGCCAAGCTGACCGACATCGACGTCGACTCGCTGGACCTCGCCGAGCTCGCCCAGATCGTCGAAGAGCGATACGGGATCCAGCTCACCGGCACCGACGTCACGAGCATCCAGACCGTCGGCGACATCGCCACGCTCATCGAAGCCCGTGCGTGAACCGGCACCGAAGGTCCTCGTCACCGGCGTCGGCGCCGTCACGCCGCTGGGCGACGCGGGGGCGCTCTACGAGCGGTGGCGCGACGGCGCGTGCGCGATCCGCGACGGGGAGGCCCCGTGCGCGGATTTCGACGCGACCGACCACCTCCCCGCGAAAGAAGCGCGACGGATGGACCGCTTCACCCAGCTCGCCGTCGTCGCCTGCCAGGAAGCGCTCGCCCAGGCCGCCTGGGCGCAAACCGACATCCGGGCCCCGGAGCGGACCGGCTGCATCCTCGGCACGGGCATAGGGGGGCTCGCCACGATGGAGGAGAACCACTCACGCCTCGTCGGCGAGCAGGCCGTGTCACCGCTCGCGGTCCCGTTGATGATGGGCAACGCCGGCGCGGCCGCGCTCGCGATTCGACACAACCTGCGGGGACCGGTCTACGGCGTCGTCTCGGCTTGCGCGGCCGGAGCACACGCGATCGGCGCGGCATTCCGCGCGATCCAGGCAGGCGAAGCGGACGCGATGATCTGCGGCGGCTCCGAGGCGACGCTCACACCGCTCGCACGAGCCGCCTTCAGCTCGCTCGGGGCCACCTCGCCGAGCGGCATGAGCCGGCCCTTCGACGCCCGGCGCGACGGGTTCGTGATGGGGGAGGGAGCAGGCATCCTGATCCTCGAGACCGAGCAGAGAGCGCGTGAACGCGGCGCCGCACCGCTCGCCCGCCTGCGCGGCTACGGCGCCACCTGCGACGCCCATCACCTCACCGCCCCCGATGCTGACGGCAGCGGCGCGTCCGCAGCCATATGCGCCGCCCTCGAGGACGCGCAAGTCGTGCCCGAGGAAGTCGATTACGTCAACGCCCACGGCACCTCGACGCCGCTCAACGACCGCTCTGAGACGAACGCCCTCAAGCGCGCCCTCGGCGCCCACGCAAGCCGCGTCCCGATCAGCTCCGCCAAGTCCGCGATCGGGCACCTGCTCGGCGCCGCCGGGGCTGTCGAGGCGATCACGACCGTCCTCACGCTCGGAGAGGGTGTGATCCCGCCGACGCTCGGCTACGAGGAGCCCGATCCGGAGCTCGACCTCGACTACGTGCCGAACCGCCCGCGGCCGCTCCGCACAACGGCCGATCGACTCCCGACCGCGATCACCAACTCGTTCGGGTTCGGCGGGCACAACGCCGTCCTGTGCCTGCAGCCGGCATGAGCGCCACCCTCGATATCCCCAGGCCGGCCACCTCGACGCCGCGCGAGCGCCTCGAGTACCTCTGCGACCCCGGATCGCTGCACCCCTTCCGGACGGAGGCACGGTCGCGGCGGATGGGCGAGCGCAGCTCACCCGGCGACGGTGTGCTCGCCGCATCGGGCCGCGTCAACGGTCGCGCCGTGTTCTGCTTCGCACAGGAGGCGGGCTTCGCCGGCGGCTCGCTCGGCAGCGAGCAGGCGGAGACGATCGTCAGGCTCCATGCGCTCGCGGGCAAGGCGCACGCCCCGGTCGTCGGCTTCGTCGAGTCCGCCGGGGCTCGCATGCAGGAAGGCCTCGCGGCGCTCGCCGGCTACGGGCGCATCTTCCGCCAGCAGGTCGCGCTCTCCGGCCGTGTCCCGCAGATCTCGGTCGTGTGCGGACCGTCCGCGGGCGGCGGCAGCTACTCGCCGGCGCTCACCGACTTCGTGATCATGACTGAGCGCGCAAGCATGTTCCTGACCGGCCCGGGCGTGGTCGCGAAGGTCACCGGCGAGAACGTCGACGCCAACGAGCTCGGCGGCCCACGCGTCCACGCGGCAAATGGGGTCTGCCATGCCGTCGCCGCCGACGACGCCTCCGCCGCGCGGTTGGCCCGGAGGCTGCTGGACTACCTGCCGCAGAGCGCACGCGAGCGGCCGACGCCGACGGCGCCAGCGCCGCCCCCCGGCGACGTGCCGGAGCTGCTCGTGCCGCGCGAGCCGCGCAAGGTCTACGACATCCGCAGCGTCGCGCGCGCGATCGTCGACGGGGGCGAGCTGCTCGAGCTCTCGTCCCGCTACGCCCGCAACATCGTGTGCCTGCTGGCGCGCATCGACGGGAAAGCGATCGGGATCGTCGCCAACCAGCCGCGCCACCTGGGCGGCGTGATCGACGCCGCCGCCTCGCAGAAGGCATCGCGGTTCGTTCGGACCTGCAACGCCTTCGGCCTGCCGCTCCTCGTGCTGGTCGACACGCCCGGTTTCCTACCCGGCGTCAAACAGGAGCGCGACGGGGTCATCCGCCACGGCGCCAAGCTCGTGTACGCGTTCGCCGAGTCCGTCGTCCCCCGGGTTACCGTCGTGCTCCGCAAGGCGTTCGGCGGCGCCGCGATCGCGATGAACAGCAAGCAGCTCGGAGCCGACTACGTGCTCGCATGGCCGTCGGCCGAAATCGGCGTGATGGCGGCCCGGCAAGCGGTCGAGATCATCCACCGTCGCGAGATCGCAGCCGCCGTCGATCCGCAGCTCGCAACGGCCGAGCTCGCCGAACGGTACGCCGCCGAGCACCTGTCGCTGAGCGCCGCCGCAAGCGAGGGGTTCGTCGACGAGGTGATCGACCCCGCCGACACCCGCCGCAGCGTGATCCGCTCGCTCGCCAGCCTCGACGGGTATGAGCCCGTCGAGCACCCGAGGGGAAACATCCAGCTGTGAGCGAGCCAGCTATGAGGGAGCTCGACTGGTCCGCCCCGTTCGAGGAGCTCCGCGAGGGCCAGCGTTTTCGCTCGCGCGCGCGCACGATCACCGAGACCGACCTCGTCGGGTTCTCCGCGCTCACCGGCGACACCCACCCCCAGCACACCGACGCCGCGTGGGCTGCGGCAAGCCGCTTCGGCGAGCGCATCGCGCACGGCATGCTGCTCGTCTCCTACGCGGTCGGGCTCGTCCCGTTCGACCCCGAGCGCGTGCTCGCGCTGCGTCGCATCAGAGACGTCGTGTTCAAGCGGCCCGCACCGATCGGCGCGACGATGCACATCGACGGCCGGATCTCGTCTCTCAACCGCGTGGGCGAGGGCGCCGGCCTCGTCGAGTGGAGCTGGGACATACGCGACGCCGGCGAGCTGCTGCTCTGCCGCGCCGGCGTCGAGGTGCTCTGGGGCACGCGCGCCGCAGCACCCCCGCGGCACGAGGACGTGCCTGCCGACGGCGCGCTGGACCTTCCGCCCGGGGTGGTGCCGTGCTGAGCGGCAAGAAGCTGCTCGTCACCGGAGTCGTGACGCGTAACTCGATCGCCTTCGAGGTCGCGCGCAGCGCGCAGCTCGAAGGCGCCGAGATCGTCCTCACCGGGTTCGGGCGCGCCAGACGACTCACCGAGCGCGCGGCCAAGCAGCTTCCGAGCCCTCCGGAGGTGCTCGAGATGGACGTGAACTCACACACGGACCTGCGTGAGCTCACCCGAGCGCTGCGGGCGCGCTGGGGGCAAGTCGACGGCGCGTTGCACGCGATCGCGTTCGCGCCACTCGACGCGATCGGGGGCTCGTTCATGCAGACGCCGCCCGAGAGCGCGCTGGCGGCGTTTCAGACGAGCGCCTACTCACTGAAGGCCCTGACAGCGGCGCTGCTGCCGTTGATGAGCGAGCCCGACGGTCGGGCTGACGGCGCCGGCGCCGCCGTCGTCGGCCTGGATTTCGACGCGAGCGTGGCCTGGCCCGTCTACGACTGGATGGGCGTTGCCAAGGCGGCGCTCGAGAGCGTCGCCCGGTACCTGGCGCGGGATCTGGCCGCGCACGGGATCAGGGTCAACCTCGTCTCGGCGGGGCCGCTCAGAACGCTGGCCGCGAGCGGCATACCGGGCTTCGACACGCTCGCGGCGAGCTGGGAGCACACGGCGCCGCTCGCCTGGGACAGCGAGGACCCGGGCCCGGTCGCCGACACCGTCCGATTCCTGCTGTCCGACCTCTCGCGCGCGATCACCGGAGAGATCGTCCACGTCGACGGCGGCTACCACGCGATGGGCGCGCCGATCCGCGCCGACGCTTCGAGCGAGCTGTCCCGAGCGCCAGCAACAGATCACCTTGCCGGCGCACGCGGCTCCCTCCCCGCGGGCCCTCAGTCGCCTCCGAGGGCCGGCGCCGGCGACCCGGCATAGCGGCCTCGCCGCGGGCGACGGCGCCCCGAGTCCTTCGAGGGGCGTCGTCGCGTCGCCGGGAGCTCGTTCACCCAGCTCCTTCACGAAGAACACACGATCGAAGCCGCTTTCCGCGCCCGACCCGAGCGTTTCGTCGCACTTGCCGGAGCAGACTCGGGACGGACGCAATGCGCCGCCGAGTGCGCCTAGCCGGGGTCCTGCGGGTCCTGCTGCGCAGCGCGGGCGCGGCGCTCCTCTGCCTCGGCGAAGCGACTGCGCTCTTCGGCCTGTTCAGAGGCGCGCTGGAGCTCATGCAGCCGCTCTTCGCTCGTGGGCTGCGCCCCGAATGTCCTCGCCTTGTACAGCTGATAGCGCTCTCGGGCGAGGCGGGCCTGGGCGCGCAGGTCTTCGAGGTGATCGGTTGGCATGCCTTGGCGGTTCTCGGAGGAGGCTCGGCGCGGCCCCGCCGGATCAGCGCCGGGCGAGACGTCGTCCGCTCTCGGTGGACGGCGGGGTGTAGTTCAGCTCGAAGTGGTGATAGAGCGCCGACTCGTCGGCTTGGGAGAGCTCCTCTCCATGCTGCTCGATGTTCGGCGCCGACTCGACCCGCTCCTTGGTGACGGCGACCTGCAACTCGTCTGGGCCGATCGCGATCCCCCCGAGCGGCACGAAGGTCAGGTGCCGGCCGATGAAGCCTTCCTTGACGGTCGCGAACTGCGGCTCGTCGGTCTCGACGTCGACGTAGACGTCTTGCAGCTTGCCGATCTTCTCGCCCTTGCTGTCAACGAGCATCTTTCCGTGCCACTCAGCGACGTTCCACTCTGCGTTCGGCTGATCGTTCATGCTCGAAGCCTCGTTTTCGGTGGTGGCGTGACGGATTGCATTCTAGGAGGGAGATCGTCTATCGCGTCGGGCCCAGAGCTCAACTGCCGGCGCCCGTCGGGAACACCGCATCGGCGCCGAGCTCGCCGACGCCGGTTACATCACTCGCGAGCGCATCGGCAGACGCAACGCCAACCTGATCCACGCGGAGCGTCCACTCCCCGATGCGCTCGCGCGCCAGCAGAAGGTCGGCGATCTCCTCGCCGTCCTCGTCCGGCCGGGGCACGCAAATGCAGCCGAACACGACGGGGCGACCCGCTGAGCTGTCGACTCAGCCGTGAACGTCCTCAGGTCTCCGGCCGCGACTTCGCGCCCCCGATCTCAGCGTTGACCTCCGCACCGAACAGCAGCGCGACGTTTGTGAGCCACAGCCAGACGAGCAGGATGATGGCCGCCGCAAACGAGCCATACGTCACGTTGAAGCTCCTGAAGCTGGCCAGGTACGCCGAGAACGCGGCCGACGCTGCGAGCCATATCGAAACTCCCACGACGGCGCCGGGCGCGATCGAGCGAAACCCGCGCTGTCGCACGTCCGGCGTGACGAAGTAGATGTAGGAGAACACCAGCAGCGCGCTCGCGAAGGCTGCGGGCCAGCGGACGATCCGCCAGGCCGAGGCCGCGGCGGCTCCGAGCACTTCGTCTGCGACGCTCCCGCCGGCGAACACCAGCACCAGCGTGACGAGCACGAGCGCCAAGAGCACGAAGGTCGAGGCGATGTCGATCAGCTTGCGGCGCACGAAGCTGCGGCCGCTCGGCGCCTCGAAGACCACGTTGAGCGAACGCCGCGCCGCCTCGAGATAGCCGGTCGCGCCGTACAGGGCTGTGAGGATCGCCAGCACCAGTGCCACCGTGGCGGTGCCTTTGCTCTTCAGCGCTGCCCGCACCGCGGCGTTGATCGGCGAAAGCGTCGCAGCCGGTACCACGCCGCGGAGATGGCTGAGGATCGTGTTGTAGGTTGCCGGATACTCCCCCAGCACCCCCAGAAGCGACACTGCCAGCAGCAGCAGGGGGAACAACGACATCAGCGCGTAGTACGTGAGCGCGGCGGCGTGGTGGGTGCCCTGATCGTCGTAGAAGGACACTACCGAGCGTCTGACGACCTGCCAACCCCGCTTCACGACCGGCAACGTAGCGCTCGGCGAGAACGGCACGAGACAGACGGCGAGGCGCCGCGGCGTGCTACGCGCCGGCCTCGGCTTCCGCGATCCGTCCCGCCTCGCCGCGCTTTTCGACCACGACAAACCCCGGGTGGACCTCGACAGTCGACTCGACGGCTGGTTCCTCATGCCCGGGGAGTACGACAAACCGGCGCGGATGGGCTCGCACGCGTGCGTAGTCCCCAATCGAGAGATCCAGCACACCACCGCAGTCGACGCGGATGCACTCGCATATGAACGTGTCAGCCGACTCTCCGTTGCGCGGACGCTGGTACTCGATCCTGTCGTTTATGCGCCGTGCGAGTGCCTCGTTCTGCGCCATGCGGCGCTTGCGCCGATCATCCACTCCGGGAACTCATTCCACGCGGTCGACCAACGCTATCGGTACTGGTCGATCAGCAGCCGCGCCATCGCCTTGCCGCGCCGCGCCGCCTCGACGTCACCCTCTGCCGCTGCCACGATCGAGCCCTTCATGAGAATGTGCCACGAGCGTGCGAAGGACTCGGTGTCGCGCAGGGCCGCCTCGTCTGCGAAGCGTCGGACGATCGTGCGGATGTGGTCGAGATGCTCCACGCTCGCGTCCCCCGCGGGGTGCTGGGAGCCCATTTCGAGCAGAACGTTGATGAACGAGCAGGCCTCGAAGTCCTCGCGCTGGAACCATTCCTCGAGGACGTCGAAGATCGCCAGCAGCCGCTCCTCGGGGTCCGCGGCCCGCTTTCGCGCCTCTGCCTCGACGATGTCATGGGTCCAGCGCTGCTCGCGCAGCTCGAGGAACGCGAGCACGAGTGCGTCCTTCGACGGGAAGTGTCGGTAGAGGGTGGCGGTCGCGACGCCGGCGCGCTCGATCACCTCGTTGACCCCAACTGCACGGATTCCGCGCTTCGAGAACAGCTCGTAGGAGGCGTCGAGAATCCGATCGCGGGCGCTGAGCGCCGTCTCGTCATGGCGGCGGCGGGTTTCGAGCATGCGTCGAAAGGGTACCAGATAGAGAGAGCGTTCTTTCTGTGCAAGAGGGAGCTCTCTCTCCGACTGTAAGAGGCTCTTGGGCAGCGGTCGGTAGTTACAAAGGAGCCCACGGAGGAGTCGACACAAAGGAGGGCCCTATGGGCCTCGTAGAGGTGATTTTGATCGTTCTGGTGATCGCCGCCGTTGCCGGCGGGATCGGTGTAAGCCCCTTGCTCTGGCTGCTTTTGCTGGTAGCGCTGCTGCTCTTCTTCACAGGGGGCGGATTCGGCTATCGCAGACGCGGGAGGGTCTAGCGACCGGCGGCGGACTCACCCTCGGAGGCCGCGGACACCGCGGCCTCCAGAGGGAGCATCAGCCGCCTTCTCGGCCTGACGTTGCTCTCCAGCCACGTAGGCCCAGGTGAACAGACGAACTAGGTATAGGAGCAGACAGTGAGCACCGGAACGATCATCGTAATTGCCGCTGCAGTCGTGGTGGCGTTGATAATTTTCACCATCGTCGCTCGCGCCGCCGGTCGCAGGCGCGACGAACACCGTCGTGAAGAGGCAGGAGAGCTTCGCCAACAGGCCCGAAGCCGTTCGATTCAAGCGGAAAGCGCCCGTGCGTCGGCCGACGGACAGGCCGCCGAAGCGAACCGCGTCCAAGCGGAAGCCGATGAACGCGCCGCCCAGGCGCGCGAGCGTCATGCAGCCGCCGAGCGAGAGGCCGTCAAGGCGGAGCATCTCACCGAATCGGCCCGCGATCAACACGCGCAGGCGCGCGCGATCGACCCCGATGCGAGCGACAGCGGACAGGACGAGGCGCTGGCGATCAACGAGCGATCTGGCCGCGAAGGCGGCTGAGCGCCTTTACGCGGAGCCGCGCTGGCGCCCGAGCGTAGGCTCCTCGGAGCACTGACCCGCTGTCCAATGAAATGAGGAACGAAATGCAGACCGCTTCAAGTCGCGTCATCGGGCCGAGCGACGGCAAGGCCGGGTTCCTCGGCAGCATCGGCGTGCGCTTCATGCTCGATGGCGCGACGGTCGGCGGCGGCTTCGCCCTCGTCGAACATCCGATGTCGCCGCGCGCGCTCGCCGCGCCGTTGCACCGTCACACCCGCGAGGACGAGTACAGCTACGTGCTGGAGGGCCGCATGGGAGCGCTCCTCGGCGAGGACGTGCTCGAGGCGGGCGCGGGCGATCTGGTGCTCAAGCCCCGCGGCGAGTGGCACACGTTCTGGAACGCCGGAGACGAGCCGTGCCGGATCCTCGAGATCATCTCGCCCGCCGGCTTCGAGCAGTTCTTCGCCGAGCTGGTCGACCTCGGCGGCGTCGCGCAGGCCGACCCGGCGACGCTCGGCGAGCTGTGCGAGCGCTACGCCCTCGAGATGGATCCCGCGAGCGTCCCCGGCCTGATCGAGAGCTTCGGCGTGCGCTTCCCCGCGGAGCCCCTCACGCGCTGAAGTCTCGCCCCCCGGCCCGGGGGGATCTCCCGCAGGCTGGGTGGCGGCCTCCATGACGCTGCCCAGCCTCGCCGGCCCGTGGGCCTTTGTCACAAAGTTTGGCCCGCTGGCAATCTAGGTGTGATGGCTGATCCCGAGGGATTCGTGCCCTTCTACCGAGATGAGGCGGAGGCGGTGTTGATGTTCCTGACGAGACGGACGCTGGACGGCGAGGTCGCGCTGGAACTCACCGCCGAGACCTTCGCCCAAGCATGGCTCGGCTGGCCCCGCGTCCGCACCGACAGCAGGGAGGAGATGCGCGCCTGGCTCTTCACGATCGCGCGTCGCCAGCTCGGCCGCTACCTTCGTCGCGGCCGCGCCCAGCAGAGCGCGCTTCGGCGCCTCGGCCTGAGCGCGCCCGTCGCGCACGAGGACGACCTCGCCGCGATCGAGGAGGCCGCCGGGATCGAGGCTGTGCGCCCGGAGCTCGCCGCCGAGCTGCAGCGGCTGAGCGCCGGTCAACGGGACGCGCTGCACCTGCGCGTCATCGAGGAGATGCCATACGAGGAGGTCGCCGTGCGCCTCGGCGTCTCAGAGCCGACGGCCCGCGCACGCGTCTCGCGCGCGCTCAGGGCGATGCAGCGATCGCTGGCCGTGACATGGGGAGGCGCTCGATGACCCACAGATTTCGCCCGCTGGAGACGTTCGAGGGCGAGCTTCGCCGCGTCGTGGAGGAGCCGGCGCCGAACACGTCTCGCCGGTGGCTGCGGCTGCCGATCGCGCGCGGCGCGCGCTGGGGGCTGCTGGTCCCGCTCGCGGCGCTGCTGCTCGCGGGGGGGACGATCGCGCTTGCGGCCACGGGAGTCATCTTGACCGGATCCGCCGTGCCCGCCGGCGCCCCCGTCGGCCCCTCGGAAGGTATCGGCGACACGGTCTCCTCCCGAATGCTGCCGTTGCGCGTTCCCGATCCCGCCGGCGGACTGCCGTGGGGGATGCGGATCGTCGAAACCTCGCGCGGGCTCGTCTGCGCGCAGGTCGGAAGGCTCCACGACGGACAGCTCGGCGAGCTCGGCACCGACGGCGCGTTCGGCGACGACGGCCTGTTCCACCCGTTCCCGCCTCAAGTCGTCCAGACGTTCCCGGGCGGCTCGACCGAAGACGGAACGGAGATCGACGGCGGAACCTGCACGCTCGCGCCCGAGCCTGCGGGAACCCGCTCGACCGCCTGGGGAAGCGCCGTCGCGGCCGAACTGTGGGGCGTGGATCGCAACGCCGCGTTCGCCCCGGGGCGCTCGGTAGCGGCAATCTCGCAGCGGCGCGACATCAGCTATGGGCTGCTCGGGCCGCACGCGCTGAGTGTGACCTACCGGGAAGGGCCGGCGTTGCGCGACAGCACGGTCGTGCCCGGCGTGGGCGCGTACCTGATCGTGCAGGCCGCCGTGGCGGGCAGCGACCACGAAGGCAGCGGCGAGGCGCCAGGGACGCAGACCCCCGGAGAAGGCCCCGGAACCGACGGTGCGCTGACGACGATCACCTACGACCAAAGGGACGGAAGCACCTGCGAAAACGGATACGACGCTCGTACCGGCGCCAAGGTCTCGATCGCTCGCGCCTGCCCGGCCCCGAGCGCGCCCCCGCCTTCGGTGCAGGCCACGCAGGCGAGCTCGCGGGTGCACCCCGAGATCCATCTCCGCGTCCGCTCACACCGGGTCCTCGCCGCCGATGTCGCGTTCCGGGCGCCCTTCGCCGTGCACACCGCTTCACAGTCCTACTCGTTGACGAGCAGGGGCTGCGGCCCGAGAGCGCAAGGCGTGGCCGCGGCCGGCTTCAACCGCGACGTCGCGCGCGGCACGATCGTTCACATCGTGCTCCCGTATCCGTTCGCGGCAAGCTGCTCGCGGAGCGGCCTGCCGGTCGAAGTCCTGTTCGAGGACTCCGCGCCGAACGTCCCGCACTCGCCGGGGAGGGCTCCCGGTCAGCTCGTGATCGCGACCACGACCATCCGGCTTCCAAGGGGCGACCTCCCGGCAGCTGCGCCGCGGTGACGGTTCACGGGCACGAGCATCCGCGTTCCGCATAACGAGCGGTATCGGGCCAACGCCGACTAGGAACGGCTCAGGCTCGCGGAGGGGGCTCGCGGCTGCGAGTATCTGCCGTCGCGGCGAATGTTCGTTGGGACGACGCTTCTCTACCCCTGTGCGCTCGCCGGCCTGTGCCTGGGGGTGGGGCTGTTGGTCGACCGCTTGGCCGGCGGCTGGGTGCCCGGCGCGCTGCTGGCGCCGCTTGGCGCAGCAGGCCTGATCGGCCTCTCGCAACTGGCGACGATCCCGGCGTGGCTGGCGCCCGCGACGCCCTGGCTGATGCTTGCGCTGGCGACGAGCGGCCTGGCGCTCGGGCGAGCCCGCGCCCGGGCGCTGCTCACTGCGACCGCCAGCGGTCCGTTGCCGGCGCTCGCGTCGGCCGTCGTCTATCTGCTGGCGCTCGCGCCGGTCCTGATCGCCGGACGGACGACGTTCTCCTCCTTTGGCGCCCTGTCGGACTCAGCGGTGCACATGGCCGGTGCCGACTACCTGATCCATCACGGCCAGAACTACGGGCATCTCGACCTGCGCAACTCCTATGGCCAGTTCATCAAGGGCTATTACGGCACCAGCTATCCCTCCGGGGCGGACACCCTCTTCGGCGGGAGCGCCCTGCTGCTCGGCCTGCCGCTGATCTGGGCCTTCCAGCCGTTCAACGCCTTCATGCTGGCCCTCGGCTTCGGGCCGGCGTGGCTGCTCGCGCGGTACCTGGGCCTGCGGCGCGGCTGGGCGCTCCTGGCTGGGGTGACGGCGATGCTGCCCGCACTCGTCTACGCCTACGAGCTGCTCGGGTCGATCAAGGAGATCACCACGCTGCCGCTGCTCCTGGCCTGCGGCTGCCTGGTTTCGCGCCCGCAAGTCTGGATCGGGCGTGGCGCCCGCGGCGCGGTGCCGCTGGCGCTGCTGTTCGCGGGCGGCGTGTCGGCGCTCGGCCCGGCATTCGGGGCCTGGGCGTTGGCAAGCCTGATCGTGCTTCTGCCGGTCGTTCTCGCCGGCCGCTCCATGCCACCGCGGGGCAACCTCTTGGTCGCCGGCCTCGCGGGGGCCTTGGTCCTGCTCGTGGCGGCGCTCCCGACGTGGAAACACCTCGGCGCGGCGCTGCGGGTCGCCGGCACGATCGCGTCCACGAGCAACTCGGGGAACCTTCACGAACCCCTGCATTCGTCGCAGGTGCTGGGGGTCTGGCTGGACGGGAGCTACAAGCTCACGCCCGCGGGAGGCGTCGGCCGGCTGTCCGACATCCTCACCGCGATTGTCGGATTCGCGGTCGTGCTGGGCGCGGTCAACTGCGTGCGGAGGCGTGCCTGGGGCGTCGGCGGGTGGATCGCGGCAATGGTGCTGACGTGGCTGGTGATCAGCCGCACCCTGACGACGTGGGCGAGCGCTAAGACACTCGTGCTGACCTCGCCGGCGGTGATGCTCGCGGCGTGGGCGGGCGTGGCGCTGCTGAGGGAACTGAGGCCGCGCCTCGTGGCGATCGTGGCGGCCGGGTCGGTTGCCGCGGCGATCGCCGTCGGCGTGTTCGTCTCCGACGAGCTTCAGTACAACACCGCGAACCTCGCCCCGACGGCACGCTACGAAGAGCTCGCGAGCGTGAACCGGCGCTTCGCCGGCGGGGGGCCGACGCTGTTCACCGACTTCGACGAATACTCGCTGTACGAGCTGCGGGAACTCGACGTGGGCACCCCCAACTTCGCGTATTTCCCACCCGCGCTGGCCTCGGTCGCGGGCGGGTATGGCCGGCCGTTCACGCTGGACGAGCTCCCGCCGGCAGCGCTCTCGGCCTATCCGCTGATCGTCACCCGCCGCGACCCCGCGGCGTCGCGTCCGCCCCGCGCCTACCGCCTGGTGTGGCAGGGCACCTACTACATGGTCTGGAGACGCGAACGAGGCACCGCTGCCGCGGTCACGCACACGCGGCTGTCGGGGACGGGCGCTCAGCGGTGCGCCGCGATCGCCGACGCGGCTCGCGCGGCCGGTTCGAGCGGCTCGCTGACCGGCGCGCTGGCGCCGCGACTCGTGACGGTGGCGCTCGCGCGCAGCCGTCGCCCGGCCGGCTGGGGTTCCGCGCGCCACGGCGTGGTGATGAAACGCGCGGGGACGCTGCGCGCATCCTTTTCGATCCCGGCGACCGGCGGCTGGGATCTGTGGCTCAGGGGTCGGCTGATGCCGCGCATCGGCGTGGGCGTCGACGGCCGGCCGGTGGGCTCCGTCGCGGGCCAGCTGAGCGGCAACTCGCTTGTGAGCGCGTTGGCCCCGCCGATCAAGCTTCACCTCATCGCCGGCCTGCACAGCCTGGAGATCCATCGCGCGAGCCCGTCGCTGGCTCCGGGCGACCGCGGTGCAGCCGTGCTCACCGGCGTGCTCCTGAGCCCGGCGGCCGAACCGGCGGCGGGGACGCTCGTGACACTGCCGTCGTCGGCTTGGCGGCAGCTCTGCCCGCGGTCTCTGCAGTGGGTGGAGTCTTACCGCCGCGGCTAGCCTGATGGACCAGCGGTCTGCGCCGTCTCGGCTTTGCGTTTCGGTGATCGTGGCGGTCGATCATCCGCCAGAGCCTGGCGCTGGTGCAAGCTCGCTGGACATCCGCACAAGCCGGCAGCCGAGAATCCTGGACAGTTGCCTGATTGAGCCGCGAGTCGCGCATGAAATGGTGGCCGACGAACAACACATATAAGGGCAACGGAGTGTGCCTCGAGGGAGCATGCCGACTCTGGCCAGAGGGGGCTGGGCTAGTGCTAGTGCTCGCCGTTCCCATTACGTGACGTAGCTGGCGACAGCCAGCCAAATCCACTGGAAGGAAGCACGTGATGACGCACACTCTGCGGCAGCGCCTTGCGCTGGCATCTATCGCGCTCGTATTTCTGCTCCCGTTCGGGATGCTCGACAGCGTCTCGGCGAGCGCAACATCCTTGAACCTCGAAACGCTCACCGGGACGGAAGCCGAGACGATGCTGGAAAAAGGTGAAATCACCTCGGTCGAACTCGTCAAGGCCTACTACGCACGGATCGCCGCACTCAGCAAGGCTGGAGCGGGCCTCAACGCGGTCACGCAGCTCAACCCGCTTGCGCTCGAAGAAGCGAAGAAGACCGACCGGGAGCGCAAGAAGGGAATCATCCTCGGACCGTTGATGGGCGTGCCGATCGGGCTGAAGGACATCATCGACGCGACCCCGATGTACACGTCGGCAGGAGATTGGGCCTTGCGGGAATCATTCCCCGAAAAGGATTCCGGGGTGGCGCGCAACCTGCGTGAACACGGCGTCGTCATCCTGGGCAAGCTGGGCCTGTCCGAGTGGGCGAACAGCTTCGGCAGTCAACCGTCCGGCTTCAGCAACCTCACCGGTCAGGTTCTGAACGCGAACGACGCCGCGGAGGGTCCAAGCGGCTCCTCCTCCGGCTCCGGCGCCGCGGAGGCCGCCGGACTCGTTCCGTTGACGATCGGCACCGAAACCGGGGGCTCGATCATCAGCCCATCCACCGCCGAGGAGATCGTCGGGCTCAAACCGACGCTCGGCCTTGTGCCTGGCTTCGGCATCGCCCCGATCGACGTCTCGCGGGACACCGCAGGGCCGATGGAGAAAACAGTCTCAGACGTCGCCAAGACGTTGCAGTCGCTTGCCGAGGTGCCAGGGACGGATCCGGAAGAGGACGAAGAGTTCGAAGGCATGGAGGGCCCCAACTTCCTGAAAAACGGCGATGTTCTCCCGGCTCCCTTCGCGACGGTGCCGGACTACTCCGAAGCGCTGACGACGAGCTTCGTCAAAGGCAAGCGCATCGGCTACAACGGCAACACCTGCACGCCCGTTCCGCCCGCGACGACGTGTACGCCGACGCCGACGCAGGAAGCGGTCCAGAAAGCGGTTACGGCGCTTGAAGCGGCCGGCGCGATCATGGTGCCCGACGCTCAGACGACCGCGGAAAAAACGCGAAGCCTGCCGAGCGGTTACGAGGCGCACGCGACGATCGACGAGTACTACGCGCACCTCGGCTCCAAAGTGCCCGTTCACAGTCTCTTGGAAGAGGTCGCGGTCGACGCCACCGATCCGCAGGAGGCCTTGAAGGACGGCAACTCGACCCACGCCAAAGAGGCCGAAGCCGAAGACGTGTTCGGCGGTAAAAACCAGAAGGAATTCGAAGAAATCCTTCCAGAACAGAAGAAGGCCACCCAGGCGGCGATCGAAAAGATGATGAACGAACCGACTGGCGGCGGCGGCCCCGTGATCGCCGTGGTCGGCTCGGTTCCCGGCGCGCCGCAGGCCGGCATGCCGTTGATGGTCGTGCCGGGTGGTTACACACCCACCCAGCGGCGTCCCGTCGGGATCGGCATCGCAGGCGGAGCCTACGACGAGCTCAACATGATCGGAGTCGGCTACGCCATCGAACAGTCACTGAAACTGCAAAAGTCGCCGGCGAACGTCGATCCGGCGCTGTACCGCTGCGCGCACACAGTGCCCGCTGAGCCGTTCGCGGGGAGGCAGCACTGCAACCCGGACTACATCTCGGTCACCAACGAAATCGGCAAGAAGCCGACGGACCTGGCGTTCGCGCTGGAAACGACCTCGGCCGTGTCGCTCGAGGCAATGATGAACGCCAAGGAACTCACCTCGAAGAAGCTGGTGAAGGCCGAGCTCTACCGGATTGCGATCACCAATGCGAACGGTCCGGCTATCCAAGCGGTCCGCAACATCAACCACGGCGCGCTGAAGGAAGCCGAAGCAAGCGACAAGCTGCGGGCCAAGAAACCGAAACCGCCGCTTGGGCCCCTGGCCGGGATCCCCGTGGTGCTCGATGACTCCATCGACGTCTTCGGGCTGCCCACGAGCGCGGGCTCGATCGCTCTCCAGGACTCGTTCCCGGCGGGCGACTCGCGGATCGTGACCAAGCTGAAGTCGGCGGGCGCGATCATCCTGGGCGACACGAACACGACCGAGCTCGGCGGCGCGTTCGAAGGTTCGAACATGCCGCAGGGCTACTCGTCGCTCGGCGGGCAGGTGCTGCTCGCATCTGACACCAACAAGAACGTCGGCGGCTCCTCGGGTGGGTCGGCGGACTCCGTGGCGATCGGGTACGCGCCTGTTGCGATCGGCATGGAGACCTCGACTGAAGCGGCACAGCTGATCACGGCGGCAGGCAATGCCGGGGTCGTGGGCCTGAAGCCGACGGTCGGGCGCATCAGCCGCACGGGCGTCCTTCCTGTTGCAAGGTCTCAGGACTCACCCGGCCCGATCGGCCAGACGGTCACCGACGTGGCGACCGCGCTGGGTGTTCTGGCCGGACCGGACCCGAGCGACCCCGCGACCCTGGGCGAGCCGGTGCCGAACTACCTGACGGGTCTGTCCCCGACGGCGCTGAACGGGAAGAAGATCGCGGTCATCGAAAAAGTGACGGCCGTGCCCTACCCCGAAGCGGTCGCCAAGCTGACCGCGCTGGGGGCATCGGTCAACGAAGTGACGCCCGGCAGCGCACCGACGGCTCCGAGCGTCATCCCGTATGAGTTCCACCGCGATCTGAACGCCTTCCTGTCGAGCCCGAAAGGCGAACAGAGCGAAGGCGCCAAATCGCTGCAGGAAATCATCGAATACGACAACGCAAACCCTGTCGAGGCCTTGAAATACGGACAGGCCGGGCTGCTGGCCGCCGAGGCGGTCGAAACCACCAACCCCACGACGAAGGCCACCTACGAAGAAAACCTCGCGAAAGGACGCAAAGAAGCACAAGAACTGATCGACGGCATCCTGAAATCGGGCGGAGACTCGGCCATCATGGCCCCGAGCGGCAGCCCGCTGGTGGGTATCGCCGATCGGGCCGGCTACCCCGTACTGACGGTTCCGGCCGGGTTCGCCGCCCAGAACAGCTCCACGGGCGGCGATCCGATCGGGGTCGATTTCATCGGGACGGCGTTCAGCGAAGCTGGACTCCTGGCCGACGGCTATGCCTTCGAACAGGGAACGAAGGCCCGGCAGACAGGCCCCGCCTACATGGTCTCCGAAACGTTCCCCAACCCGGGTCTGTCCGGAGCACCGAGCGAGACCAACCAGAGCATGTTCCGCTGCGTGCTCGGAAGTGCGTTCTACAAGGCGTATGACTGCAACCCCGGAGAACTGGAGAACCAGCTCCCCGGGGCTGAAAACATGGCCTTCTAGACCGTGCCCGGCGACGCGCCGGTCCTACGAACGGAGCGACCCCGTCCATCGGGGTCGCTCCGCGTCGTGATCGGCCGGATGATCGCGGCCGACGGCTCGCTGGAAGGTGAGCGACGCGTGGACCTCACCAACACGGCCCTAGTCGGCGCCGAGCACCTTGAAGCTCTGGCCGACGAAGATGTGGTGTGGCCAGCTGACACCGATGTTGTGCACCTCGTACTCGCCGTTGCTGAGCTTCACGACACGGTCGACGACGCCTCCGGGGTAGGCAGCCAACGCAGCTTCGGTCGCTTTGTTCGCTGCTGCTCCGCCGACGATCGTTCCCGACCCTTGGCTGTAGCTGGCTGGGATCTGACCGACCTGCTTCGACGTCGATTGTGCACCACGCTGGAACGGGACAACCCCGGCCGCAGAGGGCGTTCTCGAACCGCGGCCGCCGGCCGGTTGTACGACGACCGTGCTTGCAGTGATCGTCGTTCCGCTCGTCGTCCCGAGGACGAGGACCGGGAGGCCTACTTTGAGGGCATTTGCCGAACTTGAGCTCGTCCCCTTCCTATACGTTGTCGAGGTCCCCTTCTTCACCGTCACCTTCTGACCCGCTCCGGTGAGCACCGTGAAGCTCGTTTTGGAAACGCTCTCGATCGTGCCGGATGAGCCCCCGGTGGCCGGTCCGGAGCGGGCGTTGGATCCGCCGGCCCCCGGCACGCCTTGCGCCGAGACCACCGCGGCCGGCGACGCTGCCGTCGCGGCGCCTGAGGGGGTGTCGGCGGTGGCGCTGACGATGCCGTAGGCGCCGCCGCCGATCGCGACCGCTGCGGCACCGATGGCGATCGGTCTGGTGAGGTTTTGCGGAAACATCGGGATCACTTCTTTTCGTTCGGAGGATTACGAGGAGCGTCGCGATTCACGCTGAGCGTCGGCCCGGCGAAGGCTGGGACATTCCTGAGGCGTCTACCCGGGGGCGGCTCGGCTTCGTGGGCGCGGCTGCTCGAGCCCGACTGGCCCCGGATCGCGCTGGGTCATCGAGTGTCCTCCAGGCAACGTCCGTGCTTATCCCGAGATCTCGTGCGAGCCCGGTGACGCTAGCCGGAGGCTTGACGGCAGCGGGTTCTGCGGCAACTGCCGATTGGGCCGACGGCTCGGCGCCGATCCGTGAGGCGGCGGACGCAACGGGCGCCGTAGCTGATGCCGTTGCAAGGGTCGTCGCGACGGCCAAGGCCGCAACGCGCCGTGACTTCGAGCTCATGTTGTTGCGCTCCTTTCAATTCTGCGCGGCCTGGTGGCGATATCGATGATCGGGTGTGGCCGGGCTCCCGCTCGGATTCCTCACAGTCACTCTGGGCGTTACCGGTGAGCGTGACAGTGGGGTTCCCTTACAGGTCCCTGAGAGACGCACGTACGTACGGTCGTCTGAGGCGAGCCGCCGCCGTTCGTAGGTCGATCACGATCCCCGGCGAACCGACTCGCCCGCTCCCGTCGCAAACACCTGTCCGGCGGGAGCGGATGCTGCCCCGGGGCCCGGCGAACGGCCGGAGTTGTGTCAGCGCGCCATCGGCGCACTCGGCATGACAATCGCCAGCCGCACGAGAAGCTCGGAGTCGAGCTCGTCACCCAGCTCGGCGACCGTGCCGGCACGCTTGCACTCCATCGTGAGCACCAGCTCCCGCCAAGCATGCGCAACCGGCAACACACGCATCGTCGGACCCCAGCCGGCGAGCTCGCGGAGCTCGTCGGCACGCATTCGGGCGTGCTCGAGCGTGACCGTGCCGAAGGCACGGCTCGCGCCGGCGATGAAGACCTCACGCGCAAGGATTTGGTCGAGCGCTGCGGCGTCGTGACTCACGACTGTCTCCCGGCGTCCGCGAGGGACGGCTCATCGCCGGCGACGCGGGAGGCGACGACGGCTTGGCCGTAGGAGATCGCACCGTCGCCGAGCGGCAGCGCTTCCGGGATCAGCACAAGCAGTCCGGATTCGCGTGCGCCGCGGAGCACCGCGTGCAGCAGACGTCGGTTCTGGAACACGCCCCCGGCGAGCACGGCCGTTCCGACATCGTGTATCTCGGCCGCCAGGCGGAGTGCCTCGACCGTCCCGGCGGCGAAAGCATTGTGAAAGCGCGCGGCGATTGTCGGCGCAGCCGCGCCATCGAGCAGGTCGCGCAGGGCTGCGTCGACCGTCTCGCGCGGGTCGATCTCGATCGGCCCGCTTCGATCGTGGCCGCGAGCTACCGCGATGGGGTAACGGCGACGCTCATCGGGCGCGCAGGCGGCCTCCAGCTCGATCGCCGCCTGCCCCTCGTAGTTGACGCGCGCCCGCACCCCAGCCAGCGCTGCGAGGGCGTCGAACAGGCGCCCGGCGCTCGTCGTAAGCGGCGAGCGCGAGCCCTCGCGCGCCAGCCGCGCGACCTGCGACCACCTGCTCTCATCGACCTCGTCCAGAAGCGTGGGTGGGATCGATGGCGGCATCTCACGTGCGCCCTCGCGGTCGTCGACCGCGGCGAGCCAGGCACACGCCATGCGCCACGGTTCGGAGATCGCGCGCGCACCGCCGGGCATCGGCACCGGCCGCAGCGAACCGATGCGGACGAAACCGCAGGTGTCGCCGAGCAGCAGCTCGCCGCCCCAGATCGAGCCGTCGGTGCCGTAGCCGCTGCCGTCGAAGATCGCGCCGAGCGCTGGGCCCTGCTCATCGTGCTCGGCCAGGCAGGCCGCCATGTGAGCGTGGTGGTGCTGGACTCCGATCAGCTGCTCGGCGTCGCTGTCCATCGCGTACTTCGTGGACAGGTACTCGGGGTGCAGGTCGTGCGCGATGATCTGCGGCGCGACGTCGAACAGGCGTTGGAAGTGCTCGATACCGTCGGTGAACGAGCGCAGCGTCTCGTAGTTCTCGAGATCGCCGATGTGGTGGGAGACCCACGCGCGTGAGCCGCGCGCCAGGCAGAAGGTGCTCTTCAGCTCCGCGCCGCAGGCGAGGATCGGGCGCTCGCATCCGCCTGGCAGCGTCAAGCTTGCCGGCACGTAGCCGCGCGAGCGCCGCAGCATCGTGCGCCGCGAGGCCACGACCCGCACGACGGAGTCGTCGGTGCGCGTCTCGATCGGCCGGTCGTGCACGAGCAGCAGGTCCGCGATCTCGTCGAGCCGCCGGAGCGCGTCGCCGTCGCGAAAGGCGATCGGCTCGTCGGAGACGTTGCCGCTCGTCATCACCAGCGCCACGCCGTCCATGCCGGCGAGCAGCAGGTGGTGCAGGGGGGAGTAGGGGAGCATCACGCCCAGCTCCGGCGCGCCCGGTGCGACCGACCGCGCGACCTCCTCGCCGTGGCGCGCCGCCAGCACGATCGGCCGCTCCGGGCCGCTCAACGCGGCTTCCGAGGCGGCGTCCAGCTCGACGATCTGCAGCGCCGCCGGCAGGTCGCGCACCATCACCGCGAACGGCTTGTCCTCGCGGTGCTTGCGTGCCCGCAGCGCACCGACAGCAGCCTCGTCGTCGGCGCGGCAGGCGAGGTGGTAGCCGCCGATGCCCTTCACTGCGACGATCCGCCCGGCCTGCAGCGCCGCGACGGCGCCGGCCAGCGCGTGCGCGACGCGCGTTCCGTCGGGCGCGAGCAGCGACAGGGCCGGCCCGCAGTCGGCGCACGCGTTCGGCTGGGCGTGGAAGCGCCGGTCGGCGGGGTCCTCGTACTCGGCTCGGCAAGGCGCGCACATCCGGAAGCCGGCCATCGTCGTCAGGGGCCGGTCGTAGGGGACGCCACGCACGATCGTGAAGCGCGGGCCGCAGTTGGTGCAGTTGATGAACGGGTATCGATAGCGCCGGTCGCCCGGGTCGAACAGCTCACGCAGGCAGTCACCGCAGGTCGCGCTGTCGGGTGTGATCGGCGTCGCCGCCGTGCCGTCGCGCGCGCTCGGGCGGATCGCGAACGAGCGCTCGCCGGTCGCTGCCCGTCGCTGCGTCTCGATGCGCTCCACGCGCGCCAACGGCGGCGCATCCTCACGCAGGCGCGCGATGAAACGCTCGACGTCCGCAGCGCTGCCCTCCACCTCCGCCAGCACGCCCTCGTTGTCGTTCAGCACGTAGCCGCCCAGTCCGAGCTCGCCGGCGAGCCGGTGCACGAACGGCCTGAAGCCAACACCCTGGACCGTGCCGGCGACACGCACGTTGATGCGTCGCGTGCGCTCCGCGTCCGCAACGGGGGCGCGCGTCGAGGCGCTCATCGCCGGCCCGCAGGCTCTACGTGCTCGACCAGCTCGCGCAGCGCGTGGTACGCGCTGGCCTGTGCCTCCTGAATCCGCGGGATGTGCTCGGATCGAGTGACGATCACGTGGTCGGCCAGCTCCTCGGCAGCGATGCGCCCGCCGTCGTAGCCGACGAAGGCGATCGTCAGCAGCCGCTGCTCGCGAGCCCGGCGCAGCGCTGCGATCACGTTCGCCGAGCCGCCCGACGTCGACAGCGCGACCAGCACGTCCTGGCCGGACGCGTACGCGATCACCTGCCGCGCGAAGATCGCCTCGACGCCGACGTCGTTCGCGATCGCCGTCAGGATCGATGGGTCCTCTGTCAGGTCGATCGCGGGGCGCGGAGGTCCAGCCCCGCACGCAACGCGGAAGTCGGCGACGAGGTCGATCGCGTCGGTCGCCGAGCCGCCATTTCCGAGCGCCATCAGCTTGCCGCCGCGCTCGAAGCGCTCGCGCAGCTCGCACGCGGCCGCCTGGAGCGACCCGCGATTGGCGCGCAGCGTCTCCTCGCGCAGCGCTCCGACCTCGGCCGCCTTGACCAACGCCGAGCGGCGTACGTCCTCGATCACCGGCTCCAGCTCGTCCTCGCGCTCCCCCAGGAAGGGGTACAGGAAGCTCGATGCGCCGGGGTCGTGCACGGGGCGCCGATCGCGCCCCTCGAGCAGGCCGCGGTGCTCGAAGAACACGTGCACCAGCTCCCACAGCACGTGGTAGAGCGTCTCGACGAGCTCCTGGCGCACGAACGCGTCTTCGCTCGGCGCCAAGAACTCCCATTCCGCGCCGAGGTCCGCGAAGGCGACTGTCAAGCAGCCGCGCGCGCGTGCCAGCGCGAGCGCCTCCGAGACAGAAGCATCCTCCTCGCCGCCAAAGGCGATCACGATGTCCGCATCCTGTGCGAGCAGCGCCAGCCCGCTCGCGAGTTCCGATGGGGAGCCGGTGAGCGCCAGCGCCGGCAGCGCGCGCTTGCCGACGATCACCGGATGCACGAACTCCACGGCTACGTGGCGCGCATCCGACCGCGCGGCCGCGTCGGCGCCGAGCGCGAGCAGCCGCCCGCCGCGCGCAAAGCGCTCGGCCATGCGGTGGCAGAGCCTCGCCACACGCTCGGACTCGGCCGCGAACAGCGTGCGGTTCGCCAGCGTGCGCCGCTCGATCAGCTCCTCGAGCGTCGCGGAGCGCGCCGGGTCCGCCGTGACCGTGCCGCTCATGCGGGCGTCGCCTCGCGTCGGCGCGCCGCGACGGCGGCGAGCCACTCCCGCCATTCGTCGATCCCCTCGCCGGTGCGCGCGCTGACGAGCATCCGCTCGGCGCGCGGGTTGACGCGATCGATGTTGTAGAGCAGCTGCTCGAGGTCGAAGTCGAGGTGCGCCAGCAGGTCGATCTTGTTGACGAGCACCAGATCGCACGTGCGGAACATCAGCGGGTACTTCAGCGGCTTGTCCTCACCCTCGGTGACCGAGCACGCCATCACCCGCGCGTCCTCGCCCACCCTGAACTCGGCCGGGCAGACGAGGTTGCCGACGTTCTCGATGACCAACAGGTCGATCTCATCCAGCGGCAGGAGATCGAGCGCCGAGCGCACCATGTTCGCGTCCAGATGGCACTCGCCGCCGAAGCCCGCGTCGGTGTTGAGCTGCGCGACGGGGACGTGCAGGCCGGCAAGCCGGTCGGCGTCCAGCGAGCCTTGCACGTCGCCCTCGAGCACGCCGACGCGCACGCCGGGGACCTCGCCGACGACTCGCTCGAGCAGCGAGGTCTTGCCGGCGCCGGGCGCGCTCATGAAGTTCACGACCATCACCTCGGCGCGGTCGAAGTCGGCGCGGTTGGCGGCGGCGATGGTGTTGTTGGCGTCGAGCGCGTCCTCGACGATCCTCACTTTGGTGCGATGCATGCGTCCTCCTCGACCTCGATCGACTCGACTTCGAACTCGTTGCCGCTGCTGACGGCGACCTCGCCGCCGCCGCACAACGGGCAGCGGAAGGCCGGGATCTCGATCTCCCACTCGTACTCGCACGGCTCGCAGCGCAGCCGCGCGTCGACGAGCTCCTGCTCCAGCCGCGCGCCCTCGCAGGGCGTGTCGCGCGCGACCAACTCGAAGTAGAACTCGAGCGAGTCCGGCACGACCTGGCGCAGCCTTCCGACGCGCAGGCTCACGAGGGTGACCCGCCGGTCCTCGGCGTGCTTCAGGACGGTGTTCAGCACCGCGCCGCTGAGCGCGAGCTCATGCATCTCAGCCCTCCGCGGGCACAGCCGCGGACAGCCGCAGCTCGGCGACCGTCTGCGCGACCAGCTCGAGCGCGCGCTCGACCGCGGCCCGCACCTCGGGGGACAGCCCGAAGCCGAGCTCCTCGACCTCGACCGGCTCGCACGCGATCACGATCACGCGACCGGGCCAGGCGCCGACCGAGCGGACGAAGCGCAGCATCGTCTGCGGGTCCATGCCGTGCGGGTTGATCGTGTCGCCGTCGTCGATGCCGGGTTCGACCGACTGCTCGGAGACCTCCATCACGTACAACGTCCCGGGCTCGCCTCCCTGGCGCGACACGTCGAGGATCAACAACGCGTCGTAGCCGCGCATCACCTCGTAGGCGAGGTCGAGCCCGCCCGTGCCGGCGTCCATCACCGCCACCCCCGGTCCCATCTCTTGCTCGCGCAGCCGCCTGGCGGTCTCGCCTCCGAAGCCGTCGTCGCGCAGCCATGCGTTGCCGACCCCCGCCACCAGGATCCGCGGTTCGCGCTCGCTCACGTCTCGATCACCTCCACCTCCGCCGGGAAGAAGAACAGCAGCCGTCCCGTCTCGCGCAGCAGCTGCTGTCCCGGATCGCCGTCGATCGTCACGCCCAGGTGCGTCCTGCCGTCGTAGTCGACGAGGATCCGCTCGAGCGTCGCCACGCGCCCGTCGAGCATTCGCGCGTGCAGGTCGGCGTGCTCGCCCGGGCGCAGGCGCAGCTTGCCGCCGCGGCGGAAGCGCACGCCGTCGACCTCCGCCTGCGCCTCGCCGGCCGTCGGGTCGGGCAGCCCCGGCGGCTCCCGCGGCGGCACCGGTGTGAAGCTCCCGCGCTCGTGTGGGTCGCTGAGCGTGACGCGCCCGTGCAGCGCGAGCACGTCCTCGGGCGTCGCGGCGGCCGCGCGCTCGATCATCTCCTGCACGCGCGGGTCCTCGCGCTCGATCTCCTCACGCTCGCCATCGCTGAGCGTCTTGACATGCAGCAGCAGCGCCTCCTCGATCTCGGTCGAGTCGAACAGGCCGCCACGGCTCTCGGGCGCGATCATCGGGTGTTCGGGGAGCACGATCGCCGCACCGAGCAGCACCTCGTCTTCGTCGCTTGCGAGCACGGGGAAGGTGTTGACGCTTCTGCACGGACGCTCCAGCGGAGAGACGAAGCGGCCCCCCTCGATGCGCAGCACCGGGTGGGTGGAGATCAACGAACACGCGAGCGCCGCCGCGCGGTCGAGGCCATCGCGGCAGGCCGTGCGGTTCTCCACACGCAGCGCCAGCTCGTACCGGCCTGGCTCGAGCGGCGAGGCGCCGAGCTCGAGGGCGACGGTCAGCCGGCGATCCGCGCTGCTCGTTCGGATCGTCTCGGTGCTCTGCCACGGCGAGCCGAGCGTCTCGATTCCCGCAGCCGCCAGCTCCAGCCGCCGGTCGCTCGCCCGGTGGCCGTGGCCGGCGGCGACGAGGAAGCGGACCTCAGCTCGCACGCTCGCGCCCGGTGGCGCCTCCGCCACGCAGCGCATCTCGAGATGATCGAAGGTGCTGGCGAGCCCGGCGGCGTAGGTGGGGGGGTAGAGGATGCCGAACGGTGTCGGCGTCGCGTTCTTGGTCGCGCCGGGCGTGTAGGGGTAGAGCGCGTAGCCCTCCCACAGCAGCGAGTCGATCAGCTCCTCGATCGCCGGTGGCGTGGCCGCGCGCGTCTCAGGCATCGCCGGCTCCCGTTTCGAGCAGCGCGCGCACGCAGTCGTCGTAGGTGGGCAGCCCCAGCTCGACGCGCGCGCGCTCGAGCTCCTCCAGGGTCTGCTCGTGCAGCGCGACCCAGCCGCGCTGCGGGTAGTAGTGGGAGATCGTCTCGCGCCACACCGACACGGGCATGCGGAAGTCGATCGAGTGCGACCACGGCACGAGCACCAGCCGAAGGCCGCCGGCGTCGTCGCGGTAGTAGACGATGCCGTTGAAGTGCGCCGCCAGCGGCGCCTCGCCGTCCGGCAGGGAGTGCAGGTACTTGACCGCGGCGAGCTCGAGGTCGTAGCTGCACGGCAGCGTCACCGCCACCGTCGTCCGGCCCGTGAAAGCGGGCACGACGACGTCGAGCTGTGCCCACAGCAGGCTGCGCGTCGTCACGGCCCAGCGCTCGGGCGCGCCGAACAGGCCGGCGAGCCGCTCGTGCGTGCGCTCGTCGTAGCGGCGCCTCGCCGGCTCGATCATCAGCTGGATGCTCAGGCCGATCATGTAGACGGTGCGGCCGCTGGACTCGGAGACCTGAAGGTCGAGCGCCATCGCCGGCGCGGCCGCATGTCGCAGCGCCCGGGCACCCAGCAGCTCGAACTCCAGCTCCGGTTCGGCGCCGCCGGGCGCCGCGGGAGCTGCGGCGCGCGTTGCCTCGGCGGCCGCCGGCTGCGCGCCGGTTGTGCCGTTGGCATGGGCGCCGATCAGGCCCGGCTGCGCGCTCACGCCGCGATCGCCTCCGCGCGCAGCGCGTCGAAGAAGCCGGCGACGGCGGCGCCGACTGCGCCGCCGCCGGAGATGCCCTCCCAGGCCAGCTTCACGGTGCCGGTCAGCGCGTAGCAGCGGTCGATCGGAGCGATCACGTACGCTGGGGGGTCGGACATGCGGTTCACGATCAGCCCCTCGACGTCCGGTTCGAGGCCGGCGAGCAGCGGGTTCAGCGCGACGAAACGGCTCCACGAGGAGAAGCGCAGCTCGCTCTCGGTCGCGCCGGCGGGGCTCGGATAGAGCGCCACGACGCAGCCGGCGGTGGTCGACTCCATGAAGAACGCGAGCCCGATCGGGATCTGGAAGCCCGCCCAGACGTCGTCCGGCAGCTCCAGATCCTCCAGCCAGAGCGTGCGCGTCCCGGCCGGGCGGAACTCGGCCTCGCCGGAGCGCAGCGCGAAGCAGCTCTCGCAGGTGCATTCGATCCGGCGCTCGACGAGGTTCAGCAGGTGGCGATGATCGGATGGCACCGTCGTGCCGCACAAGTCGCAGCGCTCGGTCGGCTCGGAGGCGCCGGCTGCGGGTCTCGCAGCGGCCGCGGTGGTCGCGCCCGCGGCCGCACCCCGTGCCAGGGCGCGCAAACCCCCCACGAGCCCGGCGCGCCGTCTCACGGCGAGCGCGTCCTCGATCGCCTGCTCGCCGCGTTCGCTCACGAGCGAAGCGCCACCCTCACGTTGCCCTGCTCACACAGCAGCGGGAACGGCGCGAGCTGCAGCCGCTCGTCGTCCATCGAGCGTCCGGCCGCGGGCAGGAAGAACGCTCGGCCGCAGCCGGTGCAGGTGAGCGTCCCGTCGAGGAGCTCGCCTCCGTCCAGCGGTTCTCCGCATCCGGCGCAGGTGTTCGCGTAGGCGAGCAGCGTGCCGTCGACGTTGGCGACCATCAGCTCGGTCCCGCCGACCTCGGTCGCGACCAGCCGACCGGGCGGGATCAGAGCTAGATGATCGGCATCCACCCAATGCGGGGGAGGGGAGGAGCTGCCGTTGCCGGGCGCCGACATCACCATCGGCAGCCCGCCCGCGCCATCGGCGGGCACGAGCGGCAACGCCGGTCCGGCGGGCGGCGGCGAAGAAGCCACATCCTGCCCTGCGCCCTCGACCTCGAGCCCGTCGAGATCGGGTGCGCTCGCTTCCAGCGCCTGCTTGATCGCCAGCTCGAGCGTCACCGCCGAGGCGGCGCAGTCCGAGCAGCTGCCCCGCAGGCGGATGCGCGCGACGCCGTCCCGGAGCGACAGCAGCTCGACGTCGCCGCCGTGCGATTCCATGTACGGACGAACCTGCTCGAGCGCCTGCGCCACGCGCTCGCGCAACGGCACGGGGTGGACGTCGTGGATCAGCAGCAGCGACGAGACGAGCTCGTCGTCGGCGAGCTGGGCGGCGAGACGTTCACCCTCGTCGCTGCCGTGCAGCGTCGCGACGACCCGCTGCAGGCCCTCCCCGTACATGTCGATGACGGTCGCCAGCAGCTCCTCGGCGACCCGCCGCGTCGGCGAGTCGCCGGCGGCGTCGAGCCGTGACTGCAGATCCTGCACGCGCAGCAGCAGCTGCTCGCCGTGTCGGTCCGGGGCGGTGGCGGCCATCGGCGCCTACGCCAGTGCCGTGGGCGTGTGCACCACCTTGCGCACCGACCCGTTGCCCTTGTACATGTGCACGCCGCAGGGCAGGCACGGGTCGAACGAGCGCACCGCGCGCATGATGTCGATGCCCTTGAAGTTCTCTGGCCCGTTCTCCTCGAAGATCGGCGTGTTCTGCACAGCGTCCTCGTACGGGCCCGGCGTTCCGTAGACGTCGCGCGGGCTCGCGTTCCAGGGCGTCGGCGGGTACGGCTGGTAGTTGGCGATCTTGCCGTCGCGGATCACCATGTGGTGAGACAGCACGCCGCGCGCGGCCTCGTGGAAGCCACAGCTGACGGCGCTGTCGGGGACGCTGAAGCTGTTCCAGCTCTTGGTGCGTCCCGCCTGGACCTCCTTCAGCGCCCGCTCGAGGTTGTGCAGCGCGACCAGCGCGCTGTAGGCCTGGTGGTAGGTGCGTGCGCGATCGCGCTCGATCGCGTTGGACTTCTCCGGCACCTTCCACTCGAGTTCCATCTCCGGCATGTTCGGAGAGCGCGGCAGCACCATCAGGATCGAGTCGCCCGTCGCCTTCGCGTAGCCGAAGTCGACCAGGCCGGCCTTGGCAGTGCACCACTGGCGCGCGAACGGGCCGCCACCGGTGTCGCAGCAGACGTGGGTGTCGGTGCGCTTGTCGTAGATCCGCGGCGAGACGACCCACGTGTACTTGTCGGTGAAGTCGCGCTTCTGAGGCCGCGGCAGCGTCACCTTGTTCCACGGATGGTTCTTGTCGACGGCGTTGCCGAGCGGGTCCTGGGTGACGAACGTCGGCTCGTTCTCCCAGGAGTCGAAGTAGGAGGAGCCCAGCAGGATGCGGATCATCAGGTTGATCTCTACGAGGTCCGTCGAGATCAGCTCGCCGCCGATCGCGACACCCGGGGTGACGTAGCGCTTGCGCCCCCACTCGGTCATGTGCCGGTAGTCGTAGTCGACGTAGTCGGGGTCGTCGAAGGAGCCCCAGTTGACGAGGTTCGTCTCGCGGTAGCCGACCATGTCGTAACCGGGCAGCTGCTGCAGGAAGAAGTCGTAGAGATCGTCGTGCATCGGCACGCTGCGCTTGACGTAGTCGAAGTAGCGCATCAGCCGCACGTAGTAGTCGGTGCACGTCTGGTGGGTGATGTCGGCGCTGCAGCCGCCGGGCATGATCGTCGAGGGGTGGGTGTGGCGCCCCCCGAACAGGCAGTACATCTCGCGCGTGTACCGCGCCACGTGCAACGTCTCCAGGTAGAACTCGCCGGTGAACGGGTTCAGCGCGCGCATGATGTCGGCGATCGTCGCGAAGCCGTGGATGTCCCTGTGCGGCGCGGCGGTGCTCTCGGCGGTCGCGAGCAGCGACGGGTTGGTCTCCTTGACCATCTGCTCGCAGAAGTCGACGTTCGCCATGCAGTCGTTGAAGATCGCGTGGTCGAAGATGTAGTCGGCCGTCTCCGCGAGGTTGAAGGCGAGGTCGCCGAGCGCCGGCGGCTTGACGCCGTAGGCCATGTTCTGGTTCAGGCACGAGCAGGTGCAGTGGTTGTCGCCGCAGATGCCACAGATGCGGCTGGTGATGAAGTGGGCGTCGCGCGGGTCGATCCCCTTCATGAAGATGTCGAAGCCCCGGAAGACCATCGACGTCGAGTAGCACTTCACGATCTGCTGGTTGGAGAAGTCGATCTCGGTGTGGATGCCGAGGCTGCCGACGATCCGCGTGATCGGATCCCACGACATCTCCTTGACCATGACTTTCTGCTGCTGAGGCGTTTCGGTCGCCATTGCTCGGTCTCCTCACTCGGCCTGCCGGCCGATGCTCGTCTGACGGTCAGCGGACGGGGTCGGCCAGGCTCACCACCTCTTCTGGTAGCCGGAGGTCAGCTGCGGGCCGCGGCGACGCCACGCGGGCTCGACGTCGTACTTCGTCCTGACGTTGCGTTGGCGGAAGTAGCGGACGATCGGCCCGTAGGAGAACTTGATGACGTTGCCGGCGGCGGCGCCGTAGGGATCCTCGTCCATGAACGGCATGTACTTGTCGGGGAAGCCCGGCATCGTGCACGCCATGCAGATGCCTCCGACGTTGGGGCATCCGCCGACGCCGTTGACCCAGCCGCGCACCGGCACGTTGCACTTCACGACCGGTCCCTTGCAGCCGAGTTTCACCAGGCAGCGGTGGTCGGAGCCGTATTCGGTCGCGAACTCGCCCTGCTCGGCGAAGCCGGCGCGGTTGCAGCCCTCGCGCACGGTCCGCCCGAACAGCCACTTCGGCCGCAGCGCCTCGTCGAGTTCCGGCGCCGGCGCGAGCCCGGCGAGGTGCAGCGCCAGGTACAGCAGCGTCTCGGTCATGTTGTCCGGCTGCGCCGGGCAGCCGGGGATGCAGACCACCGGCAGCCCCGCTTTCGATTTCCAGTCCCAGCCGACGTAGTCCGGCACGCCCATCGCGCCCGTCGGGTTGTTCTTCATCGCGGGGATGCCGCCATAGGTCGCGCAGGTGCCGACGGCGACCAGCGCGGCGCACTTCGGCGCCAGCCTGTCGATCCACTCGTTCATCGTGATCGGCTGGCCGGTGTCCGGGTTCACCGCGAAGCCGGTCCAGTAGCCCTCGCCGTTGATCTCCTCGTTGCCCAGTGAGCCCTCGATCACCAGCACGAACGGATCGAGCTTGCCCTGCTCCGCGTCGAACCACGCCTGCGCGTAGTCCTGGCCGACCGCGTAGTCGACGACCTGATTGTGGACCACCACTTTCGGCATGCCCGGGATCGCCTGCAGGATGATGTCCTCGAGGCTCGGGTTTGTCGCCGAGGTCATCGCCACCGAGTCGCCCTCGCAGCTCAGTCCCGTCGTCATCCAGAGGACATGCGCGGTGACAGCCTCCGTTTGCCTCTGTGCCGCATACGCCGTGCTCGACATCGCCACTCCTCTCGGTTCACCCTCAGCAGATCCGCGGCAGCGGATCGCCGACCAGCTGGTCCATCACCCGCCGCCCGCCGAAGCTCGTCTCGACCAGCACCATCCCCGGCGGCTCGCTCCGCACCTCGCCGATCTCGGCGGCGCACTCGCAGCCGGGCACGCAGCGCAGCGCGCCGAGCGCCCGATCGGCGTGCTCGGGTGCGACGAACGCGACCAGCTTGCCCTCGTTGGCCACGTACATCGGGTCGATCCCGAGGATCTCCGCGGCACCGGCGACAGCCGGTTCGACGGGTATCTCGCGCTCGCGCACGATCATCGCCACCGACGCGGCGCGCGCGAGCTCGTTCAGCACCGACGCGACGCCGCCGCGCGTCGCGTCTCGCAGGCAGTGCACATCGCTGCCGGCGGCGTCGAGCAGCGCGTCGACCGCCGGCCACAGCTGGGCCGTGTCGGACTCGATCGACGCGTCCAGCTCGAACTCGCCGCGCGCGAGCATGATCGCCATGCCGTGCTCGCCGATGCTGCCCGACAACAGCACCCGGTCGCCGGGCCGCACGTTCGCGGGGGCCAAGCGGGCGCGCGGGTCGAGACGGCCGAGACCGGTGGTGCACACGTACATGCCGTCGGCGTGGCCCCGCTCGACGACCTTGGTGTCGCCTGTGACGACCTCGACGCCGGCTTGAAGCGCCGTCAGCGCGATCGCATCGACCTCGGCGCGCAGATCCTCGGCGGCGAGGCCCTCCTCGAGCACCAGCGACAGGCTCAGCGCCCGCGGGCGCGCGCCCGAGACAGCCAGGTCGTTGACGGTGCCGTTGACCGCGAGCTCGCCGATGGACCCGCCGGGGAAGCGCAGCGGGCGAACGACGTAGGAGTCGGTCGTCAGCGCCAGCTCGACGCCGTCGATCGTTATGCCCGCAGCGTCGTCCAGCTCGGCGAGCGCGGGCGCCTGGTCGGCGTCCCCGCGGCCCGTGTCGGCTACGAGCGTGGGCACGAGCAGCCCCTCGATCAACGACTGCGTCGCCCGGCCGCCGGCTCCGTGCGCCATCGTGATGCGCTCGTCGCGGAACTTCGCGCGCTTGGCGCGGGCCGTCTCGATGATGCCGAGGATGCGCTCCTCGCGCTCGGAGACGATCGTCGGCTCGGCCATCACACCACCTCACGCTCGCGCGCGAAGCGTCCGAAGTTGTAGTAGGCGGCGCAGGCGCCCTCCGAGGAGACCATGCACGTGCCGATCGGACGCTCCGGCGTGCACGCTGTGCCGAAGACCTTGCACTCCCACGGCTTGATGACGCCCTTCAGCACCTCGCCGCACTGGCACGCCTTCGGGTCGGCGACGCGCACTCCCGGCACGCCGAAGCGGACCTCCGCGTCGAGCTCGGCGTAGGCCGGGGTGAGCTTCAGGCCGCTGTGCGAGATGAAGCCGAGGCCTCGCCACTCGAAGTGCGGGCGCAGCTCGAACACCTCCGCCAGCACCTCGAGCGCGCGCAGGTTGCCCTCGTCGGGGACGACGCGCTTGTACTGGTTCTCGACCTCGCAGCGGTCCTCTTGGAGCTGGCGCAGGATCATCGCGATCGACTGCAGGATGTCCAGCGGCTCGAAGCCCGCGATGACGACCGGCTTGCCGTAGTCGGCGGGGATGAACTCGAACGGCCGCGCGCCGACGACGGTCGCGACGTGGCCTGGGCCGATGAAGCCGTCGAGCCGCAGGTCGGGCGACTCGAGCAGCGCGCGCAGCGGCGGCACGATCGTCACGTGGCTGCAGATGCACGAGAAGTTCGCGACGCGCTCGGTCTTCGCGCGCTTCAGCGTCAGCGCGGTCGAAGGCGCGGTGGTCTCGAAGCCGATCGCGAAGAACACGACTTCGCGGTCCGGGTTCTGCTTGGCGATCCGCAGCGCGTCCAGCGGCGAGTAGACCATGCGCACGTCGGCGCCGTCGGCCTTCGCCTCGAGCAGGCTGCCGGCCGAGCCGGGCACGCGCATCATGTCGCCGAAGCAGGTGAAGATCACGTCCGGCTGCTTGGCGAGTGCGATGCCGTCGTCGACACGGCCCATCGGGATCACGCACACCGGGCAGCCGGGGCCGTGCACGAGCTCGACGTTCGCCGGCAGCAGGTCATCGACGCCGTACTTGTAGATCGCGTGGGTGTGCCCGCCGCATACCTCCATGACCTTGTAGTGGCGGCCGGGCTCGACGAGCGACAGGATCTCCGCGCCCAGCGCGCGACCGAGCGCGGCGTCGCGGAACTCGTCGACGTACCTCATGCCGCCAGCGCTCCGAGCGCCGCGATCGCGACGCCGGCGTGTACGAGCACCCGTGAGCCGACGACGGTCGCGGCGTCGGCCAGCAGCGCGATCTCGACGGTGTGCCGCTGGCCTCCGGCGTCAGCGCACAGCGCCAGCCCGCGCTGCTCGTCCATGCTCACGATCGTCATCGGTACGCCCTCGTCGGAACACGTGATGCAGTGCGTGCCGCTGCAGGCATATGCGGGGAAGGCGCTCACTCGATCACGCTCGCCTTCAGCTCCTCGAGCTCGCGCTCGTAGTCCTCGCCCATCCGTTCGAGCAGCCGGCGCGTCGCGCGCGCCTCCTCCTCGTCGACCTGCGAGATCGCGAAGCCGACGTGGATCAGCACCCAGTCGCCCGGGCCGACGCCGGAACCGTCGACGTCGAGCAGGCCGACGTTGACGGTGCGCCTGACGCCTGCGACATCGACGATCGCGAGCCGGTGGACCTCGTCCACGAGCTCTACGACCTGTCCTGGGATCGCGAGGCACATCTGGCGCGCGCCCTTTCTGATCGGGGGTATCGGCCGCGAACCTGCGATCCCGGGTCGCACGCGACGCGGCTCACAGCGGCGGCAAACTGGCTTCTACCATCGCTGCGCTGGCGTTCAGGCCGGCGGGCGCGCGTCGCGTAACCACGATTACGCGACGCCGGGTAACCGCGATTACCTGCGCCCGCGAGGGGTAGGTTTCAGGTCAGGCGAGCGGGCTGCTCGCCGCTCGCGCGGAAGGCCCTCGCGGGCGGCGCCCGAGGAGAGGTAACAAGCGTTCCGATGCCGGCGGTCTTCGCGTACCTGCTCGATGCGGACGACGAGCTGGGCGAGGAGCTGGACATGCGCGAACGCTTCACCGCGCGCCAGCAGATCACGGTGCGCGTGCTGCACGCGGACGTCGGTCCGTGCCCGCTCGAGCCGTGGCTCGCCACGGTCGGCCGTGGGCCGGGACTGCTGATCCTCGACGGGGTGCTCGCCGCGGACACGCGCTTGACGAGCCGCACCACGACCGAGCTGCTCGGCCGCGGCGACCTGCTGCAGCCGGCGGTCGCCCACCCGGACGAGCTGATCGAGCGCGTCGAAACCTGGCGAGTGCTCAGCCACGCGAGCTTCGCGATGCTCGACGGCGAGTTCGCCGACCGGGCTCGGCCGTGGCCGCGGGTGACGCAGGTGCTGCTGCGCCGCGCCGAGCGCCGCGCCGAGGACCTCGGCGTGCTGCGCGCGATCTCCTGCGAGCCTCGCCTGGAGATGCGCCTGGTGCTGCTGCTGTGGCATCTCGCCGGCCGCTGGGGGCGGGTCGAGCCGAGCGGCATCCATCTGACGCTGCCGCTCACGCATCGACTGCTCGGCCAGCTCGTCGCGGCCGAGCGGCCGTCGATCTCGCACGCGCTCGCGCGCCTCTCGCGGGCACGCATGATCGAGGGCGCCGCCGAGGACCTGCACCTCCGTGGCAGCCTCGCCGCGCAACTGAGCGCGCTGCACCGTGAGCCACGCCGCCGGCCAGCCGCCGCAGAGCTGCGCGCTAGCTTGTGAAGCGTGCCCGTGGCGATCGTGTTCGAATGCGAGATCTGCGGCGTCCGCCCCGATCGCGAGACGCAGGCGGCCCTGGAGCGCCAGCTGCTGGACCTGCGCCACGGCGAGTACGTCGACGCCGAGCCGGGGCGATGGCTGACGTGGCACGGGCGCGGCATGTACGGGCCGCAGCGCTACGCGTGCGGTGCGCACCGCGGCGAGCTGAAGGCGATGCTGCGCGAGCACTACGGGACGCTCGGCTGGCACCCGTGGGCGATCGGGCCGCACCCGTGGGCCGGGCGTCGTGGCAGCGATCGCGCGCGCCGCTATGTGCGAACGCTGCGCTCCACGTTCGGCGCGCCGGGATCAAGCTGACGCGAGCGCCGGGGCGCTTGGGCGCCTAGCGACGCTCGCTGCCGCGCGCGGCGCAGGCGGCACACACGCCGACGATCGGGAAGTGGCTGAAGCGGGGCTCGTAGCCGTAGCGCTGCTTGATGAGCCTGCGCACCGGGTCGAGCTCCTCCGGCTCCAGCGCCGTCGCGGCGCCGCAGCGCTCGCAGCAGATGTACTCGCGCTCGCCGCCGCGCGCCGGCGCGTACAGCCCCGGCGAGTGCCCGAGGTGCACGTGCCTCACCAACCCGTTTCGCTCCAGCGTCTCCAGGTTGCGGTGCACGCTGGCGGCGTCGAGCGCGAGGCGGCGCGCGAGCTGCTCGGCGGACACCGGCCTGTCGGCGTCGAACAGCGCGCCGAGCAGCAGCCGGCGCGGCTTCGAGACGCGCAGCCCCCGCTCACGGAGGACCTCGATCGCGTCGCGCAGCGAGGAGGCTTGCTGCAGCGGCACGTCGGGCGAGGTCGTCATCGGCTGTGACTCCTCTCGCTGTCGAGCCGGGCGCTCCAGCGCTCCTCGATGTGGGCGAGGTGCCATACGGCGAGCGCAACGACCCAGGTCATCACGAACAAGCCGACGATGATGAAGCCGAGCATGTTGATGTCGATCGACTCCAGCCAGCTCCAGAACGAGCCGGACAGCGACAGGTGTTCAGCGAGCAGCCCGCCGAGCTCGATCGTGCCGATCACGAGCGCGACCGCGACGGACAGGCCGGTCACGGTGAGGTTGTAGAAGATCTTGCGGACCGGCTGCGAGAACGCCCAGCCGTAAGCGAAGTTCATGAACGACCCGTCGATCGTGTCCATCAGCGACATGCCTGCGGCGAACAGGACGGGGAGGCACAGCACCGCGTAGAACGGCAGCCCGGCGGCGCCCGCGCTGCCGGCGATGACGAGCAGCGCGACCTCGGTGGCCGTGTCGAAGCCCAGGCCGAAGAGCAGCCCGATCGGGTACATCTGCGAGGGCTTGCTGACCGACCGCGTGAGCCGCCCAAGCAGCCGGTTCATCAATCCTCGTTGTGCGAGCTGGCGCTCGAGCTCCGCTTCGTCGTAGTGGCCGTCGCGCATGCGGCGGAGCACCCCGACTATCCCGAGCAGGATCACGAAGTTCAGCGCGGCGATCGCATACAGGAACGAGCCCGACACGGTCGTTCCGATCCAGCCGGTGACGCTGTGCAAGGCGGAGCCCCCGTCTGCAACCGGCCGATTTAGGGAGCGGACGCCGAACGCGATCAGCAGCGCGAGCGCGAAGACCACGGTCGAGTGGCCGAGCGAGAAGAAGAAGCCGACGCTCATCGGCCGCTTGCGTTCGGCCATCAGCTTGCGCGTCGTGTTGTCGATCGCGGCGATGTGATCGGCGTCGAACGCATGCCGCAGACCGAGCGTGTACGCGGTGATGCCCGTGCCGATCGCAAATGCGCCCGTGGCGCCGAGGCGGTAGTGATGCGGCACGACGAGCGCCAGGAGCAGGAAGAAGCCGAGCACGTGCAGGGCGAGCACGGCCACGGCCATTGCTGCGAGCGTGCGACGCTGACCCGCATCGAGCGAGGCGGCCCATCTGGGCAGCGCGAGCTTCGTGGGCATGCGCGTGCGAACCTAGCGTCGAGGCACTGGGGCCGCTACTGCAACGTAATTGCGATTACGCGGCGATCGTCATGTGTGGGCGTTGGTCGGCCGGCCGCAACTTGGGCTTTCGTCCGGCGCCGGCACGACACTCTCGCCCCGTGTCGCCAGCGTCGCCAAGCCAAACGGTCGTAGCCAGGCCGGTTCTGGCAGTCGGTCGGCTGCGCCCCCCGTTATCCGGAGCACGGGTCGCATGAGCGCGCGCCGAGAACCGGCGAGAGGCGAGGAGCAGAAGCTCGGCCTCCTCGACGTGACCGCGTCCACGGTCGCCAACATCGGTCCCGGGATCGACTTCTACTTCGCGTTCGGTGTGATCGCGGTGACCGCCGGCATCGCTGCGCCGCTCACGATCATCGTCTCCGGCATCGCCGCTTTCTTCCTCGCTTTCATCGTGGCGGAGTTCACGAGGATGGAGCCCTCGGCGGGAAGCTTCATCACCTACGTCGAGACTGCGTTCGGGCCCAGGGCCGGCGTGCTCGTCGCGTGGCTGCTGGCCGTGGGGTTCACCGTGGCGATCGTGGGCGTATTTGCGATGTCCGGCGGAATGATCTCGCTGACGCTCGATCACTACACCTCGTGGCATCCCTCGTGGCTGCCGCTGGCCCTCATCACGAGCGCGGGCGCGCTCGCTTTGACACTGCGCGGTGCGAGCCTCTCGACGACTGCCATCGGGATCGGGCTGGTCGTTCAGATCCTGGTCATGCTCGCGACCTGTCTCGTGGTGCTGGTGGATCAGCGACACCATCTGTCAGCAACGCCGTTCTCCTGGTCACATCTTCACGACGGCCTCACCGGGCTCTCGGCGGGCTTCCCGCTGGCTCTTTACATGTTCATCGGCTGGGAAAACGCGCCCGCGCTGGCAGAAGAAACCCGGGATCCCCGGCGCACGATCCCCAGAGCGTTGTACATCGGGCTCGTTTTCGCGACCGGCCTTTTCGTCCTCTTTGCGTACACCACGATCAGCGGTTTTCACTATAAGACCGCTTCGATCGGTCGTGCTTCGGTGCCGTTCCTTGAAATGGCCGACCACTACCTCGGCGACGCGGCGATTCTCGCGTGGCTTGTCGGGATCCTCTCGGTGCTCTCCACGCTTGTCGCCGCCGTGAACTCGCAAGCGAGGGTCCTGTTCGACGGGGGCCGGTCGCGTTTGCTGCCGCGGTGGCTGGGCAAGTCCCGACCGCCGGGCAAGACACCGGTGAACGCGGTCCTGATGATGGCGGTGGTCGGGCTCGGAATCGTGGTCACCTGGTGGCTCTGCCATGTCACGGGCCTCGTCGGTGGCACAGACGACCCCGTCAAGCTCTACGGCGAGAGCGGCACCATGGGCACGATCTTGATCCTCTTCGTCTACGTGCTCACGGCGGGCTCGCTCCCAGTCTTCATCCGGCGCCGACACCGGGCGTCGTTCTCGGTTCCGCGCCACGTGCTGATGCCCGCGCTCGGCGCCTTGGTGCTCGTGATCCCGTTCGTCGAGCTCTTTCGACCCGGCCAACCGGTGCCCTACAACGTGTTCCCGTATCTGGCCGTTGCGATTCTGTCGGCGGCTGGGGCGATCGCGTGGGTCGTCGTGCGCAGAGACCCACAGGCCGGGGCGGGGGAGGGCGCGCCTCTCAAGGAAGGGTGAGTGCGCGCCCGCCTCCGCGACACCACGACATGTTGCCTCCGCAACTGCTATTAGGGCGTCTGGTGAGGTGTCGCGGACAGTGGCTCGCGGCCGCGCCGCCGGCAATCGGTAGGTCGCGCGTGCAAGTCCAGATGCGGGTCGGCACGGGTACTGTGTCGACATGGCCCCCGGGCAGACGAGTGTGCGCGACCAGATCGATCGAGGCCTGAAGGCGCATCCGGCCAGGAAGGGGATCTCGTTCAACATCCTTGTCACCGCGGTCGAGATCGGCGGCAGCATCGCTCTGTTCCACCTTGCCCGGCGGATGGGCGCGAGCAACGTGGTCAGTTACCTGATTGGCAGCATCGCCCCAGTCGTCGGCGGCTTCATGGTGTGGGCCAGAGCCCGCAAGTTCAGCGGGGCGTCGGCCGCGATCTTCACGTTCACCGCGCTCTCCGCGCTCACGGCGCTGATTGGAAGCACCGCTCCCAAGGCCCTGTTGTACAAGGATTGCGCGATTACTGGTCTGATCGGTTTGATCTTCTTGGGATCGTGTGTCCTAGCCCGCAAGCCGCTCGCGTTCTACATGGCCCAGCGCTATGGGACGGACGGCACCCATGAGGGGATGGCGAACTTCGACGCGATGTGGGGCGTCTCCCAAGACTTCCGCACCGCCATGTACGTCATCAGCTGCCTATGGGCGGCGTTGTTCCTCGTGCAGGCCGCCGGAACCGCGGTGATCATCCGCCAGAGCGGCTACCCGACCGCCTACGACTATGACCAGGTTCTGCCCTTCATCGCGATCGGCCTCGGGATCGTCGGATCGATAGCGATCGGACGCTACTTCGCCAAAAAAGGAAAAGCCCGCGGCGCCGCTGCCGGCGCTGTCCCGCTCGCTGAGTGATGGCGCGGAGAGCGTTCGGAGCTCCGGATGGCAGCTTTCCGAGTTCCCCACGCAACCGGCCCGTGACGCATGACACATACGGCCGAGGGTCACACTGCGATGCTGGGGCGACTGATCACGGAGATAGGGGGTAACTGAAATGCGACGGCTCTCGAAGGTCCTCCGAAGCCGGGCGGGGCTTATCCTCGGCAGCGCGGTCATGAGCATGCTGCTGCTCCCGGGCGCAGCCTTTGCGGGTGGATTCTCTGCGCCTCGCGGACTGCACCATCACGCCGCGGGCGGCGTGGGGTCAGCGGAGCTTGCGATCTTGCTCGGGACCATTGCCGTGATCGTCCTGTCCGCGTTGATCCTCAGCCGGCTTGACACCGAGCGCGAGGGAGGCCGGCATGCCGCCAAGAGCATCCGACGCACGCCTGCCGGCGCGGGTTCATAACGGACCGTAGTCGTCTGGACCCGGTCACGTAGTAACGGCCGCGCCGCAAGGGCAAGGCGGTTGTTCGGATGCGCCCCGACGAGCGACCAGAGGCCGCTGGAGTCGGATCAAACGGGGCGCAGCAGGTCTCGTTCGAGCACAAGCGGAACGAGCAGCTCCCGGTAACCGTGGTCGTCGAAGAGCACCGTCACGTGCTCCCCGTCGTAACGCTGAACCGTACCTTCGCCCCATCGCCCGCTCTGGACACGTATGCCCACTGCGAACGGTTCCGCAACGCGTCGTGGAGGTGGGCGGTGGCGGTCGTTGTCGCAGGAGCCGCAGGGACCGGGATACTCCTGACCGAAGTAGGTCAGCAGGAATGAACGCCGGCATCCAGTGTGCTCTGCGTAGCGGCGCATCATCTCCAAGCGCGAATCCTCGACCTCCCTCTCCAGGGCAGTCTGGGCTCCCAGCTCGTGGAGCGCGTCGGGAAGCGACAGGACGTCGCTCCAACGAGCGGCTCCGTCGGTCGTCCAGCCGGCCGCATTGACGTCGACCAGACGCGCCAGCGCCAAAGTGGCCGCGCGTGAGCTGAGTCCCAGTGCATCCGCGAGGACGCCGACGCGTTCCTCTTGCTGCGAGCTTGCGAGTCGATTCGCCACTCCGGCGACAACGGAACCCGAGACCCTCCGTGCCGCCAGGTGGCGCGCGAGAGCGAGATCGCTCGGGTGATACAGCAGCCGGGCATGAGCCGCTTCGCCGTCTCGTCCCGCTCGGCCGAACTCTTGGTAGTAGGCGTCCAGCGAGCCGGGGATGTCTGCGTGCAGTACCCAACGCACGTCCGGCTTGTCGATCCCCATCCCGAACGCCACCGTCGCCGCGATGACCCGCGCCGACCCGTCGAGGAAGGCCGTCATCGCCTCGCGTCTGGCGGCCGTTGTGAGTCCCGCGTGGTAGAGGCTCACAGCGTGCCCCGCGGCCGCGAGGGTGTCTCGTGCCGCTTGGGCGCCGGCGTGGGTCGCCGCGTAGACGATCCCAGCGCCCGAGAGCTCAGATGCCGCCTGCTCGATCCGGCGCTGCTTGTCCTTGGCCGAGCGCACTCGATCGACCGCCAGGTCGATCTGCGGCCGGTCGAAGTCTCCGATCACGACCTGGGGGTCTCGGAGTCCGAGGCGCTGTTGGATCTGCGCGCGGACCGGCGGAGCCGCGGTTGCAGTCAACGCCACACGCACCGGCGCCCCGAGTGCGTCGGCGTGGGTCGCGAGCAGCAGGTAGTCAGGACGGAAGTCCTCACCCCACTGGCTGACCAGGTGCGCCTCGTCGACGACGAACAGGCCTGGTCGTGCTCGACGCAGCCACTCCAGTGTCTCCGAGTTGGTCAGTTGCTCCGGGGAGACGAACACGAACTGGTCGGTGCCGGGGGCGGTTGAGAGTGCCGCCGCCCGCGTGCGTGCAGACTGCTTCGAGTTGAGTACGACCGCGGCCAAGCCGGCTGTCCTCAAGTGTGCAACCTGGTCATCCTCCAAGGCGATCAGCGGCGAGACCACCACCGTTGGCCCCGTCCGCAAGAGGCCGGCGAGCTCGTAAATCGCAGACTTGCCGGCGCCGGTGGGCAAGACCGCGAGAACGTCGCTTCCGTCCACGGCGGCAGCGATCGCTTGCAACTGCCCGGGCCTGAGACGCTCGAACCCCAGCCGCTCCTTCGCCGCGGCGCGAATCGACTCGGGCACCGAGCCAGCTGCTGTCGCTGCTTCTACCGTCGGCTAAGCCTCAAACGCTGACACGAGTACCTCTCGCGGGCCGGGAGCGCGGCACGGCGATCACTCCTCGTAATGCTCTTCGTCGGGCTCGCCATAGTCGGCGTCCGACTCCTCGTCCTCCTCAGGACCCGCGTCGCGGATGATCCGGGACGGCTTTTGCTGGTCGCCGTGCGAAGCGTGTTCGATCAGC
Organism: Solirubrobacteraceae bacterium; assembly: GCA_035569835.1. Taxonomy (GTDB): domain Bacteria; phylum Actinomycetota; class Thermoleophilia; order Solirubrobacterales; family Solirubrobacteraceae; genus Palsa-744. The sequence goes on from DATMMF010000022.1 coordinate 202,686, forward strand.
TCCTGCTCGCTGAGCTCAAAGCCCTCAGCCTGTCCGCCCCCGCCCTCTTCGACGGGCATACGCTCTTTCCGGCGGCGGTCGGCCAGATCCGGGATCGGATCGGGGTCGTTCTCGGCGTCCACATCACGAGCGTAATCCATCGGCACGGCCCATGTCCACGCACGGAGCCATTCTGCATCTAGTGCAGCTGCTCGCGCTCCTCTCGGCCGATGCGAAGAGTCAACCAGTCGCCATAGAGGTTCTACGCAACGGTTCGCCAACCCCCGGTAATGCTCACGTTCTTGTGTACTCGCCTCGCGGCGCTCCGGGGCCGGGGAGGAGTTCGATCTGGCCGGGCCCGGCTTGCTTGCCGCAGCGATCGCAGTGGAGATCTCGCCCGATGCTGCCCCCGCAGCCGGCGTGGAGCGTGAGACGGGGCGGCCCGTTCGGTGTCGGGTAATGGCGGTCGCCCCACTTCATCAGCACGATCAGGGCGGGAGCGAGCTCGCGTCCCTTGTCGGTCAGAACGTACTTGGGCCGGCCAGGTCGTTCAGGGTCCGGAACGCGCTCGAGCACCTGCTCGTCGCACAGCAGCTTGAGCCGGTTGGTCAGCACGTTGGAGGCGATCCCGAGCTTCTCCTGGAACTCCTCGAAGCGGGTTAGGCCGAGCACGGCGTCGCGCAGGATCAGCAGGGTCCAGCGCTCGCCGACAATCTCGAGCGTGCGGGCGATCGAGCAGACCTGATCCGGATAGTCGCGCTGGAGCACAACAAAAAGAATAGCCGACTTGCTTGACAAAAGCTAGCGTCCTCGCTAGCCTGCCTTGCGTGATGCCAGTTAGCCCTCGAGGAGGAGCCATGGACCGCAAGGCCGTAATCCTGATCTCGCTGCTGTTGGCGGCGTTTGTGATCAACCTCGACACGACGATCGTCAACGTCGCGCTGCCGTCGCTGGTGCGCGAGCTGCACGCATCGAACTCGCAGCTGCAGTGGATCGTGGACGCGTTCAACCTGCTGTTCGCAGCGTCCGTGCTGGTCGCGGGCAGCCTCTCTGACCGGTTCGGGCGCAAGGGAATGATGCTCGCCGGCCTGTCGGTATTTGGCGTGGCGAGCCTCGCGGGCGGGCTGATGGACGGCGCCGGTGAGCTGATCGCCGCGCGTGCGGTGATGGGCGTGGGTGCGGCGATGGTGTTCCCCTCGACGCTGTCGCTGCTCACCAACGTGTTCACCGAGCGTGGCGAGCGCGCCCGCGCGATCGGCTTGTGGGGTGCGATCACCGGCGCGGCGATAGCGCTCGGGCCGATCGTCGGCGGCTGGCTGCTCGAGGTATCGGACTGGCGCAGCATCTTCTTCGCGATGGCGCCGATTGCCGCCCTCGCCGCTGGTCTGGGCGCGCGCTACGTCCCGGCCTCGCGGGACCCGCACGCGCCTCGCACCGACCGCGCAGGTTTCGCACTGTCGACCGCGACGGTCGCGCTGCTCGTCTACACGATCATCGAGGCTCCGAAGCATGGCTGGGGAAGCACGCGCACGATCGGCAGCTTCGCGGTTACTGCACTGCTGGCGGCGGCATTCGTGGCCTGGGAGCGGCGCACGGATCATCCGATGCTCGACGTGAGCTTGTTCCGCAATCCACGTTTCACGGCCGCGAGCGCCTCGGTGGCAATCTCCTTCTTCGCGCTGTCCGGGTTCATCTTCCTCGTCACCCAGCTCTTCCAGTTCGTAAAGGGCTACGGCCCGCTGTCGACCGGCGTGCGCCTGCTCCCGGTCGCTTCATTCGTCGCGATCTCCTCGATCCTCGGCGCCAAGCTCGCGGTTCGGCTCGGCACGAAGCTGATCGTCGCTTCAGGTCTGTTCTCGATGGCCGCGTTCTACCTGTGGGTCTCGACCTCATCGGCCACGACCGGCTACGGGACGATCGCCGCCCAGATGGTCGTTCTCGGTACGGGGATGGGCCTCACCAGCGCTCCCGCCACCGAGGCGATCATGGGCGTCGTGCCGAAGGCGAAGGCGGGCATCGGGTCGGCGGTCAACGACGCCACGCGGCTGCTCGGCGGGACGCTCGGGGTCGCCGTGATCGGCAGCGTCTACGCCTCGCTGTACGCCAGTCGGCTCACGAGCGCACTCCCCACCGGATTGCCGGCCACGATCGCCCGCACCGCGCACGCATCAGTCGGTGCCGCGCTGATAGTCGCAGGGAAGCTCACCCACGGCGGGCATCCGCTGCTCGCGTCGGCCATCCACAACGCCGCCAACTCCGCCTTTTTCCACGGCTTCAGCACCGCCAACTACCTCGCCGCGGGCGTCGCCGCCGCGGGCGCCGTGATGGCGCTGACGCTGCTGCCCGCGCAGCCCACGACGAGCGACGACGACGCGCCAGCGGTCCGAGCAGTCCGCTCGCCCGCCGAGGCCGCGGCCCGTAGCTGACCCCCGAGCGACAGGAGACGAACACCATGAGCGATCAGCAGCCCATCGCGCGCGTGAGCGCCGATGGCTCAGATGTCGGCCGGGCGACCGGGTTTCAGCTGGCCGGCCCCGGCCGGCCGGGCGCGGCCAACATCGATACGGCGCTCGAGCGCAACCGCGCCTTCGCGGCCGCCGGTGGCCACCAGGGCGCGGTCGTGTTCCCCAAGCTGCGCCTGTTCGTGATCACGTGCCTTGACCCGCGCGTCGACCCCGCGCACTTCCTCGGCCTTGGGCTCGGCGACGCGATGGTCCTGCGCAACGTGGGCGGGCGCGTCACGCCTGAGGTGATCAACGATGTCGCCTTCATCGGCCAGCTCGCTGAGAACGTCCTGCCGGACGGCCCGCTGTTCGAGGTAGCCGTGATTCACCACAACCAATGCGGAACCGGCGCGCTGGCCGACGACACGTTCCGCCGCCGCTACGCCGAGCGGATCGGCGTCGAGGAGTCGACTCTGCTCGAGCACGCCGTCCTGGACCCCGCGGCGACAGTCACCGGCGACGTCGAGCGCCTGCGCTCCGCACCTGCGATCTCCCCGGGCGTCACCGTCTCCGGGCACGTCTACGACGTCCTCACCGGCTTGGTGGAGACAGTCATCCCCGCGGGCCGCCAAGGAGATCGGAGCGTCGCACAACCCCAATCGCCCTCAGAAGACCAAACACCATGACAACCGTCGTGCGTCAACCGTCCTCTTCCGAGCACGTCCGCCGGGGGGGCGCGGTGGTGGGTCGGCTCGTCGACATCGCGAGCTCCAATCCCCGCCGACTGGCGGGGGCGCTCGCGCTTTAGTCCCGGATCGGCGGCTCTTCGCCCGATTTCGCCGAGCCGCCTGGAAGGGGAGGCCCAACGCGAACTAAAGAAACTTGTGCAAGTTACTTTAGGATCTGCTATCGTTCCATGAATGAACGAGATACCTCCCCAGAGCCAGGCCACGAGCGACGCCGTACGGCTGGCGATGGCGGTGACGCGGCTCCGCTCGCGGATCCGGACCGAGTCGGGACTGCGCTCAACCGGGCTCCCGATCTCGCAGGTGGCTGTGCTGTCAAGGATCATCGACGAGGATCCGACGACGGCCGCAGCCCTGGCCGCCGCCGAGCACGTCACCCAGCAGTCGATCGCTCAGAGCCTGGCCACCCTGGAGAAGAGTGGCCTCGTCACGAAGTCTCCTGACCCCGGTGATGGGCGCAAGAGCCTGGTCAGTGCGACCAAAGCGGGTCGCGCGCTTGTGGAGCGGATCACGGCGTCGCGGGAAGCGTGGCTGAGTCGGGCGATAGAGGCGGCCCTTACGCCTGAGGAGCGCCCGGCGCTTGACACGGCGATCCAGCTGTTGCAGCGCATCGCTGACGTCGATCTGCGGGTCGACACCGAACCCCACAGCAGCGTCAGGGACGCGAGCGCGGGGACCCTCGCCGAGGCCGGGAACCGATCAACGACCACATCGGAGACGCCATGACCGAATCACCGTCACGCATCGATCCAGAGCGCGCCGCGCTTCTGGTGATGGACTACCAGCCCGTTGTCCTCGGCTCGCTGAGCGACGCGGAGGCGTTGCTCTCACGGATCGCTGAGGCGATAGCGGTCGTTCGCCGCCATCGCGGGCAGGTGGGCTACGTCCGGGTTGCATTCGACGACGCCGACTACGACGCCGTCCCCGAGCACAGCGCGTTCGCGCCGGCCTTGGCGACTGCCGGAGAGGTGCTGCACAACGACTCCCCGACGACCGCGATTCACGAGCGCGTGGCGCCTGAGCCCGGCGACATGATCGTGCGCAAGACCCGGGTCGGCGCGTTCTCGACCACCGACCTCGCCGAGCAGCTGCGCGACCGCGAGATTGACACTCTGATCCTGGCCGGAGTCAGCACCAGCGGCGTCGTGCTTTCGACGGTGCGCGATGCGGCCGACCGCGACTACCGCGTATTCGTGCTGGCCGACGCCAGCGCCGACCCGGACCCACTCGTGCACGACTTCCTGACGGAACGCGTCTTCCCCCGCCAAGCGGAGGTCATCACCGTCGCGCAGCTCGACAGCCTCCTGTCGGGCACAGCCTGAGCGGCCGAGATGATGCGGCTCGGCGCCACCCTGCGACGCGGGCTTGGTCGGCCGGACGAGCGCGGTCAGCCGTTTTCGTGGCGCTTCACGACGCCGATGTTCCTGGGGTCGGCGCTAAACCCGATCAACAGCTCGCTGATCGCGACAGCACTGGTGCCGATCGCGCGCGGGGTCCATGTGTCGGTCGGACGTACCGCGGCGCTGGTGTCGTTGTTGTACCTGGCCAGCGCGATCGCTCAGCCCACGTTCGGAAAGCTCGCCGAGGAGTTCGGTCCCCGGCGGGTGTTCCTGCTCGGGATCACGCTGGTGCTCGCCGGCGGCCTGATCGGCGGGTTCGGCCACACCATCACGATCCTCGTGATCGCTCGCGTCCTGATCGGCATCGGCACCTCCGGCGGGTACCCGTCGGCGATGCTGATGATCCGGCGGCGCGCCGAGAGCGCCGGGATGGCGGCGCCACCCGGTGGCGTATTGGGAGGACTCCAGATCGCCGGCACAGCGGCTGTGGCCCTCGGGCTGCCGATAGGAGGCGTGCTGGTCAACGCCTTCGGCTGGCGCTCGGTGTTCTTCGCGAACGTGCCGGTGACCGTCCTTGCGTTCGTGCTCGGCGCCGCTTGGCTGCCTCGCGATCCGGTCCTCCCGGGCTCCTTGAGCGCGCGCGAGATCGCCAGACGAATCGACCTCACGGGCGTCGCTGCGTTTGGTGGGGCGATCGGCGCCCTGCTGGTGTTCCTCGACGGATTGCCGCACCGCCACTGGCTCGCGCTCGCGCTCGCTGCTGCGCTCGGGATCGTCCTCGTCGTCTGGGAACTGCGTGCCACGCCGGCGTTCTTCGACGTGCGCCTGCTCGCCACCAACCTGGCGCTCAGCCGCACCTACCTACGGTTCGCACTCACCTCGCTATGCATCTACACGGTGCTTTACGGCGTCTCGCAGTGGCTCGAAGCGGTCCGCGGCTACTCCGCCCAGGACGCCGGCCTCCTGATCCTGCCGATGGCCGCACTGTCCGCGGTGCTGATGCGGCCGATCTCGCAGCGGAACCTCGTCCGCGCCCCGCTGATCGCCGCCGCCGTGTCATCCATCGGCGGAGCGATCGGGGTCCTGCTGCTCGGGACGAGCACGCCTGTCATCGCAATCGTCGCCGTCACGCTCGTCTTCGGCGTCACGCTCGGAACGTACGCACCGGGCAACCAAACCGCGCTCTACACCCAAATCGATGCCGACACGATCGGCACTGCAGCCGGGCTGCTGCGCACCTTCGGCTACATGGGTTCAATCGGGTCCGCCGCGATCCTCAGCGTGGTGTTCCACAACCACGTCTCCGACCACGGACTCCACACGATCGCCGCGATCATGATCGGCGCGAGCATCATCGTGCTCCTGTTCACCCTGGCCGACCGCAGTCTCCGAAAGCCAATCGAATCCAACGCACCGACGAATCGTCCGCCCGCCACTCGCCGCAAGGGGGAGAAAGCGATGCATCACATCCGTCCGTCCACCCGGAGGCAGGAAGCGGAGGCTCAGTGATGGGCACAAACGAACCCGATAGGCCGAAGATCGTCGCCGGCATAGACGGCTCACCGTCCTCGCTCGCCGCACTGGAGTGGGCCGCACGTCAAGCAGACTTGACCGGATCCTATCTGGTCGTCGTTGGGGCCTGGCATTTGCCGAGCACCTACTCCGCGTCCGGAATCAGCGACGACTACGACCCCGCCTCGGACATGCAACGCGT
>DATMMF010000023.1:0-4110 GCA_035569835.1 Solirubrobacteraceae bacterium
CAACGGCGAAGTACGCCAGCGCATCGCGAGCGCGCCACGACTGTTTCTCCGGGCAGTCGAGGCGTCCGCGCCGGAGCCCGGAGACGAGATCGGCTGGCTCGTCCAGAAGCTCGGCGTTGAGCAGCGCCAGGAAGATGGAGGGCCCTGGGCTCGATCCTGAGCACGTTCTTTGAGGGACGCAGAACGAAGCCCCCTCAGAAAACTTGGTCGAAGTCCTCCGAGGGGGCTCACCTCCGAGTTGTCGAGAAACGGAGGTGTCGATGGTCGATCAAGTTGTTCTTGAGCGCGAGTTTTTCGAGCTGCTGGAGGCGTACGACGAGGCCATCACGGGGCGGGTCGCCGCGGAGGGCTGCCCGGTGTGCGACGGCCCGCTGTACCGCGGCGACTACGATCGGAAGCCGCGAGGCGGGCTGATCGCGCGCACCGGCGAGGAGTTCGTCCGGCGGTTCAGCTTGTGCTGCGGGCGCGAGGGATGCCGAAGACGGGCAACGCCGCCGTCGCTGCGCTTCCTCGGGCGGCGGGTCTACCTGGGCGCCGTCGTGATCCTGGCGAGCCTCGTGGCGCACGCGCTGGGGGTGCTGACGACGGTCCGCTCGGCGAAGCGCCGCGCGGCGATGAAGGTGCGTGCGGCGACCGGCGTGCCGGCGCGCACGACGCGTCGGTGGCTCGGGTGGTGGCGTGGGCCGTTCCTGAGCACGGAGGTGTTCGTCTCGATCCGCGCGCGCCTCGTCGGTGTCGACGTCGCACAGTTGCCGGCGTCGATCCTGGACAGGTTGCCCGGCAAGAGCGCCGAGCAGGTCCGCGCGCTGCTCACGCTGCTCGCGCCTCTCACCACGGGGTCCATCGCCGACGGGGCACGTTTTGTGAGGGCGGCCGGGTGACCGCGGGTTTCGCGCAAAGGATGTCCTTTGCGCTTGTTTCTGCGGTGAGATAGGGCCTTTATCGCGCGACGGCACCTTCGTCGATCGCGTCGGAGATGCCCCCATGAGCCAACGGTGGCGGACGCGCCCGCGCCCGCGACGGGCAGGTCTGCGCCCTTCGATCAGGAGGAGGAAGCGATGAGCCAGGACGACCAGGCGCCGATGCGGCTGCGCTGGGCGCGGATGCGCTTCTCCATCATCAGCCATCTGCTCGCCTCGCCGCCGGAAGCGGGCGAGCTCGCGGGCCGCATCGCGGAGCTGGCCGCGAAGTCCTGGCGACATCCGACGAAGGGCTCGCTGATCCGCCTGTCGCCCAAGACCATCGAGCGCATGTACTACGCGGCGCGCGCTGCGGACGACCCCGTGAGCGTGCTGGCGCGCAAGATCCCGAAGCACGCCGGCACGCACCCGAGCATCACGCCGGCGGTCGCAACGGCGATCGAGAAGCAGTACCACGATCACCCCCGCTGGACCTGGCAGCTCCATCACGACAACCTCGTCGCGCTCGCGAAGACCGACCCCGAGCTCGACCCGGTGCCGGCCTACGCGACCGTGCGTCGCTTCATGAAGGCGCGCGGCATGTTTCGCCTCCAGAAGCGGCGTCAAGGCAAGGCGGTCGATGCGACGATCACGCCTCGCGAGACGCGCTCGTACGAGCTGTCCTACGTCAACGCGCTCTGGCACTTCGACTTCCACGACGGCAAGAGGCAGGTCGTCACGGCGAGCGGGGAGCTCAAGACGCCGTGCCTCTTCGGCCTGCTCGACGACTGCTCGCGGCTGTGCTGCCACGCGCAGTGGTACCTCGACGACGAGAGCACCGAGAACCTGGTGCACGGGCTCAACCAAGGGATCCAGAAGCGGGGGCTGCCGCGCGGCGTCTACAGCGATCGGGGAGGTGCGATGAAGGCCGCCGAGACCACGGAGGGGCTCGAGCGGCTCAGCATCGCGCAGTACATGACGCTGCCGAGCAGCCCTCAGCAGAACGGCAAGCAAGAGCACTTCTGGGCCTTGGTCGAGGGACGGCTCATGCCGATGCTGGAAGGCGAGCCGGTGCTCACCCTCGAGCTGCTCAACACCGCGACCCAGGCGTGGGTCGAGCAGGAGTACCACCGCACCGTCCACGCCGAGCTCAAGAAAACGCCGCTCGAGCGCTACCTGGAAGGCCCCGACGTGAGCCGCCCGAGCCCCGACTCCGAGGCTCTGCGCCGAGCCTTCCGGATGGAGATCACGCGCAAGCAGCGCCGGAGCGACGGCACGATCACGGTCGAGGGCGTCCGCTTCGAGATCCCCTCGGCCTACCGCGTGCTCGAACGTGTCCGACTCCGCGTCGCGCGGTGGGATCTCTCGACCGTCGAGCTCGTCGACCCGCGCTCGGGGGAGCACCTCGCGACGATCCTTCCGCTCGACAAGGCGAGGAACGCGGACCGCGCGCGGCGCGCTCTCGCCGAGATCACCGAGCCCGTGGCTCCGTCGAAGAAGCCACCCGGCATCGCTCCACTCCTGCGGCAGCTGATGGCCGAGTACGCGGCCACCGGTCTGCCGCCCGCCTACTTGCCCAAGAAGGAGAGTTGACCCATGACGAGTCGGCTCCTGTCTCTCTACGGCCTGAAGTACGTCCCCTTCCGCGCCGACGTGCCCGCGGAGGCGCTCTACGTCCCGCCGACCGTCGACGCCTTCATTCGGCGCGTCGAGGTCGGGTTGGCGCAGGGCGGCTTCGCCATGCTCACCGGCGATCCCGGTACGGGCAAGAGCATCGCCATGCGCCTGCTCGCCGCTCGGCTCGGCGCGCTGCCCGACGTGGTGGTCGGCACCATCGAGCATCCCCAGAGTCGCCCCAGCGACTTCTACCGCGAGCTCGGCGATCTCTTCGGGGTCGCGCTCGTGGCCCACAACCGCTGGGCAGGCTTCAAGGCGCTGCGTGCGCGCTGGGCCGAGCACTTCACCACGACGCTGCGGCGACCTGTGCTGATCCTTGACGAGGCGCAGGAGGCGACCACGCCCGTGCTCAACGAGCTGCGCATCCTCGCCAGCAAGGACTTCGATTCAAGGCAACTGCTCTGCATCATCTTCGCGGGCGACGCGCGCCTCCCGGAGCGCCTCCGAACCGCCGAGCTGTTGCCGCTCGGCTCGCGGATCCGGCGCCGCCTCGTGCTCGACTACGCCTCCCGCGACGAGCTGCTCGCCTGCCTCGATCACGTGCTCGCCGCCGCCGGCAACCCCTCCTTGATGACCGCCGAGCTCAAGGCCACGCTCGCCGACCATTCCGCCGGCAACTACCGCGTGCTCATGAACCTCGCCGACGAGCTGCTCGCCGCGGGCGCCGAGCGCGAGCTGCCGCGGCTCGACGAGAAGCTCTTCCTCGAGGTGTTCCAGGCGCCCGCGCCGAAGCCGCGCGGCGGAGGAAAGAAACGATGAGCCGCGCTCGTATGTCCCCCGTGTCGCGCGATCGGCCGGGCCCTCCTGCCGAGATCCCCTCCGTCGTCGACCTCCTGATCGACCCCGAGCTCGCCCCGCTGGCCCTTCTCGAAGCCGCCTCGCACGTCCTCATCCAGGCGCTCGTCGCGGCGAACCCCGAGATGCTCCACTGCGCCGAGCGACCCGCGAGCGCGCTCGAACCCGTCACCATTGCGGCCTACAGCGTCATCGCCGCATGTCGTGACCTCCACGACGCCCTCGCCGTCTATCGCGCCCGCGTCCGCGATTGCAGGATGCGCGACGACAGCGACGACATCCCCTTTTGATCTCCAGCTCGAAGGCGGCGAGCAACGTCGTGCACGCGCGCCCACCGTGCACGCTCCCGCCTGGATCATGACGCGGCGCGTCCCTCAACCTTCCTGCTCCGAGCCCCCTCAAACAACGCGCTCACGCTCAGCTGACGCTGCCCACGCCCGACGCGGGGCCGCCGCTCGAGGAGGACGTGGAGGTCGCAGCGAAGGCGGTCGCGGTCGCGCGGCGCCTCCTGGAGCGAGGGGCAACGATCGTGACCGAGGACGGCGAGCGTGCGCTCGATCCGAAGGACATCGGCCTGGCCGCGTCGCACCGGGTGATGAACACGCGGATGCTGGACGCGCTCGGCAAGCTCGCGGAGGAGGGGGTCCGCGTGGACACGCCAGAGCGGTGGCAGGGGCTGGAGCGGCAGGTGATGATCGTGGTGCACCCGCTCTCCAGCGTGGTGCGGCCGAGCGCGTTC
>DATMMF010000024.1:0-3978 GCA_035569835.1 Solirubrobacteraceae bacterium
GAGGAGTCGACCCGCTCGTTCGTCGAGGGTGTCACAGCCATCGAGCGCGAGGTGGAGCTCCGCCGCCGCAACGCCGCCAAGGACAAGAAGGGCAAGCTGAAGAAGTACCAGCAGGAGAGGGACAAGCTCGGGAAGCGCCTGGAGACGGCTCTAGCGAAGGAAGAGGCGCACCGGCGACACTCTCAGTACGTCCCCGCACATCTGCGCGGCCCCGCCCCGAGGTTGAGCTCCGAGAAGGTCAGGGCGCAGATCGCGGAGCTCGACAAGAAGCACCTGGGGCTCACGGAGCGCGAGTGTTGACGAGCAGCTCCGAGCGCGGGGAAGTGACGAGCCTGAGCGATCAGCAGAGCGCGCAGGGGACGGCGACGAGGTTGTGCGCCGAGGGGGAGGCGCAGCGATCAGCGGGCGCCGCGCGGTGCGTCGACGCGTCGGGATGATGACGTTGGTGATCAGCGCGGGCCCGGCAGGACTGCGACGAGGCGAAGCGCGCGGCGATCATCTGGAGGTGCGCCGTGCGCCGACGAGGTCAACGGGTGCTGAGGGGCGACGAGGTCAGGTCGTAGGCGGCACGGGGGGCGTGTCCTTCGTCTTTCGGCGGGCGGTGGCACGACGTTGCTGCCGCTCCTGTGCCTCGCGCAACCGATAGCTCTCGCCCTCGATGACTACCAGTTCGGCTCGATGGAGGAGCCGGTCGACGAGCGTGACGACGCAGGCGGCGTTGGGGAACACCGAGGGCCACTCGGCGAAGGGCTTGTTGGTCGAGAGGACAATCGACTTGTTCTTCTCGTACCTGCGGGTGACGACCTCGAAGAGCAGGTCGGCGTGCCTCGTGTCGTAAGAGAGGTAGCCGACCTCGTCGATGCAGAGTACGGCGGGCTGGACGTAGGCACGGAGGCGCCTCGCGCGCGCGGCCGAGGACTCCTGCCCGGTGAGGTCGGCGAGCAGGTCGCTCGCGCTGCGCACGAGGACCTGGTGGCCAGCGTGGAGCGCGCAGCTCGCGAAGTTCTTGAGGAGCATCGTCTTGGCCACACCGTTGGGGCCCAGGATGACGACGTTCGCGCCCTCGGTGATGTAGCGGTTCGTGAAGAGGTCCTCGACCAACAAGCGGTCGATCTTCTTCGGCCACTTCCAGTCGAAGTCGGACATGGACTTGAAGGTGCCGAGGCCGGCGATGCGCGTCCGGTTCTCGAGGCTGCGCCGGGCTCGCTCCTCGGACTCGATCGCGATGAGACGGGCGAGCCAGGGCTCGTCCTTGATCTCGTCGAGGTGAGCCATGCAGCCGATCAGGCGCAACTTCTTGAGGGTGGCCTCGATCTCAGAAGATGTCGTCATCGTCGCCTCCCTGGTCATCGTGGAGCCGGTCGTAGGTCGACAGAGCGTGCGGGCGCACGTTCACGGCGGCACGCTCGTCGTGGGTGACGGGCACGGAGAGCGGCGGCGGCAGCCCGGCCTCGTAGCGCAGCCGATCGAGCGCGTGGTGGACCGCGCGCAGGTGGGGCTGATCGTGGCCGACGACCTCAGCGACGGCGCGCTCGAGCAACTCGGCGCCGACGCGGTCGAGAAGCTGCAACAGGCCCGACGTCGTGGCGCCGAGGTTGCCTCCGCGCTCGGCGATCTTCTCGATCATGGTCTGCGACGAGGGCACGAGAGGGAAGAGCCGGTTGAAGCCGCGGCTCTGGTGCGCGTGGCGCTTCTGCTCGACGAGGGCGCGCAGGTGCTCGGGCTGCTCGACGCGCTGGTCGCGGTCATAGGAGCGGGGGTGGTCGGCGAGGGCTTTGCCCACCGCGTCGGGCTCGATCACGCGCACGCGTTCGTCCGTTGCGATGACGGTGAGGGCGCGGCGCACGTGCGTGTGCGGGACGCTGTAGTCGTTCTTGTCGAAGCGCACGTACGGCGTTCTGCCCACGCGCACGTTCACGCGCTCCTCGACGGGGAAGTCGTCGGACGGCAGCTCGATCATCTTCGGCACCTCCTCGCGGAAGGCCTGTTCGACGGTGAGCTCGCGTGCATCGGGGACGCGACGCTCACCGGCGATCTCGAGACACCAGGCGCGCGCCTGCTCGTTGAGCTCGTCGACCGTGCGGAACTCACGGGCCGCGAAGAAGTTGTCACGTACGTCGCGGATGGCCCGCTCGACGCGACCCTTCTCGTTCGGGCGATAAGGCGCGCAGGCGCGCGGTTCGAATCGGTAGTGTCCGGCGAGCCCGAGCAGGGTCGGGTTGAAGCGCACCGCGTCCCCCTCGCGCTCGAGGACGGCGCTCTTGAGGTTGTCGTAGAGGATGACCCGCGGCACCGCTCCGAAGAAGCGGAACGCCTCGACGTGCGCGCGCAGGAAGCTCGGCATCGCCGCGCGCAGCGAGAAGCGCATGAAGCGAAGCCGGCTGTACGACAGCACGATGACCAGGACCCACAGGTCACGCACCGCGCGGCCCACCGCGAGCTTGCCGAAGTGCCCCCAGTCGACCTGCGCCTCCTGGCCGGGGAGCACCGTGCGGCGCAGGTACGCTTCGGCCGACGGACGCGGGCGCAGCCGCGCGACGATGGGACGGAAGGCGCTCTTGCTCCCCGTGTAGCCGCGCGCCTTCGCCATCGACCAGAGCCGGCTCGCGCGAAGACGCGGATGCTTCTCGAGCGTCTCCTTCAGGAACGGGACGAAGGGGTCGACGAGCCGCGTCCGCGTCGACGCCTTGCGCACGCCGAGGTCCGTGTGAGCGAGCACGCCCTCGACCGTGTCGTGATGGCGGCCGAGCTCCGCGCCGATCGTACCGACCGGCCAGCCCTCGACGTGGTGCAGGCGCAGGATCGCGGCGCTCTCCTCCGCGGTCACCCGACGGTGCCAGTTTCTCACGAGCGCCTCCCTTCCCGGCAGTGGCCCTCACGGTCCGCGGGCGCGGGGTTGGCGCGCCGCTCGCCGGCGCCCTCGTTGTCGTGGCGGGATCCACTCGCTCGGGCGAACGCGCCCGGAGAGCACGCGGCCACACCGCGCGCACCGCACCGCATCGCCCGCGACGGGCTGGCGGCTCTCCTCTCGATTCGATGCTTCATGGGTCGACACCTCCGTGTCGCGCGTCGGCTCCACCTCGGAGCTCGACGGCGAGGGCGGTCTCGGACCGGCCGGATCTTCTGTCGAGATCGTGTCCGTTACGCCTCTTCGGTTCAGTGCGCTCCGACCCCGCCGACGCCTCTGCCGCGCCCGGTTCGAGGCCACCCCCTTCGGCGTTCCCGCGTAGACCCGGTTCGCGCGCCGATGTGACTCGACTCGACGCCCGGCCGCGCACCCGCGACAGCAGGCGCCCACCGACGCGCACGGACCGCAGAAGACGTGCACCTGTCCGCACCCGCGACATCGCCCGAATCGACCGTCCACGCGCCGCTCCTGCTCGGAGCGGCTGGACGCGTGCTGCCGCCTGCCGCACGCTCCCACGCGGCAGCGCGCGTCCACGCGCCCGCCGCGAAGGCCCGGGTGGTCAAGACCCGGGCCTTCACCTTCTCCAGGCCGACGCTCTACGCCGCCGCCGTCGCGACGCCGAGCACGAGCAAGCACCGCGCCCTCGTCGACCCACAAGCCGTCCACAGGCGGCCACAGGTTTTCAGTCTCCCCCCCGGCCCCCCCTCGATCCACCTGCACTCGTAGCGCCGCTTGAGCCAACCTGCGCCGCCGTTACGACGACGATGTGAAGATCATCCCGGAGAGACTCCGGAGAGAGAGTTCGCCGTCGCCGTCGTCACCACGGGTGCCCGCGGTGACGACGGCGAGCGATCATGCCCGCAGGACTTCGTCAAAGCCCCGCAGTCCGTAGCGATCGTTGACACCGGCGGGGCAGGTGATGGTTCCGGCACGCAGGTCGATGCGGAACTCGGCCTTCGAGAACAAGCCCGGCTTGGGCGCGCGGAGAGGCCATGGCTTCGCGAGCACCTCTCCGCCGTTGCTCACCACGGATGGAACGACAGGACTGTTCACGTAGGCGCGGTCGATGT
>DATMMF010000025.1:0-73998 GCA_035569835.1 Solirubrobacteraceae bacterium
CGGCCGGCGTCCTCGCTCGCTCGCGTGCGAAGCACGCCACGCTCGCTGCGTCCTTGGCTGGCTTGGCCAGCGGCGCCCCGGCCGAGGTGAGCCGGCGTCACATATGTTGCGGGGCCCGGAAACACCGGACGCGGGCGTGCCCGTCCACCCGAACATCTGTTCGCCGTCATAGAATGCCTCATCTATGGCATCGGGCAACAAAATCGTCGTTTCGGGGGCACGGGAGCACAACCTGAAAGACATCTCGCTGGAGGTGCCGCGGGATGCGCTGGTGGTGATCACGGGACTGTCGGGGTCCGGCAAGTCGAGCCTCGCGTTCGACACGATCTACGCCGAGGGCCAGCGGCGCTACGTCGAGTCGCTGTCGGCGTACGCGCGCCAGTTCCTGGGGCAGATGGACAAGCCGGACGTGGACTCGATCGAGGGCCTCTCGCCGGCGATCTCGATCGACCAGAAGACGACGTCGAGGAACCCGCGCTCCACGGTGGGGACCGTGACCGAGATCTACGACTACCTGCGCCTGCTGTGGGCCCGTGTCGGCAAGCCGCACTGCCCGATCTGCGGCCGGCCGATCGTCGGCCAGTCCGCCGAGCAGATCATCGACCAGGTGATGGAGCTCGCGGACGGCACGCGCTTCATGGTGCTGGCGCCGGTCGTGAGGGGGCGCAAGGGCGAGTACGGCAAGCTGCTGGAGGAACTGCGCGCGGACGGCTTCGCGCGCGTGAAGATCGACGGGCGCATCCGCATGCTCGAGGAGTCGATCGTGCTGGACAAGCGTTACAAGCACGACATCGCGGTCGTGGTCGACCGCCTGGTGATGCGCCACGACGTGCGCAAGCGCTTGGCGGACTCGATCGAGACGGCCGTCGGGCTGGCGGACGGGCTCGTGGAGATCGAGATTGTCGGAAGGGGCTCCGGCCGTTCGGCCTCAGCCGAGGGCGACGTGCGCGCGGACGACGAAGGCCATGCGACCGGCGCCAAGGGGGCGCGGGCGGCGGCTGTCGCGATCACGCCGGAGATGGAGCCGGAGGAGGGGACGATCTTCACCTTCTCCGAGCGCTTCGCGTGTCCGGAGCACGGCCCGTCGCTGGTCGAGCTGGAGCCGCGGATCTTCTCGTTCAACTCGCCGCACGGCGCGTGCGACCGCTGTACGGGCCTCGGCGCGCAGATGGAGATCGACCCGGAGCTGGTCGTGCCCGACCCGTCGCTGTCGATCAACGAGGGGGCGCTCGCGCCGTGGCAGGGCAGCTCCTCCAACTACTACGAGCAGGTCACCGAGGCCCTGGCGGACGCCTACGACATCGACCTCGACGTACCGTGGGAGGCGCTCGAGGAGTCCGCCCGCGACGTCTTCCTATACGGCACCGACGGTGAGCCCGTCGAGGTCACCTACCGCAACCGCTACGGGCGCCGGCGCTCCTACGCGACGCGCTTCGAGGGCATCGTCGGCAACCTCGAACGGCGCTACCGCGAGACCGACTCGGAGTGGACGCGGGAGAAGATCGAGGAATTCATGTCGCTGCGGCCATGCCCGGCCTGCGAGGGGGCGCGCCTGCGCCCAGAGTCCCGCGCGGTGCTCGTCGGCGGCACGCGGATCGAGGACTTCACGGCGCTTTCGGCGCGGCGGGCGCTCGAGTGGCTCGAGGAGGTGGAGCTCTCCGACACCGACCGCCACGTCGCGCGGCTGATCCTGCGCGAGATCTCAGAGCGGCTTCAGTTCCTGGAGAACGTCGGCATCGGCTACCTGTCGATGGACAGGGCGGCGGCGACGCTGTCCGGCGGCGAGGCCCAGCGGATCCGGCTGGCGACGCAGATCGGCAGCTCGCTGGTGGGCGTTCTCTACATCCTCGACGAGCCCTCGATCGGGCTCCACCAGCGCGACAACTCGAAGCTGATCGGGACGCTCGAGCGGCTGCGCGACCTCGGCAACACCGTGATCGTGGTCGAGCACGATGAGCAGACGATGCGCGCCGCCGATCATCTGGTGGACCTGGGGCCGGGGGCCGGTGAGCACGGCGGGCGGATCGTGGCCGAGGGGACGGCGGCCGAGGTGCAGCGTGTGAAGGACTCGCTGACCGGACAGTTCCTCTCCGGCGCGCGGCGCATCGAGGTGCCCTCCAAGCGCCGCACGCCGAGCGGCTACATCGAGATCGACGGCGCGAGCCAGCACAACCTGCGCAACATCGACGTGCAGATCCCGCTCGGGGTGCTGACCTGCGTGACCGGCGTGTCGGGGTCGGGCAAGTCGACGCTCGTCAACGACGTGCTCTTCAAGGCCGTAGCCAACCGCCTGCACCGAGCGCGCAAGCGCCCCGGGGCCCACCGCGCGATCCACGGCCTGGATCAGCTCGACAAGATCATCCAGGTCGACCAGTCCCCGATCGGCCGCACCCCGCGGTCCAACCCCGCCACCTACACGGGGCTGTTCGACGTGATCCGCGACCTTTTCTCCAAGACGCAGGAGGCGCGGGCGCGCGGCTACAAGCCCGGCCGCTTCAGCTTCAACGTCAAGGGCGGGCGCTGCGAGGTCTGCCGCGGCGACGGGCAGATCAAGATCGAGATGCACTTCCTGCCCGACGTGTACGTGCCGTGCGAACAGTGCCACGGCAAGCGCTACAACCGCGAGACGCTCGAGATCCGCTTCAAGGGCAAGAGCATCGCCGACGTGCTCGACATGCCCGTGGAGGAGGCGCTGAAGTTCTTCGAGCACATCCCGAAGATCCGCCGGCGCCTGGAGACGCTGAACGCGGTGGGTCTCGGATACGTGCGGTTGGGCCAGCCCGCGACGACGCTGTCCGGCGGCGAGGCCCAGCGCGTCAAGCTCGCGACCGAGCTCTCGAAGATCGCGACCGGGCGGACGCTCTACATCCTCGACGAGCCGACAACCGGCCTTCATTTCGCGGATGTCCAGCGGCTGCTCGAGGTGCTGCAGAGGCTGGTGGCGACCGGCAACAGCGTGGTCGTGATCGAGCACAACCTCGACGTGATCAAGAGCGCCGACCGGATCATCGACATGGGCCCCGAGGGGGGCGAGGAGGGCGGCCTGGTCGTGGCGGCGGGCACCCCCGAGGAGGTCGCAGCCGAGCCGGGCTCCCACACGGGCCAGTTCCTCGCGGAGCTCCTGCCTGCGCTCTCGGCCACGCGCCCGCCGCGTAAACGCCGCGCCAAGCTCGCGGCCGCGGCCTAGCTCGGCAGCTCGCGCTCGGCCACGTCGGCGGTCGTCCTCGGGATCCCGTAGTAGATCGCGATCGCGAGCGAGATCCCGTAGGTGAGGTAGCCGGAGATCGCCGCGGCGGCGGTCGCGATCGCGTATGGGAGCAGCCCGACACGGTTGCGCTTCAGCACCTTTTCGCGGACCTCGGGCGTCACCTGCTCGTGCAGCAGCTCCGGGTGCGCGACCAGCACGTGCCGCTGCATCGCGAGGAAGCCGAGTGACATCAGCGTGAAGGAGCCGCCATAGATCGCGGCCGCGAGCTTCTGGCCGCTCGACGCGGTCAGGTACTCGGCCAGCAGCGCGGTCGAGAACGGCAGCAGGCAGACCGTCATCAGCAGAAATGTGTTGAGCACCAGCGTCGTGTGGTCGACCCGCGCGATCCGCCGCAGCATCGCGTGGTGGTTGATCCAGATGATCCCGATCGTCGCGAACGAGGCGACGAAGGCGGCAAAGTTCGGCCAGTCGTGGCCGAGCGTGCTTGCGAGGTCGCGCCCCGGCGTCGCCGCGGGGATCGGCAGGTTGAGCGCCAGCAGCGTGATCGCGACCGCGATCACGCCGTCGGAGAAGGCCTCGAGCCTGTTTTTAGGCATCATCGGCGCGCCCAATCATTGCGAGCGCCGCGGCGGCCGCCTGCCGTGCCAAGCTGCGCGGGTGGACGAGCGTGGCGCCAGAGCCCGGTTGTGGGCGCAGAAGTGGCAGTGGTATCAGCGC
Organism: Solirubrobacteraceae bacterium; assembly: GCA_035569835.1. GTDB lineage: Bacteria > Actinomycetota > Thermoleophilia > Solirubrobacterales > Solirubrobacteraceae > Palsa-744. Next base: position 3,926 of record DATMMF010000025.1, read on the forward strand.
AACTCGCTGCCCTGGAACCGCCTCGCGATCCATCGCGAGCTGATGCGTCGCGGCGCATTCGCGCGCTGGCCGCTCGAGGGGAACGTGCTGGAAGCGCTGCGGGAGGGACGTCTCGAGCTGGGGGAGGGGGTGCTCCTGGAGCCGGGGGTGTGGATCACCGCCCCGGACGCCGCGCGGGTGCGGATCGGCGAGGGGACGTTCCTGAATCGCAACGTGATGGTGGCCTCGCAGCAGCTCGTCGAGATCGGGGCGCACTGCATGCTCGCCAACGGCTGCTTCGTCTCCGACGCGAGCCACCGCTTCGACGACCTCGAGCGGCCCGTGACCTGGCAGGGCTTCGAGAGCAAGGGCCCCAGCCGGATCGGGGACAACTGCTGGCTCGGCGTCGGCGTCGTGGTGACCAGTGGCGTGACGGTCGGCGAGCGGTGCGTGATCGGCGCGAACAGTGTCGTCACGCGCGACATCCCGCCCTACTCGATCGCCGCCGGGGCACCCGCCCGCGTGTTGCGCTCGATCGAGTACGGCAGCTCGGACGGCGGCCCGGCGGAGCACGGCGAGCCGGTAGCTTGAGCCGCATGGAGCTCTACGACGCGATGCGGTGCGCTCCGACGAGCCGCCGCTTCACGGCCGAGCCGGTCGACCGCGAGTCGATCGTGCGGGCGCTGGACACCGCGCGGTTCGCGCCCAGCGGCGGCAACCGCCAGGGCTGGCGCGTGATCGTCGTGACGGATCCCGGCACGCGGCGCGCGCTGCGCGACCTGTATCTGCCGCACTGGCGCAGATACATGGAGATGACCGGCGGCGCGCAGATGTTGGCCGAGCCGGACGCGTTCGAGAAGAAACGCACGCGGATGGTCCGGCGCGCGAACGAGTACGCCGAGCATCTCGACGAGGTGCCGGTGCATCTCGTCCTGGGCGTCCAGCAGGCCGATCTCGTCGCGACCGACGAGGCGCTGCCGCGGACGAGCATCGTGGGGGGCGCCTCGGTCTACCCGTTCGCCCAGAACCTCCTGCTGGCGCTGCGCGGCGAGGGCCTCGGCGCGGCGATGACGACGCTGCTCGTCCCCGCCGAGGCCGAAGTGCACGAGCTGCTGGCGATCCCGCCCGACGTCGCGCTCGCCGCCCACATCGGCGTCGGCCACCGCGCCGATCCCTGGCCGAAGCAGCTCGCGCGCAGGCCGGTCTCGGAGTTCGCTTTCGCGGAGCGCTTCGGCGAGCCGCTCTGAGAAGGCAGAGGGCCCGAGCTCTCGCCCGGGCCCTCGCCAGCGGTTGGAATCGGTCCGCGCGGCTATTCGGCCGGCGGAACCGGCACCGAGTTGAACGCGGTGGTGCCGGGCGCGACTTTGATGCCGAGCCCCGTCACTTTGTTCGCGTATTCGAGCTCCTTCGGCAGCGAGCCGACGCCGTTGCTGCCGGCCACCGGTGCGAGCTCCACGGTCGAAAGCACGCCCAGCGCGTCGCCTTCGGCATTCATGAACGCGCTACCCGAGTCGCCGGGGATGCCCGGGCTGACGGTGTAGACCTCCTGGCTCCAGCCGCCGCTTTCTTCGGTTGCGCCGAGGCTGACGCCGGTCTTCGGGCTGAGCGCGCTGACGCCGAGGCGCAGGATCGAGTTGCCGTAGGAGAACACCTGGCTCCCGGTGGACGCGACGCCGGAGGCGAGGCCGTCGGGGCCGCCCCAGAAGGGCACGGTCGGGTTGACTTTGCTCACCTGACTCGAGTCGATCTTGATCAGCGCGAGGTCGTTGTAGGCGCACGTTTCGGGGTTGGTCTCTTTGGCTTCGTGCATCGCGATCCACGAGTTGTAGGCCAGCGTCCCGATCTTCGTGCCTGTCTGAACACCGCCGTTGACGATGTCCCCGGAGTAGATCGGCGTACCGAGCGGCAGCGATTTGGTCGAGCAGCCGTTGGTTTCGGTGTCTTCGCCGGTCGAGGAGCAGTGCGCCGCCTGGCCCAGGTAGACGTTGCCGGAGGAGTCCGTGTAGACGAAGTTGGCCGTGCACTGGCCGGCGCCTTCGAGGAACGAGGGTCCGCCGGTGAACGTCATCACCCCGGGGTGGATCGTGGCGCTGGACGCGGGCGCCCAGGCTCCCGCAGTCGCGGCGCCGGCGGAGAGGGACAGCGCGAGCGCGCAACAGAGCGCGAGCAGGACGGTCAAGCGTGGCTTCATCGACTGGCTCCTTGTCTTCAGGCGGTTGGCGACACCGGCGCGCCCGACTGTCCGGTCGCGTTACACGAGAAGCGACGGGGGTCTAGGCGCCGTCTACCGCGGTACCCGCTGAGCCGGGCCTGAAACGTAGGGTGGCCGGCTCGCCGGTGCGGTGCTCAGGCGAGCAGCGCCTGCAGCTCGGCGAGCTCTGCCGGGTCGATCTTGTAGGTGTGCTCGGGCCCCGGGTAGCGGCGCGTGCGGACGTCCTCCGCGTAGGCGGTGACGCCCTCGTTCATCTCCTGCTGGAGGTTCGCGTAGCGCTTGACGAAGCGCGGCCCCAGCCCGTCGCGGATGCCGAGCAGGTCGTGGAAGACCAGCACCTGGCCGTCCGTCGCCGGGCCGGCGCCGATCCCGATCACCGGCACCTCGATCAGCGGCATCAGCTCGTCGGTGACCGCGCTGGGGATCGCCTCGAACACGATCGCGAAGCAGCCCGCGTCCTGCAGCGCGCGCGCCCCGGCCGCGATCCGGGCGGCCGCTGCGGCCGTCCGCCCCTGGGCCTTCCAGCCGCCGAGCGCGGTCGAGGTCTGCGGGGTGAGCCCGACGTGGCCCATCACCGGGATGCCCGCCCCCACGATCGCCCGTGCGCGGCTCACCGACGTCTCGCCGCCGCCCTCGAGCTTCACGCAGTCGCAGCCGGCCTCCTTGACCATCCGCATCGCGGTCGTAATCGCCTGCTCGTCGGAGATCTCGTAGGAGCCGAACGGCAGATCGCCGATCAGCAGCGGCGTGCGCAGCCCGCGGCGCACGGCGCGCGCGAGCACGAGCATGTCGCCGAGCTCGACGGGCGTCGTCGCGTTGAAGCCGAGCACCGTCGTGGCGGCCGAGTCCCCGACCAGCACGAGGTCGACGCCCGCTGCCTCGGCGGCGCGCGCGCTCGGGTAGTCGTAGGCGGTGACCATCACGACCGGGTCGCCGAGCCGCTTCTTCTCGGCGAGCATCGGCAGCGTCATCGGCAGCCGTTCGGCAGGGGGGACGTGCTGGCCGTGCGTGTGTACTTCGGGATGGCTGGACATGGGGGACTCCTCTCTGACTCTGGTTGACGCCCTCACGTGAGGAGGGTCGCCACCTCGTCGTCGATCGTGATGATGCGGTTGGTCTTGGCCTCAACGTGGACGACCCGCGGCTCGTAGCGCCCGAGGTCGGCCTCGTCGTATGAGGCGTAGGAGATGACGATGATCGTGTCGCCGTGGTGGACGAGGCGAGCGGCGGCGCCGTTGACGCAGATCTCGCCCGAGCCGCGGCGCCCGGGGATCGTGTAGGTCTCGAAGCGGGCGCCGTTGTCGACGTCGACGACGTGCACCTGCTCGTGCTCGAGGATGTCCGCTGCTTCGAGCAGGTCCGGATCGATCGTGATCGAGCCGACGTAATGCAGATCGCTGTCGGTGACCGTCGCGCGGTGGATCTTGGACTTGAGCATCACGCGCTGCACGCCTGGACCTCCTGTTCGTGGTTGGACGCGCGCGCCGGCGCAGCGGCCGCCAGCAGCGCGTTGTCGATCAGCCTCACCTCGCCGACGCGGGCGGCGAGGGCGAGCAGCGCCGCCTGATCCAGCCGCGCCACCGGCTCGAACGTGTCGGGGTCGACCAGCGCCACGTACTCGGGCTCGAGCCCGGCGCGCTCGAGCTCCGCGGTGGCCGCACCGAGCAGCACGGTGGCGTCGCGTTCGCCGCGGGCGGCGAGCTGCTCCGCCGCGCGAAGTCCGGCGGACAGCGAGCGCGCGCGTTCGCGCTCGGGCGGCAAGAGCAGAGCGTTGCGGCTCGACATCGCCAGGCCGTCGGGCTCGCGGACGGTCGGCACCGACTCGATCGCCACGGGCAGGTTGAGGTCTGCGGCGAGGCGGCGGATCACGACGAGCTGCTGGGCGTCCTTCTGGCCGAAGTAGGCCGCGTCGGGGAGGGCCATGCAGAGCAGCTTCGTGACGATCGTGCTCACCCCGCGGAAGTGCTCGGGCCCGCGCGCCTGTCCCTCGAGGCGCTCGGTGACGCCGAGCACCTCGACGGCGGTGGCGAACCCGGCCGGGTAGACCTCCTCGACAGACGGCGCGAACAGGACATCGGCGCCGGCGGCGGCGAGGAGCTCACGGTCGCGCTCCTCGTCGCGCGGATAGCGGTCGAGGTCTCCGCGCTCGTTGAACTGCGCCGGGTTGACGAACAGCGAGACGACGACCACCGCGCAGTCGGCACGCGCGCGGGCGACGAGAGCGATATGTCCCTCGTGCAGCGCGCCCATCGTCGGCACGAGCCCGATCCGCTGCCCCGCGCGGCGGGCGGGGGCGAGCGCCTCGCGGAGCTCGGTGACGGTGCGCACCACCCTCATGGGTGGGCAGGGGTCGGTTGCTGGCGTCTCATCGTCTCGACCCGGCGCTCGCGAGCGCCGGCGCGAACTGGATTAGGAAGTGTTCTCAGGTCCATCCCGGGAATCGCCGGTGACGGCCTGAGCCCGATGATACAGACGGGTTCCCGTGACGCAAGCGCGTCAACCCCTGGGCTATGTGATCATGGTCACGTATATGTCCTGGGTCTGGATCCTGATCGTGTCCGTGATCGTCGTGGGCTTCGTGTCCGTCACCCTCGGCCGCTGGCTGATACGCAAGGGCAGCGAGATCGAACGGGGGCGGGGCCGGGCCGATGCGGTCGAGCTCGAGGAACGCGAGGAGTGAGCGCCGCGCGGCGGCGCTGAAGCTCAGTCCTCGGGCGAGCGGGCCTCGCGCCCGGCCTCTTCGCTGAGCTCGGCCAGCTGCTCGTCGCTGATATCCGCCTGCGCGTTCGCGAGCGCCGCGCGCGCCCGCTCGACATCCCGCTCGTCGACATAGATCGTGCGCCCGCCCGAGGCGCCGAACTCGGGGTTGCCGGAGGAGAGCTGAGAGACAGCGGAGATGCCGACGGCCGCCAGCTGCTGGACGATCAGCTCCGCCTCGGGTTCGTTGAACGCCCCTGCGACCGGCCGGAGCACCGCTACCACGCGTCCACGTGCGGGCGCTTCTTGCCGGGCCGCGAGCGCCAGTCCACGGGCGGGGGGTCGAACAGCGTCTCGATCCAGCGCCGCGAGTCGGCCGGGTCGATCACGTCATCGATCTCGCCGTAGGCGGCCATGTTGATGCCGCGGCCGCGCTCATAGGCTGCAGCGACGGTGGCCTGGAACACGCGCTCGCGCTCCTCCTCGTCCTCGATCGCATCGAGCTCGCGGCGCATCCCCAGCCGAACCGCGCCCTCGAGCCCCATCGCGCCGAACTCGGCCGTCGGCCAGGCGACCGTGAACAGCGGCGCCTTGAAGCCGCCGCCCGCCATCGCCTGCGCCCCGAGGCCGTAGCCCTTGCGCAGCACGATCGTGCCCGTCGGCACCGACACGTTGGCGCCGGTGAGGAACATCCTCGAGAAATGGCGCACGGTCGCGGTGCGCTCGGCTGCCGGGCCGACCATGAAGCCGGGGGTGTCGCACAGGAACAGGACCGGCAGCTCGAAGGCGTCGCAGAGCGCAACGAAGCGCGCGGCCTTGTCGGCGCCGTCCGCGTCGATCGCGCCACCCAGGTGCATCGGGTCGTTGGCGACGACGCCGAGCGGGCGCCCGTCGACGCGGGCGAGGGCGGTCACCATGCCCGTGCCGAAGCCGTCGCGCAACTCGAGCACGGAGCCCCCGTCGAAGATGCCGTCGATCACGCGCCGGACCTCGTACACGCGCTTGCGCTGCTCCGGGATCGTCTCGCGCAGCAGAGCCTGGTCGGGGACGGGGTGGGCGCGGTCCGGTCGGGCGGGGCCGGCGAAGTACGACAGGTAGCGGCGCGCCAGCGCGACCGCCTCGGCGTCGTCCGCCGCGCGCAGGTCAACGACCCCGTTGGCGTGCTGCACGTCGATCGGGCCGACCTCGGCGGGGTGGTGGACGCCGAGCCCGCCGCCCTCGATCATCGCCGGCCCGCCCATGCCGATGCTCGCGTCCTCGGTGGCGATCACGACGTCGCAGCAGCCGAGCAGCGCGGCGTTGCCCGCGAAGCAGTAGCCGGAGGCGATGCCGATGAGCGGCACGAGCCCGCTCAGCTCGGCGAACAGCTCGAAGGCCCTGCAGTCGAGCCCGGCGACGATCGGCATGTCGACGTCGCCTGGGCGTCCGCCGCCGCCCTCGGCGAACAGCACGACGGGCAGGCGGCGCCGCTCGGCGACGGCGAACAGCCGGTCCTTCTTGGCGTGGTTGCGATGGCCCTGCGTGCCCGCGAGCACCGTGTAGTCGTAGGACATCGCCACGCACGGCTCGCCCTCGACGGTGCCGACGCCCGCGACCAGCCCGTCGGCGGGCGTGCGGGCGATCAGCTCCTCGCGGCTGCGGCGCTGCTCCTGCGCCGCGAACAGCAGCGGCCCGTACTCCACGAAGCTGCCCTCGTCGAGCAGGTCGCCGAGGTTCTCCCGCGCCGTGCGCCGCCCGTGCTCGTGGCGCTTTGCCACCGCGTCGGGGCGGGCCGCGTCGAGGCCGATCTCGTGGCGCTCGCGGACGGCGCGCAGGTCGGCGCGCTCGCCGGAGACCGAGTGATCCTCGCCGCTCTCGGCTGCCGCCGAGGCCGAAGCGCCGTCGCCGGGCGCGAGCGTCAGCAGCAGCTGTCCCGCCTCGACCGACTCACCGACCGCCACGGCGAGCTCTCCGACGACGCCGTCGATCTCCGCGAGCACCTCGTGCTCCATCTTCATCGCCTCGAGCACGGCGACGGGAGCGCCCGCGCCGACGCGCTCGCTGGCGGATCGCGGCAGCGCGACCACGACGCCGGCGAAGGGCGCCTTCACGGCCGTCAGCTCGGTCGCCGCCATGGCGCAGATCATCCCCCACGGGCGGTGCGCGCGCCACGCCGGCCGCAAGCGAGCCGGCCCTGTCCTCGTCTCGGGGGCAACGACTAGCATGCGCCCGATGGGCTCCCCCGGCGCGCAGATGTCCGCCGCCGAGCGCCGTGATGCGCTCAAGCAGGTGCTCGCGCAGGCGCGTTCCTGCACCCGCTGCCCCGAGCTCGCAGCGACGCGTAAGACGGTGGTGTTCGGCGCGGGGAACGCCGACGCGGACCTGATGTTCGTGGGCGAGGCGCCGGGCGCCAGCGAGGACGAACAGGGGCTGCCCTTTGTCGGGCGGGCGGGGAAGCTGCTCAGCCAGCTGCTGGAGGAGATCGGGCTTGACCGGTCGCAGACATTTGTCTGCAATGTGCTCAAGTGCCGGCCCCCAGGCAACCGCGACCCGCAGCCGATCGAGATCGAGAACTGCCGCTCCTACCTGCTGAGCCAGGTCGAGCTGATCGAGCCGACGGTGATCTGCAGTCTCGGCAACTTCTCGACGAAGCTGCTCAGGGCTGACCCGACGGGCATCACGCGGCTGCATGGACAGGCCGAGCTGGTCGAGATCGGCAGCCGCGCGGTGCGGCTCTATCCGATCTATCACCCGGCGGCGGCCCTGTACACGCCGCGGATGCTCGAGACGCTGCGCGAGGACTTCGCGCGCCTCCCAGCGCTGCTCGCGATGGGCCCGCCCGAGCAGCCGGAGGTGTTCGAGGCGGTGCCCGAGCCGGAGCCGGCGCCCGTCGCCGAGGCGGCCGCGGACGACGCGGATCAGCTCGGGTTGTTCTAGAGCGCCCTGCCGGCGCCGTCCAGTTTGCGTCCAGTCCCGTCCAGCGGCAGAAAACCCTGCAAAGAAGGGCTTTTCGGGCCCTCGTCGAAGAAAAGCGTCCAGGGCCTAAAGTCAGCGGCCCACGCTGCCGATGAAGGTCCTGTCTCCATCCCTCCAGGAGTAACGACCGGCCCGCGCACCATTCTCCCGCGGGCCGGTCTTTTTTCTGGGCCGAGCGGACCGGCCGGCGGTTAGATTCAGGCTCTAGAGTCGTGGGGGATGGCCACTCGCAACCTCCGGACGGCCGCTCCAGCCGAGACCGAATCGGTGGGCGCCGAGCTCGCGTCCCTGCTCGAGGACGGCGACGTCGTGCTGGTGCGAGGCGAGCTCGGCGCGGGCAAGACGACGCTTGTCCGGGGCGCGGCACGCGCGCTCGGCGTCGATGACCCGGTGACGAGCCCGACGTTCGCGATCGGCAACAGGTATCGAACCCGCCCACCCGGCGTAACGGTCTCCCACCTCGACCTGTTCCGCCTCGCTGGGCTCGGCCAGGAGGACCCCGGGCTGCTGGCCGACTACGTCGGCCCCGGGCGCATCGCCTTCATCGAGTGGGCGCCGGACGGCGAGCCCGAGCTCGACGCGCCGCGCCTGGTCGTCACGCTCGCGCACGGCGGCGGCGATGCCCGGATCGTCGAGATCGACGAGTCGCCGGCCGCGCCCGGCGAGGAGCCCGGGCGATGACCTTGCTCGGCATCGACACCTCGACGAGCGCCACCGTCGTTGCGCTGCGCCTGCCCGACGGAACCGCCGCCGAACTGCGCGACGACCCGCCTGCCGGAGCGCGCCCGGGCCACGCGACGAGGCTGCTCGGGATGGCCGCCGAGCTGCTCGATGGCGCGGGGCTCGGATGGCGCGATCTCGATCGCATCGCGATCGGCGCCGGGCCCGGCGCGTTCACGGGGCTGCGCGTGGGGGTCGCGACTGCACGGGGCCTCGCTCAGTCGCTGTCGATCGAGCTGGTGGCGGTCCCGAGCCTCGCCGCCCTCGCGCTGAGCTCTCCGGCCGGCGCGCCTGTGCTCGCGGTGATCGATGCGCGCCGGCGCGAGGTCTTCGCCGCGCCGTTCGCGGCGCCGGATGGGCCGCAGCTCGCGCCGGAGGCCGTGCTCGCTCCCGCGCTCCTCGGCGAGCTGCTCGCCGCGGCCGGCCTCGAGGGGGAGCCCGTCGCGGCGGTCGGCGACGGAGCGGTGAAGTACCGAATGCAGCTCGAAGCGGCCGGCCTTGCCGTCGCGCCGGATGGCGCGCCGGACCACCTGCTGCGCGCTGCCGCGATCTGCGAGCTCGGCGCCAGGGCGGCCGTGGCAGGCGACTACCAGCTCGTGCTGCCCGAGTACCTGCGCCGGCCCGATGCGGAGCTCAGCCAGCCGGCCGGCGTCGCCGGGGGAGGGGGACGATGAGCGAGCGCACGACCGCGCCGCCGCCACCCGAGCCCTCGCCGGCGATCCGGATCCGCCCGCTGTCCTACCCCGACCTGCCGCAGGTGATCGCCGTCGAGCGGCGGGTGTTTCCGACGCCGTGGTCGCTGGCGATGTTCGTACTGGAGCTCTCCAAGCAGTCCGGCGTGTGCCTCGCCGCGTTCAGCGGCGAGCGGCTCGTGGGCTATCTCATCTGCTCCCGCTACGACACGGTCTGGCACATCATGAACATCGCCGTCGACCTCGACCATCAGCGCCATGGGCTTGCGAGTTCGATGCTGCGCGAGCTGTATGAGCGCGTCGGCGACGATGAGGCCCGCTTCACGCTCGAGGTGCGCCGCTCCAACGTCGTCGCGATCCACCTGTACGAGCGCGAAGGGTTCCGCGCCGCAGGCATCCGCCGCCGCTACTACCAGGACAACGGTGAGGACGCGCTCGTGATGTGGCGGACGCCCTCGACGCTCGCCGGGACGCTGGACGACGTGCCCAATCCGGGACGGGTCGGGATCGATTGACGATCCTCGCGCTGGAGACGAGCTGCGACGACACATGCGCCGCGGTCCTGGGCGAGGACGGGCACCTTCGCTCCAACGTGATCTCCTCTCAGCAGGAGCACGAGCGCTTCGGCGGCGTGGTGCCCGAGATCGCCTCGCGCCATCACCTGGAGCTCGTCAACGCGATCGTCGCGCAGGCGCTCGAGCAGGCCGGCGCCGAGCTCGACGACGTCGAGCTGGTCGCGGCGACGCAGGGACCCGGTCTCGTCGGCGCCCTGCTCGTCGGGCTCTCGACCGGCAAGGCGCTCGCGGCCGCCAGGGAGCTGCCGTTTGCCGCGGTGGATCACATCCAGGGTCACGTCGCCGCCAACTTCCTTGCCGACGGAACCGACCCCTTCGAACCCCCGTTCGTCTGCCTGATCGCAAGCGGCGGCCACACGCTGCTGGCGCTCGTGAGCGAGCACGACGGCTTCGAGGTGCTCGGGCGCACGCTCGACGACGCCGCCGGCGAGGCCTTCGACAAGGGCGCTCGGATGCTCGGCCTCGGGTTCCCGGGAGGCCCCGCGCTGTCGAAGCTCGCCGTCGGCGGCAGCCCCGAGGCGTTCGTCTTCCCCGGCTCGCCGGGCGAGGCCGCACGCGGCGGGGGACGCAAGCCGTTCGCCGAGGGCCTCGACTTCTCCTTCGCGGGGCTGAAGACCGCGCTGCTGTACAAGCTCCGCGAGCTGGGCCCTGAGCAGGCGGCCGATCGCGCCGCCGACCTCGCGGCCTCCTTCCAGGCGGCGATCGTCGAGAGCCTGCTCGTCCGCTCCAAGCGGGCGCTCGAGCGCACGGGCCTCGACCGGCTCGCGGTCGGCGGGGGAGTCGCGGCGAACGGGGAGCTGCGCCGGCGGCTCGGCGAGCTGGGGGCCGAGTTGCACGTGCCTGAGCCGCAGCTCTGCACGGACAACGCGGCGATGATCGCAAGCGCCGCACGCTACGGCCACGTGCTCCCGTTCCCGCACTACCTCAGTCTCGACGCCTACGCGACGGGCGAAGCTCCCCGCTGAGAAGCGCAAGCGGCGCGCGCGGCGATAATGATGCTGGCGCAGGATGCCCGCCGCACCTCTCATCACCGTCTACTCCACCCCCGAGTGCCATCTCTGCAAGGACGCCCTCGCGACCTTGCAGGCGATGCAGCGCGAGCTCGGCTTCGAGTTGGCCGAGGTCGACATCACAGCCGACGACCGCCTGCACCGCGCCTACCTCGAGCGCATCCCGGTGGTGCTCCTGGACGGGGAGGAGCTGTGTGAATACGTCGTCGAAGAAACGGCGGTGCGCAAGCGTCTAGAGTCACGACGATGAGCTACGGCGAACCCACGGCCGGGACCGTCTCCACCGAACGCGACGGCGCCGGAGTCTCCAGCGAGAGGCTCTCGCTCGGCGTCGCGGCGCGCCTGTCGCGCTACCTGCAGGTGCTCACGCAGGCGAAGAAGATGGGCAAGGAGACGATCTCCTCGCAGGAGCTCTCGGACTACACGCACGTCAACTCGACGCAGATCCGGCGCGACCTCTCGGGCTTCGGCAAGTTCGGCAAGCGCGGCGTCGGCTACAACGTCGAGGCGCTGGTCTCGCAGATCCGCAAGATCCTGCGGACCGCCGGCCAGCACAACATCGCGCTGATCGGGGCCGGGCATCTCGGCCGTGCGATCGCCGGCTCGGAAATCTTCGCGGACCACGGCTTCAGGGTCGTCGCGATCTTCGACAACGACGCGGGGAAGATCGGCACGAAGGTCGGCAGCCAGCAGATCCGCGGCATCGAGGAGCTTCGCCAGGTCGTCGAGGACGAGGACATCGTCGTCGGCGTGCTCGCGGTGCCCAACCAGGCCGCCCAGGGCCTCGCCGACGAGCTCGTGGAGGCGGGGGTCAAGATCATCTTCAATTACTCGGAGTCGCTGCTGGACGTCCCGCCCGAGGTCACCGTGCACACCTCGAGCCCGGCGGTCGATCTCCTTTACGCGCTGTACTTCTACTTGACCTGAATCACCCCGTCGGTCCGCCCACGAGGCAGCCACGTTCAAGACACAGGAAGCAATGAACAGCGAGGATCTGGACAGAGCGGCCGAGCGCTTCGCCGTCGCCGAGGATCTCACGGTCGGGCTCGAGGAGGAGTTCTCGATCCTCGATCCTGTGACGCTCGAACTCGTGCCCCGCTACGAGGAGCTCCGGGCGGCGGCGGATGCCGACCCGGGCCTGCACGAAGCGGTCGCGGGCGAGCTCATCTCCTCGGAGATCGAGATCATCTCGGGCCGCGGCGCGAACCTGCAGGACGCGATCGCGCGCCAACGCGAGCGTCGCGCGTACCTGTTCGCTCTCGTCGCGCGCCACGAGGCGATGCTGGGCTCGACGGGCACCCATCCCTGGGCGGATTACCGCCGCCAGCCGATCATCGATACCGAGCACTACCACCGGGTCGAGGAGGGCCTGAAGTACGTCGCCTGGCGCAACAACACCTTCAGCCTCCACGTCCACGTCGGCGTGCGCGACCTCGACCGAGCCGTCAAGGTCTGTGACCGGCTGCGCCCGGTGCTGCCGCTGCTGCTCGCGATCTCGGCCAACTCGCCATACCTGGACGGGCAGGACAGCGGGCTGCACTCGGCTCGCACGCAGAGCTTCACCAAGAGCTTCCCGCGCTGCGGGATCCCCGACCCGTTCGGTGGCTGGCCCGCGTATCGTCAGTACATCGAGTTCCTGCTGCGGACGCGCTCGATCGTCGAGTTCACCCAGGTCTGGTGGTCGGTGCGCCCGCACTTCAGCTTCGGCACCGTCGAGGTCCGGATCTGCGACGCCCAGGCGACCGCGCAGGAGTCCGAGTCGCTGGCGACGCTGATGGTCGCGTGCATCGCCCAGGCGATGCGCGACGTCGACGCGGGCGTGCCGTTCGAGCACCCTGCCCCGCGGCTCGTCGAGGAGAACATGTGGCGGGCGATCCGCTACGGCCTCGACGGACGCATGATCGACCTAGCGGAGGCGCGCGAGTACCCGGCGCGCGAGGCGATCGACCGCCTGCTGGAGTGGACCGAGCCCGCGCGCGCGGAGCTCGGCGTCGAGCCGGCCTTCGGAGAGCGCAACGGCGCGCAGCGCCAGCGCGCGATGATCGAGAGCGGTGCCACGCGCGAGGAGGTCTTCGCGGCCTCCGTGGCCGAGACCGCGAGGACCTACGCAGAGGAGGTGCGGGTGTGAGCGAGCAGCAGGGTGACCCCACGGCGGCGCAGGAAGTCCCGAGCGAAGAGGAGCTGCGCGCTGCCTACGAGGCCGAATTGGCGAGGATCACCGCCACGGACATGATCGCCCAGTCGGCGGTCTCGCTTCTGAACATCGGCGCGAGACGGATGGGACCCCCACCGGGCGCCACTTCGGCGGAGGATGAGCCGGGGGCTGGCACGCCGATCGAGCGCGATCTCGAGCAGGTGCGCGACTCGATCGACGCGGCGATGGCGCTGATGGCGATCCTCGAGCGCCGCATCCCCGCGGACCAGCTCGCGCCGCTGCGCGACGCGCTCTCGCGGCTGCAGATGGCGTACGCCGCCGAGGTGCGGGCGGCTCCCGGTGAAGAGGGTGACGGAGAGGGCGGCGGGGGCGAGCCGGCCGGCGGCTCCGGGACGCCGGAGCCGGGCGCCGGCGAGGCGCCCGCCGGCGATCACGGCTCACAGCGGCGGCCCGGCCCCGCGGAGTCGAGCGGCAGGCTCTGGGTTCCCGGCAGCTGAGCGCTGGGGCCGGCTCCGGTTCCGGCAATCGGGCTTGCGGAAAGCCCCGCCGGAGCGCAGCCGACCGTCCCGCACGATAGACTGCGCGCGCGTTTGCGCCGGGCAACGCTCGCCCCGAGAGCGAACCGGCCGACATACGTGCGCGCGACGGTCCTCGCGCGGCACTGCAATCAGACCGCGGAGGATTTCTGTTGAGCAGCTTTCTGACGAACCATGGGGTCGTCATCGCCCTCGTTTGCGCCGCCTGTGCGGTCGTGTACGGCGTGGTCACGACCCGCTCCCTGCTGGCGCTCTCGCCGGGCAACGAGCGCATGCAGCAGATCTCCGCGGCGGTCCAGCAGGGGGCGAGGGCCTACCTGAACCGTCAGTACACGACGATCGCGGTCGTCGGGGTCGTCCTGTTCGTGGCCCTGATCTTCATCCAGAACATCGAGGTGGCGGTCGGCTTCGCGATCGGCGGCATTCTCTCTGGCGCGGCCGGCTACATCGGCATGAACGTGTCGGTCCGCGCCAACTCCCGCGTCGCCGAGGCGGCGCGCGGCGGCGTCCCGCCGGCGCTCAGCGCGGCGTTCCGCGGCGGCGCGATCACGGGGATGCTCGTCGCGGGCCTGGCGCTGTTCGGGCTCGCGGGCTACTACGGCCTCCTCACGGCCGTCTTCAACGACAGCCAGAAGACCGCTGTCGACGCGCTCATCGGGCTCGGCTTCGGCGGCTCGCTGATCTCGGTCTTCGCGCGACTCGGCGGCGGGATCTTCACGAAGGCCGCCGACGTCGGGGCTGACATCGTCGGCAAGATCGAGGCGGGGATCCCCGAGGACGACCCGCGCAACCCGGCCGTGATCGCCGACAACGTCGGCGACAACGTGGGCGACTGCGCGGGCATGGCCGCCGACCTTTTCGAGACCTACGCGGTGAGCGCCGTCGCGGTGATGCTGCTCGGCATCCTCACATTCCACGAGACGACCAAAGTCGCGCTCTACCCGCTCGTGCTGGGCGGCGTCGCGATCATCGCCTCCATCATCGGGACCTTCGCCGTCCGCTCCCGCGCGGGCAACGTCGAGCGCGCGCTCTACCAGGGACTGGTCGTCTCCGGCCTGCTCGCGGCGGCGGCGTTCGCGCCCGTCACCTACTGGCTGATGCGCAACCTCAGCTTCACCGAAGTGAGCGGCACGGTGAACACCCCGCACTGGTGGAAGTTCTACCTCTGCTCGCTGATCGGGCTCGCGGTGACCGCGCTGCTGTTCGTGATCACCGACTACTACACCTCGACCCGCTTCTCGCCGGTCAAGAAGACCGCGCGCGCCTCCGTCACGGGCCATGCGACGAACATCATCCAGGGCTTCGGCTCGGGGCTGCAGGCGACGGCGCTGCCGGCGCTGGTGCTCACGCTCGGGATCCTGGGCGCTTGGAAGCTCGCCGGCGGCGGCACCCAGGGCATCTACGGCGTCGGCGTCGCGCTGATCGCCCAGCTCTCGCTCACCGGCCTGATCGTCGCGCTCGACGCCTTCGGCCCCATCACCGACAACGCCGGCGGCATCGCCGAGATGGCCGAGCTGCCCGAGGAGGTCCGCAACGTGACCGACCCGCTCGACGCCGTCGGGAACACGACCAAGGCCGTCACGAAGGGGTACGCGATCGGATCCGCCGTGCTCGCCGCGGTGGTCCTGTTCGCCGGGTTCCGCCAGGAACTCGCCGACCACAAACACGAAGCGGTGAGCGCGCTGATCTTCAGCATCAACGAACCGCCGGTGCTGATCGGTCTGATCCTCGGCGGGCTGATGGTGTGCCTGTTCGCCTCGCTCTCGATCGAGGCCGTCGGCCGCGCCGGCGGCGCGGTCGTCGAGGAGGTGCGCCGCCAGTTCCGCGAGCACCCCGGGATCATGGAGGGCACCGAAGAACCCGACTACGCGACGACGGTCGACATCGTCACGCGGACGGCCCAGCGCGAGATGATCCTGCCCTCGCTGCTGCCGATCGGCCTGCCGGTGATCGTTGGGCTGATCGACGTGAAGGCGCTCGGCGGCCTGCTGATCGGGGTGATCGTCGTCGGCTTCTTCTTCGCGGTGCTGATGACCGCGGGCGGCGGCGCGTGGGACAACGCGAAGAAGCTGATCGAGGACGGCGCGTTCGGGGGCAAGGGCTCGGACGCCCACGCCGCCTCGGTGACCGGGGACACGGTCGGAGACCCGTTCAAGGACACGGCCGGCCCGGCGATCAACCCGATGATCAAGGTCGCGAACATCGTCGCGATCCTGATCATCCCGCTGATCACCTGAGCGGAAGACGATCTCGTCCCGGCCGCCGTCTCGGGTCCGGCGGCCCGGCCGCGGCCCTAAGCTCACGATGAGATGAACGGGCGTGGAGTGCATCGCAGCGGGACCCTGGTGCTGTCGTTCGCGATGCTCGCGATCGGCGTCGCGCTGCTGGTGGAGTCGCTCGCCGAGCACGCGGCCGCCTTGTCGGGGCGGCTGCTGATCGCCGTGCTGTTCGTCGTCGCCGGTGTGCTGCGACTCCGGATCGAGATGCGCAAGGGGAGGGGGGAGTGAGCGCCGACGGCAACGCCGCCGGGGCGGCGGCCCCCGAGCCGGCGGGGCCCGGCGGGGCTGCGCCGGGCGCCCCCGAGCAGGAGCACGATAGGCGAAGGGCCGAGCTGGCGGCGCGCTCGCGCGTGATGGTCCGCCGCAGCATCGGCTCGCCGATCCTCTTCACGATCGTCTACTCGTCGCTGGCCAGCGCGATCTACTTCTCGCTCGGCGTGATCGCCGGCCACGCGCTCGGGCTCACGCCGCTCGTGTTCCTGATCGCGGCCGTGATGTTCGGGGTCACGGCGATGACGTATGTCGAGGGGGCCTCGCTGCACCAGGACCGGGCCGGCTCGACCGTCTTCGCCCGCTACGCCTTCAACGAGCTCGTCAGCTTCGTCGCGGGCTGGGCGATCCTGCTCGACTACGTGATCCTGGTCGCGGTCACGGCCTTCTCCGCCACGCAGTACCTGCAGGTCTTCTGGGGCCACCTCGGCGACCGTGGCGAGGCGCTCGGCCTGGCGTTCGCGTTCATCGCGCTGGTCGTGCTCAGCAACATCCGCGGCTTCGGCGCGCGCCGCGCGCGCCGCGTGGGCTTCGTGCTCGCGGGCGACCTCGCGCTCCAGGCGTTCATCGTCGTGCTCGGGCTGATCCTGTTCTTCGACCCGAAGGTCTGGCTCGACCCGATCCACCTCGGCAGTGCCCCGACGTGGTCGAACCTGATCTTCGCGCTGACCGTGACGGTCGTCGCGTTCACCAGCCTCGAGTCCGCGTCCGGGCTCTCGGGCGAGGTGCGGATCAGCCGCGCGGGGCTCAAGCACCTCGTGTGGAGCACGACCGGCACCGTCGGCTTCCTCTACGTCGGCATCGGCCTCGTCGCGATCACCGCGCTGCCGGTCCACGGCGGGCACACGGCGCTCGGCGGCCACTACGCGAACGCACCGATGATCGGCGTGGTCTCGGCCGTCCATCCGCACTGGCTGGAGCAGACGCTGCGCTACCTGGTCGCCGGCATGGCGACGCTCACGCTCCTCGCCGCGTCCAACTCGGCGATGCTCGGGCTCTCGCGGCTGGCCTACTCGCTGTCCACGAACCGCCAGATCCCGAGCGCGCTGGGGCGTCTGCACCCGGTCCGCTCGACACCGTATGTGCTGATCATCATCGCCGGCCTGATCGCGGCCGGGCTGGTCGCGACCGAGGATCTGAGCTTTCTGATCGGCATCTACGCGTTCGGTGCCACGCTCGCCTTCACGATCGCGCACCTGTCGATCATCAAGCTGCGCTACTCCGAGCCCGACCGTGACCGCCCGTACACGATCCCGGGGTCGGTGCGCGTGTTCGGCGGCAGGCTCCCGTTGCCGGCCGCATTCGGGGCGCTCGCCTCCGCCGCCGGCTTCGTCGCGGTGATGGTGGTCCACGAACCCGCCCGCTACGTCGGGCTGGGCTGGATGGCCTTCGGCCTGGCCATGTATGTCATCTACCGGCGCGCGGACGAAGCGCCGCTGCTCAGGCGCGTGACCGTCTCGCCGCAGGTGCTGCGCGCAGAGCCATCGCGCGAACGCGACTACGGCTCGGTGCTGGTGCCGCTGTTCGGCACGGACCTCGACGATGACATCGTGCAGACCGCCGCGCTGCTCGTCTCGGCCGAACCGACCGACGAGGCGGCGATCGACACCGCGACGATCGAGGCGATCTGGATCTTCGTGATCCCGATGTCGCTGCCACTGGACGCGAGCCTGCCCGAAGCCCAGCTGCACCACGCGCGCGAGGTGCTGGCGCGTGCCAAGGCGGTGGGCGAGGAGTACACCGGCGTCGAGGTCGCGACGGCGACCGTCCGCACGCGCCGCGCCGGCTTCGCGATCGTCGAGGAGGCCAAGCGGCGTGGTGTCGAGGCGATCGTGCTGGGTGCTGAGGAACCGTCGACGATCCGCGGCGGCGCGCGGCTCGGCGGCCGCAGCGGGCTCGAGGGCTACGTCGGGGACATCACCAAGTACGTCGTCAGGAAGGCCGATTGCCGCGTGATCGTGACGGCTCCGGCGGCCAAGGACTCCGCGGTCGAGGTCGCCCGGCGGGCGCATCGAAGCGGCGCGCCCATCGTCTAATCTCCCGCCTATGGAGATCGTCGCGCGCAGATGTTCGTACTGATCGTCGGCGCCGGCCGCGTGGGTTCGGCCGTCGCCAAGTCCGCGCTCGCTGCCGGCCACGACGTCTCCGTGCTCGACCAGGATCCGCTCTCACACGAGCGCCTCGACGCCGGGCAGAGCCAGAGCTGGGAGGACTCCGGAGGGCAGTTCACGGTGGGCACCGCGCTCGAGACCGACGCGCTGATCGAAGCGGGCATCGAGCGCGCCGACGCCTTCATCGCCGCCACCTCGGGCGACAACACCAACCTCGTGATCGCCCAGATCGCGCAGAGGCGCTTCGGCGTCGAGAAAACCGTCGTGCGCGTGATGGACCCGGCGCGCGCGGACTGGTACGGCGAGCAGGGCCTGCAGACGATCTCGCCCACCAAGCAGGCGATCGGGATGTTCGAGGCCGCTCTGATGGGGGAGGAGAGCTAGCGTGTACGCGATCATCGCCGGCGCGGGCAAGGTCGGGCGCAACCTCGCGCGCGAGCTGATCGCCAAGGACCACGAGGTCACCCTGATCGAGTCCTCGCGACCGACCTACCTCGCCAACGAGGAGGAGTTCGAGCACGCCGTCCAGTACGGCGACGCGACCGAGCTGTGGGTGCTGGAGAGGGCGGGGATCCAGCGCGCCGACCTCGTGATCGCGGTCACCGGCGACGACGAGGACAACATCCTCGTCTGCCAGGTCGCGAAGGAGAAGTACCTGTGCGACCGCGTGATCGCGCGTGTCAACAACCCGCGCAACCACGACCACTTCCGGCTTCTGGGGATCATGCCGGCCGTGTCCGCCACGGACTTGATCCTGCGGCTGATCGAGCACGAGGTGCCGCGCTACGGCCTCGTTCACCTGCTCGCCCTCGAAGAGGAGCGCCTCGAGATCATCGAGCTCGAGGTGGCCGACGACGCCCCGACGGTCGGCCAGAGGGTGAGCGAGATCGCGCTGCCCGAAGGCAGCCTGATCATCTCGGTGCTGCGCGGCGGCACCGGCTTCGTGCCGAAGGCCGACACGACGATCGAGGCCGGCGACGAGGTGCTGCTCGTGCTCGATCCAGGCCTCGAGGAGGCGATCACCGCCTTCTTCGCGCCCAACGCGCACCCCGCCTCGCTCTGAGCGCGACGGGCCCCTCGACTATCCTTGGGAGCGGCCCTTCCGGGATGGTGTAATTGGCAACACGCGACACTCTGGATGTCGAATTTGGGGTTCGAGTCCCTGTCCCGGAGTCTCAGAGCGCCCCGTGTTCACGGGGCGTTTCGCGTTCCTGGCCCTGCGGCTTCGACGGCTTCGGTCCGAGTGGCGTGCCCGTCGACACGGGCGATCTTCCCGCCGCGGAAGCCGTAAACCCACACGAGCGTGGTGTGGACCTCGACGCCGCTTCCTCGTCCTCTCGCGTGATGATCGGCCACGAGGAGCACGGCTCCGCTGTCGAGTTCAGACAGCTCCTCCAGCTCGAATCGTGCGTCACGGTCGAAGCTTCGGAACCAGTCTCCGAACCACGCGCCCACGGCGTCGCGACCTTGGTAGGTCCCCGGGTCGAGGAATCCGGACGGGACCTTCAGCACCACGTCGACGTCGTAGTGGGACATCGCGCGCGCGAAGTCCCGCTCGTTCGTTGCCGCGTACTGGTCGCGGACAACCTCGAGGTTCTCCGACATCGCGTGCCGAGTATGCCGGGGTGGCCCGCGAGGGGCGGCGGAAGCGAGTGCCGTCGAGTCGCGCGAACGCGAACGTCGAGCTCGACGGGCGCCTAATCCGCGAGCCCGGCCGCCTCGAGCGCCTCGGCCGGGTCGCTGAACCAGGAGAACCGCACCGCGCGCCCGTCGCGCACGGTCCAGACGTATCCCTGCCGCCACTGCGCCTTGACGCCGCTCGGAGAGGTGCCGCGCGCGACGCCGATCACGACCACCTGATCGCCCGCGTCCCGGTACTCCTCCGGTTCGAAGCGGAAGTCGGGGTAGATCTCGCGGATCGCGCCGAGCGTGCGGCGGCCACGCTTGACGCCGGCCTCGACGGCGTATGAGGGGTTGACGTACTCGATCTCCTCGGAGATCAGGTCGCGGGCGTGCTCGCCGGCGAGCCAGCGCTCCTGGATCTTCCTGACAAGAGCGACGTTCTCCTGTGACACGCTCGCCAGTATCGCGCTCCTCGCGGGTTACGCCAGCCCGACGGCCGCGCGCGCTTCGTGCTCAGAGTGGAACATCCGCCAACGGACGATGGCCCCGTCGCGCAGCGTGAAGACGAACGTCAGCTTGCTCTCGATCGGCACCCCGCTGCCCTTGCCGCGTCCACGCTGCACTGCGTTCACGAACACGTGCTCCCTGGCGGCGCTCGAGGACAGCCGCTCGATCGTCCAGTCCTCCCACATTCCAAGCCAGTCCGCCATCATCCGGCGCACGCCGTCGAGCCCGCGGTAGTCCTGGGAATCGAGCTGGTCCGGAAACTGCGTCGCGACGATGTCGGGTGCGATCGTCGCGAGCCAGGCCGCTTCGTCGCCGCGCAGGTAGGCGTCGAACGTGCTCAGGACGACGCGGAGGTTCTGCTCTTCCGCTGACATGCGCCGGTGCGATTATCGCGTGGCCGGCCGGAGCTTCCAGGGCTTGGGCTACGTCAACAACCGCGCGAGCAGGCACTCGCCCCGGCCGGCCTCGGCGCTAAATCGGCGCCGCGCCGTCCCACGCGGCAGAATCTGGGTGTGGGGGACTTGACCATCTGCCCGGTCTGCGCGGCGGAGAACCCGGCCGGCGCTTCGTTCTGCATGTCGTGTGGCAGCCCGCTGCAAACGCGCTGCCCGTCCTGCTCCTCAGAGGTGCAGCCCGGGGCGAACTTCTGCGGCACCTGCGGCGCGGCGGTCTCGCCCGCCGGCCGGCCAGCCGCTGCGTCCGCGGAGGCGCCCGCTCCCACTGCACCCGGGCAGGAGGCCGAGGAGCGCCGCACGGTGACCGTGCTGTTCGCAGACCTGTCCGGGTTCACGTTGATCTCCGAGCGCCTCGACCACGAGACGGTCAAGGCGCTCGTCGAGCGCTGTCTGACGCGTCTGGCCGCCGAGGTCGAGCGCTACGGCGGTCGCGTCGACAAGTACATCGGCGACAACGTGATGGCCGTCTTCGGCGCGCCGCTGGCCCACGAGGACGACCCGGCGCGCGCCGTGCGGGCGGCGCTCGGGATGCAGGAGGCGATGGTGGAACTGCGTGAGGAGCTCGGCGCGCGGTTCGGGATGGAGCCCGAGCTGCGGGTGGGCGTCAACACCGGCGAGGTGCTCGCGGGCCACATCGGCGGCTCCTACACGGTCGTCGGCGACACCGTCAACGTCGCCGCGCGGCTGCAGGCGGCCGCGTCCGTCGGCGGCGTGCTCGTCGGCGAGCGCACCCGCCGGCTGAGCGCCGGCGAGATCGTCTACCGGGCGATCGAGCCGCTCGCGCTGAAGGGCAAGTCCGAGCCGGTGTCCGCGTGGGAGGCCCTCGAGGTCGGCGCCGACGCGCACGCGGCGGCGCGCTCGCCGGCGGCGCCGCTGGTGGGCCGCGAGGAGGAGCTCGGCATGCTGGAGGCCACGCTCGATCGCGTCACGCGCGAGGGTTCGACCCATCTGCTGACGCTGATCGGGCAGGCGGGAGTCGGCAAGTCGCGGCTGCTGCTGGAGTTCCAACAGCGGCTTGCCGGGCGCGACCGGCCGCCGCTGTTGTTGAGAGGGCGCTGCGCGGCGTTCGGCGAGGGCGGCGTCTACCGGCCGCTGACCGAGATGCTGCGCGAGACGGCCGGCATCTCCGAAGGCGAAGACCCCGCCGCGGCCCGGGCGAAGCTGCGAGAGCGGCTGCTGCCGCTGCTCGCTGCCGGCGAGGGCGCCGAGCCCGCCGAGCGGCGGCTCGCGCCGCTGGCACGCCTGTTCGGCGCCGCCGACGGCGAGGGCGGCGAGCCGGAGCAGGACCAGCAGAGCGCGCGCGAGGGCTTCTTCGGCGCTGTCCGTGCGGTGTGCGAGGCGTTCGCGGCGCAGCAGCCGCTGGTGCTGGCGTGGGAGGACATCCACTGGGCGGATGAGGGCTCGCTGGATTTGATCGAGTACCTGGCGCGCTGGCTGCGCGCGCCCGCGATGCAGCTCTGCCTCGCGCGCGATGAGCTGCTCGAGCGCCGGCCCGGCTGGAGCGTCGCGCGACGGACCGTCGCCACGGCGTTCCTGGAACCGCTGGCGCCGCGCGACGCGCAGCGGCTCGTCGAGTCGCTGCTCGTTTCGGCCGGCGCCAAGGCGGCACGGCCGGGCGAGCTCGCCGAGCGCTCGGGTGGCAACCCGCTGTTCGCCGAGGCGATGGTGCAGCGGATCGTGGAGGACAGCGACGCCGCCGCGGCCGAGCTGCCCGACACCGTCCAGGGACTGCTCGCCGCGCGGCTCGATTCGCTCGAGCCCGACGAACGCCAGCTCGTCGCCGATGCCGCCGTGCTCGGCAGGACGTTCAGCGAGGACGCGCTCGAGCCGCTGCTCGGCAGCCCCCGGGGGGAGCTCGATGCGACGATCGCCGCGCTCGTCGAGCGCGGGATCCTTGTCCCCGGCGAGGGCGCGGGAGCGCGTGGTGGGCGCGAGCTTGCCTTCAAGCACGTCCTGATCCGCGACGTCGCCTACGAGATGCTGCCCATGGCGGCGCGCGCCCGCCGGCACGCGCAGGTCGCGGCTTTCATCCTGGAAGGCCCCGCGGGCACCGGCGAGGGCACGAGCGCGGTCGTCGCCGAGCACTACGGCCGCGCCGCCGCCTATGCGGCGGACGCGCATCTCCCCGCGGCCGAGCAGGCGGAGCTCCGCGAGCGTGCTGTCCGCTATCGCGAGGCGGCCGGCGACGCCGCCGCGGGCCTCTACTCCAACCTCGAGGCGCTCGGCCACTACCGTGCAGCCGCCGAGCTCGCCGGCACGGACGAGGAGACGGCGCAGAGGATTGCCGAGAAGGTCGGCGACATCTCGCTGCGGCTTGGGCGGGTCGAGCCGGCGATCGACGCCTGGGAACGCTGCCTGGCCTACCACGGCGAGCGCGGCGACCCCGTTCACGTCGCGGAGCTGCACCGGAAGATCGGCGCGGCGTTCGCGCACAAGGGCGACCGCAAGCGGGCGATCGAGCACCACCAGCAGGGGATCAACCTGATCAAGGACCGCGAGCCGTCGCTGACGCTGGTCCGCCTCTACGAGGACGCGGCGTGGCTGTACGTGCAGGTCGGCGACAACATGCTCGCGATCTACGCCTCCGAGAAGGCGCTGAGGCTCGCCGAGACGCTCGGCGAGGCGCGCGCGGCGAGCCGCGCCCACGGCATCTTCGGCCGCGTCTTCGGCCGCATCGGCGACGCCGAGAAGGCGCGGGAGAACCTCGAGCGGGCGGTCGCGCTCGCGCGCGAGTCCGACGACGGCGAGACGGTCCTCGCGCTGCAGGCGCTCGGCCACAACCTCGAGCACGCCGAGGGTGACTACGGCGCCGCGGCCGAGCGCTACGGCGAGGCGCTTGCGCTCGCGGCCAGGATCGGCGACGTGCCCGCCCAGATCGAGCTGCAGGCGGCTCTCGGCCAGCTCGCCCTGCACCGCGGCGAATGGGAGCAGGTCGAGCGCGCCGCGAACGCGAGCGCCGAGCTGGCCGAACGCGAGGGCCTCGTCGGGAAGCTCTGTCTCGCCAACGTGCTGCGGGGCTCGCTGCGCCGGCGCGAAGGCGACCTGGAGGGGGCCCGGCGCCTCTTCGAGTCCGCCGGCGAACTGGCCGAGGAGGTCGGCTGGTCGGAGATCGCGGTGACCGCGATGATGGGACTCGCCGCGACGCTCGCCGACGCGGAGGACATCGCCGCGGCACGCTCGACGCTCCTCGACGCGCGGCGCGTGTGCGAGCGGGCGGGACTGCTCCCACAGTCGGTGCAGGCGAACGCCGAGCTGGCGGCGGTGTGCCTGCGCGCGGGCGACCGCGCGGCGGCCGAGGAGGCCGCGGCGCGCGCCGTGCGCGACGCCGAGCGCGTGCACGACCCGGCCGCTGTCGCGGCGGGGGCCTCGGCGCAGCGACTGCTCGACGGGCTCGCGGCGCAGGCCGAGGCGTGACCGCCCACGCAGTGTCAGAAAATGAACAACGCGAGAGCGGCGGGAGGCGTGGAACGGGCCTGCGAGGCGCCGCGGTGTCCGAAGATGGACCGAACTAAGCAGCGCAATTTGCGAGCTTTTATGTGAACCCAGCGTCCACTATGCGGACCTTTGGGTATGGATGTGCTTATCTGCCCACTTCCGAAGTACGACGGAACGTAATAGCTCTCCAGCGAGGGGCGGCCGGAGGCCATTTGCGGCCGGCGGCACGCCAGGAGGTCTAGTCCGGCATGATCGCCGCGCTGCTCACAGCACTCGTGCTGGTGCCGACCCTGTCGGTACACGCGAAGACGTTGACCTGGACGCCCGCCGGACACGGCGGCTACCGCCTGCAGGAACGCGTCGAGGGAAAACGCGAAAGCGTGAGGGTCCAGGGCACCTCCTACGCGCCTCCGGCGCAACCCGGCAAGACCGTCGAATATCGCGTGCGCGCGTTCGGGCAGAACGAATGGTCCAACACGGTGACGATCAGCTGGTCTGCCCACCGCACCGGCAAACATCCCGGCGAAGGACCGAAAGTCGAAGAACCGCCGAAAGTCGAAGAACCGCCGGCCGAAGAACCCAAAGGCGAAGAAGAACACGGCAAAGAACCGCCGCACGAAGAACCGCACGAAAAAGAACCGCCGCACGAAGAACCCCACGAAAAAGAACAGCCGCACGAAGAACCGCCGCTCGAAGAAGAACTCACCGAACCTCCACTCGAAGAACCGCACGGGAGCTTCTCCGTAGGGCTGAACGCCGGCTACTGGGGCTCGAGCGAACCAACGGACCTCCGCCGCATCGGCAACGTCGTGCGGCTCGACACGCCGCCCAAGCTCACGCCGTGGGAATCGGCGGGCTTGAAAGTGATCGCCGACTTCTCAGGGCCGTACTCGCAGTCGGGCGTGAGCGGCCTGAACCACAAGTCCTACGTGCAGCACATCGTCGAATTCGTGCGCGAAAACCCGCACGTGTTCGCGATCGAGGTGCTCAACGAGCCCGGCGGCAACTGGTTCTGGGGCTCCTCCGCGGAATCCGCCGCCAACCGCGAAAGCTATGCGCAGCTGCTGATCGAAGTGCACGAAGCGCTCACCTCGAACTTCGGCGCGAGCCGCCCGCTCGAGCTCGCGTCCTGGGACGGCGGGCACGACTCATCCAACGCGTGGGGCGAAGCGTGGTCGCACAACGGGACGGCGCTCGCGGACGTCGACGGGGTGACCAGCCATCCGTATGGCGGCACCGGCAGCCGCACGAGCGCGATCCTCGGCAACCGGCACCTCGTCGAAGCCGCCTGGAAGGGGTCGCACAAGCCGGTCTGGGTGACCGAGGTCGGCTTCCCGACCAAGGGCCCGACCGGTGACTCGCTGCAGTACAGCGAAGCCGAACAGGCGTGGGCGCTGTTCCAGTTCGCGCAGTGGGCGCGAAGCACCGGCTATGTCGCGGGCGTGACGTTCTACGGCTACCGCGACAGCGGTGAAGGTGGTGGCTACGGCGTCGAGACGCACGGCGGCGCCAAGAAGCTCGCCTACACCGCGCTGCAGGAGCTGCACGAAAGCCTGCCCTGCACGACCTGCCAGTGAGCCGGACCCCGGCCCGGCGCGCCCCTCTGGTCGGCGCGACCGGCCGTCGTCCACGGCCCGCGCGGCTAGGCTGCTCGTTCCGCCGGCGGTTCGGAGCCCGCCTGCGGCTGTGCCTCGCGGGCCTGCCTGACGGCCTCGCTGTCGAGGAACGCCCGCATTTGGGCATCCTCGGCGGGCGAGATCTGCCTCGCGGACTCGGTCAGGTCGCGGACGAAGCGCCGCCATTCCCGGTCGCGGCGACTCTGCGCGCGCGATGTCCTGCGCCTCCCAAACATCGTCTCTCCCGACTTCGATGCTCGGGCGAACCTATAGCGAAACGCCGGGAGCGCGCAAGGGGCTCGGCGGGCAAGTTCGATGTTTGCGGGCAAAACGTGATCACGGTGTTGCCCGCCACGTGCTCCGACCGCCCGAGCGGGTAAAAATATGGAGATGATCCGCCGCAAGCCGCAGCAGCGGCGCGTGAAGCTGCACGGCAATCGCATCTGCTACCTCACGGCCGGCGAGGGGCCGGTGATCCTGCTGATCCACGGGATCACATCGGACTCGCGCACCTGGGAGCGGGTGATTCCGGGGCTCGCGCGCTCGCACACCGTGATCGCGCCGGATCTCCCCGGGCACGGCTGCTCGGACAAGCCGAAGGGCGACTACTCGCTGGGCGCGCACGCATGCAGCCTGCGCGACCTGCTGCTCGCGCTCGGGTACGACCGCGCGACGATGGTCGGCCACTCGCTCGGCGGCGGCATCGCGATGCAGTTCTCCTACCAGTTCCCCGAGATGTGCGAGCGCCTCGTGCTCGTCGACAGCGGGGGCCTGGGGCGCGAGGTGAGCCCGCTTCTACGGGCGGCGTCGCTGCCCGGCGCCGAGCTGGTGCTGCCGGTGCTCGCCGCCTCGCGGCTGCTCAATGCCGGCGCTCGCGTCGGCGGCCTGCTCGACCGCGTCGGGCTGAAGCTCGGCACGGACCTGGAGCAGATGGCGCGCGGCCACAACACGCTGTCCGACGGCGCCAGCCGCGCTGCGTTCCTGCACACGCTCCGTTCGGTCGTCGACCCCGCGGGCCAGCGCATCGACGCGACCAACCGCCTGTACCTCGCCGAGCAGCTCCCCGTGCTGCTCCTCTGGGGACGGCACGACTCGATCATCCCGGTCTCGCACGGGCGCGCCGCGCACGCGCGGCTGCCGGCCAGCCGCCTCGAGGTGCTGGAGCGCTCGGGCCACTTCCCGCAGCTCGACGAGCCCGAGTGCTTCCTGGAGGTGCTGCTCGACTTCCTCGAGCAGACCGAGCCGGCGAACGCCGGGGCGCATGACGTCGCCGGCGGGTACGGCGTGGTGTCCGCGGCCGGCTGAGCTCGTTCAGCAGCCGCTCGGGCGCCGGGGGCGGCCCTTTTCCTGCGGCGGCGGCGTCTGCGGCGCGGGCGGCAGGGGGTAGCCCTGCACACTCGGGAATTCGGCGCTGCCCGTGTCGGGTGCCTGGGTGGGACAGTCGCTCAGCAGCACCCGCTGATCGGTGAGCGACGGCGCCGGCAGCTGCGGCAGGCCCGGGTCAGGCGCCGCGGCGAGGTTCAGTGCAGCCGTCAGGTCGCCGGTGTGCCTCCGCCGCCAACGGCTCAGGTTCGGCACCTCAGGCCCGAAGCGCGTCTCGAGGAATCGGAGCAGCGAGGTGTGGTCGAAATGCTTCGAGCACACGAACCCGCCGCGCGAGAAGGGAGAGATGACGAGCATCGGCACGCGCGCCCCGAGCCCGATCGGCCCGCGTATTCCCGCTGCGACTTCCGGCAGCGGTTCGACCGTCAGGTACTCGCCGGGGGTGCCCGGCTTGGGCACCGGAGGGGGCACGTGGTCGAAGAAGCCGCCGTTCTCGTCGTAGCTCGCGAACAGCGCGGTCGTCTCCCACAGCGCGGGATTGCTCGTGAGCGCGTCCAGGATCTGCGCGAGCGCGACCTCGCCGTAGGTGACGGGCGCGGGCGGGTGCTCGCTCTGCAGAAGCGAGCACAACACCCACGAGACCTGCGGCAGCGTTCCCGCGGAGCAGTCGGCGATGAAGTCGCTCGGGAACTGCGGCGTGAACGCCGAGGCCGCCAGCTGCGCGTCTTCGTGGTAGGCCTTGAAGTACGGCAGCACGTTGTCGCCGTAGTCGCCGTCGGGCGTCGAGTAGATCTTCCAGCTGATGCCGGCTTCCTGCAGCTGCTCCGGGTAGGTCCTCCACGTGAACTTGCCGAACTGCTGCTCGCGGTTCGAGACGAGGGTCTGCAGCGAAGGCCCGCCGTTCCTGCCTTCGGGGTCGATCGTCGCGCTGATCGTGTAGAGCCTGTTCGGGTCGGTCGGTCCGAGCACCGAGCAGTGGTAGTGGTCACAGATCGTGAACGCGTCCGCGAGCGCGTGGAAGAAGGGCAGGTCCGCGCGGGTGTAGTAGCCCATCGTGTTGATGCCGTCGCGCAGGCCGTTGGTCTGTAGGTGGGTCGAGAGCCAGCCGTCCATCGCGCCGCCGTTCCAGCATTCGTGCATCGCTGCCCACTCGTGGGAGATGTCGTTGACGCACTCGCCGCCGTTGTTCGTGTCGAAGTGGAACGGCAGGAGGTGCCCGCCGTAGGGTTCCCCCGCAGCCCCCGGGAACGGCTGGTAGAAGATGCTTTTCCCGCTGCCGTCGCGAAGCGCCGGCACGCCGCGGTCGCCGAAGCCGCGAACCCCCTTGTAGGTCCCGTAGTAGCTGTCGAACGAGCGGTTCTCGTTGATGAAGATCACCACGTGCTCGATCTCCGAGAGCGAGCCGCAGGCGGCTGGCGCCGCGAGCGCCTTCTCGAGCACGCGCGAAGGGGCGGCGAGGGACTCGAGTCCGGCGAGCGCGGTCGCGGCGGCGCCGGCACGCAACACCTCCCGGCGTGTCAACCCCCTTGCCACGCAGCTTGACTACCCGCCGGCCGGCGGGTCTAAGCGCCTTAGGCGGCGGCCTGCGTCGCCCAGTCGCGATACAGCTGGTAGTAGCGGCCTTCGGCGGCCAGCAGCTCTTCGTGGGTGCCCGTTTCGACGATGTGGCCGTGCTCGAGCACGACGATGCGTCCGGCCTGGCGGATCGTGGACAGCCGGTGGGCGATCACGATCGCGGTGCGGCCCGCCAGCAGGCGTCGCAGGCCGTTCTCGATCTTCGCCTCCGAGTGCAGGTCCACGTTCGAGGTCGCCTCGTCGAGCACGAGGATGCGCGGGTCGGCGATCAGCGCGCGCGCGAACGCGATCAGCTGGCGCTGGCCGGCTGACAGCTGCGCGCCGCGCTCGCCCACTTCGGTGTCGTAGCCGTGCGGCAGCTCGGAGATGAACTCCTCGGCGCCGACGGCCGCCGCCGCTTCGCGGATCTGCTCGGCGCTCGCGCCCGGTCGCCCGAAGGCGATGTTCTCGCCGACCGTCCCCGAGAACAGGAACGCCTCCTGCGGAACGATGCCCATCTGCGAGCGCAGCGAGCTGGCGGAGACGTCGCGCAGGTCGTGGCCGTCGATCAGCATGCGCCCCGAAGTCGGGTCGTAGAAGCGCGCGACGAGCTTCGCCATCGTCGACTTGCCCGCGCCGGTCGCACCGACGAGGGCGACGGTCTGGCCGGGTGGTATGTCCAAGTCGATGTGATCGAGCGCGAGGACCGGCTCGGCGGGCGGGCCTTCATCATCGCCCGCACGCCGGGCGTAGGCGAAGGAGACGTCCTCGAAGGTGACCTCGCCTCGGATCTGCGGCAGCTCGATCGCGTCGGCCCGGTCGGTCAGCGACGGACGCACGTCCAGCAGCTGGAAGATCTTCTCGAGCGCGGCCATGCCGGACTGGTAGGTCGCGTAGAGCTGCGAGAGCTGCTGGATCGGTTCGAACAGGAACGACAGCGCCGCCACGAAGGCGACCACCGTGCCGACCGTGATATGGCCTTCGATCGCCTGCAGGCCCCCGTAGACGACGATCAACGCGACGGCGAGCCCCGAGAGCATTTCGACGCTCGGGAAGTACGCGGCGTTCAGCTTGACCGTCACCATGTTCGCGTCCTGGTTGTCCCGGTTGAGCGCCGCGAACCGCGCCTCCTGCGCGTCCTCCTGGGCGAAGCTCCGGACCACGCGAACGCCCGAGAGGCTCTCCTGAAGGTCGGCGGTGATCGAGCCGATCGTCTCGCGGGTGCGACGGAAGGCGCCGGCCGAGACGATTCGGAACCAGAGCGAGCCCGCGAGCAGCAATGGCAGCGCGAGGAACGTCAGCAGCGCGAGCTTGACGTCGAGATAGATCAGGATCCCGACCGTGCCGATCAGGGTCAGCCCGGACTGGAACAGCGTCACCACGGAGTCGGTGACGAGGCTGTCGAGCGCCTCGACGTCGTTGGTCATGCGGGAGATCAGGACCCCTGCCGGGCGGCTCTCGTAGAAGCCGATCGGCAGCGCTTGCAGGTGCTCGAAGATCTGCACGCGCAGGTCGGCGAGCGCGCGCTGGCCGACCCACCCGACGAGGTAGGTCTGGATGTAGGTCATCAGCCACACGAGCAGCGCGGAGATGAGGAACGCGATCACGACCACGAACAGCGTTTTTGAGTCGCCCTTCTCGATGCCTTTGTCGATCGCGGCTTTCGCGAGCAGGGGCGGTGCGAGCGTTGCGGCAGTGCCGACGAGGAGCGCCACGAGCATCGCGAAGGCCTGTCTGCGATATGGCCGCACGAGCCGCAGCAGCCCCCGCAGGCTGCGCCCGCGCGTGCCACGACTGGCGCGCGCGCCGTCCCACTGCGGGCCTGGCCCCCGTCCCACCATCGGGCTCACAGGCCGCTCACCTCCGGCTCCAGCGGCTTGCGCGTCATGAACACCCGGTCGGGCAGCCCCTTCTCGACGATCTCGCGGTAGAGCTCCGAGGCCTCCAGCAGCTCGTCGTGGTCGCCGTGCGCGACGACGCGCCCGTGGTCGAGCACGACGATCTCGTCGGCGAGAGAGATCGTCGACAGGCGGTGGGCGATCACGAACGTCGTGCGTCCCGCCATCGCCTCGTCGAGCGCACGCTTGATCTGCTGCTCGGTGGAAGCGTCGACCGAGCTGGTCGCGTCGTCGAGGATCAGCACGCGCGGGTCGGCGACGAGCGCTCGCGCGATCGCGATCCGCTGCCGCTGGCCGCCGGACAGCGACAGGCCGCGCTCTCCGACGCGCGTGTCGTAGCCCTGCGGCAGCGCGGCGATGAAGCCGCCGGCCTGCGCGCGCCGCGCGGCCGCTTCGACCTCCGCGCGCGAGGCATCGGGTCGTCCGTAGGCGATGTTCTCTGCGACCGTCGCCGAGAACAGGAACGGGTCGTCGCTGACGATCGCGACCGCTTCGCGCAGCGGCCGCAGCTGCAGTTCGCGCACGTCGGCGCCGTCGAGCAGCACCTCGCCTTCGCTCGCGTCGTACAGGCGCGAGATCAGCGACACGAGGCTCGACTTGCCAGAGCCGGTGGCGCCGACCAGCGCCACCGTCGTCCCGGCGGCCACGTCGAGGTCCACGTCGCACAGCGCAGCCCGCGTGATTCGATCCCCACCCACCCCGGCGCCGTTCTCCGAGGGCCGTTCGAGCTGCATCGCCGCCTCGCGGCCGCCCGCGTGGACGTAGGCCGCCCCGAACTCGTCGCTTTCGTCGTAGCGCAGCGTGACGCCGCGCAGCTGCACGTGGCCGTTGCCGGCGGGCAACGGCTGCGGGTCAGGCTGCTCGACGATCCGCGGATCGCGGTCGAGCACCTGGAAGATGCGGGCGCCGGAGGCCGTTGCGCGCTGCGCGAGGCCGAGCGTCACGCCCAGCGAGCGCATCGGCCCGATCAGCAGGTTGAGGTACAGATAGAACTGCGTGAACTGCCCGAGGCTCAGGTGGGAGTGGATCACGGCTTCGCCGCCGATCAGCAGCACGGCGGCGAGCCCGAGTTGGGGGAGGAAGCCGATCACCGGGTTGTAGGTGGCCTCCAGTCGCGTCGCGACCATCGACTGGTCGAACACGCGCGAGACGCTGTGCCGGAAGCGCTCGAGCTGCTGAGGCTCGCGGGCGAACGACTTCACGACGCGCACGCCGGAGATGTTCTCCTCGGCGTCGGCGGTCAGCTCGGCGATGCGCTGCTGGACCTCCTGCACCGCCGGGCGCGCGGTGCGTCCGTAGCGCTGGGAGATCACGACCACGAACGGGACGGGGATCAGCGCGATCGCCGCGAGCTTCGGTTCGATCGCGAGCATCGCGATCCCCGCGAGCACGATCGTGAGCCCGGCCTGGAGGATGAACACCAGCCCGTAACCGAGGAAGAAGCGCACGGCCTGCAGGTCCACGGTCGCGCGAGACATCAGCTGCCCGGTCTGCTGGCGGTCGAAGAAGCCGAGCTCCAGGCGCTGCAGATGGACGTAGAGCAGCTCGCGCAGGTCGAACTCGATCCCGAGCGAGACACGCCCGGCGATCATCCGCCGCCAGTACATGAACCCCCACCGCACCAGCACCGCCACGACGATCACGATCGCGATCGTCACGAGCTGGTCGCGCTGGTGCGAGCGCTTGAGCAGCTCGTGCAGCCTCGAGTCGCTCGCGCCTTTCTGGATCGCTTCGACCGCGAGCCCCGTCAGGTAGGGGATCAGCACCGTCATGACCATCGCGAAGCACGCCAGCGCTGCGGAGACGGCGACGCCGCGCCGGTAGGGACGCAGGAAGCCGAGCAGTCGATAGAACGTGGTCATAGTTGTGCAGTCAACGAATTATCGCAGCGCCGGGCGCCGAACGTAAGCTGGGTGGGTGTCCGCCCGCTCGTCCGATCGACCCGAGGACACCGGCGCGGGCCTTTGCGACAGCTGCGCCCATCAGCAGATCGTGCGCAACACGCGGGGGTCGAGCTTCTCGCTCTGCCGTCGCTCCCGTGAAGATCCAGACTATCCGCGCTACCCGCGCATCCCGGTGCTCGAGTGCCGCGGCTATGCGCGGCGCGGCGGCGAGAGCTCGCCGTAGACGAAGAACTCGCCCGTGGAGCCGATCCGCGCGGTCCAGCCCAGTGCTTCCAGCTCGCGCTGCAGGGTGCCGGCCTCGTACCAGTGCTTGACGATCGTGTACTCGCGCCCGTCGCCCAGCCGCCGGCGCGAGAGCTCCTCGCCGGGCGGGTTCAGGTCGTGGTCGCGCGCGGATGCGCGGGCGCTGCGCGCGCTGTCGAACATCAGCGCCCGCCCGTCCGGCGCAAGCGTGCGTGCGACTTTCTCCATGAAGGAGGGCAGCAGCTCGCGCGGGACGTGGGAGAGCCAGAAGGAGAAGAAGCAGACGTCCCAGCTGCTCTCGGGCTCCCACTCGAACACGTCCGCCTGCACCCACTCCACGTTGTCCGCGTCCACTTTCTCGCGAGCGATCGCGAGCGCCGGCCCGGCGGCATCGAGCGCCGTCACGCGCGCGGCACGCTCGGCGAGCGCCGCCGTCCACAGCCCGGTCCCGCACGCCAGCTCCAGCACCTCGCCGCGCGGCGCCATCCGCTCGAGCTGCGCCTCCAGGGCCGCGGTCTCGGCGAACCAGAGCGCGTCGGCCTCCTCGCCGTGGGCGTAGCGCCCGCGCCGCAACCACCAGTCCTCGTACTCGCCCGCGCGCTGCTCGTAGTAGCGGCGCTGCTCCGCGAGCACGCCCTCCAGCTCGCGGTCCATGCTCAGGCGGCGGCGACCGTGGCCGGCTCCGCCTCGCCCGCTGCGCCGGGCTCCTGCGATTCGACGAAGTCGCGGCTGCGGACGAGCGAGAAGCCGGCGATCGCGCCGAGCAGCGCGATGCCGGCGGCAATCAGCAGGATCGAGGTCATCGCCCCGGTGAAGCCCACGCGGTAGGCGTGAAGGACGGTGACGCGCGCCGCGGGTGCGAGCCTCTCGGCGATCGGACGCACGGCGCCGGACACGAGCGCTTTGGAGAAGCCGGGCGACGCTGCGAGCGCCCGCGCGCCGGCGCCGTGGGTCGCGAGCGCCGCGCTGGTCTTCGTCACGATCTCATGCTGGAAGACGGCGCCGAGCCCCGCGACCCCGGTCGCGATCCCGACCTGGCGGAACGTGTTGTTGATGCCCGACGCCATGCCGCTGCGCGAGTGGTGCACGACGCCGACGGCGGTGGAGGCCAGCGGCGGGTTGATCATGCCGATGCCAGCGCCGGCGAGCAGGAAGCCGGGGATCAGCGTCGTCCACCCCGAGCTCGCGTCGATCGCGGTCATGCTCAGCAGCCCGCCGCTGACGAGCAGCATCCCGCAGCCGAGCAGGAGCCTGATCGGCACCGACACGGACAATTTGCCGGAGATCGGCGCCACGAAGAACGAGATCAGCGTGATCGGAAGGAAGCGCAGCCCCGCCTGCAAGGGACCGTAGCCGAGCACATCCTGGATGTAGAGCGTGAGGTACAAGAACATCGAGAACATCGAGGAGGAGATCGCCAGCGCGACGAGGCTCGCGCCGCTGAAGGCGGGCTTTTTGAACAGCGAGAGATCGAGCATCGGGCGCTCCTGGCGCAGCTCGGCGAGCAGGAAGATCGCGAGCAGGACGACCGAGCCGACGAGCAGCGAGACGATCTCGGTCGAGCCCCAGCCCTTTTCGTTGCCCTTGATCAGCGCCAGCACGAGCGTGAAGAGCGCGCCCGAGAACGTGACGAGGCCGATCCAATCGACCCCGCGCGCGTTCGGGTCGCGCGACTCCTGGACCTGGCTGAGGGTCAGGAACACCGCGGCGATGCCGATCGGCACGTTCACGAAGAAGATCCATTCCCAGCCGATCCCCGAGGTGATGACGCCGCCGATCACCGGGCCGACCGCGACCGCCGCGCCGATCACGCCGCCGTAGACGCCGAACGCGAGTCCCCGCTCGGGGCCGTGGAATGCCGAGGCGATCAGCGCGAGCGAGGTCGCGAACATCATCGCGCCGCCGGTGCCCTGGACAGCGCGGAAGAGGTTGAGAGCCAGCGGTGAACCTGAGAGCCCGCACGCGGCCGATGCGGCCGTGAAGACGACGAGCCCGATCACGAACACGCGGCGGCGCCCGACCAGGTCGGCGAGCGAGCCGGCCGTCAGCAGGAAGGCGGCGAGCGTCAGCGAGTAGGCGTTGACGACCCATTGCAGGTCGCTGAAGCTGGAGTGCAGCGAGCGCTGGATGTCCGGCAGCGCGACGTTCACCACGGTGATGTCGAGCAGGAGCATGAAGATCGCGACCGAGACCGCGATCAGCGTCCACCACTTGCGCTCCACTCGGACCTCCTTTGTGCCGCCCGCCCACGCGCCGTCGATGGCGGCGCCGGATGCGCCCCACTATATGAACGCCCGACCGCGTGCCGGTCTACGCGGGGCGCAGGTGGCCGTCGAGGAACGGCACGATCCGCTCCCACAGCAGCTTCGCCGGCTCGGGCCGGTACGACGGCTTGTAGTCCGCGAAGAACGCGTGGCCGGCGTCCTCGTAGACCTCCGCGATGACTTCTTCGCCGCTCGCCTGCGCCGCGGCGGTGAGCGGCTCGACGAGCTCGGGCGAGGGGTTGTGGTCTTCTGCGCCGAACGCGGCATACAGCGGGCAGGAGAGCTCGGGGGCGAGCTCCAGGGGCGGCGTCGGGCGCAGGGGCGTCGAGACCTCGTCGGGCGTGGCACGGTCGATGAACCCGCCCCAGCAGTCCACGGCCGCGTCGAGCTGCCTCCTGGTGGTCGCGAACAGCAAGGTGTAGCGCCCACCCATGCAGAACCCGATGCAGCCGAGGAGCCCCGTCGAGTCCTCGCGGGCGCGAAGCAGATCGGCGGCGCCGTCGAGGTCGCCGAGCACGCGCTCGTCGGGGATCGAGAACAAGCGCGCGAACAGCGCCTCGAGATCGCCGGCGGGCGGCGGGCCGCCTTCGCGCGTGTAGAGGTCGACGCCGAGCGCGACGTAGCCGATGTTCGCGAAGCGGTCGACCACGTCGCGGATGTGCTCGCCGAGGCCGCCGGCCTCGTGGATCACGATCATCCCGGCCCGCGCCGCTTCCTCGATCGGGTGGGCGAGGTAGCCGAACACTTCATCGCCGCCGGCGCCCGGGAACGCGAGGTGGTGGGCGAGGATCCGCGAGGGGTCGGTGACGGCGCCTGGGACGCCCTCTGGGCTGGGGGGCGGGTTCTGCTCGCTCATCTGCGCTCCTTCCGCTGGTGGCCGCGCGGCGGAGCCTACCGCGCTACAGGATCGCCTTCGGATAGCTGCGCGTCGCGGCCGCGAGCATCGCGGCGAAGAAGCCGGCAACGACGAGGAAGTCGAGCCAGACCTCGCCGGATCCGCCGACGCCCACGAGCATCTGGCGCAGCCCTTGGACCTCGTAGGTCAGCGGGTTGATGCGCGCGATCACATGCAGCCAGGCGGGCATCAGCGCCAGCGGGTACAGCGCGCTCGAGGCGAAGAACAGCGGCATCATGATCAGCTGTCCGATGCCCATGAAGCGCTCGCGCTCCTTTACCACGGAGGCGAGCAGCATCGACATGCAGG
The DNA here is from genome assembly GCA_035569835.1 of Solirubrobacteraceae bacterium. Classification (GTDB taxonomy): domain Bacteria; phylum Actinomycetota; class Thermoleophilia; order Solirubrobacterales; family Solirubrobacteraceae; genus Palsa-744. The sequence continues at coordinate 40,143 of DATMMF010000025.1, forward strand.
CGAACGAGGCGGTGCCGAGCACGAGAAGCACGAGGGTGCCGAGCACACCCGCGACGCTCCAGCGCACGCCGATCCCGGCCGCGGCCAGCACGACGAGCAGCAGCAGCGCCTGCACGAGCGCCCGCGTGCAGGCGCCCGCGGCCTTGCCGAGCACGATCGAGCTGCGCGACAGCGGCGTCGCGAGCAGCCGCTGGAGCTGGCCCACGTCGCGCTCCCAGATCACCGAGAGCCCGTAGAAGATCGCGATGAACATCGCGGCCTGCGCCATCACGCCGGGCGCGAGGTAGGCGCGGTAGTCGCCGGTGCCGAGCGAGAGCGCCTTGTTGTTGCGAAGCGCCGTGCCGAAGATGAACAGCCACAGCAGCGGCTGAACCGAGCGCGTCACGATGTCGAGGTGGTCATGACGGAGCTTGCGCAGCTCGGCCTGCGCCATCGCCAGTGTGCCCTCAGCCATGCGGACGAGCGGCCCCGCCGCGAGCGCCGGGGGGCGGGCCCTAGCCGAGCCGGCGGGCGGTGCGGCGCTGTGCGCGGACATCGCTCAACTTCCCTTCCTGCTGCTCTTCCTCGTTGCCGCCGGCGCCGAGGATGTGGCCGGTGACGGCGGTGAAGACCTCTTCGAGGCTGTCGGCCTCGTGGCGCTCGATCAGCTCGGCCGGCTCGCCCTGCTCGACGAGGCGCCCGGCGTCGATCACGCCGAGCCGGTCGCAGTAGCGCTCAGCCTCCTCCATCAGGTGCGTGGTGACGAGGATCGTCGTGCCGGCCTGCTCACGAAGGGCCTCGAGCCGGTCCCACACAAGCCGTCGCGCCGTCGGGTCCAGGCCCACGGTCGGCTCGTCGAGGAACAGGACCTCGGGGCGGTTCAAAAGCGCGGTGGCGATCTCGAGGCGCCGCAGCATGCCGCCGGAGAGCGTGCGCGCGAGGCGGTCGAGCATGGGCTCGAGCCCCATCGTCGCGACGACCTCATCGACGCGCTCGCGGCGCTCGCGGCGGGGCACGCCGGTGACGCGCCCGTAGAAGTCCAGGTTCTCGCTCGCGGTTAGCGCACCGTCGACGGAGATCGCTTGCGGGATGTAGCCGATCGAGGCGCGAACGGACAGCGGCTCGGCGCGCACGTCGTAACCCGCGACCAGCGCGCGGCCGTCGCTGGGCGGGAGCAGGGTGGTGAGCACGCGGATGGTGGTCGTCTTCCCCGCTCCGTTCGGCCCCAACAATCCGAACACCTCTCCGCGCGCGACCGCGAACGAGACGCCGCCCACGGCTTCAAGCTCGCCGAAGCGAACGACGAGGTCATCGACGAGCACGGTCGGCGGCGCGTCGCTCACGAGCGCTCCTTGGCCCTCGGCAGCGGCGGGAAGCTGCCCCCGCGCTGGGCGTCGAGCTCGCGGATCTTGCGGCGCACGCGCTTGCGCGTGTCGGCGAGCTCCTCCTGCAGCTTCGCGAGCTCGGCGGCCCGGTGGCGCACCAGCTCGAGCTGGCGGTCGATGTGGCCGCCGGCCTCGACGAGCAGCTCGCGGCGGCGGCCCGGCGCGACGTTCTCGCGGCGCAGCTCGGCCCGCACCTCGGCGCGCGCCTCCTCGACGGCGAGGAGCTCCTTCAGCTCCTCGAGCGTGAGCCCGAGCAGCTCTTTCAGGCGCATGACCTCCCGGAGCCTCGCGACCTCCTCGTCCGTGTAGAGGCGGTGCCCGCCGGATGGCCTTCCGCCGGCCTCCGGCAGAAGGCCCATTTCCTCGTAGTAGCGGATCGTCCGCGGCGTGGTGCCGACCAGGCGTGCGACGTCGCCGATGCGCAGCGTCTGCTGCTGTGTCTCGCGCGAGGCCATCAGACCGCCACCGACTCCGCTGCCAGCGCTTCGTCCTCTTCGAGGATCGCCTCGGCCGGCTCTTCCTCCTCCACGGCGCTCTCGGAGTGCGCGGGGCGCAGCAGGCAGACGCCGGCGCCGATCAGGGAGACCGCCGCGAGCGCCCACAAAGCGATGTGCATGTTGTGGATGAAGGGGTCCAGGCGGGCGGGGGAGAGGCCCGTGGCGAGCCCCGAGAAGATCGCGAACAGGGTCGCTTTCGGGATCCCGGAGGTGACGATCGCCATCACGAAGGCGATCGAGAGCACCGCGCCCGTGTTCTGGAGCAGCGTGCGCGCGCCCGCGGCGATGCCGCGCCTGTACGGCGGCACGGTGCCCATCATCGCGGCGGTGTTGGGGCTGTTGAACATCCCCGAGCCGATCCCGACGAGCGCCAACCATGCGGCGCTCTGCCAGTAGGGGCTGCCCGCCTCGAGGGTCGTCATCAGCGCGAGCCCCGTGGCGCTCACGCCCATGCCGATCGCGGCGAGCGCCCGCGAGCCGTGGCGGTCGGCGTAGATGCCTGCGAGAGGTGAGGCGATCAGCATCCCGAGCGCCAGCGGGATCAGCTTCACGCCGGCGAGGACCGGGGTATCGCCCTGCGCTCCCTGGTAGTAGAAGACGAACACGAACATCAGCGCGAACCGCGCGAGCCCGTTGATGAACGCCGCGGCGCTCGCGGCCGCGAAGAGGCGGTTCTTGAAGATCGTGAGGTCGAGCATCGGCGCGCGCGAGTGTCGCTCGATCGCGACCCACGCCGGCAGCAGCACCGCTGCGGCCGCGAGCCCGACCACGACGACCGTGTTGTTCCAGCCGGAAAGCCCGCCCTTGGAGACCGCGAGCACGAGGCCCGTCAGCCCCGCGATGAACGTCGCGGTGCCGAGCACGTCATAGCCGCGCACCGAGTCGGGTTTCGCGAGCTCGTGCAGTACGAGCGCGCCCCACGCTGCGCCGGCAAGCGCGAACGGCACGTTGAACCAGAACACCCAGTGCCAGGAGATCAGCACGAGCGCGCCGCCGAGCACCGGGCCGAGCACGAGGCCGATCGCCGCGACCATCGTGTTCGCGCCCATCGCGAGGCCGAGTTCGCGCTTCGGGAAGGCGTCGGTGACGAGCGCGGCGGCGTTCGCGAACAGGAACGCCGAGCCGATGCCCTGGAGCACGCGCCAGACGATCAGCTCGGTCGCGCCGGAGGAGAACCCGGCGCCCAGCGAGGCGAGCGCGAACACCAAGAAGCCGCCCACGTAGGCGCGCTTGCGGCCGAACAGGTCGCTCAGCCGCCCGGCCATCAGCACGAGCACTGTCGCAGCGATCAGGTAGGCGAGGATCACCCACACGAGCGCGAGCAGGCTCGCGTGCAGCGAGCGCTCGAGGTCGGGGAGGGCGATGATCAACGTGCCCGAGTTGGTCGCGGCCAGGAGCATCCCGAGGCTGGTACACGACAGCGCCCACCAGCGGTAGTGCTCGTGCTCGGCGGCCACGCCGATCCGCTTCGGCCTGCTTTTCGCGACGGTATGCAACTCGCTCGCCCTATCTCCTTATGAATCAAAAACTTGACGTGAACGTAAAGATCACGATAGCACGGCGGGCGGCCGACGCGGGGCTTGAAGCCGGTGCTAGAACGTGTGTATGGCTACCGACGAGAAGCGTGTCTTGAAAACCGACGAGGAGTGGCGCGAGGAGCTCACGCCCGAGCAGTACGACGTGCTGCGCCGGGCCGGGACGGAGGCGCCGTTCACCGGCCAGTACACGTACAACAAGGAGTCCGGGGACTACACGTGCGCCGGTTGCGGCGCCGTGCTGTTCAGCGGCGACACCAAGTTCGACTCCGGCACCGGCTGGCCCAGCTTCACGGAGCCCGCTGTCGCCGAGGCCGTCGAGCTGCGTCCCGACAATGGCCTCTTCATGCGCCGCACCGAGGTGCTGTGCCGCACCTGCGGCGGCCACCTCGGTCACGTGTTCGACGACGGCCCCGGGCCGACCGGACAGCGCTACTGCATCAACTCGGTCGCGCTGGAGTTCAAGCCGGAGGAGGCGGCCGCCCCGGAGGGGGTCGCCGAGCCGCAGGCGCCCGATCGCGACGCGCCCGCCGCAAGCTAGCCTTCGGGCATGGTCATGCAGGATCAGGCGCGGCGGCTGCGCGAGCCGCTGCGCTGGGGCCGGCGCGAGAAGACGATCGTCGGCGCGCTGCTCGCAGTCGTCGCCGCCGCCACGGTCGTGCTGGTCGTGTTCGCGGCCTCGAGCGGCGCGCCTGCGCGCGCCGACTGCATCGACCTCGAGTTCCCGAGCACGCTCGGGGCCGCCGAGGTGAAGGGCTGCGGGGCGCACGCGCGCCAGATCTGCTCATCGGGCGCCTACAAAGGCCTCAGGGTTGAGATGAGGGCCGCGTGCGAACACGCGGGCTTCCCGTTCCGCGAACCCTCCTAGGCGCATCCGCCCCGTAAAAACGGGGCTCCCCCGGCCGGTATCGACAATTGTCGAAAGGGCCGCGCGAACTCTTGGGCACGGTGGCCCTAGCGGGCTCGAACGCCTCCAGGTTCCATAAGGCCACTGTCGCCGGTGCCCGGCTGCCCGGGCCTCCGGTGCCTGTCCACCAACACGTAGGAACGGAGGCATATGGGTACCTGGCTTGCTTACCCGCACTGGCTCAACGCCGGTGACAACGCGTGGCAGATGACCGCTGCCACGTTCGTGGGGTTGATGTCGCTGCCCGGCCTGGCGGTTCTGTATGGCGGTGTCATGCAGAAGCGCTGGTCGGTCAACAGCATGATGCTCACGTTCGTCGCCTTCTCGCTTGTGCTGATCGCATGGATGGGATGGGGATTCAAGATGGGCTTCGGATCCCCGATCGGCCACGGAAAAGGGTTCTTCGACACCTTCTGGGGCAAGTCGGGGACCGTGCTGTCGGCAGGCGCGGAGGAGGGCCAGGCGATCATCCCGTCGATCACGGAAGGACCGCCGTTCCACTTCCCCGAGGCCTCGCTGGTCTACTTCCAGTTCGTGTTCGCGGCTATCACGCCGATCCTGATGCTGGGGTCGATCCTCGGCCGGGTCAGCTTCAAGGCGTGGATCCCGTTCGTCCTGCTGTGGATCACGTTCGTCTACACGGTCAACGCGTTCCTGCTCTGGGGCGGCGGCTTCTTCGCGGCCCACGGCGCGCTGGACTACTCCGGCGGGTACGTGATCCATCTCGCTGCCGGGATCTCCGGGTTCGTGGCGGCGGCTGTGATCGGACCACGGTTGCAACGAGATCGCGAGGTCGACGCGCCCAACAACCTGCTGATGGTGATGGCGGGTGCGGGTCTGCTGTGGCTCGGCTGGAACGGCTTCAACGGCGGTGACTCCTACTACGCGGGCGCGAACGCGTCCGCGGCCGTGATCAACACGAACCTCTGCACCGCCGTCGCGGTGATGGTGTGGATCGCGTGGGACTACATCTTCCGTGACAAGCCGTCGCTGCTCGGCTCGGTCAACGGCATGATCACCGGGCTCGTGGCGATCACGCCGTGTGCCGGGTTCGTCACCGGCTGGGGAGCGCTCTGGGTCGGGATCATCGCCTCGACGATCGTGTGGATGGCGATCCGCTTCCTGAGCCGAGCGCCGGTGTTCCGCAGCGTGGACGACACCCTGGGGGTGGTCTATACGCACGGCATCGCCGGTCTCACGGGAGGGTTACTCGTGGGCGTCTTCGCGAACCCGAAGCTGGTCGAGTACATCGGCGTCGGCGGCGCCGAAAACCTGCCGGGCAAGAGCAGCCTGTTCCACGGCGGCAGCTGGACGCTGCTGCGCTGGCAGGCCGAGGCCGGGCTGTGGGTGATCCTGTTCAGCGGGATCATGACCTTCGTGCTGCTGAAGATCGTCGGGATCTTCCTGCCCCTACGTCTGTCCGACGAGGAGCTGGAGATCGGCGATCACGCGATTCACGGCAACGAGGTCTACCCCTCCGACGTGCCGACGCTCGGGGGGCCCCACGCCCCCGGCTGGCAGCCGGGCGGGACTGCGATGCCCGCCGGGGCGGGCGCCTAACGCTCGGCGGACCAGACAGGTGGCCGGCCGCGCGCCTCTTCAGAGGCGCGCGGAGCCGGCTTCAGACGTTGGCCTGGGCGCTCCGTTCGAGCGTCCAGGGCAGCGAACGGTGGACAGTCGACGGCCCCGTCCTTGTGGCGGGGCCGTTGCTTTGAGCGGCCGCGGCGCACCGAGATGAATCGGGCGGTCGCGACTCAGAAAGCCCCAGGGCGGCACACTCCCGTCCGGCGGCCTTTAGCTTTGCTTAGGCGCCGCCGGTTATCACACCCCCCGAACAATGAGCCACGTGAGAAGACTCCCGACGCGAACGACCGCCCGAGCGGCGCTGCTGGCCTTGGCGCTGCTGGCCGTCGCCCTGCTCGCCGCCTGCGGAAGCTCCTCGAAGCCCTCGGCGGGGACGACCGCCGCCACGGCGTCCACCAAAGCCTCCTCGACATCCTCCTCCGCGCCCGCCCGCGCGGGCTCGGGCTTCGCCGCCGTGCGCGTATGCCTCGAAAAACAGGGAGTCAAGCTCCCCCAGCAGTCGGGTGCGGGAGTGCACCTGCCGGCTGGCGTGAGCCGGTCGCAGTTCGAAGCGGCGCTCAAGAAGTGCGGCGCGGGGCAGGTGCATCTGTTCGGGACGGGCGCAAAGGGCTACAGCGCTGCGTTCAAGAAGGCGCTCGAGAACTTCGCCGCCTGCATGCGCCAGAACGGGGCGAACATCCCCCCTCCCAACACCTCGGGCAAAGGCCCGATCTTCGACACCAGCGGGCTCGACGTGAACTCGCCGAGGTTCCGCGCCGCGCGGCAGAAGTGCGCGTCGCAGCTGCGCGTGGCCAAGCCGGGCGCTGCGGTCAGCCAGTAGGCGCGGCCGGCTGCTCCGCGGGCGCCGCGACGCCGACGCCGACAGGGCAGCTCACTCCCGTCCCGCCGAGCCCGCAGTAGCCACCGGGGTTCTTGGCGAGATACTGCTGGTGGTAGTCCTCGGCGTAGTAGAACGGGTGCGCCTCGTCGGCGGGCAGCAGTTCGGTTGTGATCGTGCCGTAGCCCTCGTCTGAGAGCTTCTGCTGGTAGGCCGCGAGCGAGGCTTCGGCCGCCGCCTTCTGGTCGGCGCCGTCCCACATGATCAGGGAGCGGTACTGCGAGCCGATGTCGGCGCCCTGGCGCATGCCCTGCGTCGGGTCGTGGCCCTCCCAGAAGAGCTTCAGCATCTGCTCGTAGCCGGTCTTCGAGGTGTCGTAGGCGACGAGCACGACCTCGTCCTGCCCGGTGCGTCCGGTGCACACTTCTTCGTACGTCGGGTTCGGCGTCGTGCCGCCCGCGTAGCCGACCGCCGTCGTGTAGACGCCGTCGGCTTCCCAGAAGATCCGCTCCGCGCCCCAGAAGCAGCCCATGCCGAAGATCGCGGTGCGCACGCCCTCGGGGAACGGGGGCTTCAGCGGCGTGCCCAGCACGAAGTGGCGGTCGGGGACGCTCAGCTCCTGCTCGCGTCCGGGCAGCGCCTGGGAGGGGTCGATCAAGCTTGTCTTGTCACTACCGAACAGTCTCATGTGTTCAGGCTAGCGCCTCGCCCGAGGGGGCGGGAGGGCCGCCGAGGGACCCCGGTGCCCGCGCCCGCGCGGCCGGCTCCCGGCACCTGCGGAGCGCCGATGTAAAGTCCGCGCGATGAGCGCTCGACCGCCGGTCAGCTACGAGGTCAGCGATCGGGTCGCGCGGATCACGCTCGACCGCCCGGAGCGCGGGAACGGGATCACCCGCGGCATGATCGAGCTTCTCGCCGCCTGCGTCGAGCGCGCGGATCTCGACCCCGCGGTGCACGTGATGCTGCTGTCCGGCAACGGCCCGGGGTTCTGCGGCGGCTACGACCTCGTCGAGAGCGCCGAGGGGATGGGGCAGGCGGCCCGTAGCTCGCTTGCGCCCGAGGGCTCGCCGCTCGACCCCACGGTGTTGGCCGCCAACCACGACCCGGCCGGCACCTGGGACCCGATGGTCGACTACGCGATGATGAGCCGCAACGTCCGCGGCTTCATGAGCCTGTTCTTGGCCGACAAGCCGGTGGTGTGCATGGTGCACGGCTTCTGCGTCGCCGGCGGCACCGACATGGCGCTGTGCTCCGACCTGCTGGTGATCGAGGACGAGGCGAAGATCGGCTACCCGCCCGCCCGCGTGTGGGGCTCGCCGACGACGGCCCTGTGGGCGCACCGGATCGGCGCGCAGCGCGCCAAGCGGCTGCTCTTCACCGGCGACTCGCTCTCCGGCACCGAGGCGCTCGAGTGGGGGCTTGCGATCGAGGCGCCGCCCGCGGCGCAGCTGCGCGAGAGAACCGAGACCCTCGTCGAGCGGATCGCCCGCGTGCCGGTCAACCAGCTGATGCTGATGAAGCTGCTGGTCAACCAGACGCTCTACGCGCAGGGCCTGCATGCGACCCAGGTGCTCGGCACGGTCTTCGATGGGATCACGCGGCACACGGCCGAGGGCTACGCCTTCCAGCAGCAGGCGGCCGCCGAGGGGTTTCGCGAGGCCGTGCGCGCGCGCGACGAGCCGTTCGGCGACTTCGGGCGCTCGACCTTCAAGGGCTGAGCCCGGCCGCGGCGCCTTTGCGGCCCGTGCGGCCGGGGGCTAGAATGCCTGCTCCGCGCGGATGTAGCTCAGCTGGCTAGAGCGTCGCCTTGCCATGGCGAAGGTCGAGGGTTCGAATCCCTTCATCCGCTTTCAGGGACGGAGTGCCGCCCCGCGCGGAGCTCTACGTCCCAGCCGCGGCCCTCTCGATGAGCTCGGCCACCGCCGCGGGCTGGGAGATGAAGACCGAGTGGCGCTTCGGGATGGACCCGGCTGCGGATGGTCGGTTGGGGGACCGCTTCGATCGGTGTTGCCACCTGCGCGCCACTGCTCCGAGGTGGCTAGGTTCTTGCGCGTGCAGGACGAAGAGACACTCCTCGCGCGCCTGCGCGCGGGCGACGAGGAGGCGTTCGGAGCGGTCTTCGCCCGGTTCGACGCGCCGCTGCGGCGAGTCGCGCTGTCGTTCGTCCGCACCCCGACCGCGGTCGACGAAGTCGTTCAGGAAACCTGGCTCGCGCTGGTCAAGGGAATCAACGGCTTCGAAGGGCGCTCCTCTCTTCAGACGTGGCTCTTCAGGATCCTCGTCAACCGCGCTCGCACGAGAGGCGCGCGCGACGCACGACAGCTGAGTTTCTCGGCCCTTGAAGGCGATGAGCGCCCGGCCGTCGACCCCGAAGCGTTCGGCGAGGACGGCCGCTGGCGAAGCGCCCCGGCTAGACTCGAGTTCGACCCCGAGACGAGGCTGCTGAGCGCCGAGCTGCGCTCGCGCCTGGTCGAAGCGATCGAGAGCCTGCCCGACCAGCAAAGGGTCGTTGTAACGCTACGCGACGTGATCGGTCTGACTCCCGAAGAGGTCTGTGAGATGCTTGAGATCACCGAGGCGAACCAGCGCGTGCTGCTGCATCGTGGCCGCGCGCGGGCGCGAGCGAAGCTCGGGCCGCCGACAACGGAGGCGGGCCTGTGAGACTCCTGCGTCGAAAGCCCCCGCCGCTCGTCTGCCGCGAGTTCGTTGAGCTCGTGACCGACTACCTCGAAGACCGGCTACCAGCCCGGGAACGAGCTCGGTTCGAGGCGCACCTGGCAGAGTGCGACGGCTGCGAGGGCTATCTCGAGGACATGCGGCGGATGATCGCCACGATGGGCACGGTCACGGCACCCTCGGATCCGCACACCCGCGAGGCACTGATGCGAGCGGTGCGCGACCTGCGGGGCGGCAGCTGAGGCTGTAACGCGAGCCCCGCTGGCGGGACGGGGGGGACGTCTTGTTCCCCGCCTCCCGGAAGGAGAGACCCATGAAGAGCCGGATCATCCGCGTGGGCGTCGCGCTCGCAGCACTGTGCGCCCTTGCCGCACCCGCGGCCGCCAGCCCTGCGCTCGGCGACCCGCCCCCTCAGGAGGGGCCGTTCGGGCACCAAGGGCCCGGCAGCGCCGTGTTCGTGCAGACCGACGGCCTCGCTGCGAACCAGATCGTCGTCTACGACCGCCGCGGCGACGGGACGCTCGCCCCGGCCGGCGTCTACGCCACCGGCGGGCGGGGAGGGCAGCTGACGGGCTCGGTCGTGGATCACACCGCTTCGCAGGGTGCGCTGACCTACGACCGTGCCGACAACCTGCTGCTCGCGGTGAACGCAGGAAGCAACACGGTCTCTGTGTTCTCCGTGTTCGGCGACCACCTGACGCTTCGACAGGTGGTCGGATCGGGCGGCACCTTCCCCGTGAGCGTGACGGCTCGGCGCGGCGAGGTGTTCGTGCTGAACGCCGAGAACGGCGGCTCGCTCCAGGGGTATGCCGTCTTGGGCGGGCACCTGGTGCCCGCGCCCTGGCTGCACCGCTCGCTCGGTCTGGCCACGGGCGGTCCGGAAGAACCCGAACAGTTCACCCACACCCCGGGTCAGGTGGCGTTCTCTCCGGACGGCGCGGACCTGATCGTCACGACGAAGGCCGCGGGCCAGTCGGTTGAGGTGTTCGAGGCCTTCCCGTTCGGAGGCATCTCCCAGTCACCCGTCGTGACTCCCGACCCGACGGTTCCCTTCGCGGTCGCGTTCGACTCGCAAGGTCACCTGCTGCTCGCCGAGGCCGCCGGAGCGCTGGCGAGCTTCCGGATCGGCTCGGACGGAACGCTCACCGAGCTCGACTCCGTCGCGACCGAACAGTCGGCGACGTGCTGGGTGACCCCGGCCGGGGGCTACTACTACACCTCGAACGCCGGCAGTGGGACGCTCACCGGGTTCCGTGACGTGTTCGACGGGCAGCTCTCGCTGCTCGGCAACACCTCCACGCACCCCGGCACCGTCGATGGCGCCTCGAGCGGCCGGAACCTCTACGTGCAGGGCGGCGCGCAAGGCACGGTCGACGAGTTCGCCGTGGCCCCGGGCGGCGCGCTGGAAGGGATCGGCTCGCTCGTCGTGCCGGGCGCCGTGGGCGGCGAGGGGATCGCCACCAACTGACGTGAACGCGGGACCGGGACTGCGGCGCGAGATCCGCCGCGGTCCCGGCCCGCGGCGTCCTGGTCAGCTCACCCGCTCGGTTCGAGCGGCCGCGGCGTGCCCTTCGTGGGCTCCGGCTGCGACGCGGCGCGCGCCCGGTCACCGTGCCGCGCCGGCGCTCCCCGGCGCGGAGCCGGCCGTTTCGCGGTGTCGAGGCGCTTCATGTCCGAGCGCAGCCCCGGCCACTCGCGCAGGAAGCGCTCGGCCTCGGCGGCGTCGAGCGGCTTCGCGAACAGGTAGCCCTGACCGCTGTCGCAGTCCTCCTCCTGCAGCAGCGTCAGCTCGGAGTGGCGCTCGATGCCCTCGGCAAGCGTCTCGATCGACAGCGCCTTGCCGAGCTGCACGAGCGTGCGCAGCAGCGTCTCGCCTTCCGGGTTCTCGGCGAGCTGCGAGAGGAACGAGCGGTCGATCTTCAGCGCGTCGACGGGGAAGCGCTGCAGGTGCGAGAGCGAGGAGTAGCCGGTGCCGAAGTCGTCGATCGCGATCCGCACGCCGAGCTCCTTGACGGCGCGCAGGCGCTTCGCCGTCTCCTCGGCGTTGCGCATCAGCGCGGTCTCGGTGATCTCGAGCGTCAGGGCACGCGGATCCAGCCCGCTGCTCTCGATCGCCCCCTCGACGAGCGCGACGAACTCGTCGCCGTCGAGCTGGCGCGCCGACACGTTGACCGCGACGCCGATCGGGTGGCCGAGGGCCCGCCATTCGGCGCCCTGGGCGCACGCGTTCTCGAGCACCCAGCGCCCGACCGGCACGATCAGGCCGCTCTGCTCGAGCTGCGGGATGAAGTCGTTCGGCTGCACGAGCCCGCGCGCGGGGCTGCGCCAGCGGATCAGCGCCTCGACGCCGGTGGGGACCATCTCACGCAGGTCGAACGTCGGCTGGTAGACGAGGAAGAACTCCTCGCGGTCGATCGCCGAGCGCAGGTCCTGCTCGAGGGCGGCCTGGCGCTGGACCACGTCCTGCATGCCCTCCTCGAAGAACACGCAGCGGTCCTTGCCCTCCATCTTCGCGCGATGCGAAGCGATCTCGGCGTCGCCGAGCAGCTGCTCGGCGTCGCTGCGGCCTCCGGTCGCGACGCCGATGCTCGCCGTCACCGCGAGTTCGGCGTGACCGATCTGGAACGGCGTGCGCAGCGCTTCGAGCAGGCGCTCGGCGATCAGCTGCGCGCCCGCGTCGAGCGAGGCCTCCGCGGCGATCACGACGAACTCGTCGCCGCCGAGCCGGCCGAGCGCGTCCGTGTCGCGGACCAGGCCGTCCAGGCGCGCGGCGACGCCGCGCAGCAGCTCGTCGCCGGCCGCGTGGCCGAGCGTGTCGTTGATGACGGTGAAGTTGTCGAGATCGACGTGGAGCGCCGCGACCGGGCCGCCGCTGCGGCGCGCGCGGTTGAGCATCGCGTCGATGCGGTCGACGAGCAGCGCGCGGTTCGGCAGGCCGGTCAGCTGGTCGTGCGTCGCCATGAAGGCGAGCTGCTCGCTGCGGCTGTCGAGCTCCAACTCGACCCGGATCCGCTCTTGCTCGAAGACCTCGCACATCCTCACGAGCGTCACGTCGAGGGTCCCCTGCGCCATCGACAGGGCGCGGCGCCGCGCACGATCGGTGATCTCCAGCTCGGCCGCCGCCTCGCGCAGCACGTCCGCGACGCTGTCGCGCCAGCGCAGGCAGCGCTTGGTCACCTCGTGCAGCGGCGCCTCGCGGTGCGCGGCGAGCTGCCCGAACAGCTCGAACGCTTCGCGGGCCGCGTCGGTTCCGTCCTCGGGGTTGCCGCCCGACATCCACGCCGCGACCGTCACCGTCGCGATCGTGCAGATCCGCTCCAGGCTGTCGTCGACCTGCGGGCCGAGCTCGCCGCGCGCCTCGGCCGTTCGCGCCACCACGAGCTCGAGCACGCGCGGCGCGCGCTCGCGCAGCGCGGAGCCGAGCAGTCGAACCTCCTGCTCGATGATCTCTCTCTCGTCGTTGCCGGAAGCGGGCACGGGTCTCACGCCCCCGGCACCGCGCTGAGCTGATCCTTCATCTCCCCCTCAGCGTCGGCCAAAGCCGAACTTCACTTGAGTTCCGGCCCCTCCGGCTCGTACGCGCGCGGCAACAGGGTGGGCGCGATTGGGGCGTCCGCAGCGAAATGTCTCGTCTGGTGCGCTCGCGTCCCCGCGGCTGGCTCGGCGGATCCGCGGGCCGCCGCGGCGCGATTGCATCCGACGGCCTTCCGGGCGCCTGCGGCGCGTTCATCACGCCGCTGGCTTCGCCAGTCCGCAGCGCAGCGCGAGCGCCTGCGCGACGTCGTCCGCGCGCACGCGCCCCCGGCCGTCGAGGTCGGCGATCGTGCGCGCCAGCTTGATCGTTCCGTGCTCTCCGCGCGGGCTCAGCAGCCCCTTCCCGGCGGCGGTGGCGAGCATCCGCCGGCACGGCGCGTCGAGTCGGACGTGCCGGGCGAGAGCGCTGGCATCCATCTCCCCGTTCAAGGCGAGTCCCGCAGCGGCGAGCCGCGCCCGCTGGCGCTCGCGCGCCGCCGCGATCAGCCCGCGCGCGCGAGCGCTCGTGATCGCCGCCGGCCCGCGCGCTCCGTCGGGCGCCCTGATCGCGACGCGCACGTCGATGCGGTCGAGGAACGACGCGCTCAGGCGCCGTGCGTGACGCTCGATCTGGCGCCGCGAGCAGCGGCATGCCCGGCTCCCGGGCACCGCGCCGCACGGACATGGGTTGGCCGCCCCAACCAGCATGAAGCGGGCGGGCTGCACGACCGATCGACCCGCGCGGGCGATTGTCACGCAGCCTTCCTCGAGCGGTTGGCGCAGCGCGTCCAGGGCGCCGCGCGAGAACTCGGTCAGCTCGTCGAGGAACAGGACGCCACGGTGCGCGAGCGCGACCTCGCCCGGCGCGCCGTTCGCCGCGCGCCCCAGCAGGCCGGCGGCGCTCGTGGTGTGGTGGGGGGCTCGGAACGGCCGGCGGAAGTCCAGCGAGCGCCCCGTCTCACCACGCGTGCGGGCGAGCTCTATCGCCTCCTCGGTGTCGAGGCGGGGCAAAATCCCCGGCAGCCGGCGGACGAGCATCGTCTTGCCGACCCCGGGCGCGCCGCTGAGCAGCAGGCTGTGGCCGCCGGCCGCGGCGATCACGAGCGCGCGCACCGCCTCGCTTGCGCCGCGCACATCCGAGAGCTCAGGCTCCCCGGCCGCGCCGGCGCCGGCTCGCGGACCCTCGAACCGTGGCGGCAGCGGGTCGGGCTGACCGCCGCGCAGCACACGCGCGGCGCTTCGCAGCGTCCGCAGCGGAGCGACCTCGAGCCCCTCGACGAGCGCAGCCGCGTGGCCGGCCGGCGCGGCGACGCCGAGGGCAGTGAGCCCGGATCGGCGGGCGGCGTCGGCGACCGCGAGCGTGCCGTGCGCGGGGCGCACGCTGCCGTCCAGGCCGAGCTCACCGAACATCGCGATGCGGGCAAGGCTCTCCGGCGGCACCTGGCCGGTCGCCGCCAGCAGCGCGCACGCCAGCGCGAGGTCGAGTCCCGGTCCGGCCTTGCGCAGGTCCCCCGGGGCGAGGTTCGCGGTGATCCGCCGCGTCGGCAAGTCGAAGCCGCTGTTGCGAATCGCGGTCTGGATCCGCTCGCGCGCCTCGCGGACGGCGGCATCCGCGAGCCCCACGATCGCGAACGCGGGCAGGCCGCTGCGCACGTCCAGCTCGACTACGACGTGCCGGGCGTGTGGACCGTCAAGCGTGAACGTGTGGGCCTGCGCGACCATCGCGGTCTCCCGGACGCGCCCGCCGGGCGAGCGGAGCTTCGTCGCGGGTGGCGGACCTTAGGCCTCTGCTGCGACGGGACGCGCGGGGGGGCCGCTCAGGGGCGGTCCGACCCGGGCCGGAGGGAGCGGCCCGGGCCGTACCGGCCTTCCATGGCAAGCTTGGTCAGAGACCTTCGGGGTGACGGGCGACGAAGCCGGCCGTCGAGGTCATGCTGTCCGACCAGCGCGAGCCGGATTCCGAGAGCGCCACGGTGTCGAAGCGTTTGCCGTCGACGACCATGAAGGCGTGTTCGGCGTTCGCATAGATCGTGATGTCCCGGCCCGGGCCCGGCGCCCCGTAGGACTCCAGTTCGCCCGAGTCCTCCGGCGAGCTCAGCAGACCCGCGCCGTGCAGCGCGTAGGAGACCGAGCCTGAGCAGTCGTAGCCGTCGGAGACGAACGAGCCATGACCGCCGCCCCACACGTAGGGGCGGGTGGCGATTTCATCACCGGCGGCGATCACTCGTTCAACTATCGACGATCCGTCGGACGACGAGCTGCTGCTGGTCGCGCTCGTACTCCCGCCTTCGCTCGACGTGCCCGAGTGGAGCACGGCGGCGGAGGGCTTCAGTTCACCCTCGCTGTGGATGCCCAGGAGAGCCCAGGTTTCCGGCCCGACGACGCCGTCGACGCTCAGGCCGTGACGCGCCTGCAGCCGCCGCACGGCAGCCTCGGTTTCCGGGCCGAATTCGCCGTCGGGACTGATCTTGAGCGCTTTCTGGAGGCGTTCGACCGCGTTGCCGCTCGCGCCGCCTCCTTCGGAGCTCGCGCCGGCTTCTTCGGAGCTCGTGCCGGCTTCTTCGGAGCTCGTGTCCGCGACGGTTGCCGTGTGGTGGCGATGGCTGTGGTGCGCGGGCAGCGCGGAGGGGGGAGGCGTGAGCGTTTCCTCGCTGTGGACGCCGATCACGCTCCATGTTTCCGGTCCGACGACGCCGTCCACGGCGAGACCGTGGCGCGCCTGCAGGCGTCGCACGGCGGCCTCGGTTTCGGGGCCGAAGTCTCCGTCGACGGGCAGCTTCAGCGCGCTCTGAAGGCGCTGGGTGGCGTCAGGCTTCGATTCGCCGGCGGTGCTCGTGGAGCCTTGGCCTTCGCCTTCGCCGCTCCCCGAGCTCGAGGTTTCGCTGACCGCGTCGTGTGTCGTGCCTTCTTCGGCGGGCGAGACGCTCGCCATCGACGCGGTCAGCCCGCTGCCCGAGCCGCGCAGTGCGCCGGCCGTCTGGGGGCCGACGACGCCGTCCACGGCGAGGCCGTTGCGTTCCTGGAAGTGCGCCACCGCGGCCTCGGTTTCCGGCCCAAAGATGCCGTCGACTTTGACGCTGCCGAGCGCCTGCTGGAGCAGCTGGACCTGACGGCCTTCGCTGCCTTCGGTGAGGACGATCACGTTTTCGGTCGTCGTCGCCGGTTCGGGGTTGCCCGTCGCCGTCGAGGTCGAGCCGCTCGCGACGCTCGCCGCCGGCCCGACCGTCAGCGCTGCGAGCGCGCCCAGCGAGATCCGCTTCGCACGCGAGCCAGCCGGCACGAACTGCAACTCGGCGGCGCGCCGGCGCGCGCGCGAGCGCCCGAGCGAGAGCTGCCACGGCTCCTCGTCGGCGAGGTCGCGCAGCCGCGCGCGGCGCGGATCGAGCAGCATCTCGATCGCAGGGGGGGCGGTGCGATTGCCCGCGGGCCTGCGACGCCCGGCACGGGCGCGGCGGGAGCGGGAGCGTTCAAGCGAAGCGGTCCAGGGCTCGAGATCTGCAAGATCACGCGGGCATCCCGACATGCGAGGCGTCCTTTCTCCATCCATTCCATTTGGCGCCTACGGGGTTAGCTGACGGGCTCGCGTAACCATCTACGCTACGCCACAAAAGTGGCGATTCGCCCCCGCAGCCTCACGGCCGCATTGGGTCCCCCGATCCCCCGCCCCTTGGGGCAGAGGACTCGGCACGAACGGCGGGCAAGCTAACACATTTCTGTGCAATTTGCGTTACGGGTGCAGGAGTGCAGGATTCCTTGCCGACGGTGCTGGTTTTCCGAGGGATTTCCGCAACGTGCGGGCAAACGAGCCCGATAGCCGGAACCGGTATGCGAACGCGCCACCACCGGCGCGCGCGCACCGCGCCCCCTGGTATGTTCGCCGCTGATGGCTTCACCCGGGCCTCGGCGCAGCTCTTTCCGCAGGGCGGGAGCGCTGCTCGGCGCGCTGGCGAGCGCGGGTCTCCTGGTGGCCGGGTGCGGCTCCTCGAGCAAGAGCAGCGCGGCGGGTTCGACCGCGACGGCGCCGGCCGCGGAGGCTAGCCAGTTCGAGTCGGCGGGCGTGCTCGAACCGGTCCGCCAGGCGCCGCCGCTGGAGCTCAAGAACTACCTCGGCCAGCCGGTCAACATCGACAACTACCGCGGCAAAGCGGTACTCGTGACGTTCGTCTACACGCACTGCCCGGACGTGTGCCCGCTGATGGTCGGGAACCTGCACAACGCGCAGGCCCTGCTCGGCACGGAAGCCTCGAAGGCGCAGATCATCGCCGTCTCGGTCGACCCGAAGGGCGACACGCCGAAGACGGTCGCCCACTTCCTCGCGCTGCATGAGCAGACGGGCAAAATGCAGTACCTGATCGGCGACACAAAGGAACTCGCGGCGGTCTGGAAGGCCTGGGGCGTTGGGGCCGAACGCGACGCGGGCAACCCGGATCTGGTCGAGCACTCCGGCCTCGTGTACGGCATCACGGGGTCCGGCAAGCGCCTGACGATCTACGCGGCCAACTTCAAGCCGTCGGAAATCGCCCACGACGTGCCGCTGCTGGCCGCCCAGTAAGGCGCGCGGTGATGGGCAGGGGGGCGCGGGTGGCGATCACGGTCCTGGTGGCGATCGCCGCGATCGCCGCGCTCGCGATCTTCGGCTTCGCCTCGAGCGGCACCTCCAAGGGCGGCCGGGCGGCGCCCGCGCTGCCGAGCGAACACCTCGCGGGCGCGCCGGTCACGCTGACGAGCTTCCTGCACGGCGCGCGCGGCCGGCCCGCGCTCGTCGTGTTCTGGGCGAGCTGGTGCGAACCGTGCATCCACGAGGCGCCCGCGCTCGAGCGCTTCGCGCAGAGCGCGCAGGGCCGCAACCGGATCGTGGGCGTCGACTGGAGCGACGAGCGCTCGGGCGCCAGCGCGTTCGTCCGTCACTGGGGTTGGACCTTCCCGACGGTCCGCGACGGCAACGGCACCGTCGGCAACCAATACGAACTCACGACCCTGCCGACGACGTTCGTTCTCGATTCCCACGGGCGCATCCGCCGCACGCTTCATGGGCCGCAGACGGAGGCGACGCTCGACCAGGCGCTGCGAGCGGTCGAAACGGCTTGAGCGAACGCGCCCCGGCCCGCTGAATCGGCAGCGGGCCGAGACGGAATCGATCGCCGGCGCGGGCCCGCGCCTGACGGCGAGGACCCGCGCCGCGATGACGCCTAACGGAGTTCGAGATCGAACACGGGCTGGAATTGGGCCCAGCCGGTCGCTTCGAACGTGCTGTTGTAGTAGATGCTTTCGGGCAGCGGGTCCGAGCCGACAGCCGGGACGCCGCTGTTGGCCGGCGGTTCTGAGAAGTACTGGCCGCCGGTGAATTCCTTGTAGGCGGTTTGCAGGCCGACGTTGACGACCTTGCCCCCGCACGCTTCACAGCCGTTCGTGAGCAGCACGATCGCCTTGGCCGGCATCGGCCGGCTCTGGGTGAAGTGCTTGAACACGATCGTCTGCAGGTAGCCGCCGACGTCGCAGTTCACGCCGAATCCCTTGCCTTCGGCAGGCCCCGAGGTGGCGGGGCAGCTGGTGTTCGTGCTCGGCCGGTAGTGGAGTTTCGCGGTCGTTTCGCCGGTCGCGACAAGTGCGCCGGGTTCGTTGCCCGCGCCCACTTCGTAGATGCTCGCTGTCCATTTCTGGGTGAACTTCCTGCTCGCGTGGCGCGTCACGCAGTTTTCGAGCTGGTATTCGCCTGTTTCGCACGCGAACACATCGAGCTGCGTCGTCAAGCGCCTGACGAGGCGACTGTTCGTGTTGACCGTTTCGATCTGGCCGCCGAACGCCTTGCCTCCCATGAACCCTTCGTAGTCCTGCGAGTAGGTGTCTTCATCCGGGTGGCCGTTGACCGTCGCCGGCACCGTGTTGAGGTTGTTGTAGGCGACCTCGTTGGCTCCGGCGCTCGCAGCCACGAGCGCGGTGAACGCGAACATCGCGACCACCGCCAGTGCGAACTGCCCGATCCTTAGCTTGCGCATTGGTTCCCTCCTCATCGATTGTCGGTCGCGACACGCGACCGTCCCATCCCGCGCAGCCGGATACCCCCTCGGTCCCCTCCGCGCCGGCTCAGGGGCGCAGGTCTGTGCGATCTGCGCCCGCCGCGTCAAATATACATTCGGCGAGCGGCATAAGTCGAGCAGATGGAAGCGCAGCGGCGTGGCTCAACCCGAGGCGAACACCTCCGCGTAGGGCCCGCCGGGCCAGCTGTGCATCTCGCCGCGGTAGCGGGCCAGCCCCACGAACGCGTCGTCCAGGGCCATCACCTCGCACTGGCTGCGGTACGCGCGGATCGCGCGGCGCTTGTAGGCGATGACCTCGGAGATGTCGACGATCTCGTCCATGTCCGGGAGGGGCGACCAGATCTCGAACCAGCGGATCTGCGGACGGCGCGAGGCCCCGTCGGCGGCACGGCGCACGAGCCTCGCCGCCGCGCGGTGGTCGGGGTGATCGTCGTTCGGCTGCGGGGCATAGAGCAGGTCCGCGCCCACAGCCTCGATCAGCGCGGTCAGGCGCTCGGCGAGTGCCCGGCGCACGCGCAGGCCGCCGTCCGGCTCGCCCCAGAACTCGACGCGCGAGATGCCGAGGATCGACGCCGCCCGCCGCGCCTCGCGCATGCGGGTCGCGCCGTGGTCCGGTTCGCCGTGCCCGCCACCCTCGCCGGAGGTCAGGAAGACCGCGACGATCTTCTCTCCGTCGAGCGCGTGCCGCCGCAGCGTGCCGCCGCAGCCGACCGACTCGTCGTCGGGGTGCGCGCAGACCACGAGCACCGTGCTCACGCGCGCCCCGCGTGCTCGGCGTAGGTCGCGTAGCTCTCGAGCGTGATGCCGAGCTCCTCGATCGCCGTCCGGATTCGGGGGTCGGTCAGCGTTCGCAGCTCCGCCTCGCGCTCGTGCCGGTACATCGGCGTGTAGTCGTCGCTCACGTAGCCCGGGTGGCAGGACAGCTCGGTCCATCCCTCGCCGACCTCCTCGCGCAGGATCTCCTCCAGCGCCCGCGTGCTCACGTGTTCGAGGTCGGTGACGCCCCACTCCCACTGCGCGTAGAAGTTGCCGACGAAGCGCACCTGCCCATCGCCCCGGAGCGGCACGCCGAGCGGCGCGGCGAGCTCGGCGAACAGCTCGCGAACGCTCTCGTCGAGGTGCATGTGCCGGTGCGAGTCGACGTGCGTCGGGCCTTTGCCCATCAGCCCGTGGAAGCGCTCGAGCTGGACGGCGAACTCGTCCTTGACGGCCGCGTGGTCGTCGAGGTCGAACTCCCGTTCGTCCTCGCCGATCACGTCCCAGTGCAGCCCTACCGCGAGACCCGGCTGCGCGCGGCTCAGCTCGACGGCTTCCTGCACCGCGGCGCCCGTGACCATCATCGAGGTGCTCGTGAGCACGCCGCGTGTGTGGCACTCCACGATCCCGCGGTTCGTGCCGGCCGACGCGCCGAAGTCATCGGCGTTGACGATCACATGGCGCGTCACGTCAGGCCGACCTGGGCGAGCAGGCGCGCGGCGACGGCGCGCGCGTCGAAGTACTCGGCGGCGATCTCCCTGGCCGCATCGCAGTGGCGCCGGTAGTCGGCGTTGATCTCCTCGATCGCCGCGGCAGCCTGCTCGGCGTCGGCGACCGCGAACAGGCCAGCTCCGGTCGGCAGCACGTTCGAGAAGCCGGTGTCCTGCGTGACGACCGGCTTGCCCGAGGCGAGATAGCAGACCGCCCGCTCGCTGAACCACCCGCTGCGCAGGCGCACGTTCTGGTCCTTGGCGACGGTGAACTCGCCCCGCGAGCCCTGGATGTAGCGGCGGTAGGCGCCGAACGGGTCGAGCGACATCTCGGCCGGCGAGGCCAGGCCCCATCCCGCGGCGAGCATCCGCTCGCGATCGGAGCCCTCGCAGTGCATCAGCGCCAGCTCGAACTCCTGCGCGGTCCGCTGCGGAAGGTCGATGAAGCGCTCCCACTCGTGGTGCTTGGACCAGCTGTAGACCGAGCCGTTCCACTCGATGTCGGTCCCCTCCTGGCGGTAGTTGCCGATCGTCGTGAACAGGGGCGCCTCGGGCGTGAAGCTCATCGGCCACAGCTCCAGGTCGACCGGCTGGCGGGTGAACACGTAGGGGCGCCCGTCCAGCGGCACGCCGCAGTCGGGGGCGCCGTAGTTCTCGCCGTAGGTCGCGAGCACCGTGTGACGGCTCAGCACCTCGTCCATGCCGGCGTCGCCGGCGGCGACTTTCAGCTCGGCGACGACCGGATCGGTCTCCACGTAGACGCGCACCGGCGTCGCGAGGTGAACGTCCTCGCGCAACGCGATCGCGCCCACGACGTTGAGCAGCGCGTCGCAGCTCCCGTACAGCTCTTCGAGCTGCGCGCACGACATCCCCCAGCAGGCCCCGTCGCGTCCGGCGAGCCTGAACGCCCAGCGGCCTGCGAGCCCGATTTCCTCGAGGCTGCGGGCGATGTGGGCGGCCGCGTAGGTGCAGTCGTCGGTGAGCGTCTCGGACACCGGGTCGTAGGGCCATACGTTGTCGTCCTCGACGTAGTAGACGTCGTGGCCGAGGCCGGCGAGGCCGCGCAGCCAGTTCAGGTACAGCCACGTCTGCCCGGCGAACGGGACGCGGCCCATCATCCCCAGCACGACAAGCTTGAGCGGGCGCGTCACTCGGCCGCCTCCCGCAAGGGGTGCTGCGCCGCCGCCAAAGATGTGCTCTGCGTCGTGCGTCCGCGGCGCCGTCGCTCGATCGCGCGCTCGTAGGCGCGGGTCACCTTCTCCGCGTAGCGGGCCTGCGTGAAGTTCGCGCGCACGCGCTCGGCGCCGGCGGCGCCCATCCGGGCGCGCAGAGCCGGGTCGTCCAGCAGCGTGCCGATCGCCGCCGTCGTCTCCTCGACGTCGCCGCCCTGCATCAGCAGCCCGGTCTCACCGTGCTCGATCGCCTCGGCTGCTCCGCCCGCCGCCAGCGCGACGACCGGTAGGCCGCACGCCATCGCCTCCAGGTAGACGAGGCCGAGGCCGCCCTCGTAGCGCGACGGCGCGGCGAACACGTCCGCGGAGCGGTACAGCGCCGGGAGCTCCGCGTGCTCGACGAAGCCGAGCACCGACACGCGGTCGGCGAGCCCGGCGTGCGCCGCGCGCGAGCGCAGCTCCTCCGCGACCTCGCCGTCGTCGCTCCCGGCGATCGTCAGCGTGAGACCCGGATGTGCGGCCGAGAGGCGAACGAACGCCTCGAGCACGGTCGCGACGCCCTTGTTGGCGACCAGGTTCCCCACGAACAGCAGCCGCGGCGCGGCGCCGTTCCGGTCTCGCGCGCTCGCGGGCGTGAAGAACTCGCTGTCGATCGCTCCCGCCACGACGTCG
Organism: Solirubrobacteraceae bacterium; assembly: GCA_035569835.1. Lineage (GTDB taxonomy): Bacteria > Actinomycetota > Thermoleophilia > Solirubrobacterales > Solirubrobacteraceae > Palsa-744. Next base: position 62,384 of record DATMMF010000025.1, read on the forward strand.
ATGCGGGCGGGGTCGATCTCCAGCCGCGCGCCGGTCAGCTCGGCGAGGCTGCGGCTGGCCGCGAGCAGCCCGTCGGCCGTCTCGACCGAGCTGTCCTCCATGAACATGCCGATCCTCAGCAGCGGGTCGTGGGCCGGCGGCCAGCCGATCTGCGAGGCGAACATGCCGAGCGAGCCGTGCAGGTGCACGACGACCGTGGTCCCGTCCTGCTCGGGCCGGTCGAGCTGGTAGGCGAGGCCCTCGGCGGCGTAGTCGGGGAAGTCGACGACGTCGAACGGCCTAGCCTGTGCGAGCGAGCGCAGCGCCCCCAGGACAGCCCATGTGTAGCCGAGCCAGTAGGCCTCGGTGCTGTGCAGCGCGAACGAGCCGCCGGGCGGGCGAAGCGCGTGCACCGTCACGCCGTCCTGGATGCGAGTCGCGAGCGGCTGGTTGGTTGGCATGTCCTGATCACCGGCCGTCAGCACCTCGACGTCGTGGCCCTGGTCGAGCAGCCCGCGGGCCTTGACGTGCGTCTGCGTGCCGATCCCGCCGACGTAGCCGGGCGGGTACTCCTGGGAGACGAGGCAGATCCTCATCCGCCGCCTCTGGGGCCGACCAGCACGAGGTCGTCGTCGTCGACCAGCACGCGCCCGCCCGCACGCAGCTCCCGTGCGAGGCCGGGGTACTCCTCGAACCACCAGAACGACGGCCACGCGACGGCGAAGTAGGCCACGCGCGCGCGGCGCATCGCCTCGAGCGCGGCGATCGCCGCCTCGTCGTCGGCGGGGTTGCCGGCCCATTCCCCCTCGGCCTCGGGGAAGGGAAGCACCCGCCGGCCGCGCAGCTCGCGCTCGAACCCGAGCAGCGTCTCGTCGATCAGCGCGAGGCACTCGCCGGCGGGGACGGCCGCCTCGATCGCGCCGACGGCCCGGTCGGTGCGCGGCCACCAGGCGTTCTTCGCCCAGGCGGGTTCGTCCGGCACGAGCCCTTCTCGCCGCGCGAGATCGCGCCCGACCCGGGCGACCGTCTTCCAGTGCTCGCGCTGGAAGCTCAGCTTGCGCTCGAAGGGCCGCAGCAGCGAGGCGTTGGCGCCGTGGACCCGGTACAGCGACTGCGGCTCGATGCGAGCGATCGGGCCGAATGCCGGCGCGAGCGCGAACAGGTACTCGTCCGGCGCGCGGAAGTAGACCGACTCGGGCGTCGGCATCACCTCCTCGAGGAACCACCGCGGGTACGCGTTCCCGGAGCCCGGCGGGTTCGGCATCGTGCGGTCGCTGAGCGGACCGTGCTCGAAGAAGGCGCTGCGCAGGTCGCCCTCGGCGAGCTCGGGGTCTTGGATCTCGCCGGTGCGCCGGCCGTCGCCGTCGATGATCGGCATCGACCAGTGAGCCTTCGCGATCCGGCGGTCGGCGAGCGCCGCGAGGATCCTCGCGGCGGCGCGGGGCAGCAGCACGTCGTCGGCGTCGAGGAACACGATCGCGTTCCCGCCGCTTGCACGGAAGGCGGCGTTCTGGGCAGCGGCCTGGCCGGCGTTCGCCTGGAAGATCGCGCTCACGCGATCCCCGAAGGACTCGATCACGCCGCGCGAGCCGTCGGTCGAGCCGTCGTCCACGACGATCACCTCGGTCGGCGCCCCGTCCTGGGACAGCGCGCTCTCGATCGCATCGCCCACGTATCGCTCGTAGTCGTGCGAGGTGATGATCACGCTCAGTGAGGGGGACGTCGCGGTCATGCGATCAGGGGTATAGGAACCAGTTCGCAAGCGACCTGACGCCGCTCGTGTCGCGAAGCTTGTAGTCCTCCTCGCCGAGCCCGAAGTCGAGACGCCGGACGCCGGCGTCGCGCGCATCGCGGACCACGTGGGCGCTCAACACCCGTCCCGGCGAGTAGTCGCGGATCGAGGGGTCGCGCGAGACGAGCCAGGTGAGCTGGCTCGAGCCGCGGATCACGCTGATGTCGATCGCGGCAACCTCGCCACGCCATTCGAGCGCTGTGAGCCGCGCCCAGCCCCCTCGCCGGCCCGCCGGCACGACGGCGCGCAGGAACTCGCGCGAGCCGCGGCGACCAAAGCTTTCCTCGCCGGCGGCCCGCCAACGCTCGCCGTGCTGGGTCAGGAAGAGCTCGAGCAGCTCTTGGAGCTCGTCGGCGCCGGCGACGCGCGCGCGGAGCTCTCCGGCACGTCCCATCCGCGCTTCCTCCTTGCGGACGCTGCGGCGGGCCGTCAGCCGCTCGAAGAGCTCCGCGTCTTCGAGCAATGCGTAAGGCGCTCCCGGCGCCTCCTCGCGGTAGAGGTCGAGGCCCAGGCGAGCGGCGACGCCGGGGAGCATCGCGGTCGTGGGCGAGTCGAGGGGAAGGTGGTAGAGCTCGATCCCCGAGAACTCGTCCACCGCCTCGCGGGCGGCGGCGAGCATCGCGGCGAGCGCCGGCTCATCGGGACGCCCGATGAAGTCCAGGAAATCGGAGTTGCCGGACCCCACGAGCGAGATGCTGCCTTCGACCGCGAACAGCGGCGCGATCGCCGCGAGCCGGCCTTCGCGCTCGGCCAGCACGATCGCGAGGCGCTCGTCGCCGAAGTGGCGCCACCACAGGCGCTGCCACTCGTGCGTGAGAAACGGGGCGTCGGTCGCGCTGCTCGCGAGCAGCTCGTCCCATGCCCGCGGGTCGATCGCCGGCGCGTCGAAGTCCTCGAGCACGCGCAGGCTCAGCTCCGTGGCGCCGGCCGTCTCAGTCACCTTTCACCGCCGAGACCGCGGTGGGCAGGTCGTGCGCGGCGAACTCCATCTGGCGCCTGTAGAGGGAGCTGTAGAGCCCGCCGGTCGAGATCAGCTGCTCGTGCGGGCCGCGCTCGACGATGCGCCCGTGCTCGAGCACCAGGATCTCGTCAGCGCCGCGGATCGTCGAGAGCCGGTGCGCGATCACGAGCGTGACGCGGCCTTTCATCAGGCGCTCGAGCGCGTCCAGCAGCAGGCCCTCGGTCCGCGCGTCGAGAGCGGAGGTGGGCTCGTCGAGGATCAGCAGCGGGGCGTCCTTCACGAACGCGCGGGCGATCGACAGCCGCTGCTTCTCACCGCCCGAGAGCGTCGACCCGCGCTCGCCGACGAGCGTGTCGTAGCCCTCGGGGAGACGCTCGATGAACGTGTGCGCGTTGGCCGCCTCCGCAGCCGCTTCGATCTGCTCGCGCGAGGCGTCCTCCTTCCCGAGCGCGATGTTCTCCGCGATCGTGGTCGGGAAGATGAACGGGTCCTGCAGGACGAGCGCGATCTGGCTGCGCAGCGAGTGCAGGGTGAAGTCGCGGATGTCGACGCCGTCGATCGTGACCCGGCCCTGCCATGGGTCGAAGAAGCGCACCAGCAGACTCGCGAGCGTCGTCTTGCCGGCGCCGGTGGGGCCGACGATCGCGAGCACCTCGCCGGGGTCCGCGGCGAAGCAGATGTCGTGAAGCACGGGACGGTCCGCCTCGTAGCCGAAGGTCACGTCGTCGTAGCGGACCGAGCCCGCGACCGCATGGTCGCGCGCGCCGGGCCGGTCGGCGACGGCCGGCTCGATCTCCATGATCTCCATCACGCGGTCGGTCTCGGCGGCCGCGCTCTGGATCGTCTGTGCGGTGTGGGAAAGCGATTCGATCGGCTCGTACAGCGAGCCGACGTAGGAGACGAACACGACGATCGTCCCGGCGGTGATCGCGCCTTCCAGCGCGAGCAGCCCGCCCGCATAGAGCACCGCGGCGGTGCCGAGCGTCAGGACGAGCCCGGTCGCGAACTGGAAGCCCATGCCGGTCAGCGCGCTGCGCGCGTACGCGCGGACCGTCTGCTGCGCATGGTGGCGGAAGCGCAGCTCCTGGCGTGACTCGCGGGTGAACGCCTGAACGGCCGGGATCGCACCGAGCGTCTGCTCGACGACGGAGGCCATGCGTCCCTCGGAATCGCGCTGCTCGCGCGCGCGCTCTCGCATCGGGCGAGCGAAGGCGCGTGTCGCGATCAGGATCAGAGGCACGACGCTTACGGCCAGGAGCGTGAGTCGCCATTCGAGCGCGAGCATCACGACGATCACCGATCCGAGCATCGCGACGGCTTCGATCACCGGCAGCAGCGCGCCGGTGAGCAGCGTGTCGATCGAGTACGAGTCAGTCGTGACCCGCTCGATCAAATCGCCGGCTTCGCGGCGGGTGTGGAACAGCAGCGACAGGCGCTGCAGATGCCGGAACAAGTCGCCGGCGAGCGACCACGTCATGTACTGGCCGAGCGTGAGCGACGCGTACTGGGTCGTCATCGCGGCGACCGTGCCGGCGAGGTAGATCACGATCTCGGCGGCGACGACCCACGCGAGCAGGCCGTGCCGGGTGTCGGCCCCGGGAAGGAAGGTGAGCCAGTGCGGGATCGCTTTGCCGTCGATGACGTTGTCGATCAGGATCTTCAGCGGCCAGGGCCGGGCAAGGTTGACCCCGACGCCACACAGAGAGGCGCCGACCATCCCGACGAAGCCCCGCCAGTGGGGCTTCGCATAGCGCAACAGCTTCAGCTCACGCCGCCACGCCGCGCGCTGGACTGGCTCCTCGATCGCGGCTGCCGCGGGCGTTGGGCTCTCCGTGCTCATCGCCTCAGTCTCGCGCACCGCCTGCTAACGCTTGGCAACCCCGTCGATCCCAACGCGCTCGGCGCGCGCCATGCGCATCTGTTCGGCCAGGTGGACGAGGTTCACCCGCGGCGGCTCGGGCTCGCGCAGCGCGTCATGCAGGGGTTCCTCTGCGAACGCGTGGCCCAGCGCCGCGCGTGCCGTCGCGCAGGCGACGCTGCACTCGTAGATCACACGGCCGAGCAGCAGGATCGCGAACGCGGCGAGGACGATCGCCGCGGCGTGCGCGTGCTCGAGCCCCGCCAGAACGGCCGCCCCGCCGAGCACGAGCACGACCGCCAGCGCGAGCGAGCTCGCCCGCGGCCACGTGCGGACGCGCACGAACTGCCTGCCGGCGCCGTGCTCCTCGATGCCGAGGCGCGCCCGCGCGCCCCCGAGCAGGCCTCCGCGGACGTAGAGATCCCAGCTGTCCCAGTCCCCGCCCGAGGCGACGACGGCGCCCTCGCGCCGGATCGCGGCTGCAAGCGCGCGCACGCGTTCCTCGGTGCCCTGCCAGGTTTCAGACCACGTCGTGCCCGTGCGCGCGAGCGGCAGCGCGAGCCAGCGCAGCCCCCGCCGGCGCCATGGGGTGAGCCCGTGCGAGAGCCGCCCCTGCAGCCTGGCCAGCGGCTGCAGCAGGTACAGGGCGCCGGTCAGCGCCCGCAGCCTCACGACGCCGGTATGCGATTCGAAGCTGGCGCGAGAGGCGCCGAGCGCGGCGTCGGCCACCAGCGCCGCGACCGCGAGCGCGAGCAGCGGCAGCGCGACGAGCGCCGGGGACCACACGATGCCGACCGCCGAGAGCACGGCGAGCGAGGCGATCGCCAGATACCACTCGGGCATCAGCGGCAGCGACTCGAGCAGGGTGTTGCGCGGGCCGTAGAGCGGCTGGAAGAAGGCCGTGCCCCACCCGCCGTAGTAGACGTGCCAGCGCCAGCCGCCGCGGTGCTGGGCGGAGCCGTTGCCGTACAGCCTGCCGTCCCAGGAGATGTGGCCGGCGGCGCTGTACTTCTCGGGGTGCTTGCGCTCCAGGAGCGCCTCGGCCTTGCCGTACGCGCGCTGCTGGCGCAGGTACCCCCGTACCGAGCGGCGGCGATGGTGGCAGACGACGGCGCCCGGGCTGAAGGCGATCTTGCCGCCGGCTTCGAGCAGACGCCAGCACACGTCGACGTCGTCGCCGGCCGCGCGGAACTGCGGGTCGAAGCCGCCGATCTCCTGCACTGCGCGCTTGCGGATCGCCATGTTGCAGCCGGGGATGTGCTCGGCTTCGCGGTCGGAGATGAGGACGTGCGTCGGCCCGCCGGGCGCGTTCGCGACGCACTGCGCGACGCGGCCCGAGCCCGCCGGCGGCACGTTGGGGCCGCCGGCCGCCACGCACTCGTCCGACTCGAATGCAGCCGCGAGATGGGTCAGCCAGTCCGGGTCGGGTGATGCGTCGTCGTCGATGAACGCGATGATCTCCCCGCGCGCGTGCTCGATGGCGGTGTTGCGTGCCGCGGAGAGGCCGCGCTGCGCGGTCTCGATCACGCGCATGCCGCCGAACGAGCGGGCGATCTGCGGCGAATCGTCGGTCGAGCCGTCGGAGACCACGACCACCTCGTATGACGGGTAGCGCAGGCGCTGCACGCCCTCCAGGCACTCGCGCAGCGTCGCCGCACCGTTGTACGTGCACACGGCGACCGTGAACGCGGGCGGCTCTGCGGCGCGCTCGATCGGCGAGGTCGCGAACGCCTCGCGCACAGCCGCGAGCGCGGGCTTCGGCGCCCGCGCGCGCGTCGTGAGCCCGAAGTCCCAGTCGAGGATCTCGTATCCGCCGCGGTGCCAGGCGTCGGTCCAGGCGAACACGAACGCGCCGGCGCAGCCTGCGTCGTTGCAGGCCTCGAGCTGCCAGCGCAGCGAGCGCGCCTGCTCGTCCTCGCCGTTGCGGCGGCTGTCGAGTCCGATCTCGGCCATCAGCAACGGACGTTCGTCGGCGAGGTTCTGCAGCCGGCCGAGGTACCGGTCGAGCTCCTCGCGATGCTCGAGGTACACGTTGAAAGACAGGAAGTCGAAGCCCGACAGGCGCAGGTACTCGGTGGGCGGGAAGTTCACGTACGTGACGAGCCCGCCCGGGTCCTCCTCGCGAGCGGCGCGGCACAGCCGCGCGAGGAAGCGTTCGATCCGCTTGTGCCCGTGCCAGCGCACGATCGAGGCCGGGATCTCGTTGCCGATCGAGTAGCAGAGCACGGCGGGGTGACCGGCCAGCGGCCTGATCGCGTCGCGTACCGACTGCTCGATCCCGTCGGCAGCGCCTGTGTCCAGGAACGCGATGTGCTGCTCCCACGTGATCCCCACCATCACGTGCAGGCCGTGGAGCAGGGCCAGATCCAGCAGCCACCGTTCGGGCGCCGAGTACACACGTACGGCGTTGATGCCGCAGCCCGCCATCTGCGCGAAGTCGCGCTCGACGGTCCGCGGGTCGAACCCGCCGGACGGGTCGGAGCCGAACGGCCCGTAGGTCACGCCTCTGATCTGCAGCTTCTGCCCGCCGAGGTACAGCGCCTTGCCGCGCACCGTCGGCCGCCGGACGGGTTCTCCGGCGGTGGCCTGCTGGGGTTCGGTGTCGGTCGCGGGGGGTCCCATCGGTTCAGGGCGGCGGCGCCTCGTGGCGCTCGATCCGGCCTTTAAACGCGAAGGGCCCTCCGAGGTTGGGGCGGCGCGGGGGCGTGTCCCTGCGGGCATCCATCCCCGCTGCCCGACCCCCGCGCCGGGATAACGTCTTTTCCCCGCTTCTCAACCGATTGGCGATGCCAGCGTTATTTCCTCAAAGCCGAATGAGAGTCATCTAATGCCGCTGATCGCGAGGGACACCCCGGTGGCGGGGGCTATGATCGCGCCCGCCGTGCGGGCGCAAGACGCGCCGCGGCGCGTCGCGATGGGGAGGGGAGCCGCGCTTTGCCGGACCGATACCTGATCGTCAACGCCGACGACCTCGGCGCGAGCCGCGGGGTCAACCGCGGCATCCTGGAGGCTCACGAGCGCGGGATCGTCACCAGCGCGAGCCTGATGGTCGACATGCCGGCCGCCGCGCAGTTCGCGGCACGCGCCGCGGACGCGAAAGATCTCAGCGTCGGGCTGCACGCGACGCTCACGAACGAGGACGCCGAGCTGCTGTTCGACGCCCCGGCCTGCCGCGGCGAGCTGGAACGGCAGCTGGCGCGCTTCGAGGAGCTGCTGGGGCGGGCGCCGACGCATCTGGACTCGCACCACAACGTGCACCTCGAGCCGCCGCTGCGCGAGCTGTTCGAGGCGCTTGCGCGCGAGCGGGGGCTCCCGCTGCGCGGGTTCTCGCCGGCGCGCTACTACGCCGACTTCTACGGACAGTGGGACGACGAAACGCATCTCGAGCAGGTGAGCGCCGAGTCGCTGAGTGCGATGCTGGAGGCGGAGGTCGGCGAGGGCGTCACCGAGTTCGGCTGTCATCCCGGCTACACCGGCGACGGCTTCGAGTCGTCCTATCTGATCGAGCGCGAGGCGGAGCTGCGGACGCTGTGCGACCCGGTGATCCGCGCGCGCGTCGAGGAGCTCGGCATCCGCCTGATCAACTTCTCCGACCTGGCGGGTGTCGCCGGCGCCGTGGGCGGGTGAGCGGGTGGGCCCGACGGTCGTCCTGTCGGCGTTCGACGTGCTGCGATACCCGCAGGGTGGAGGGCACTTCTCGGCCTACCTGCAGTACGTCGACGGTCTTCGCGCGCAGGGCTGCGAGGTCTGGTGGCTCGAACGACTCGCAGCCGCCGGCGATCGGGCCGCGGACGAGCGCACGGCGGCCGCGCTGTCGGAGCGGCTCGGCGCGGCCGGGCTTCCGGGCAGGCTGATCCTGTACGCGGGCAACCGCGAGGCGGAGCGCCGCTGGCTGACGCCGGGCGCCGAGGCCGAGGCCGTGCTCGCGCGCGCGGAGCTGCTGCTGAACTTCTACTACGAGATCGATCCCGAGCTGCTCGCGCGCTTCCGCCGCACGGCGCTCGTCGACATCGACCCCGGCCTGCTGCAGCTCTGGATGGCGCGCGGCGAGCTGCGCGTCGCCGCCCATGACCTCTACTTCACGACCGGCGAGACCGTCGGCACGCCGGCGGCGCGCTTCCCCTCGGGCGGCTTGGACTGGATCCACATCCGCCCCCCGGTCAGCCTTGAGCGCTGGCCTGCGGCCGCCGCCGCGCCGGAGCTAGGCTTCACGACCGTCTCCAGTTGGTCGAGCGAGGAGTGGGCCACCGACGGCGCCGGCGAGGACTGGTACCTGAACAGCAAGCGCGCGAGCTTCCTCGAGTACCTCGAGCTGCCCGCGCGCGTGCCGGTCGCGCTCGAGCTATCGCTGAGCATCGACGAAAGCGAGGGCGACGACGTCGCGCTGCTCGAGCGAAAGGGCTGGAGCGTGCGCAGGGCCTCCGCCATGACCGCGACCCCCGCGGCTTACCGCTCCTACGTTCAGCGCTCGGCCGGCGAGTTCAGCTGCGCCAAGCCATCGTGCATGCGCCTGCAGAACGCCTGGGTGAGCGATCGCACCGTCTGCTACCTGGCCAGCGGCCGCCCTGCGGTCGTCCAGTACACCGGCCCCAGCTCCTACCTCGACGGCGGCCTGGGCGTGCTGCGGTTCTCGAGCCCCGCAGAGGCTGCGCGGGCGCTAGCCGAGGTCCACGCGCGCTACGCCGAGCACAGCGCGGCGGCGCGGGAGCTGGCCGCGGAGCACTTCGACGCGCGCAAGGTCGCCGCCGAGATCCTCGACGCCGCGCTGAGCGCCGGCGAGCCCGTCGGGCCGGGGGGAGCCTCGCGAAGTGAGGATGCGCGCCCGATGCGCCGGGACGCTGCCCCTTCTCTGGCGCCGAAGCCCGCGAGCCGGGCCGCCGACGCGGGGTCGTGAGATGGCAGGGACGTGGCCCGGGGTGTGCCCAGGCGTCGGGACCGCGACGATACGTCCGTGGTCACTGAGGGCGATAGCGCTCACGAACCCGTTACGCGGCCCCGCGCGAGACGTCGATAGCGAGAGCTGAGCCTGGCTCCCCTGGCACGATGCTGAGGGGAGCAGTCGATGCCGCCATCGTGGACGGTTGGCGGGCGCACCGGCGCACGCCCGCCAACGTCGTGCCAGCTGCCTGGTTCACGGCCTCAGATCGCGTCCTTCACGGCGTGCCCCCGGCGACCGTCAATTTCCCTTCCATCCCGGCCGCACGGTGGCCCGGCACGGAGCAGTAGAAGGTATAGGTCCCCGGGGGGAGGGCCGCTTTGAAGCTCTTCGTCCCTTTGACGAAGATCGGCGTTTGACCGACGACCTTGTTGCTGGAGTTGACGAGGACAACATCGTGTTCGATCGGCGAGTTGTTGGTGAACGCGATCGTGTCGCTGCCCGGCTTGGCCTTGATCTGGCTTTCGGTGTACTTGAGCTGCCCGGTCGGGTCCGCGGCGATCGGGATGGCGCTGGGCGTCGCCGCCGGCGGCGCGGTCGCCTTGGTCGTCGTTGTCGCCTTGGTCGTAGTCGTCTTCGTCGTGGCCGCTGGGGGGGACGTCGGCAACGTGCCCGTCGCGCCAAGCCGGTAGGCGGTGATCAAGGCCTTCTGACCCGTGGCCTGTGGGAAGCTGCCCGCCGTGATCACGGTGTTACCGACGACGGCTGCCGGCGCGTTCGTGCCGGCCGATAGTTTCGTTTTGAAGACTTCCTTGCCCGTGCCGGTTTCGAACGCGTAGAGATTGCCTTCGAAGTCGGTTGTGAACACGACGTCGTTCGCGACCGTCGCGGCGCCGTAGGCCGACGACGGTAGTTCCTTCTTCCATTCCAATTCGCCGGTGGCCGTATTGATGGCCACGAGTTCACCTTTCCCGCCTGCGAATCCACCCACGAATTCGGCTTCCAGGTCGCTCTGGCCCTTGTACTTCACGGGGAGGTTGTTGATCGCCGCGAAGACCGTCTTACCGTTCGTCGCCAACTCCGACTCGACCCCGCCGAGGTCGCCCGGCTCGAGCGTGATCGGCGTTTTGAACTTCGAGGGTTCCTTTTCGGCTTCGACGCCGATGTGGTCGTGGCCGTTGTGGATGCCGACGGATTTCGTCCACACGAGCTTCCCGGTTTCGGCGTTGACCGCCACCACGATCCCCGCCTTGCCCGCGTCGATCACGATCGGCGTCCCTTTCGAGTCCCCAAGAAGAGGGGAGTTCTGCATGTCGTAGTCAGACACGTCATGCGGCGTCAGCTGGTAGTGCCAGATCAGCTTGCCGGTCTGTTCGTCGAGCTTGACAATCGAGTCGGTGTACGGGTTCGGTCCAGGCCGGCTGGAGCCGAACGGGTACTTCTTTGTTCCCAGGAATGGGGCGGGATTTGAGACCCCGATGTAGAGATGGCCTTTACCGTCGAAGGTGGGCGGGTGCCAGAGGCCCCCACCGGAGTTGATGTTCGTGTGTTCGCTGGACCACAGGTCCTTCGGAACCGTTTCGAACTTCCACTTCGTCGCGCCGGTTTGGGCGTCGAGCGCCCACAGGATCCCTTGGCCGTTGCCCGCGTAGAAGGTCTTGGTGTTACCGGGCACCGTCGAGACGTAGACCACGCCGTCGTGGTAGCCGGGGGCCATGTCGATGCCCTCGCTGGCGTTGCGGATCAGCGTCTTGCTCCAGAGCTGTTCGCCGCTCGCCGCCCGCAACGCGAAGGCCGCGGACGCGGTGGCGCCGTAGACGATCCCGTTGACCACCGTCACGCCGTTGGGCCCCTCGTCAGGCGAGTTGTACTTCTTCGTCCACAGAAGCTTGCCGGTGGAAAGGTCGATGGCGTAGACGTTGGAGCCCAGATCCTGGGTGTAGAGGACGCCGTTGGACACGACGGGTGTCGTCGCGTAGGCGCCGAACGTGCCGCTCGCCTGGATCGGCACCGTCCAAGCGACACCGAGCGTCGAGACGTTCCCTGCGTTGATCGGGCCGCCGACGGCTCGCGTGTTCTGCGCGTCGGCTCCGGGCATTTCCCAGCTCGTCGGCAGTGTCGCCGTGCTTGTCGTGGTGCTGCTGCTGCT
>DATMMF010000026.1:0-4521 GCA_035569835.1 Solirubrobacteraceae bacterium
TGCCCGGCGGCCGCCGGCCCCCGCGTCGCCCAGGGAAGACCAGCTTCTCGGGGTTGCGCGGCGCGTAGCTCGGCAGGACCTCGAGCCAGCGCTGCGCCTTCACCGCTCACGAAGACGGACCCACTTCTGCTCACGAAGACAGACCCACCTCCGATCTGACGATCCACACGCCGTCGTCGTAGCGGTGGATCAGTAGGCGGGGGCAGCTCGCCGCGGTGCAGGTGGTTCGAGGGGGGGCCGGGGGGGAGACTGAGAAGTTGTGGTCGTTGTGGAGGGCCTGTGGACGGCGAGCGCCAGGCACGGCGGGGGGGTCGCGGAGCATGAGCACGCCACGGCTGTCGCGCGTCGGGCGTGATGGCCGCCGGAGAGGGCGGCGCGAGCGCTGCCGTGGTCCGTGGGTGGATCAGGTGGACGGGGTTCGCAGCGACGGGCCGTCGATGCGGATGGTGTGGCAGTGGTGACGGAGCCGGTCGAGCAGGGCGCCGACCATCTCCTTGCGGCCGAGGAAGCCGTACCAGTCGTCGTAGTCGAGGTTGGTCGTGATGATGGTCGACCTGCGCGAGTACCGCTCCTCCATGAGCTTGAAGAAGAGGTTCGTCTGCTCGGGGCGCAGGTTGAGGTATCCCATCTCGTCGATCAGCAACACGTCGGCGGTCATGAGGCGGTTGAGGAGCGAGCGGGAGGAGCGGTCGGCGAGGCTGGCGTACATCTCGTCGAAGAGATCCTGTGCTCGGACGAAGAGGCCGCGATAGCCGTTCTCGAGGGCCTTGAGCAAGATGGCCGAGGCGAGTCCCGACTTCCCGGTGCCGGTCGGACCGACGAAGACGATGTTCTCCTTCTTCGCCACGAAATCGAGCTCGGCAAACTGCTTGATGGTCGGCTCGTGGACGCCCGGCTGGGCCTGGAAGGGGAAGGTCTCCAGGGCCCAGCGCTCCGGGAGCTTGGCGCGGTCGATCCTGTACTCGAGGCTGCGCGCCTTCTGGAGCTGATACTGCTCCCGCAGCAGGCGAGCATAAAAGTCGGCGTAGCTCGTCTTCGTCTTTTGAGCGCGCGCGAGCTCGCGTTCGACGACCTCACGCATCGCCGTCATCTTCAGGTTCTTGAGCAACTGATCCAGGTCGTCGTTCACGTCGGGTCCTTGGGTTCGTCGTCGGCGCGGGGCAGTCGAAAGAAGTCACCCGCGACGAAGCGGAGGACGAGCGTCTCGATGCGGTGAAGCTCGAAGAGGCCGTGCTCGAGCGCCACTTGGAGCGCCTTGTCGAGAGGCTCCTGGGGGTACTCGAGCCACATGCGGTGGAGCCGCTGAAGCAGGCGTGTGGCCCTGCCGGCGTGACGTTTCTTGAGGGCCTCGACCATGGCCGCCATCGCGGGCGAGGCGACGAGCAGGCGCCTCTCCTCCTCGATCGGTGGCCGGGTCCCGCCCTGTCGCCATCGGGCTTGGCGTTCGTGGCCAGGCAGGGTCCGGCGCAGCCCTGCGCCCGACTCCACGCGCGCGTGCTCGCAGACGAGCGCGTGCCCATCGAAGACGCGGATCCGATCGTGGCTCTCGTGCACGGAGACCTCCCGCTCGATGAGCGACGCGGGGAGCGAGTAGCGATTGGTGTGGAGCGTGATGTAGCCCTCGTCGTCCACGATCCGGTTGCACCGCAGGTAGACCTCGGGGATGTGAAGCGGCAGCGGCTTGAGGCTCGCGCGCTCCGTGGCGAAGAGCTCGATGGGCTTGGCTTGAAGCGCCCTCTTGGTCGTCGCGTTCACCCGCTCGCACCAGGCGCGGAGCTGCGCGTTCAGGTCGGCGAGATCCGCGAAGATGCGGCCGGCGTAGAAGTTGTTCTCGATGTGATGGAAGGGACGCTCCACCCGCGCCGAGCGGTTCGCGTCACCGAGCTCGTGAGCCACAAAGGTCGAGCCGAAGCGCGCCGCGAAGGCGACCATCTCGGGCGCGATCACCGCGTGCTTGCCGGCGCCCCCCGCCACCACGACGCTCGAGTTGTCGAGCATGCAGCGCCCCGCGGCGCCCTCGAAGAAGCGCAACGCCTCGGTCAGGAAGACCTTCACCCAGAAGCGGTTCCACCGGGGGTAGACCTGCGCATAGATCATCCGCGAGTAGCAGAGCACCAGCGACGCGCACTGCACCCGCCGCCTCTTGCCTCCGATCATCACGTCGTGCGGCGAGGTGTCGTGCTGCATCTCCTCGCCCGGCTCGAAGGAGTAACGACCAGTTCGCTCCTTCGGCGTCTGCCCAATGCCGCGACGACGGCAGTAGCCCGTCAGCGTCGGGTACGGGATCACCACCCCGGCGGCTTCGAGCTCTTCATGGACGCGCACGAGGTTGCCGCGGCATCTCGTGTACAGCTCCAGGATCTGCGCTGCGTACGGCTCCGCTTTCTCCCGCCGTTCGATCGCCGGCACCTCCGCCGTCCCGGCCTTGAGCACCCGCTTGACGGTGCCGCGCGACACCCCGAGGGCGTGCGCGATCCGGCGGATGCCGTGCCCTTTAGCCCGCAGCTGCAAGATCGCAGTCCGCGTGTCTCGGTCCTGCATCGTACTCCTCCATTCTGCTGTGCAGCGCTTCCCACGCCGCCCTCATCGTTCGAATCGCGCGCCGCACCCGGGCGCTCTTCACCACGCTCGCGTCGGCGCTCGCGGCCCGCTCGAGGCTCTCGCCAGTGCGCGACAGAGCGTCGCCCGCGACGCCGAGCTTCTGGACGAGCCAGCCGATCTCGTCTCCGGGCTCCGGCGCGGACGCCTCGACTGCCCGGAGAAACAGTCGTGGCGCGCTCGCGATGCGCTGGCGTACTTCGCCGTTGCCTGCACGCCACGCCGCATACAGCTGGGCCATCTGCCGGGTTGTGACGCGCTCGTTCCCCAGGGCCCTGACCAGCTGCTCGCACTGGACCTTGTTGGCGCGCGCCAACGGCACCAGGGACTTCATCGCCGCGTGCGGAGGCACACGACCGCTGCGCACCGCTTCTTCTGCGCTCTCCGGCAGCGCGGACACCAGGGCCACCCGTCGCGACACCCAGCTCGTGGTCCGGCCCAGCGAAAGGCCGATCGCCTGGAGCGTGGCCCCCTGGCCGCTGAGCTCGCGCACCAGCCAGCCCTCCTCCACCACCGAGCGGCGCCGGCTCGTCTCCTGCCGGTGGCAGTAGACCAGCCCGTCCGCCTCGCTCAGCCCGAGGGCGATCGCGATCACCGTGTCGCTCCCCAGCTGGCCGAGAGCGCGCACGCGGCGGTAGCCGTCGAGGAGCACCGGGCGCCCGTCGGCGTCGTGCACCACGATGACCGGGCTCGTCTGGCCGGCCTCCGCCATCAACCCCGAAAGGCGCGCCTCCGCGCCCGCGTCGCGCACGCGCAGGTGGACGTAGCGCAGCACCAGCGCCCGGCACTCGATGCTGATCGTGCCCGGTCGCGTCTCCGGCTCCGTGTCGGGGTCGGCGGCGAAGTCTCCGGGGTCGTCCATGGCCCCTTCGAATCACGCCGGCCGGCTCCCGGTCGTTGCCGGCGCGTGACAGGCCGCCGCGACTGCCCGACAAGCCGTCGCTATCCCGAGCGATCTCCGCCACCTGGACCGTCTAGCCGGCGCGTGACAGCCGGCCGAGCTCGCCTCCCGCTGGCCAAGGTCGGCGAGCTTTCACCAAGGATCTTCGACAGATCCCGCTCCAAGCCGGCGCGTGACAACCGGGACGCCCTGTCCCAGGCGAGCATGATTTCATGCTTCGTTCCGAGGGGTTGCGAGGCCAAGCCGGCGCGTGACAGCTCCCCCGTGGGCGGCGCTGTCACACGCCGGCTCGGCACCGCCGGCGGACCCGTCGCCTCACGGCGTAGCGCACGAAGGACTTGCTGCCGCACCTGGTCCGCCTGCCGATGTCCCTCGAGATCACGCGCGCGTCGCACCCTCGCCTGCTCGCGACGCCGCACCTTGCGGCACGCCGCCGAGCACACCTTCTGCGCCGCGCCCGAGCGATGATCTGCGCGGAACCGCGTACCGCAGACCGCACACCACGATCCCGGACTTCCCGAGAAACCCATCCCGGAAGCCTGGCCGCCAGCCCCAGCTCCACGGCGAAGACGTCACGCCACCCGCTGACACGGCCGCGCCGGGCTGCGGACCCGAGGGTGGGTCCGTTCTGGTGAGCAGAGGTGGGTCCATCCTGGTGAGCGGCGAAGCCGATGCAGTGCGGGTCGCGTCCTGCGCGCTTGGCGATGTCGTTCAAGTAGAAGAGGCTGACCCCGGGCTCGGTGCTCGCGGGAGTGACGGCGGCGCGCAAGGCCTCGATGTGCTCGGGCGCGTAGCTCCTGAGCTCGTGCTTGCCCGTCCGAGGAGCAACCAGGCCGATCCGACGCTCGAGCGCCGTGAGGCTGTTGCGACCGATCCCAAGCGCTCGGGCGACCTCGGGTGCGGTCATTTGCCCCGCGGCGTGAACGGCGGCGACCTCTTCCTCATCAGGGCGACGTGGTGGCCGTGGACGTGGGCCGGGATGCCCCGCCCGTGGTGCCGAAGAAGGATGCGGATGACCTTGC
>DATMMF010000027.1:0-5895 GCA_035569835.1 Solirubrobacteraceae bacterium
CTTCCCTCAAGCCAATCCGCCGCCAGCCTGTTGAGCATCGCGGCGCAGCATCCACCGCGCTTGCCACGCGGATAGAGGAGCTCGACGCTTTCGAAGCTGCGACCGTTGCCAAGCGGCGCCGGCCCTACTCCCAACGCAACCGCTCCGGCGCATCGCGCATCCTCAGCACCCGCGCCGGCACGCCCCCGACGACCGCATTCTCGGGTACGTCCTTTGTCACCACGGCATTGGTCCCCACCACGCTGTTGTGCCCGACGCTAACGCCTCTCAATACGCACGACCCATAACCCATCCAAACATTGCTGCCGACGCGCACATCGCGCTTGTAGATGCCCTGCAGGCGGATCGGCCGCTCGACCTCGACGACGCCGTGGTCGAAGTCGATCAGCATCACGCGGTCGGCGACGATGCACTCGCGGCCGATCGAGATGTGCTGGAAGGCCGAGACCGTGCAGTCCTGGCCCATCACGGTCTTCGCGCCGATGCTGACCTCGCCCTCGTGGACGCGGATCTTGCAGCCGTGCCCGACCCATGCCCAGCGCCCGACGCGCAGCGTCGCGCCGCGGCCGATCTCGAGCTTCACGCCGGGGCAGATGAAGCACATGCCGTCGGTCTGCAGGCGCCCGCGGAAGCGCAGCTTCAGCCACGCCAGGCGCGCCAGCAGAGCCGCATATCCGGGCCGCAGCATCCCGTTCTCGCGCATGAATCGCAACAGCGCGAGCGGTCCGCCGGCACGCGGCGCCGGCGGGCGGCGGACCCCCGAGGCGCCGAGCTGCTCGGGCGTCGCACGCACCTGGTCTGCGAGGAGCCCCATCGCGGCGGATCGTAACTCCACTTCGCGAGGGTGGGTTCGGAGGTGCCGGATATCCCTGCGATGATGCCCGCTCGATGGCCGAGGACTCCCTTGCGAGACGTCTTCTCGACGGCGACCGCCGCGCGCTCGCGCGGGCGATCAGCCTCGTCGAGGACGATCGCCCCGAGGGCTGGGAGCTCGTCAGGGAGGTCTATCCTCACACCGGTCACGCCGAGGTCGTGGGTTTCACCGGGCCACCCGGTGCCGGCAAGTCGACGCTGATCGGGGCGCTCACCAAGGCGCGCCGCGAAGCCGGCCGCTCGGTCGGGGTGCTGTCGATCGACCCCTCCTCGCCCTTCACGCAGGGCGCGCTTCTCGGGGACCGCATCCGGCTCGCCGAGCACTTCCTCGACCAGGGCGTGTTCATCCGCTCGATGGCCAACCGCGGCGCGCTCGGCGGCCTCTCCGAGGCCGCGCTGCAGGCCGCGCTCCTGCTCGACGCGGCCGGCCGGCAGGACGTGTTCATCGAGACGGTCGGCGTGGGCCAGGCCGAGATCGACATCATCGACCACGCCGACACGATCGTGCTCGTCCTGATGCCCGGCTCGGGCGACTCGATCCAGGCGCTGAAGGCGGGGGTGATGGAGATCCCCGACGTGATCGTCATCAACAAGGCGGACCACCCGCTGACCGACACGATGGTGCGCGAGATCCGCGGCGTGCTCTCGCTCGCGAACCTCGACCGCTCGCCCGAGCAGATCAAAGCCACCTGGCGCGTGCCGATCGTCCGCACCGAGGCGAACCGCGGCGCCGGCATCGAGGAGCTCGTGCAGCGGCTCGACGAGCACCGCGCGCACATCGTCGCCGCCGGCACGCTCGCCGAGCGCCGCGCCCGCAACCTGCGAAACGAGGTGCTCTCGATTGCCACGTCGCGGCTGCGCCGGCGCTTGGAGGATGACCTCGCGCGCGACGACCGCTTCCAGCGGCTGTTGGCGCAGGTCGTCGATCGGCGGCTCGACCCGGCGAGCGCGGCGGGGACGCTGCTGCACGACGAGGCCGAGAAGCAGCTCGACAGCGGCTGACCGGCTTCTCGTCTCCGGGACGGCGGCTCAGCCGACCCGCGCCGACTGCCCACCGTCGACCGGCAGCAGCACGCCGGTGATGAACTTCGCCTCCTCAGAGGCGAGGAACAGAGCGGCGTTCGCCACATCCCAGGCGCTGCCCATGCCGCCCTTCAGCGGCACCGTCTCGTCGCGCCGCCGCGCGTAGCGTCCGCGCTCAATGCCGAGGGCCGCCGCGACCGCGTCGACCCCCATCGGCGTGTCGATCAGGCCGGGCAGGATCGCGTTGACGCGGATGCCATGCTCCGCGTAGGACTGCGCGAGCGACAGCGTCAGCGCGTTCATCGCCGCCTTCGACATCTTGTAACCGTGCGGCGGGTTGCTCATCGGCGCCGCGCCCGCGACCACGGCCGCGATCGAGGAGACGAACGTGATCGCTCCTCCGCCGCGCTCGCGCATCGCGGGGAGCGCCGCCTTGGCCATCAGCATGGCGCCGCCCGCATTCACGCGCATGATCCGCTCCCAGCCGGCGAAGTCGATCCACTCGGTCCAGCCGTCGCCCTGGCCGATGCCCACGTTGTGATGGAGCACGTCGAGCGCGCCGAGCCGTTCGAGGCAGGCGGCGACGGCGGCGGCGCAGTCCTCCTCCCGGGAGACGTCGCCCTCGAAGACCTCGGCTGAGCCGCCCTCGGCGGCGATCGCGGCCGCGGTCTCCTCAGCCGCTGCGCCGGACCGGTCGAGCAACATCAACCGCGCGTCCTCGCGGGCGAAGAGAAGCGCCGTGGCGCGGCCGTTGCCGATCGTCTCCCCGGCCGTCTGGCCGGCGCCGACGACGAGGGCGACCTTGCCGGCGAGACGTTCCGAGCCGCGTGCCACCCTCAGCAGTATCGCCCGCCGTGGCGCTTCGTGAATGGCGAGCGCACCCCGGCAGCCGCCGTAGCGAAGGGAGGCGAGCGCCGGGGGCGAGGCCCGCGGCGCCCCGGCGGTGTAGCCTCGGCGCTCGTGACGCCGAGCTACCTGGACCTGGCCGACCGCACCTGGCCCGTGACACGGCGGTTGATGGCCGGCCACACTGCCGTCTACCGGCTCACCGGCGGAGCGATCGGGCACCACCTTCCCGGCTTCGCGCCGGTGCTCCTGCTCGACCACGTCGGCGCCCGGAGCGGCAAGCGCCGGACGAGCCCGCTCGTCTACGCGCGCGACGGTGAGAACGTGGTCATCGTCGCCTCCAAGGGCGGCTATCCGAAGAACCCCGCCTGGTTCCACAACCTGATGGCCAATCCGGATACGACGGTCCAGGTCGGGCGCGACCGCAAACGCGTACATGCTCGCGTGGCGACGGCGGCCGAGCGCGAGAAGCTCTGGCCGCTGGTCGTCTCTGTCTACAGCGGATACCAGGGCTACCAGGAGCGCACCGACCGCGAGATCCCTCTCGTCGTGCTCGAACCGCGCTGATCGGCGGTTCTCGCTCTAGGCGCCCAGCGCGCGGGCGATCACCATCTGCTGGATCTCGTCCGTCCCCTCGCCGATCGTGAGGATCTTCGCGTCGCGGTAGAAGCGGCACACCGGGTACTCCTCGATGTAGCCGTAGCCGCCGTGGATCTGGACCGCTTCCTCGCTGCAGCGCACGGCCAGGCGGCCCGTCTTCAGCTTCGCCTGCGCGGCCGTCAGCGTGAAGTTGCGCCCGGCGTCCTTCTCGCGCGCCGCCTTGTAGACCAGCAGCCGCGCGGCCTCGATCTCACTCGACATGTCGGCGAGCTTGGCCTGGATCGCCTGGAACTTCGAGATCGGCTTGCCGAACGCGCGCCGTTGAAGCGAGTAGGCGAGCGCCTGGTCGAGCGCGCCCTGGGCGAGCCCCACGCCCATCGCCGCGACCCCGATGCGGCCGATGTCGAGGATGTGCAGGAACTGGCGGAAACCCTGCCCACGCGGACCCAGCAGGTTGGCCTCCGGCACACGGCAGTCGGTGAAGGTGAGGGGCCTCGTGTCCGAGGCGTTCCATCCCATCTTGCGGTAGGGCTCGCCCTGCTCGTAGCCGGGCGTTCCGTTCGCGACGATCAGGTTCGAGATCTCGCGGTCGCCGTCGTCGCCGGCGTTTGTCACGGCGGTGATACAGACGACCCCGGAGATGTCGGTCCCGGCGTTCGTGATGAACTGCTTGGCGCCGTCGATCACCCATTCGCCGTCCTCAAGCCGTGCGCGCGTGCGCGTGTTGCCGGCGTCCGAGCCCGCTTCCGGCTCGGTCAGGCCGAAGGCGCCGAGCACCTCGCCCGAGCACAGCCGCGGCAGCCACTCGCGCTTCTGTTCCTCGTTGCCGAACAGGTAGATCGGCTGTGTGCCGAGCGACGTGTGCGCGCAGAGCGTGATCGCCACCGAGGAGTCGACCCGCGTCAGCTCCTCGACCGCCAGCGCGTAGGCCAGCGTGTCCCCGCCGCCGCCGCCGTACTCCTCGGGGAATGGGATTCCCATCATCCCGAGCTCGCCGAGCTTGCGCACGATCTCGTAGGGGAACGCCTTCGTGCGGTCGAGCTCCTCGGCGGCCGGCGCGACCTCGGCCTCGGCGAACTCGCGCACCGTGCGCCGGATCAGCTCGTGGTCGGGAGACAGGTCGAAGTCCATCGCGGCAGCCATTCTCACATGTCGCCGGAGGCGGGCGGCTGCTGCATTACCATCGCCGCGCGTGGTCCGCACCCGGCTCGTGCTCGACTTCCTCACTCGCGGCGAGGTCTATTCCTATGGACCGCGCCGCTCCCAGCGAGCTGACCTCTACCTGCCGCTCGGCGCCGGCCCGCATCCCGTGATGGTCACGGTCCACGGCGGCGCGTGGAGCAAGCGCTACGGGCGCTCGCTGATGCGCGGGCTCGCCGGCGACCTGCTGCGCCGCGGGTGGGCGGTCTGGAACATCGAGTACCGCCGGCTCGGCGAAGAGGGAGGCGGCTGGCCGGGCACGTTCGAGGATGTCGCCGCGGCGATCGACCACCTGGGCTCGCTCGACGCGCCGCTCGACCTCGGCAGCGTCTCCTTCCTGGGCCACTCCTCGGGTGGGCACCTCGCGCTGTGGGCGGCCGCGCGCGCCTATCTGCCCGACGGCGCTCCGGGCGCCGGCCCCGCGGTGCTGCCCACGCGCGCGATCGGCCAGGCCGCCGTCGTCGATCTCACCCGCGCCTACGAGGTGTGGCACGGCGGGCCGCTGAAGGCGTTGATGGGCGCCTCGCCCGAGGAGCTGCCCGGCCGCTACGCAGTCGCCGATCCGATGCGGCTGCCCGCGCTGGAGATCCCGGTGCTGCTCGTTCACGGCACCGTGGACCGCACCGTCTCGATCAAGCCGGCGCGCCGCTACGCGACGCGCGCCCAGGAAGAGGGCAAGAGCGTGGAGCTGATCGAGATCGAGGGTCCAGGCGGCTCGCACCGGGCCCACGTCGATCCGCGCAGCCAGGCCTGGACGGCTGTGACGCGCTGGCTCGGCCTGCCGCCGGAGCCGTGAGACGCGGCTAGGCCGCGAGCGCGCGCGCCAGCTCGACCAGGAGTCGCACGCCGTAGCCCGAGGCGCCCTTGCCGACATAGGCGCGACCGAGGTCCCACGCCGAGCCCGCGATGTCGAGATGGGCCCACGGCACGTCGCCCACGAAGTTCGACAGGAACGTGCCGCCGACGATCGTCCCGGCCTTGCGGGCCTCGGGGGCGTTGTCCAGATCGGCGTAGGTGCCCCTGACGAGCTCCTCGTACTCCTGGTGGAGCGGCAGCCGCCACAGGATCTCGCCGCTGCGCTCGCCGGCGGCCGTGAGCTGGCCCGCGAGGTCGTCGTCGTTGCTCATCAGGCCCGCGTAGGTGTTGCCGAGCGCGACGATCACGGCGCCCGTCAGCGTCGCCAGGTCGACGATCCGCTGCGCGCCCTCGGCGACGGCGTAGGACAAGCAGTCGGCCAGCACGAGGCGGCCCTCGGCGTCGGTGTTGTTGATCTCGATCGTGCGGCCGTTCGACGCGGTCACGATGTCGCCGGGCTTGACCGCAGATCCGCTGGGCAGGTTCTCGGTCGCGCCG
>DATMMF010000028.1:0-122276 GCA_035569835.1 Solirubrobacteraceae bacterium
GAGCAGCGCGCAGGTCAGCGGCACCAGGAAGTTGCGCCGGGCGTTGGCGAGCGTCGCCCGCCGCCACGCGATCACCGGGCCGATGCCGGAGAGCAGCACGAGCACCAGCGCCAGCGGCACCGTGTAACGGTCAAACCAAGGCGGGCCGACAGACGCTTCCTGGCCGGTCAGCGCCTCGGAGATCAGCGGGAAGTAGGTGCCCCAGAAGATCACGAAGCAGAGCCCAACGAGCACGATGTTGTTGGCCAGGAAGATCGACTCGCGCGAGAGCAATGAGTCGAGGCGGTGCTCGCTGCGCAGCATGTCCCGACGCGAGCTGACGAGGTAGATCGAGCTGAGGATCAGCACCCCGATCAGGATCACGAACGGCACCCCGAGCGTCTGGCCGCCGAAGGCGTGGATCGAGCTGAGGATGCCGCTGCGCACCAGAAAGGTGCCCATGATCGCGAGCGTCCCGGTAGCGAGCACGAGTGAGACGTTCCACACCTTCAGCATCCCGCGCTTCTCTTGGATCATCAGCGAGTGGATGAAGGCCGTGGCGCACAGCCAGGGCATCAGCGAGGCGTTCTCGACCGCGTCCCAACCCCAGTAGCCGCCCCAGCCGAGCTCGGAGTAGGACCAGCGCGCGCCGAGCAGGATGCCGGCTCCGAGGAACAGCCACCCGGCGAACGCGAAGCGGCGGATCGCTTTGATCCAGTCGGCGTCGACCCGGCGGGCGAGTAGGGCCCCGACGCCGAACGCGAGCGGGATCGTGCACAGCGTGTACCCCGAGTACAGCATCGGGGGGTGGATCATCATCGTCGGGAAGCGCAGCAGCGGGTCCAGCCCGACGCCTTCCGGCGGCGCCGGGCGCGTCGTCGCGAACGGGTTGGCGTAGAAGATCATCAGCGCGACGAAGAACCCTCCGAAGCCGAGCAGCACGGCCGTCGCGTAGCTCGCCACGTCCCGCATGCGCCGTCGCGTCAGGAACAGCGCGACGCTCGACCACAGCGACAGCAGCCAGGCCCACAGCAGCAGCGATCCTTCCTGGGAGGCCCACACGGCGGCGGCGCGGTAGGCCAGCGGCGTCGTGCGGCTCGAGGTGTCGGCGACCGTGTTGAACGTGAAGTCGTTGCGCAGGAACGCGAGCTCGAGCACGAGAAAGGCGACGCTCAGAACGCCGAACAGCGCGTAGACGGAACGCCGGCCCGAGGCCGAGAACTCGGGCCGCCCGGCGCGCACGCCGTAGATCGAGGCGCAGATCCCGTAGGCGCAGATCCCGAGCGCGAGCAACAGGCAGGCGTAGCCGAGCCCCGCCATCAGCGCGCCCGTCCCTCAGCGCCCCGGCGCGGGGTCGCCGCGGCGCCCGTGCAGTGCTCCTGTCCCGTGGGCGCCCGCACTCAGGAGCTCTGCTGCTCGCTCGGCGGCGCCGTCTTGAACTTCGAGGGGCACTTCGTGATCAGCGAGTTGCGTTCGCCGACGTAGCGGCCGCCCTGCTTCTCGACGGTGACGATCACCTCGCGGCCTTCCCGGAACGGGTCCGGGACGGTGCCCGTGTAGGCCAGCGGAATCGCCGCGCTGCCCGCGCGGTCGCGGACGGCGAAGTCGAGCACTTCGCCCTGGTGGTGCACGCTTCCGGACACGACCGTGCCCGTGAGCACGTAGCTGCGGCCGGGCTGCGCGTCATGCAGCAGCTGGGTCGGGGTCAGCGCCGGGCTGGCCGCGCTGAAGCTGGTGTAGATCAGGGCCGCTGCCAGTACCACCGCTGCGCTAAGCGCCGCAACCAAGCGCACCTTTCGCTTCCGCGCGGGGTTCATCGACTCGATTATCTCAGAACCCCCGACCCCGCCGGGCAGGGCCCGACGGCGCGCGCCGTTCGCGACCGATCGACCCGTGCGTCTCCGCAGCCGCCCGACAGGAAACAAAGGTTGCACCGCGAAACCTTTTTACGTGTGCGACGTCTTACAGGGAGAGGACCCATGACACCCAGGCTTCTGCAACCACTGCGAGACCGCGAGGCCAGGCGCTCCACGCGGCGCGGTCACGACCGCCACGCCCAGCACCAGCCCCGGAGCGGCGCGGGCACCGCAAGGACGGCCGCGCCCGCCGAGCAGGCGCCGGCACATGACCGGTGCGACCCCCTCGCCGAGCGGGTCCGTGCGGCCGGGGGACCGGTCGACACCGCTCTGTACACCTGCGGCTGCGGCTACCTGTTCAGCGCCGAGGTCTCGACGAGCGTGTCCTGCCCGCACTGCGGCACCGGCCAGGCCTGGTAGCGGATCTGGCGGTTGGGGGCGGGGATCCGCTGACCGGCGGGTGTAACCTCGGCTCGTGCTGCGACGGTGGGGGATCCGGCTGGCGACGTCGCTCGTCGCAATCGCTGCGGCCCTTTTGATCTGCTCGGCCGTGCTGAGTGACTTCTCGCTCAACGCCGGCGGGCTGCTCGAGGCGACGCTGCTGTTCTGGGTGGCACACATCGTCGTCTCGTTCCTCGCGCTCAGGGTGCTGATCCGCCAGCCCTCGGTCGCGATGGCCGGCCTGCTGGCGCTCGGCTCGACGATCGTCGCGCTCGTGATCGTCGCGCTGATCGTCCCGGGCCTCACCGTTCACGGGGCCGTGACGTTCGTCGAGGCCACCGTGATCATCTGGCCCGCAACGATCGCGGGCGACGCCGTCGCACGGTCGATGATCCGCGACCGGCGCGAGGCCCGGCGCGACGGCTGAGACGCAGCTTACGCCGCGGCGCGCCCCGCGCCGGAATCGACCCGGCGCGGTGCGGCCTCACGGCTTCTGCTGTTGAGCGATCCGGTCGCTCGGCCCCGCAGGGCCGCGACTCACCCCTTGCACCACGGGTTGCGCGGCACGCCCTGGCACGGGTTCGGCATCGTGGGCGACTGTTCGCGCATGCGCAGCAGCGAGAACAGTTTGACCGGCGTGCGCGGGTATTCCTCACCCGGCACCGACGGGCATTCGCCCTCCAGGCGCGAGTCGCACACCGCCTGGACCCCGAGCGTGCTGGCCGCCGTTTCGCCTCCGAGGTCGGGAGACGAGCAGGTGCCGTGGGTCGTCTGGATGAGTTTCGGTTCGCTCGTCGGTTCGCCGCCGCCTTCCTCGACGTTCCCGTGCCAGCAGTTCGTCAGCTGTTTCGGTTCGGCGGTGGAGATTTCGCCGATGTCGCCGTTGGACGGGTTTTTGAAGCCACCGTTGCTCGCGAACGTATTGCCCTCGACCTCGTTGGCGAACGGTTCGAAGACACACTCCGTTTTGCCTTCGACGCTCGCTTTGATGCCTTCCCGGCAGTTGTCTTCCGGGAACGCTTCCAGGACCTGCGAGGGCGGTTCTTCTTCTATCCCCGGGTAGGTGAGCACGAGGATCCCCCACGCCTTGTTGCCCGCGAAGGTGTTTTCGGCGATCAGGTCATTGCGCCCGCCCGCATCGGTCATGCCCGTGCCGAGCAGACCCGGCGCTCCGCCGGACGTGGGCGTGCCGCCGTTGTTGTTTTCGACGACACGGTTGTGCCTCATCACCCAGCAGATGTCCTTGCGCTGGGCTCCGGCCGGCGGGGCGGGGTTTTCCCCGCCTTCGGGGCACTCGCCGTTCTGGGGCGGCGGGGCGTCGTCGTTGTTCTGGCTCGTCGTGGCGACGCCCTCCTCGTTGTTGTCGAATTCGTCGTTTTCGAGGATCAGGTGGCCGCCGGAGTTCGATCCGGAGTACCCGAGGTCGTTGCCCTCGTACTGGCTGTTGCTGACGACCGTGTTGCAGTCGGGGCAGGCGCCGATGTAGACACCGGAGTCCGACATGTTGCTCGCGTACGTGTGGTCGAACAGCCCGGGGCCGCCGAGGACGTTGTCGGCGTACACGCCGTAGGTCGCGGAGGGCTTTTCGGTACCGCCCCAGTAGGTCGAGGTGGCGCTGACGTAGGTACCCCACCATTCGCGCATCTGCTGTGTGCCTGTCGACTGGGCGCCGTCGAACCAGATCTCATCGCCCCCGCCCTGATTGCCGGACAGGAAGTTGCACGCCGAGAAGTTCTGCAGCCAAACGCCTTCGGCCTTGTAGACGACGATCCCGTTGTTGCCGGAGTACCCCGAGCCTTCTTTGGTGCCCAGGTATTGCGCCGCTTCTTCAGAGCTGCACTCCGGTGATCCCGGCTTGGTGCCGTCGATCATCACTTCGTTGCGGTTCATGCCGCGGATGTGCAGGTCGGGGGTCGTGATCACGATGTCGGCTCCCGCGCGGTCGTCGCCCACCGCTCCCGGCATCTGTTCGCTGCTCGACTGTTTGTAGTCGCCGGGGCCAATCAGGATCCAGCTGCCGGGGGCAGCTGCCTTGACCGCTTCCTGGATCGTCTTGCACTGGCCTTTCTTGCGGTTGAACGTCCCGACGCGCAGGACCCTCGCCCTCGCATGCTTTTTCGGGAGGCAGCTCGCGCTCGCGGGCGCCGCGCCGCCCAGCGCCGCGACTCCGAGCGCGATCGAACACAGGGCCGCGCACCAAAGTCGCAGCCCGCCAACGGACCCCACCCGCTCGACGGCGAGTTTCCCTGAGAATCGCTGCCCCCGCATCCCTACCCCCGCTCTTTCTTGATCGCTTCGCGGCGCCGCTCGGCACCGACTCCTTGGCGACGGCGTCGCCAACAGCCCGACTCTACCCGCCATCCGCTCAGCTCATTCACGCAGGCGCACGTCCACCGCGCGGCTGCGCGAGCTAGTCCTTGGTGCCGAACAGACCGGGCATCCCGGAGATCGCGCGCGAGATCACCATCTGCTGGATCTCGGCCGTGCCCTCGAAGATGTCGTAGATCTTCGCGTCGCGGTGCCAGCGCTCGACCGGGAACTCGCGCGTGTAGCCGTTTCCGCCGAGGATCTGGATCGCACGCTCGGTCACCCATACGGCGACCTCACCGGCCTTGAGCTTGCTCATCGAGCCCTCGGCGTTCTCGAACCGGACCTGGTTGCGGCCCATCCAGGAGGCGCGCCAGACGAGCAGCCGCGCGGCGTCGATCTCGAGCTTCATCCGCGCGAGCGTGAAGGCGATCGCCTGGTTGTCGATGATCTTGCGGCCGAACTGCTCGCGCTCCTTCGAGTACTCGAGCGCGTACTCGTAGGCGGCACGGGCGATCCCGATCGCCTGGGCGCCGACGGTCGGACGGGACGCCTCGAACGTCTGCATCGCCGCCTGCGACTGCGATTTCTTGCCTTCGCGCACACGCGCGAGCCGTTCGTCGAGCTTGTCCTTGCCGCCCAGCACGTAGTCGGCGGGGACCCGGCAGTCGTCGAGGTACACGTCGGCGGTGTGCGAGGCGCGCAGGCCGTGCTTGGAGACCTTCACCCCCTGCTCGATGCCCTTGGCTTCGCTCATCGGCACGACGAAGGCGGCGTGGCCTTTGGAGCCGAGCTCGCGGTCGACCGACGCGATCACAACGTGCACGTCGGCGATGCCACCGTTGGTTGCCCACGCCTTCTGGCCGTTGATCACCCACTCGCCCGCGGCCTCGTCGAACTTGGCGCTCGTGCGCAGCCCCGAGACGTCCGAGCCTGCGTTCGGCTCCGACGCGCAGAAGGCTGCGACCTTG
Organism: Solirubrobacteraceae bacterium; assembly: GCA_035569835.1. Classification (GTDB taxonomy): domain Bacteria; phylum Actinomycetota; class Thermoleophilia; order Solirubrobacterales; family Solirubrobacteraceae; genus Palsa-744. The sequence goes on from DATMMF010000028.1 coordinate 5,555, forward strand.
ACCTCGTCCGGCGTGCCGAAGCAGCGCGGGATCCACTCGCCGATCTGCTCGTTGGAGCCCTGGCCGAAGATCGCGGCGACGGCGAGTGCCGTGCCCATGATCGACATGCCGATCCCCGCGTCGCCCCAGAACAGCTCCTCGTTGACGATCGGCAGCCCGAGCCCGGACGGGTCGGCGAAGAACTGCGCCATTCCTTCGAAGCCGTAGAGGCCGATCTTGGCCGCCTCCTGGATGATCGGCCACGGCGTCTGCTCCTTCTCGTCCCACTCGTGCGCAGCCGGTCGCACGACGTCGGCCGCGAAGCCGTGGACCCAGTCGCGGATGTCCTTCTGGTCCTGCGTCAACTGCAGCGAGAAGACCGCCTCGGCACCACCCTCCATGACAGTCTCGACGGCCGCTGCGGCGTCGTCGTCTGGAACGGTCGTGGGGGCTGACATCGGGCGAGGTCTCCTTTGCGGATCGGGGGGATGCTGAGCGGGTACCGGGCGGGACCGAAAACTACGGGACCCGGGCGTGTGGCGGTTCAGGTGCTTCAAATGGTACCCGATGCCGCGCGGATTATGTCAAGGAAATGGACAGCAATTGCGTTGCGTGTCCAATGTCACGGATACGCCTTCCGGTGGAAATCTGATCCGATTTCCGGTACTTTTCACATCGGCTCTACCAAGCCGATATTTACCGTGTTCTTCACAGAGAAAGTGATCATGACCCGACGCCCAGCCGCAGCACTCGCCCTGCTCCTCGCCGCCGCCGCCCTGCTCACCGCCTGCGGCTCGTCGTCGAGCAGCGGGAGCAAGCAGGTCGCGCTCGTCGCCTACTCGACGCCCCAGGCGGCCTACGAAAAGCTGATCCGCGCCTACGACGCGACGTCCGCGGGCAAGGAAGCGACCTTCAGCCAGTCCTACGGGCCCTCGGGCGAACAGAGCCGCGCTGTCGCGAACGGCCTGCACGCCGACCTCGTCAACTTCTCGCTCGAACCGGACGTCGAACGGCTCGTCAAGAGCGGGCAGGTGCAGCCGAGCTGGAACCAGACGCCGACCAAGGGCATGGTCACTAACTCGGTCGACGTGATCATCGTGCGCAAGGGCAACCCGAAGCACATCAAAAGCTGGGCCGACCTGATCAAGCCCGGTGTGCAGGTGCTCACACCGAACCCGTTCACCTCCGGCGCAGCCCGCTGGAACGTCGTCGGGGCATACGGCGCTCAGCTGAAGGAAGGCAAGAGCAAGGCGCAGGCGCTCGAATACGTCAAGGCGCTGTTCCACAACGTCGTCAGCCAGGACAGCTCCGCCCGCAACGCTTTGCAGACGTTCCTGGCCGGGCGCGGCGACGCGCTGCTCGACTACGAGACCGAGGCGATCCAGGACGAAAAGAAGGGCGCCCCGATCGAATACATCATCCCCGAAAACACGATCCAGATCGAAAACCCGCTCGCCGTGGTCGGGAGCAGCGAAGGCGCGAAGAAGTTCGCCGAATACCTCGTCACCCCCGCCGCGCAGCAGATCTGGGTCGAAAACGGCTACCGGCCCGTGATCAGCGGCGTGCCGGGCGCCTCGAGCTTCAAGAACCCGCCGGGCCTCTTCACGATCCAGTACCTGGGCGGCTGGAAGAAGATCCAGAAGGAATTCTTCGAAAAGGAAACGGGCCTCGTGACGAAGATCGAGGAATCGCTTGGCGTCTCGACCAGCAAGTAGCCCGGCGCCGGCGTCGTTTCGCACGCGGCGAGGGTCGTCGTTCGCACCGTTCGCAGGCGGGGTGCTCGGCAGAGGACTGCTGGTCCTCTACCTGAGCATCCTCGTCTTGCTGCCGATCGCCGCGCTCAGCTCGAAGGCGTTCTCGAGCGGCACGAACGCGTTCTGGCATGCGATCAGCAGCCCGGAGGCGTGGGCGGCGATCAAGCTGACCGTGATCGCGTCGGTGATCGTGGTGCTCGTCAACGCCGTGTTCGGCACGATCATCGCCTGGGTGCTCGTGCGCGACGAGTTTCCCGGCAAGGGGATCGTCAACTCGATCATCGATCTCCCGTTCGCGCTGCCGACGATCGTCGCCGGGCTCGTGCTGCTGTCCCTGTACGGCAAGAACAGCCCGGTCGGGATCAACGTGACGTTCACGCGCGCGGCGGTGGTCCTCGCGCTGCTGTTCGTGACGCTGCCGTTCGTCGTGCGCTCGGTCCAGCCCGTGATGATCGACCTCGACCGCTCGATGGAGGAAGCCGCGTCGTCGCTCGGAGCGAGCAACCGGACGGTGCTGCGCCGCATCGTGCTGCCGACGCTCGCGCCGGCGATCCTCTCGGGCGTCGCGCTCAGCTTCGCCCGCGCGATCGGCGAGTACGGGTCGCTGGTGCTGATCACCGGCAACCTGCCGTTCAAGACGGAGGCCGGATCGGTCTACATCTTCGGCCAGATCCAGGACGAAAACCTCGTCGCCGCGGCGGCCGTCTCGGTGCTGCTGCTGCTGATCGCGCTGTTCGTGCTGGGAGTGCTGAACCTCGTGCAGCGAAGGTGGTCGCGCCATGTCGTCTAGCAGCGGCGGCACGCTCACCGTAGGCGCGAAGCCGAGCGGCCGGCTCACGCGCCGCGGCCGTGCCCGCGGCGGCGAGGCGACGACGCTCGGCTCCTCGCGGGGCGGCCGGCTCGCGCTGCGGACGGTCGCGCTCGGCTATCTCGCGGTGCTGCTCGGCGCGCCGCTCGTGATGATCTTCTACCGGACCTTCGAACACGGCCTGGCGCCGGTCTGGAACGCGGTCACGGCCCCGAACGCGCTGCACGCGATGTGGCTCTCGCTGGAGATCGTGCTGATCGTCGTGCCGCTGAACACGATCTTCGGGATCGGCGCCGCGATCCTGCTGGAGCGCGGGCGGATGCCGGGGCGGACCCTGTTCGGGCTGTTGATCGACATGCCGTTCGCGATCTCGCCGGTCGTCGTCGGGCTCGCGCTCGTGCTCGTCTACGGGCGCGCGGGCTGGTTCGGCGACGAACTGGCAGCGCAGGGGATCAACATCATCTTCTCGGTCCCGGGGATGGTGCTGGCCACGGCGCTCGTGACGCTCCCGTTCGTCGTGCGCGAGACGATCCCGGTGCTCCGTGAGATGGGCACCGACTCAGAGCAGGCCGCGGAGACGCTGGGCGCGAGGCCCTGGCAGACGTTCTGGCGCATCACGCTGCCCGGCATCCGCTGGGGCGTCGGATACGGGGTCGTGCTGACGACGGCGCGGGCACTCGGCGAGTTCGGCGCCGTCAGCATCGTCTCCGGGCGGATCGAGGGGCAGACCCAGACCCTCCCCCTCTACGTCCAGGACCGCTTCGAGAACTTCGACACGACCGGCGCCTACACGGCGGCCGTGATGCTCGCCGTGCTCGCGCTGATCACGCTGCTGGCGATGAACCTGCTCGCGCGGCGAGCCAACAAGAAGGGAGGCCGCTGATGGCCATCGAGGTCCGCGAGGTGAGCAAGCGCTTCGGCGAGTTCCAGGCGCTCAGCGAGGTCAGCATCACCGTCGCCGACGGCGCCCTGACGGCGCTGCTCGGCCCGAGCGGCAGCGGCAAGTCAACCCTGCTGCGGATCATCGCCGGGCTCGAGACGCCCGACACCGGCATGGTGCTGATCGACGGCGAGGACGTCACGTCCTCACCCGCGCGCAGCCGGGGCGTCGGTTTCGTCTTCCAGCACTACGCCCCGTTCAAGCACATGACCGTGCACGACAACGTCGGCTTCGGGCTGAGCGTGCGCAAACGGCCCAAGGAGGAGATCCGCGACCGCGTCTCCGAACTGCTCTCGCTCGTGCGGCTCGAGGGACTCGCCGAGCGCTACCCCTCGCAGCTCTCCGGCGGCCAGCAGCAACGCATGGCGCTCGCCCGGGCGCTCGCCGTCCAGCCTCAGGTGCTGCTGCTCGACGAGCCCTTCGGCGCGCTCGACGCCCAGGTTCGCGCGGAGCTGCGGGAGTGGCTGCGGCGACTGCACGACGAGATCCACGTGACGACGATCTTCGTCACACACGACCAGGAGGAGGCGATGGAGGTCGCCGAGCAGATCGTCGTGATGAACGACGGGCGGATCGAACAGAGCGGCTCGCCACGCGCGCTGTACGAGGCCCCCGCCAACGAGTTCGTGATGTCGTTCATCGGCCCGGTCAACCGCCTCGGCGACGCCTTCCTGCGCCCGCACGACATCCAGCTCCTCTCCGAGGAGGGCGGGGGCGAGGAGGCGCTCGTCGAGCGCGTGGTGCACCTGGGCTTCGAGGTCCGCGTCGAGCTGAAGCTCGGCGACGGCCGCGAGTTGTGGGCCCAGGTCACCCGCGAGACCGCGCAGCAGCTGGAGGTTCAGGAGGGCCAGATCCTGACGGTGCGCCTGCCGGCGCCGCGGGTGTTCGCTCAGGCGGGGTGAGCGGCAGCCGCGGCCCGGCTCCCAGCGCCGTGCCAGCCGCTAGTGCCAGGCTGAGTCGGCCTTGGTGAGCGCCGTGACGTCTTTCGGCAGCCGCCCCTCAGCGACGTCGGCGACCGTGACCGTCTCGAGCACTTTGCGCAGGTTCGCGCGCAGCGCGATCCAGACCTTCTGCAGCGACTCCGCGGAGCCCGTGTATTCGAGCTCCTCGGGCCGCTGGCCGCGCACGCCGACGAGCGGTCCCTCGACCGCACGGATCACGTGGGCCAGGTCGAGCTCCTCGGCGGGCGTCGCCAGCCAGTAGCCGCCCTCGGGGCCGCGCTGGCTGCGCACCACTCCGGCGGAACGCAGCTGGGTGAGGATGTTCTCCAGGAAGGAGACCGGGATTTCCTGCGCCTGGGCGATGTCGTCAACCTTGCGCGGCGCCGATTGGCTGCTGCCTGCGAGCTCGACGACCGCGCGCACGGCGTAGTCTGCCTTGGCGGTGACGTGCACGGCGGTGATTGTCACAATTCCGGCGGCGGCCGGTCGCGCCGTCTACCTCCGGGTGTAGTTAGGGAGCCCTAAATGCTGTGATACCTTGGCGTCAGCCATTCCGACCGCGCCGCTCGGATTTACTGGATGCGACCCGGCAAGACCCGCGCCACCACCCCCCGCCTACGCTTCGCACTGCTCGGCCTCGGCCCGCTCGCCGCGCTGGCCATGACGTCGTGCGGCGGCTCGAAGGCCGCGAACACGCTCACCCTCTACAGCGGCCAGCACGAACAGACCACGGCGCTGCTCGTCAAGGCCTTCGAACGACAGACCGGGATCAAGGTCCAGGTCCGCTCGGCCGACGAGGCGACGCTCGCCAACCAGATCCTGCAGGAGGGCTCGAGCTCACCGGCAGACGTCTTCTACGCCGAGAACACGCCAGCCCTGGAAACGCTCGGCGAGCGGGGGCTGCTCGCCCCGGTCCAGGCGTCGACCCTCGAAGCGGTGCCGCGCTCCTCGCACTCGCCGCGGGGTGACTGGGTCGGCGTCTCCGCGCGGGTCGCCGAGCTCGTCTACGACCCGAGCGAGATCCCCTCTGCACAGGTGCCGAGCGCGATCCTCGAACTCGGGGAGCCGCGTTTCAGCTCGAAGGTCGGCTTCGCTCCCTCCGAGACGGACTTTCAGCCGCTCGTCACGTCGATCGTGAGGCACGACGGGCGCCCGGCGGCCGAACGCTGGCTGAAGGCGCTTCAGCAGCACGCGCACGTCTATCCCGACAACGAGACGGTCGTCTCGCAGGTCAACAACGGCCAGGCCGCGCTCGGCCCCATCAACCACTACTACTGGTACCGGCTCCGGCGCGAGCAGGGCGAAGGCGGGACGCACTCGCGCCTGCATCCGTACGCGAAGGGCGACGCGGGCAACCTGATCGTGGTCTCCGGGGCGGCCGTGCTGCGATCGAGCAACCGCCAGGCCGATGCGCAGAAGCTCCTCGCGTTCCTGGTCAGCGAGGCCGGGCAGCGCACGCTCGCCTCGAGCGACAGCTACGAGTACCCGCTGCGGCCCGGCGTAGCGCCGCCGGCGGGGCTGCCGCCGCTCTCCTCGTTCGGTGCAAGCGCGCTCACCCCCGCCCAGCTCGGCGACGGACACGAAGCGCTCGAAATCGAGCAGCACCTCGGGCTGCTCTAGGAGCATCGTGAGCAGCTACGTCCCCGCCGAGCAGCTCTCACAGCGGATCGGCCACGCGTGGTCGGGTCGTCGCCGCTGGCCGGTGGTGATGCTGGCGGGCGGAGCGATCGCGGCCGGGCTGGTGATGCTGCCGCTCGTGTTCGTGGTCGTGCAGGCGCACCAGTCGGGATGGGATCACGTCCGCTCCCTGCTGCTGCGCCACGAGACCGCGGTGCTGTTGTGGAACACGGTGCGGCTGGCGGTCGCGTGCACGCTGCTCTGCGCCGTGCTCGGCGTCGCGGCCGCCTGGCTCGTCCAGCGCACCGACGTGCCGCTGCGCAGGGTGTGGGCCGTGCTGCTCGTGCTCCCGCTGGGGATCCCCGACTTCGTGGTCGCCTTCGGCTGGGTCTCGATCGCCCCCGGCCTGCACGGGTACCTGGCCGCCGTGATGATCATGACGCTGTCGCTGTACCCGCTCGTCTACCTGCCGGTCGCCGCGGCGATGGCGAACCTCGATGCGGGCCTGCACGACGCTGCGCGCAGCCTCGGGCTGTCCCCGTGGGCGGCGTTCAGGCGAGTCACGCTGCGCCAGGTCCGGCCTGCCGTGCTGGGCGGCTGCCTGCTCGTCACGCTCGCGCTGCTCGCCGAGTACGGGGCGTTCGAAATCCTCCAGTACCAGACCTTCACGGTCCAGATCTTCACCGAGTTCAAGCTCGGCTTCGACGCCGCGGCGGCGTGCGCGCTCTCGCTGGTGCTCGTCGTGATCAGCGTCGCCGTGCTGGCCGGCGAGCTGGCGCTCGGCGGCAGCCGGCGCACCTTCCGCAGCGGCCCGGGCGCGAGACGCATGGCGTCGCGAGTGCGGCTCGGCCGCGGCCGCGTGCCGTCGCTGTTCGCGCTGTTCGCGCTCGCGAGCCTGGCGCTCGGGGTACCGGTCGGCTCGCTGGTCTACTGGATCGTCCACGGCGGCTCCTCCACCCTTCCTCCGGCCTCGATCCTCGCCGCGCTCGGGCACACTGCGCTCTACAGCGCCGCCGCCGCGGTGCTCGCGACGCTTCTCGCCGTCCCCGTCTGCGCGCTCTCGCTGCGCCACCGCAACCGCCTGACGATCCTGATCGAGCGCATCTCCTACCTGCCGATGGCGCTGCCCGGACTCGTCGTCGCGCTCGGGCTGGTCGCCTTCACCGTGCGCTACGCGTTCTCGCTCTATCAGAGCGCGCTCGAGCTGATCGTGGCCTACGCGATCCTGTTCCTCCCGCTCGCGGTCGTGGGCGTGCGCTCGGCGATGACGCAGGCCTCGCCGCGCTTCGAGGAGCTCGGGCGTTCGCTGGGGCAGGGGCCGATGCGTGTGTTCGCCCGCGTGACGCTGCCGCTGATCGCACCCGGGCTCGCCGCCGCGTTCGCTCTCGTCTTCATCTCGAGCGCGACCGAGCTGACCGCGACGCTGCTACTGCGGCCCACCGGCGTCGACACGCTCGCGACGCGCTTCTGGACGTACACGACCAACTTCTCCTACGGCGAGGCGGCTCCGTACGCCGGTCTGATGGTGCTCCTCTCGTCGGTGCCGGCGTTCCTGCTCGGCAGGCGCATGCGCGTGGTCCCGAGCGGACGGAGCGAGGCATGAGCCGCCTGCTCGTCGAGGGCCTCTGGAAGGGGTACGGGCGCCAGCCCGTGCTGAGAGGCGTGGACCTCGATGTCCCGGCCGGCTCGCTGACGTCGGTGCTCGGGCTGTCGGGCTGCGGCAAGACGACGCTGCTGCGCGTGGTCGCGGGCTTCGAGCGCGCCGAGCGGGGCAAGGTCGGCCTGGGCGGGCGGACCCTCGACGACGGACGGACGTTCGTGGCGCCGGAGCGCCGCGGGATCGGCTACGTGCCGCAGGAGGGCGCGCTGTTCCCTCATCTCAGTGTCGCCCGAAACGTCGGGTTCGGGCTCTCGCGCGACGAGCGCCGCTCGGGAGTCGTGGACGAGCTGCTCGAGATGGTCGGGATCGCGGCCCTCGGCGACCGGCTGCCGCACCAGCTCTCGGGCGGTGAGCAGCAGCGCGTCGCGCTGGCGCGCGCGCTCGCGCGAAAGCCGCAGGCGCTGCTGCTGGACGAGCCGTTCTCCTCGCTGGACGCGGCGCTCCGCACACGAGTGCGCGAGGAGGTGCACACGCTGCTGCGCGAGCGCGGTGTGACGACCGTGCTCGTCACCCATGACCAAGAGGAGGCGCTGTCATTGGCCGACAGCGTCGCGGTGCTGCGCGACGGCAGGATCGTCCAACAGGGCAGCCCGGCGGACCTCTACGAGCGTCCCGTCGACGAGCGCCTCGCGCGTTTTCTCGGCGCGGTCAACGTGCTCTACGCCAGCTTCCTCGGGGAGAGAGCCCAGACGCCGCTCGGGCCGCTGCCGGTGAGCTCGGGTGCGCCGCTCGGCGACGGCGCCGGGGCGGTCATGCTCCGGCCGGAGCAGCTCGAGGTGCGACCGCAGGGCGAGGGGGAGGGCGTCCCCGGGCGGGTCGAGGAGTGCCGCTACTACGGGCACGACGCGCTTCTGCAGATCAGGGCCGGGGACGAGCCCGGCGAGCTGCTGCTGGCGCGCGTGACGGGCGCGGAGGCGCTACCGAAGGGGACGCCGGTGCGCGTCCGGGCTCGTGGAGCGGTGACCCCGCTCAGCTGACGCCGCAGGACCGAGGTCTAGCATCTGACCATGGCGCCCCGCTGGAGCTGGGACTTCGAGGACGAGCCGCAGCCCAAGCCGAGGGCCCGGCCGCTGACGCCGCAGCCTGCTGACGCGGAGGCGGGCGCCGCTCCGGCTGCGGCGCCGGGCGCCCCAGGCACGCCGCGCCGTGAGGTGCTCGTCCGCCGTCGCCGCGCGCTCGCCCTTCTGGCCGCGCTCGTGCTGCTGGCCGTGATCGTCGCCCTCGCTTCGGGCGGCTCGCACCACAGCGGCAAGAGCACGCATTCGCGGGCGCTCGCTCACGCCGCCACGCGGACGCCGACGGACCCCGAGAAAGACGAACTGCAAGCTGTGCAGTCGGTGCTGGCCTACACGCCGTTCGTCAAAGAAGGCACCGCCAACGCCCGCGAGATCGCGCTGACCTTCGACGATGGGCCAGGTCCCTTCACTCCGCAGGTGCTGAGCGTGCTCGAGCACTACCACGTCCGCGCGACCTTCTTCGTGATCGGCAAGATGCTGCGCTACTTCGGCAACTCGACCGTCCGCGAGATCGAAGACGGCGACGTGATCGGCGACCACACCGAGACCCATCCGATGCTCGCCCATCTCTCGGCGCACGAACAGTACGAAGAGCTCTTCGAACAGATCGCGCGCGTCGAATTGCTCGGCGGGCGGCGACCCGTCCTGTTCCGTCCCCCCTACGGCTCCTTCAACGCGATCACGTTGCGCGAACTGCAGCGGCTTCACCTGCTGATGGTGCTGTGGTCGGTCGACACCGACGACTACCAGCAGCCCGGCGTCCCGGTGATCGTCCAGCGCGCGACCGAAGGAATGCACCCTGGCGCGATCATCCTCATGCACGACGCCGGCGGGGAGCGCCAGCAGACGATCGAAGCGCTCCCGCTGATCATCAAAGCCGCCCGCGCCCGCGGCTTGAAGATCGTCACCGTGCCGCAACTCCTCGCGGCCGACCCCCCGCCGCACGGCCAGCCCGTGCCACCCAACCTGTCCGGCGACTGAGGCGGCGTCACCGCCTGGAGGCGGGGCTATCCTCCGCGCATGGCCGCTTCTCGCAGCCCGAGCTAGGAGCGCGCGCCCGATGGACCTCGAACAGCGCCGCACCAGACGGGAGGATCGGCGCCGCGAGCTGCGGCGCCGCCGGGCGCTCGCGCTCGGCGCGCTGCTCGCAGCGCTCGTGGTGGTCGCCGTCGCGGTCGCGTCTGGGTCCGGCTCGGGGTCGGGGTCGGGCGCCGGCTCCGGCAAGGCGCGAGCGGCAGGGCATCGCGCGGCCGCGGGCGCCGCGGCCTCCAAGGCCTCCTCGAACCCGGCCCGCGGCACCGCGGCGAGCGGCCCGACCGGCCCGCCGGGGAAGGACCCGGTGCCGATCCTGATGTACCACGTGATCGCGGCACCGCCCGCCGGCGCGCCGTTCCCCGGCCTGTACGTGGAACCGCAGCTGTTCGCCGCGCAGATGCAGGCGCTCAAGCAGGCGGGCTGGCACGCGGTGACCCCGGACCAGGTCTGGGCGTATTGGCGACGCGGTGTCCCATTGGGCCCCGGTAAGCCGATCGTGCTGAGCTTCGACAACGGCTATCAGTCGCAGTACACCCAGGCGCTTCCGGTGCTGCAGCGGCTGGGCTGGGTCGGCGAGGAGAACATCCAGCTCAGCGGGCTGCCGCCGTCGCAGGGTGGGCTGCTGCAGCACCAGATCCGGGGCCTTGTGAACGCCGGATGGGAGCTCGACACGCAGGGCTTCAGCCATGCCGACCTCGTGACGCTGACCCCGGAAGAGCTGCACTACCAGGTGGCGGTCGCGCGGCAGACGGTCGAGCACCGCTACGGGGTGCCGGTGAACTGGTTCTGCTACCCGTCCGGGCACTACAACGCGAACGTGATCGCCGAGGTCAAGGCGGCGGGGTACACGGGGTCGACCACCGTCATACCCGGCTGGGCGCAGCGTGAAGGAGACCCGTATCGGCTGCCCCGCCTGCGCGTGCTCGGCGGCACGAGCCCCACGGAGCTCCTTTCCGAGATCGACTCGATCCGCGACGATCCGCCGGCGCCCGCGTCCTACACGGGCGCCTGAGGGGTCGTGCGGCGCTGCGGATGGCGCTTAACGCGGCCGGCGGGCTCGTTGGTTGAACGCCCGCGCCTGCGGGTATCGGCTCTGCATTCGGCCGCAGGTTGGCCGTCGAGGGGACGGTGAAGGCACGAACCGTGGGGTATCGCGATGGACGGTGAGCAGCTCGAGATCCGCGCATACGAGGAGCCCGACCGGTACGTGCTGGTCCTGACGGGAGAGCTCGATCTCGCGGCCGTCGCCGCCTTCGAAGCCGCGGCCGAGCAGCTGTGTGAGATGGGCGCGCGGCGGCTGCTCGTCGAAATCACCGGCGTCGACTTCATCGACTCGAGCGGGCTGCGCGCGATCCTCAACGTGAAAGCCGAGTGCGACCGCCGCGACATCGAGTTCTCGATGACACACGGCTCGGGGCAGGCGGAACGGCTGTTCGAGCTGACCCGCCTGGTCGAGCGGCTGCCGTTCCGCAAGAGCGGGCGCACCCGCCCGCGCCGGCCTGTCGAGCTCTCGCCGCGGTCCCGGACCGGAACTGACGAATCGGGCCCGGAGGCCGTCGTCTAGGCGTCGACGGGGCTGTGGCCCGGCTGTTCGCTCGAGTGCCCGTTGTGCGTGGGCGCCATCTCGTCGGCGATCACCGACAGCAGCACGTCGACGACGCGCGGGTCGAGCTGCGCGCCGGCCACAGCCCTGAGCTCGGTGACCGCGACCTCGTGCGAGAGCGCGCGCCGGTAGGCCCGGTCGGTGCGCATCGCGTTCCAGGTGTCGCAGCAGCTGATGATCCGCGCTTCGAGCGGGATCGCCTCGCCCGCGAGCCCGTCCGGATAGCCGCCCCCGTCCCAGCGCTCGTGATGGGAGCGAACGATTGTCCCGACCTCGCGCATGAACCCCCCAATGCGGTCGAGCATCCCCTGGCCCTCGATCGTGTGCATCTTGACAACCGTCCACTCCTCGGGGCTCAGCTTGCCTGGCTTGTTGATGATCGCCTTCGGAACCGCGATCTTGCCGACGTCGTGCAGGAGCGCCGCGAACTCGAGGTTGCGCCGGCGCTCGGGGTCGAGGTTGAGGCGCTCGGCGACCGCGAGCGACAGCGCGACGACGCCGCGCGAGTGCGAGCCGGTGTATCCGTCGTCGGCCTCGACGACGTCACCGAGCACGAGCGCCGTACCGCGGTAGGCGTTGTTGAGCTCGACGAGGCTCTCGAGGCGCTTGCGGCGCTCGGCCGCCAGGAACCCCAGCAGGACGAGCAGTGGTAGGAGCGTAAGGACGATGAGCGGTTCGGCCGGCACCTGCCTGGCGACCAACCACGCGATCGGCGACAGCGCGGCGTCGATTCCGTAAACCCACGTCTCCCGCAGCTGGGCGGCGAAGCTCGCGTGCCAGGAGAACGAGTAACGCAGCGAGGAGACCACGAAGTCGACCACGAACTCCGCCGCCAGCGCCACGAGCAAGAGGATCGTCCCCGCGTTCTCGGGTTCGACGTGCGCGAGCACGAACACGGCGGCCGGCCCAACGGCGAACCAGGCGTTGCCGAGCGCTTGGAACATCCGCAGCGGCGGGATCGTCCTGCGCACGAGCCCCGGCAGTTTCGCCGCTGCGAGCGCACCCCCGACCGCCAGCGGCGCCAGCACCGGCGGCACCGCGAACAGCAGCGGCACGAACGCCAGCTGGGTGAGCACCGTGAACCCGAACGGGGTGTCGAAGGTCACGCGGCTCGCCGCGACCAGCATGGCGGCGCACAGCAACGCCGGCCCGAGCGCGAACGAGCCCGGCGGATGGATCGCCCACAGCACGGCGACGGCGGCGAGGAGAGTGATCCCGGCCGTGCCGCCGGAGAGCAGCTCGCGCAGGGTCATGCGCGAGTGCTCGCGCCCGAGCGCGGCGGCCAGCAGCTCCTGATCCTCGATTGTCGGTTCGAGGGCCATACGCGGTCCTATCGGGTGCGGCGGCCGCGCTGCTTAGGCGCGGCGGGCGCGAACCGACGGATCGGCGCGCGAGCTGTCATTCCGCTGACGTCGCGAGGCGTCCAGTCCGCCAGGTGCGGATAAAGGGGCTTGCGGCGGACGTCGATGGGCGTGCTGTAAACGAACTGAAAAGGGCAAACCCGTCGCGAGGCGGGGGCGCAAAGCTAGAGGTCTCACCGCCGTGAGATAGCTCGGCCGCCAGTGCACGCCAAGGATGGTGCACTATGAGGAAGTACCTTTTCAGCAGTCCCCGGGTGCTGATCCTCGGGGTGCTCCTGAGCCTTCTCGGAGCCGTCCCCGCTCAGGCGGCGACCGCGCCGGGATATCGCGAAACGTCGGCCTGCGAAGCGGGCAGTTTCTCGCAGCCATTCCAGCAGTACAGGGACTCGAACTGGTACACGCTGCTCGCCGGCCAGAGCGCCGAGGGCGGGTTCGGCGGCCAGGGCTGGACGCTGAGCGGCGGCGCGAGCGTCCTCTCGGCACGGCTGCCCGGCGGCGGCACCGGGCAGGTGCTGAACCTCCCCAGCGGCTCGCAGGCCGTGAGCCCGGTCGTCTGCATCACGAGCGAATACCCGACAGCCCGCGCCTATGTGGACGACGTCAAAGGTTCGGAGGGCGTGTCCTTCTACGTGTCCTACGAAGCCACGCGGACGTGGGAACTCCCGAAGAACACCGGCCAGATTCATGGCGGCTCGGGTTCCTGGGCGCCGTCGGGCGCAGTGAACCTGCAGCCCGAACGAACGACCGGCTGGCAGCCGGTGAGGATCACGCTGCGACCGGGCGGCAAAACGAGCCTGTTCCAGGTCTACGACCTGTACCTGGACCCCCGCCTCTCTCACTGAGCGCGGTCAACGCCCGCCGGACCGGTCCGGCCGCCCGCGACGCGGGACGGAGCCGGGCGGGGACGGCGGGCGCAAGCGGCGAACGGGTCTCGAACCCGCGACCTCAAGCTTGGGAAGCTTGCGCTCTACCAACTGAGCTATCGCCGCGCAGGCGGGATTCTAGGCGCTGCGCAGCGGCGGACACCAGCGTCCTCAACCCGCCGGCGGATGCCCCCCGTCCCGCCCCGCGAGCAGCTCCAGCGCGTGCCCGAGCGCTCCGGCCAGCTCCTCGCCGATCTGCCCGATGCTCTCGGGGCTTCCCGGCAGGTTCACGATCAGCGTGCCGCCACGTACGCCGCCGAGCGCCCGCGAGAGCATCCAGTTGCCGGTGTAGGGGCGCGAGGCAGCGCGCATCGCCTCCCCGAGCCCCTCGACCTCGGCATCGATCACCGCCCTCGTGGCTTCGGGCGTGACATCGCTCGGCGCGAGACCCGTCCCGCCGCTCGTCAGGATCAGCGCGCAGCCTCGCTCGTCGCTCAGCTCACGCAGCCGGGCTTCGATCAGCTCGCGGTCGTCGGGCACGATCTCGGTCGCGACGATGTCGAGCCCGAGCTGCGCCGCGAGCGCACCCAGGCGTGGCCCGCTGTCGTCCTCGCCGCGGCCGGCCGCCTTCGAGGTGCTGATCGTGATGAGCGCCGCGCCCGCCTTCGCGCCTGACTGCGGCTCCGCGACCACCATCGCCGCCTCGTCGCCGTCGTAGCTGTAATCGCTGCGCCCGCCCCGCTTCTCCAGCAGGACGACCTGCTCGATCTCGATCCCGCGCTCGACCCCCTTGACCATGTCGTAGACGGTCAGCGCGGCGACGGCGGCGGCGGTCATCGCCTCCATCTCGACGCCCGTGCCCGCGGTCGTGCGCGCCTCCGCGACGAGCTCGACGAGCCCCTCCCCCACCTCCACGCGCGCCCTTACATCGACGAAGCTCAACGGCAACGGGTGCGCGAGCGGGATCAGCTGGGGCGTCTGCTTGGCGGCCTGGACCCCCGCGAGCCGGGCCACCGCCAGCACCTCGCCCTTCGGCCCGGAGCCGTCCCGGACGGCTTGGGCCGTCCCGGTGGACATCCGCAGCCGCGCACGGGCGCGCGCCGTTCGCGTCGTGGCGGGCTTGTCCGACACGTCCACCATGCGCGCGCGGCCCTGCTCGTCGAGATGGGTGAGGCGGGGCTCGCTCACGGCCGCTCCGCGGAGGGCACGGTGCCCGGGACCCACTCGAGGGCGCCACTCTGCCGCTCCTCCCGCTTCCAGATCGGGGCCTGAGCCTTGATCGCGTCGATCGCCTCACGCGCGCCGGCGAACGCTTCCTCGCGGTGAGGCGCCGAGACGGCGACGACGACGCTCGGCTGGCCGAGCGCCACGCGCCCGACCCTGTGCGCGGCCGCGGCCGCGCAGAGCCCGTGACGCTCGGCGCAGTCGCGCAGGATCGCCTCGATCTGCTCGACCGCCATCTCCGCGTATGCCTCGTAGTCGAGCGCCGGCGCCTCGCGCGTCACCCCCTCGAACACCACGACGGCGCCGGCGCGCGGATCGCCTACCAGTGCCCTCAACGCGTCCGGCGAGAGCGCCTCCTCGAGGACGGCCGCTTGCACCGGCGCGCCGGGCGCGCCGCCGCTCACCGGCGGGATCAGCGCCAGCTCATCGCCGTCGCTCAGGACTGTCTCTGCGGGGACGTACTCGCGGTTGACCGCCGTCGCGAGCGGCAGGCGCTCGATGACGTCGCTGAGGCCCCGGTGCTCGGCGAGGCGCTCGAGCGCCGCGGCGACCGTCGACCCGCCGGGCAGCGTCAGCTCCAGCGTGCCCGCGCCCGCCCGTTCGCGCAACGTCGCGAACAGCCGCACCTCGACGGCGATCTGCTGCGCCGCGAGGCTCACGCGCAGCTCCACCCGCGCAGCGACTCGATCTGTACGCGCTCGCCCGCGCGCACCCCCGTCGACTCGCTCGGGATCATCGCCAGCGCCTGCGCTCCGAGCATCGAGCTCAGGACGTGCGAGCCCTGCGGGCCGGTCGGCGTCGCGTGCAGGCCCTCGGCATCGGCTCGGAGCCGGCAACGTACGGCGTGCGCGCGCCCGGCCGGCTTCTCGTAGTCCTCGTCGAGGATCGCCTCGCGGCGCTCGGGCAGGGGCGGGCGGCCGAGCATCGCGCGCAGCGCCGGGCCGACGAGCAGCACGAACGTGACCATCGCCGACACCGGATTGCCGGGCAGGCCGAACACGAGCGTCTGGCCCCGTCGCCCGAACCACGCGGGGCTGCCGGGCTTCAGGGCCAGCCCCCAGAACTCCTCCCGAGCTCCAAGCGCGGCCAGACTGGGTCGGACGTGGTCGTGCATGCCGACCGAGACGCCGCCGCAGGCCACGGCGATATCGACGCCGTCGAGCGCGCGTTCGACCGCCTCTCGTGTCGCTGCCGCATCGTCGCCGGCACGCCCGGTCCATGCCACCTCCGCGCCGCCGCAGCACGCAAGCGCAGAGATCGTGAGCGTGCTCGTGTCCCGCACAGCGCCCGCGCGCGGGGCCTCATGAAGCCCCAGCAACTCGTCACCGGTGACAAGCACCGATACGCGCGGACGGCGCACGCAGCGGATCAGCGAGCGGCCGAGCGAGGCGAGCACGCCGAGCTCCGCCGGTCCGAGCCGCGTGCCCGCGCGCAGCACGGTCTGCCCGGGCAGCACATCCTCCCCGGCGCGCCTCACGTTGGCTCCGAGCTGCGCTCCTCCGAGCGCCCGCACCGTCGCGTCCTCGATCTCGCTGTCCTCCACCCGCAGCACCGCATCCGCTCCCTCGGGCATCATCGCGCCGGTCGAGATCGCGATCGCCTGGCCCTCGCCGAGCGGCGCGTTCGCCGGCGCTCCGGCGCGCGACTCGCCGACGAGCCGCAGCCGCACAGGACTGCCCGGAGCGGCGCCGGCCAGATCGGGGGCGCGAACGGCAAACCCGTCCATCGCCGAGTTGTCGAAGGCGGGCACGGGATGGACGGCGACGACGTCCTCGCCGAGCACCCGGCCGAGCGCCGCGACGCCGAGAGCCACCGACTCGCCGGTGGGCGCAGCGGCCGCGGCGAGGATTCGCGCGCGGGCGTCCTCGACATCGAGCAGAGTGCGTTCGGCCATCGCCACAAGCGTAGATGCCACACTCGGCCCGTGGCTGACGAGATCGTGGCGGCGGCCGTGCTCGCCGGAGGGCGCGGCTCGCGGCTCGGCGGGGACAAGGCGACCGTCGAGCTGGCGGGGCGGCCGCTGCTCTCATATCCCGCAGCGGCCGCGCGGGAGGCGGGCCTGCCGCTGCTCGTCGTCGCGAAGCCCGCCACGGCGCTGCCGCCGGTGCAGGCCCAGATCGTCCGGGAGCCCTCCGAGCCGGTCCACCCGCTCTGCGGCGTGCTCGCCGCGCTGCGCAACGGAACGGCTGGGAGCAGGCCCGCGGCGGTGCTCGCGCTCGCGTGCGACACGCCGTTCCTGACCCCCGAGCTGCTCACCTGGCTCGCCGAGCACGACGGGGCGGTGCTGCTCGAACAGGACGCACGGCTGCAGCCCCTCCCGGGCCGCTATCCGGCCGCGCTCGCGCCGCGGCTGGAGCAGGCGGTGAAGCAGGGCGAGCCGATGGGCCGCGCGCTCGCCGCACTCGGCGCGCGCGTCGTCGGCGAGCCCGAGCTCGCTCGCTTCGGGGAGCCGGCGCGGCTGTGCTTCAACGTGAACGAGCCTGCGGACCTGGCGGCGGCGGAGTCGCTGCTCGCGCGTGCGCGAGGCTGATCGCAGCCGTCAGCCGGTGGTCCCGTCCTCGCCGACCGTGGAGACGCGCTCGGCGGCGGCCTGCAGCTCGGCGATCGGCAGCTCGGAGCGCCCGGCGATCCAGCATGCGATCGGAGCGGCGGTCCGTTCCGAGCCGTGCGCGGCGACGCCCGCCAGGTCGAGCAGCGCCCTGACCTGGTCGGGGTCGGGCCGATCCACGCCGGCCTCGCGCGCGAAGGCGGCGATCCATTCGTCGCGGGTCACCCCGGCAGCGTAACCGCGGCGCTACTGTCGGGCTGTGCTCGACGGGCTCGGAAGGCCGATGCGAGACCTGCGGATCTCGGTCACGGACCGGTGCAACCTGCGCTGCCGCTACTGCATGCCGCGCGAGGTGTTCGGCGCGGATCACGCGTTCCTGCCGCCCGAGCAGCTGCTGAGCTTCGAGGAGATCGCGCGCATCTCCACCGTGATGGCCGGGCAGGGAGTGCGTCGGATCCGCCTGACCGGCGGCGAGCCGCTGCTGCGCCGCGGGCTCGAGCGCCTCGTCTCGATGCTCGCCGCGATCCCGGGGGTCGAGGACCTCTCGCTGACGACGAACGGGCTGCTGCTGGAGCGCCATGCGCGTGCGCTCGCGGAGGCGGGCCTGAACCGGGTGACCGTGAGCCTGGACGCACTCGACCCGGCCGTTGCAGAGGCGGTCGCCGATACGCGTTTCGATCCCCAGCGGGTGCTGGATGGAATCGAGGCAGCCGCGGCAGCGGGACTGGAGCCGGTGAAGGTCAACATGGTCGTCCGCCGCGCGCTCAACGACGGCGAGGTGACGGCGATGGCCGAGCGCTTCCGCCACTCAGGCCAGGTGCTGCGCTTCATCGAGTACATGGACGTCGGCACGACCAACAGCTGGCGCCTGGACGAGGTCGTCCCGGCCGCCGAGATCCTCGAATCGCTCGGCGCGCGCTGGCCGCTGGAGCCCCTGCCGCCGACGTATCCCGGCGAGGTCGCGAGCCGCTACCGCTACCTCGACGGCGCGGGCGAGATCGGCCTGATCCACGCCGTCAGCGCCCCGTTCTGCCACGGCTGCACGCGTGCGCGCCTCTCGGCGGACGGCAAGCTGTTCACCTGCCTGTTCGCGACACAGGGCCACGATCTGCGCGCGCTGCTGCGCGGCGGGGCCGGCGAGGCCGAGCTCGATCATGCGATCGCCGCCGTGTGGGGAGATCGTTCCGACCGCTACTCGGCGCTTCGTGCCGCGGCCGGTGACGGCGCAGGCGCGCCCGAGCGGATCGAGATGTCCTACATCGGCGGGTAACGAGCGCCCGCCGCGGCGCTCGTCGATCCGTCCAGCGCGAAAGCCTCCCGGCCATACGCCGGGTACCCCCTCTCCGTCGCCCGTCAACGGGGAGGTCAACTTGTCGCTGTTCTCAAAGCGGGCACTGTCCGGATTGGCGCTGCCGGTGCTCGTGCTCGCGGGCTCGGTCTTCCTGACCGCCAGCATCGAGCGCAAAGCCGCAGAACGCTCGAGCGCGCAGCTCGCCGCCGCACAGCAGATGCTGACTGCGATGCTCGATCAGGAGACCGGCGCTCGCGGCTACTTCCAGACACGCGACACCGAGTTCCTGCAGCCGTGGTACAAAGGCACCGCCGACTTCAGGCGGGCGCTCGCCGCCTCCCGGTCGCTGGCCCGCGGAGACCGAGAACTGCAGCGAGAGCTCGGCGAGCAGAGCCAGATCGCGGCCGGCTGGCATACCCTGGCACTCGCCGAAATCGAACGGATGCGCCGGGGCGGCGGCGGGTTGACGCTCGAAAGCGCTCTCCGGCGAAAGGGCGTGTTCGACAGCTTCCGGGCGATCAACACGCCATTCCAGGAAACCATCTCCCAGCAAGGGAAAGCCCGTCTCGTCAGGGCGAGCTGGCTGGACGGCGGGGTCGCGGCCGTGCTGGCGATGCTGATCGCGGCCGGCGCTCTGTTGCTCCTGCGGCGCACGGCGCGCTCCCAGCAACGCCGGCTGGGCCGGCAGGCTGAACTGCGAGAACTGCTCCAGGCGTCCGAAACCGAGGAGGAGTCGCGAGCGCTGCTGATCCGCCACATCGAGGGAGCAATCCCCGGAGCACAGGCGGCCGTCCTGAACCGCAACAACAGTGACGACCGTCTGGAGCCGCTGCTTGCGCCGGGAGCCGGCTCCTCGCTGCTGGAGCCGCTCGCCGGCAGACAGCTGCGGCCGCGCTCGTGCCTTGCCGTGCGCCTGAGCCGTCCGTTCGACCGGGCCGCCGGCGATGACGCGCTGATGCGCTGCGAGACGTGCGGCCAGATCGCCTCCGTCTCGGCCTGCGAGCCGCTGCTGGTCGGCGGCCAGGTGATCGGCTCGGTGCTCGTCGCCCGTCTGCGCCCGATCGAGCAGCGCCAGCGGGCGGAGCTCCGCGACGCCGTCGTGCAGGCCGCACCGATCCTTGCCAACCAGCGCAACCTCGCGCTCGCCGAGCAGCGAGCCGCCAGCGATGTCCTGACAGGGTTGCCGAACCGTCGTGCCGCCGAGGAAACGCTGCATCGCATGGCTGCCCAAGCAGGGCGCTCTCTCTCGCCGATGGCGGCGATCCTGCTCGACCTCGACCACTTCAAGCGCATCAACGACCTGCACGGCCATGACCACGGCGACGAAGCGCTGGCCGTCGTCGGGCAGGTGCTGACGGGCGCGCTCCGCGCGAGCGACTTCGCCGCCCGCTACGGCGGCGAGGAGTTCCTGGTGCTGCTCGCAGGCACCGATCGCGCCGGCGCGTTGGCGCTCGCAGAGAAGCTTCGGGCATCGATCGAGCAGGCGTCCATCCCTGGCGTGGGCGGTGTCTCGGCGAGCCTCGGCGTGGCTGTCTATCCCGACGACGCGGTGGACACCGAACAGCTCGTACGCCAGGCTGATCGCGCGCTCTACGTCGCGAAGAAACGCGGGCGCAACCGCGTCGAGTCAGCCGCCGAGGTGGCGGCCGCGACGCTTGGAGAGCGCCCCGATCTCAGCGAAGCGCGGGCAGCCCCGGTGCAGCGCCTCGCCCGGCGAGCTTGATCGCCCCGAGCAGCACGGCGGAAGCCGCGACCAAAACGGCCGACAGCGCAAGCGCGGCGGGCAGGTCGGTCGCGAACTGGTCGTAGATGGCGAGCGGCGCGGTCTGGGTGACGCCCGCGAAGGAGCCCGCGAACATCAGCGTCGCCCCGAACTCGCCGAGCGCCCTGCCCCACGCCAGGGCGAGGCCCACCAGCAGCCCGGGCCGCGCGATCGGCAGGGCGACGCGCAGCAGCGTGGTCGGCTCGCGCGCGCCGAGGTCGGCCGACGCCTCGAGCACGCTGCGATCCAGCGCCAAAAAGGACGCGTGCGCCTGACGGATGTAGAAGGGGGCGGAGACGAAGACGAGCGCGACGACGACCCCCGCCGTCTGCAGCACGAGCTCGATGTGAAGCGAGGAGAGGACGCCGCCGATGATCCCCTCCGGTCCGAGCGCCGCGAGCAGCCCGATCCCGGCGACCGCCGGCGGAAGCACGAGCGGCAGCTCGATCAGCGTGAGCATGGCGTTCTGCGCCGGCAGGGTCCGCGTCGCCAGCAGCCAGGCCGCGGGCGTACCGACAGCGAGGATCACCGCGATCGCGATCGCGGTCGTCTCCAGGCTCAGCAGCAGCGCTTTGCGCGCGGTCGGTTCGCCGAGCGCCGAGATCAGCCGGGACGGCGGGCTGTGGACGAAGATCGCGAGAATCGGCAGCGCCAGGAACGCGAGCACCGCGACGAGACAGGCCGCGAGCAGGGCCGCGAAGGCCCGCGAGCACCAGGCCCCGGGCGCGCTCCTCACCCCGTCGAGGGCGGCGGCAGGAAGCCGGCCTTGGCCAGCTCTTGGAGTCCCGCGCCTTGGAGCAGCCCCGCGATGAATTCCCGTGCCTGCGCGCCATGGGATGTGCCCTTCACCACAGCGATCCCGTATGCGACATTCGGCTGCAGCGACGGGGGCAGGTCGATCGCTTCGAGCTTCCCGGCGGCCGCCTTCACGTCTGTCGCGTACAGGAAGCCGGCGTCGACGGCCCCCTCGCTCAGCTTGCCGACGATCCCGTCCACGCTCGGCTCGCGGTCGCGGATGTTCTTCGCGATCTGCGCCTTCTCGGCCGGCGAAAGGCGCCCGAGCACGGTTTCGGTGTAGGCGCCGACCGGCACCGTCGCGGTGCCGACGGCGATCGTGGTGCCGGGCTTGGCCAAGTCTTCGAGCGAGTGGATGTGCGAGCCTGCCGGCACCGCCAGCACCAGCTTGTTGCCCGCGAAGACGACGGGCTTTTCGACGAGCTGCTTGGCGTACAGGGCCGACGGGAGCTTCGTGTTCGCCGACGCGAACACGTCAGGGCGCACCCCCTGTTCGATCTGGGCGGCGAGCGCGTCGGAGCCCGCGAACGAGTAGGCCACCTTCATGTTCTTCAGCGTCTGGGCGTACGCGTTGAACGCCTTCGTCAGCGAGGCCGCCGCGGAGATCTTCAGTTCGGGCTTGCTCGAGCCGCCGCAGCCGGCGAGCGCTCCCGCCACGAGCGCCAGCGCGGCCAGCGCCGCCAAGAGCCTCCCCCGCCGGCCCCGGGTCATCTGAGCCCCTCTCTCTCGACCATCACGGACGTCGCCTTCACGAGCGCCGTCGCATGCACGCCGGGAGCCAGCCCGAGCTCGCGCACGGAGTCGCGGGTGATCGCCGCCGTCACCAGGAACGGACCGGCCTCGATCTCGACGAGCGCCATCACGCCGCCGACCTCGACCGATCGCACGACACCGGCGAAGCGGTTGCGCGCCGAGCCGCCCGTCCCGGTCCGGTGCCGCTGCGGACCGCGCTCGAGCCGCGCGACCTCCGAGGCCGGAACCCAGCGCCGGCCCCGCTCGTCGCGGCGGGTGCGAAGCTTCCCGGCGCGGTCCCAGCGCCGCAGTGTCTCGACGCTCACGCCGATCGCCGCGGCCGCGCTGCTGAGCGGTACCTCACTGCGCCTAGGCATTGCCTAGGCAGAGTATCCGCCCTGGCACAGACGCGGCCGTCCGCTCACGGCGACCCAAGAGGGTTTCCATCGCGAGCGCGATCGGGTATGTCATCACCATGACCGACTTTCGCGTGGGTGGCCGCGAGCGCAGCCCCTCCGCCGGGGAGGCGTTCCTCGGCAGGGCGCTGAAGAGAATCGTGCGCGACGGCGTCAGCGACCTGGTGGCGATCGAGGAGCCGCTCGAGATCAGGGTCGACGGCGAGCCGGTCGCTGTGACGATGCGAACCCCAGGCAACGACGAGGAGCTGGCCGCGGGCTTCCTGTTCGGTGAGGGCCTGATCGACCGGGCGCCCGAGCTCGGCCCGACGCGGGATCTGGCGGCGAACACGATCGAAGTCCGCGGCCCGCTGCTGCGCAGGCCCGCGTCGCGGAGCTTCTACGCGACCTCCTCGTGCGGCGTCTGCGGAAAGGGGGCGCTCGAGGAGATCGCCGTGCAAGCGCCGCGGGCGCCCGACGGGCCCCGCGTACGGCGCGCGCTGCTCGCGGTGCTGCCGGACAGGCT
This sequence comes from Solirubrobacteraceae bacterium, assembly GCA_035569835.1. Lineage (GTDB taxonomy): Bacteria > Actinomycetota > Thermoleophilia > Solirubrobacterales > Solirubrobacteraceae > Palsa-744. The sequence goes on from DATMMF010000028.1 coordinate 28,405, forward strand.
GACCCAGCCGGCGTTCAACCGCAGCGGCGGCGTTCACGCCACCGGCCTGTTCGACGCGTCGGGCGAGCTGCTGGCCGTCCGCGAGGACGTGGGGCGCCACAACGCGATGGACAAGGTGATCGGCTGGGCGCTGCTCGCGGGTCGCCTGCCGCTGCGCGAGCGGATGCTGTGCGTGAGCGGTCGCCTGTCTTTCGAGCTCGTCCAGAAGGCCGCCGTCGCGGGCGCGCCGATCCTCGTCGGCGTCGGCGCGCCGAGCTCGCTGGCCGTCGAGCTGGCGGCCGCTCAGGGCATGACGCTCGCAGGCTTCGCCCGGCGCGGGCGCGTCAACGTCTACACCGACGCGGGCCGCGTCAGCGGAGCGCCGATCGCGTAGCGGCCGTCAGCCGGCGCCCCGCGGCCACGGCATGCGGCCCGTGCGCCCACCCCCGCGCTCTACCCTTCAGGGCCGTGAAGCTGCGGCCCGTGCCGATCCTGATCTCGCTCGCGGGCGTGTGCCTGATCGGGCTGCTGGTCTACGGCATCTCGACCCAGTCGGCGAGCAGGACGCTCGACACCCGCGTCCACGAAGGGCGCCGGCCGGCGGCACCGGAGGCGAGCCGGACGCTGCCGGTGCTCGACGGCGGCGGCGTGGGCTCGCTGCGGGCCCTGCGCGGCAAGGTCGTGCTCCTGAACTTCTGGGCCTCGTGGTGCGGGCCGTGCGCGACCGAGGCGCCGATGCTGCAACGCGCCGAGCCGATCCTGCGACGCTATGGCGGGACGGTGCTCGGCGTGACCTACAAGGACGCGACGCCGGATTCCGAAGCATTCGTGCGGCGCTTTCACATCAGCTATCCGAACCTGCGGGACGGCACCGGCGACTTCGCCGCCGGCTACGGCACCGACCAGCTCCCGGAGAGCTTCATCGTCGACCGCGACGGGCACGTCGTGATGCTCGCGCGCGGCGAGATCGGACAGCCGTTCATCAACCGTGCGATCGCACTGGCGCGATCGACATGAGAACCGGAGCCGGGCACACGACCCGCGGCGTGAGATCGCTCGCCGCGCTGCTCGCTGTGCTCGCCCTCGCGCTGCTTGGCGAGGGCGCGGCGCTCGCCGCCGCGCGCGCGTCGCTGCCGCAGATCGAACGACAGGTGATGTGCGTCACCTGCAAGATCCCGCTGAACGTCGCCGAGTCCCCGCAGGCCGACCGCGAGCGGGCCTACATCCAGTTGCTGATCGACCGCGGCTACACCGAAGCCGGGGTCAAGCACGCGCTCGTCGGCCAGTACGGCGCCGCGGTGCTGGGGCTGCCGCCCGACCACGGTGTCGGGCTCGCCGCCTACCTGGTCCCGCTGGTCGCGGTGCTGGCGCTCGCCGCGGTGCTTGCGGTGCTGCTGCCGCGGTGGCGGCGGCGCTCCGGGACAGGCGGGGGCGGTGAGCCGCCGGCGCCGCTCGCGCCGGCCGACGCCGCTCGGCTCGAGTCCGATCTGGCGCGCTTCGACTGACTACATCCGGTCGGGCGCGGCTACCCCGAGCAGCTCCAGCGTGCGGGCGATCGTGTTCATCGCTGCGACGGACAGCGAGATTCGGAACGACTCCAGCGTCAGGGGTTCGGCGCCGACCACGCGGCAGTCGCGGTAGAAGGCGGTGAAGCCCTGCGCGAGCTCGAGCGCATAGGCCGCGACCCGGTGCGGAGCGCGCCGCGCGACCGCCTCGGCGAGCTCTCCCGGGAAGCCGAGCAGCAGCAGCACGAGCGCCCGCTCGGAGGGATGCAGTGGCCCGTCGGCAAGAGCCCCCGGGTCGCGGGTCGTCTCCGCGAGCGCCTGCTCGACGCGCTCGGCGCCGGCGCGCTCCAGCATCGATGCGATACGGGCGTGCGCGTACTGGACGTAGTAGACCGGGTTCTCGGCCGACTGCTCGCGGGCGAGGTCGAGATCGAGGTCCACCGTCGTGTCGTGGGAGCGCGCAAGCAGGTACCACCGCGCGGCGTCGACGCCGATCTCCTCGACGAGCTCGTCCAGCGAGACGAACTCGCCTGCGCGCTTGGACATCTGCGCCTTCTCGCCCGAGCGGACGAGGTGCACGAGCTGCATGATCAGCAGCTCGAGCTCCTCGGGGTCGCCGCCCAGCGCGGCATAGGCGGCCTTCGTCCGCGCGAGGTAGCCGTGATGGTCGGCGCCCCACACGTCGACCTGGCGTTCGTAGCCGCGCTCGCGCTTGCCCTGGTGGTAGGCGGTGTCGGCGGCGAAGTAGGTGTGCTCGCCGTTGGAGCGAACGAGCACCCGGTCCTTGTCGTCGCCGAAGGCCGTCGTGCGCAGCCACAGCGCGCCGTCGGCGGTGTAGGTCTGGCCCTGCTCGGCGAGCACGGCGAGCGTGTGCTCGACGGGGCTCGGGTGGCCTTCGTACATCGCGCTCTCGAGCTGCCAGCTGTCGAAGTCGAGGACGCGGAAGGCCGCCAGCGAGGAGCGGGTCCGGTCGAGCATCACGCCGACGGCCTCGCGGCCGACCTCCACCGGGGAGAGCGTCGCGGCGCCGGGCAGCTCCTCGGCGAGCTCGCCGACGTAGTCGCCGCGATACCCGTCCTCGGGCGCCTCCTGCCCCCGGGCCAGCGCGCCGATCGACTCGCCGAACTTCGCGATCTGGCTGCCGGCGTCGTTGACGTAGAACTCACGCTCGACGTGGTGGCCTTGGAACGCGAGCATCCGGGAGAGGGAATCCCCGTAGGCGGCGTTGCGCGCGTGACCGACGTGCATCGGGCCGGTCGGGTTGGCTGAGACGAACTCGACGAGGATCCGTTCGGCCACGCCCGCGCGGGCCGCGCCGCCGGCGCCGAACGACGGCCCCGCCGACAGCGCCGCCGCCAGCGCGCTCCGGCACCAGGCGTCGGACATGAACAGGTTGACGAAACCGGGCCCGGCGACGTCGTAGCGCTCGAGGTCCGCGCCCAGCCGCCCCTGCAACGCTGCACCGACCCGCTCGGCGAGCTCGCGCGGCGGCGCGCCGAGCCGCGGCGCCAGCAACAGCGCGGCGTTCGTCGAGTAGTCACCGAACTCGGCCCGCTTCGGACGCTCGAGCGTGGGCGCGGCAAGCCCGGGGCCGTTCCCCGGCGTCTCGCCCTCGTTCTCGGCCGCCGAGAGCTCGGCGAACGTCCCGTCCAGCGCCGAGCGCAGTCCCGCGAGCGGCTCCTCGGGGCTCCCGGGCTTCATCTGGGCGTTGGCGGCGGGGGGAGCGGTCATGGGGGGTCCGTTCGCGAGCCTTGCGATACTAGCCGTGTGAACGAGCAAGACTCAGGCTCCGAGCGGCACATCAACATCCATCTGTCCCCCGAGATCATGGGTGGCGTCTACGCGAACTTCGCGAACGTCAGCCACTCCGACTACGAGTTCACGGTGACCTTTGCGCGCGTCGACCACGAGGTCGAGGCCGACGAGGTCCCCGGGGTGGTGGTCTCCCGCGTGAACCTCTCCCCCCGCTTCATGCGCGAGCTGATCGACGCGATGGAGGACAACTACTCGAAGTGGCTGACCCGCGAGGGGATCAAGAACCTGCCCGAGTACGGCGAAGGCGAGTCGGGAGGGCCGGCCTCGAGCTAGCGCCCGGGCGCGCCCCGGCGCGCCCGCAACGGCGGTGGAACGCGCACCTTCCGGTGGTGTTCCTACCCTGCAGTGATGAAGGTCGCGGTCGTCTCGGACATACACGGCAACAGACAGGCATTCGAGGCCACGCTCGAGGCGGTCGCGTCGAGCGACGCCTCAGAGCTCTGGTGCCTCGGGGACCTGGTGGGCTACGGAGCCGACCCGGACGCCTGCATCGAGCTGGCGCGAGCGCACGCGGCCGTGTGCCTGGCGGGCAACCATGACATGGCCGTGACCGGCGAACTCTCGCTCGAGGAGTTCTCCCGCGGTGCGAGCGTCGCGGCGCAATGGACGCGCGAGGTGATCGACCCCGACAACCTGGAGTTCCTGAAAACGCTCAGCCCGACCGGGGAGGAGTCGAGGGTGGGGCTCTACCACGCGAGCCCCCGCGACCCCGTCTGGGAGTACGTGCTCTCGACGCTGCTCGCCGAGCTCTGCATGAACGAGCAGCAGAACCGGATCTGCCTGATCGGCCACAGCCACGTCGCGCTGTCGTTCTCCCGGCGCGACGGCGAGCTCGCGACCGGCGAACCTCGCCGCGACGGCACGGAGCTGGATGTCACCGACGGCGAATGGCTGCTGAACCCGGGCAGCGTCGGGCAACCGCGCGACGGCGACCCGCGCGCCGCCTGGCTGCTGCTCGACCTCGACGGGATGGGCGCGACGTTCCACCGCTCCGACTACGACGTCGCGGGCGCGGCGGCCGCGATCCGCGCGGCGCGGCTGCCGGACTCGCTCGCGGAGCGCCTGGAGTACGGCCAGTGACGCGGACGGCGCGGATCGCGGCGAAGGGACTCCTCGCGGCGGCGCTCGGCGCGGCGGCGGCCGCCCTCGTGGCCTGCGGCAGTTCCGGCAACGGCCTGATCCCGGCGGCCCAGGCGGGGCCGCTGCAGAGCGACATCGAAGCGGTCGAACGGGCGGCCGAAGCCGGCAACGGCAGCTGCGCCGCGACCGAAGCGGCGCTGCTGAAAACCGACCAGGACTACGCGGCGCTGCCCACGGCGGTGAACGCGACGCTGCGCGGCAAACTACGGCTAGGGATCGAAAACCTGCACAAGGTCGCGCGCGAAGCCTGCGCGCAGCCGCTCGTGCAGACGAAAACGACGACGACGCCCAAACCGACGACCACGACGACGCCGCCGACGACGACGACCACCCCGCCCAAGACGACGACCACGACGACCACCCCCACCACGCCCACGCCGCACGAAAAAGAAGAACCCGAACACGGCGCGGGCGGCGGCACCCCGGCGCCGGGAGAAGGCGTGCCGGGCGAAGGCGCGGGCGGCTCGGCGCCGGAAGAAAACAGCGGCGGCAACGGCGCGGGCGGGTCGGAAGGCAAATGAGCAGCCAGGAAATCGCAGGCCGCTACCGGCTCGAGGGGCGGCTCGGGTTCGGCGGCATGTCCACGGTGCATCTCGCGATGGACCTGCGCCTCGAGCGCCAGGTCGCGGTCAAGCTGCTCGCCGAGCACCTCGCGGACGACCCGGCATTCGTCTCCCGCTTCCAGCGCGAGGCGCAAGCCGCCGCGCGGCTGATCCACCCGAACATCGTGCAGGTGTTCGACTCGGGCCAGGACCAGCGCAGCGGCCAGTACTTCATCGTGATGGAGTACATCGAGGGCTCCTCCGGCGCCGAGATCCTGCGCGACGACGGCTGGGTCGAGGTCGACGAGGCGCTGTCGATCATCGAACAGGCCTGCGAGGGGCTCGACTACGCGCACCGCCACGGCGTCGTGCACCGTGACGTCAAGCCCGGGAACCTGATTCGCTCGCGCGAAGGCGAGGTCAAGCTGGCCGACTTCGGGATCGCGAAGGCGACCGAGCAGTCGAGCATCACGCAGGTCGGCTCGGTGCTGGGCACAGCCGCCTACCTCGCGCCCGAGCAGGCGCGCGGCGAGGAGGCCGGGCCCAGCGCCGACCTGTACGCCCTCGGGGTGGTCGCCTACCAGCTGATCTCCGGCCGGCTTCCGTACGAGGCGAGCTCGCTGACCGAGCTCGCGCTCAAGCAGCAGCAGGAGGCGCCGCCGATGCTCGACGCGCTGGTCGCGGCCGTCAACCCGGAGCTGGGCGACGCGGTCGCGATGGCGCTGGCGCTCGACCCGCGCGACCGCTACAAGACCGCCAACGAGATGCGCAGGGCGCTCCACGACGGAGCGCGGGGGATCCCGCCGTCGAAACCCGGCGAGACAGCCGCGACGCGGGCGTCCTCGCGCAAAAGCGGGCGGACAGGGCCGTCAACGGCTGCGACGAGCGTGCTCGCGGGCGGGCGGCGTGACCAGACGGCGCAGACCGCCGTCGCGACCCGCCGCCCGCGCCAGGGTCCTGCGCGCGGACGCCAGGCGGCCGCTGCCGCGCCGCCGCGCGGACGCGCGAACGCTCCACGGCCCAGACGCAGGCGCGGCAGGCTCGCCGGGCTGCTGCTCGGCCTTCTCGCTGTCGCGCTCGTGATCGTGGCGATCGTGGTGCTGACGGCGCCGGCGCCGACGAAAGTCGTGCTGCGCAACGTCGTCTACTCAGATGTGCAGCAGACTGCCACGGCGTTGAAGCAGCTGATCGCCGAAAACACGAAATAGCACCACGGTGGGGGCCGTGGGCCTGCGCTCGCCCGCGAAGACGTGCTAGGCAGTGAGGGTGCTCGCGTTCATCGTCAACGTCGCACATCTCGTCGAAACGGCCGGCTACCCCCTGCTGTTCCTGATCGTGATGTCCGAGTCCAGCGGCGTGCCGGTGCCCGGCGAGACCGGGCTGATCACCGCCGCGATCCTCGCCAGCGAGAACAAACTCCACATCGAGCTGGTGATCCCGATCGCGGCGGCCGCGGCGATCGTCGGCGACAACATCGGCTACGTGATCGGCCGCAAGGGCGGCCGCTGGATCCTCGAGCGGCCGGGGCGCTTCGAACGCCAGCGCCACGAGGTGCTCACGGTCGGCGAACCGTTCTTCGAGCGGCACGGTCCGAAGGCCGTCTTCTTCGGACGCTTCGTGCTCGGGCTGCGGGTGTGGGCGTCCTGGCTCGCGGGCGCCACGAAGATGCACTGGCGCGACTTCTTCATCTGGAACGCCCTCGGCGGGATCACGTGGGCGTGCGCGATCGGCCTCGCCGCGTACTTCCTCGGACGCTCGGCCAGCAACGCGATCGAGTCCTTCGGCCTCTACGGCCTGGTCGCGGCGGTGCTGGCGATCGTCGGCTTCTTCGTCCTGCACCGCCGCGCGCACAGGGCCCTCAAGGGGGATGACGGCGCCGGCTCCTCGCCGCAAGGCGGCCGCAAGAAGGACGCGGGCCCCGGGGTCAACGGGAGGGGCGTCGAAGGGGAGCCAACCTCGCGCGAGAGCTGAACGGCGGCGACCGCCGCAAGGCGGTGAGGGCACAAAAAAACCGCCTTGCGGCGGTCGATCTCGTCGGAGGCTCTAGAGGCCGTTGCAGGGAGCGATCCGCTCCCACATGTCGGCCATGAGCGCGAGCTCCTCTTCGGAGAAGCGCGCGAAGAAGGCCGAGCGCAGGGCCGCCAGATGGGTGACGCGGGCTTCCTGCAACCGGCCGCGTCCCGCGTCGGTCAGGCACGCGTAGGAGCCGCGGGCGTCATGGGTGCACGAGCAGCGCTCGAGCAGACCGTCGCGCTGGAGCCGGTCGACGAGCCGGGTGAGGCCGCTGCGCGACAGCTGGGCCTGCTCGGCCAGGTCACACATCCGCATCCGCCCGCCGCTCGCCTCGTCGAGGTGGTGCAGGACCTCGTAGGAGGTCATCGGCAGCCCGTGGGCACCGTCGAGCTCGGCGTCGATGCGCTTGGCCAGGCAGGCATGCGCCCTCAGGATTCCGCGCCAGGCCCGGAGCTCGCCGAGCGTCATCGCCTCGTGGTCGGCGTGAGTGATCTCTACTGCGGTCGCGGCTGCCATTGCGGTGCGGGTTCCTCTCCCCTGCAAAACCGAACATAGCAGCGTCGCGTGGCCGCGACCGGACGATCGCTGTCAGCGCCTGGTGGCGCGCCAGGCCCAGATCATCATCAGGCCCTGCAGCGGCAGGCGCGCGTAGAGGCCCCAGCGCGGAAAGCGGCTGAAGCGCTCGGGCTCGCGCGCCATGTATAGGTTCGCCGGGAACACGGCCGCCAGCAGCGCGATCAGGTAGGGCCCGGCGAGCCGCCTCGCGGACGGCATCAGCACGCCGACACCGCCGACGATCTCCGCGGCGCCGCTGACCTGCACGACGAGCTCCTTGCGAGCGGCGATCGACGGCGGCACGATCGCTTCGTAGAAGCGCGGGTTGACGAAGTGGTTGACGCCCGAGGCGATGAAGAAACCGCCCAGCATGCGGCGCGAGAGGCGGCCGCGACGTTCCGCGTCGAGCTCCCCCTGCAGATGAGGCCCGCCCCCGTTCTCCCCAGGCACGGGGAGGAATCTATCGAGGGCCGGCATGGAGCGCCGGCCCGGTCACTCATCTACGACGTGAGCAGCGAGTGCCCCGTCATCGTGGCGGGCTGCTCGATCGCCAGCATCTCGAGGAGCGTCGGCGCGACGTCGGCGAGGATCCCGCCGTCCGCGCGCAGCGTCGTCGAGTCGCAGGTCACGATCGCCGGGACCGGGTTCAGCGAGTGCGCGGTGTTGGGGCTCCCGTCCGGCTCGAGCATGTGGTCGGCGTTGCCATGGTCGGCGGTGACCAGGCAGGCCCCGCCCGAGCGGTGAACGGCCGCGACGACCTCGCCGAGGCAGCCGTCGACGGTTTCGACCGCCCGCACCGCCGCCGGGATCACGCCCGTGTGGCCGACCATGTCCGCGTTCGCGAAGTTGATGACGCCGAAGCCGTAGTCCTCGGCATCCCAAGCCTCGACGAAGGCGCCGGCGGCCTCGGGCGCGCTCATCTCGGGCTTGTGGTCGTAGGTCGGGACATCGCGCGGCGAGGCGACGAGCTCGCGGCGCTCGCCGGGCTGCGGCGCCTCCTCGCCGCCGTTGAAGAAGTACGTGACGTGCGCGTACTTCTCGGTCTCGGCGACGTGCAGCTGGCGGACTCCGCGCTCGCCGAGCGCCTCGGCGAGCGTGCCGGCCGGGCGTTCGGGGGCGAACGCGACCGGATAGGGCCAGCCCTCCTCGTACTCCGTCAAAGTGGCGAGCCGCTTCACCGGCTCGTCGCCGCCGCGCCCGGGCCAGCCAGGCAGATCGGACGGCCCGGAGCTCGATTCGTCGCCGAACCCGGGCTCGGCGAGCGCTCTGACGAGCTGGCGCATGCGGTCGGGACGGAAGTTGAAGCAGAGGACGCTGTCCTGCGGGCGGATGCGCGCCTCCGCGCCGACTAGCGTCGGCTCGATGAACTCGTCTGTCTCCCCGCGCTCGTAGGCGTCACGCACCGCCTGCTCGCCCGAGCCCGTCCGGTACGGCGCATTCGCGTCCATCAGCATCTGGTATGCGCGCGCCGTGCGTTCCCAGCGCCGGTCGCGGTCCATCGCCCAGTAGCGCCCGATCACCGATCCGACGCGAGCGCCCTCGGCGGCGTCGAGCTCGGTGAGGAACGCGGCTCCCGAGTGCGGCAGCGTGTCGCGGCCGTCGGTGAACGCGTGCACGACCAGGTCCGGCACGCGCAGCTCGCGGCCGAGCGCGAGCAGTGCCCGCAGGTGCGCGAGCGAGGAGTGAACGCCGCCGTCGGATACGAGGCCGAGCAGGTGCACCCGCTCGGCGCCGAGCAACGCCTCGCGCAGCACCTGGTTGGCATCGAACTCCCCGTCTGCGATCGCGTCGTCGATCCGCATCAGGTCCTGGCGGACGACGGCGCCGGCGCCGAGGTTGAGGTGCCCGACCTCGCTGTTGCCCATCTGCCCGTCGGGCAGGCCGACGGCGCGCCCGCTGGCGGTGAGCGTGGTGTGGGGGTAGGCGGCCCACAGCTCGTCGAACACCGGCGTCGCGGCCAGCGAGACGGCGTTGCCGGGCCCCGGCGCGGCGAGCCCCCAGCCGTCGAGGACGATGAGGCAGGCGCGGGATACAGGGAGCGTCGCGGGCCCGGGGGGCAGCGCGACGGTGCTCATGGCGCGGCGGCGGCGGCGATCGCCGCGAACGACCCGGCTTCGAGCGAGGCGCCGCCGACGAGCGCACCGTCGACGTCTGGAAGCGACATCAGCTCCGCGGCGTTCTCGGGGTTGACCGAGCCGCCGTACAGCACGCGCAGGCGCTCGGCCGCACCCTCGTCGCGACCGGCGACGAGCGCGCGGATGAACGCGACCGCCTCCTGCGCCTGCTCGGGCGTCGCGACGCGCCCGGTGCCGATCGCCCAACAGGGCTCGTAGGCGATCACCACGTCCGCGAGCCGCTCTGCCTCGACGGCGGCGAGATCTTCGTTGACCTGGTGTCGGAGCCGGCGCTCCATCTCGCCGGCGTCGCGCTCCTCCTCGGTCTCCCCCACGCACAGGATCGGCGTCAACCCGGCTTCCAGCGCGGCCGGCACCTTGGCCGCGAGCGCGCGGTCCGTCTCGTTGAACAATTTCCGGCGCTCGGAGTGGCCGAGGATCACGCCGCGGACGTCGAGCTCGACGAGCATCGGCGCCGAGATCTCGCCGGTGTAGGCGCCCTCGGGCTCCTGGTGCATGTTCTGCGCGAACACCTCGACGCGAGAGCCCCGCGCGCTGTCGACCATCGCGCGCAGGTCGGTGTAGGGGACGCAGATCGCGACTTCGACGCCGTCGAGCGCCGAGACGCGCGGCAAGAGCGCCTGGATCAGCTCCTCGGCCTCCCGTTCGGTCTTGTGCATCTTCCAGTTGCCCGCGACGAGCGGGACCCGCGCCGCCACGGAGCGCCGGCCCTGGTCCTCATCGGTCGCCGCCATCAGCGCGCGACCCCGGCGCCGGGGCCGGCACGGAGCGCCGGCCCGGTCTCACATTTTCCCAGTGCCTCGACGCCCGGGAGTCTCGTGCCCTCCACCATCTGAAGCGTCGCGCCACCGCCGGTCGAGACGTGATCGACGCTACCGGCGAGGCCGAATTGCGCGAGCGCCGCCGCCGAGTCTCCCCCGCCCACGACGGTCAGGCCCGGCGCTGCCGCGACCGCTTCGGCCACGGCGCGCGTGCCGGCGGCGTACGGCTCCATCTCGAACGCGCCCATCGGGCCGTTCCAGAACACCGTCCCGGCCTTGGCGATCTCGGCCGCGTAGGCGGCGGCCGTGCGGGGCCCGACGTCGAGTCCCATCCACCCGTCCGGCACATCCACACCATCGAGCTCGCGACGTTCGGCGTCGGCGGAGAACTCGGTTGCGATGACGAGGTCCACCGGCAGCGCCAGCCGCGCGCGGGCCGGCTTCCCAGCATCCGCAAGCGCACGGCGCGCGTGCTCGACGTCCTCGGTGCTGCACAGCGAGTCGCCCACCTCGTGCCCCTGAGCGCGCAGGAACGGGAAGCACATCGCGCCGCCGATCAGAACCGTGTCGGCGACGGCGAGGAAGCGGTCGATCACCGCGATCTTGTCCGCCACCTTCGCCCCGCCGACGATCGCCACCAGCGGGCGCTCGGGATGCTCGAGGATCGCTTCAAGGGTCCGGACCTCCGTTTCCAGCAGCCGGCCGGCGGCGCTGGGCAGCAGGTGCGCGACTCCCTCGGTGGAGGCCTGAGCGCGGTGCGCCGTGCCGAACGCGTCGTTGACGTACAGGTCCGCAAGCTCGGCCAGGCAGCGCGCGAACGCGGGGTCGTTGGCTTCCTCGCCGGGCTCGAAGCGGACGTTCTCGAGCAGCAGGATGCCCTCGTCGGCGAGCTGCTCGCTCACCCGCTTGACGTCCTCCCCGCACACGCCGGGCGCGAGCGTCACGTCCGCGCCGGTCAGCTCGGCGAGGCGTGCCGCGACAGGCGCCATCGAGAGCTGGGGGTCCGTCTTGCCCTTGGGACGGCCCAGGTGCGAGACGAGCACGAGCCGTGCCCCGCGGTCGCGGAGCTCTTCGATCGTCTGCAGCGAGGCGCGGACGCGGGTGTCGTCGGCGACCGCCACGGTGCCGTCCGGGCGCCCGGCGAGCGGGACATTGAAATCGACCCTGACGAGCACCCGGCGCCCGGCAACGTCGAGGTCGTCGATGGAGCGCACTGGATGGTCGGCCTAGAGAACGCGCTGGACGAGGTCCACGACGCGGTTGGAGTAGCCCCACTCGTTGTCGTACCAGGAGATCACTTTCGCCATCGTGCCCTGCATCACCGAGGTCAGTTTTGCGTCGACGATCGAGGAGTACGGCGACTTCACGATGTCGGTGGAGACGATCGGGTCCTCGGTATAGGCGAGCAGGCCCTGCAGCGGGCCGCTCTCAGAGGCCGCCTTCAGCGCTGCGTTGATCTCCTCCGCGTTCGTCTCGCGCGAGGTTTGCACTGTCAGGTCGACGACCGAGCCGGTCGGCACAGGGGCGCGCACGGCGAAGCCGTTCAACCTGCCCTGCAGTTCGGGGATCACGAGTCCGATCGCCTTCGCGGCGCCCGTGGAAGCGGGGATCAGGTTGATCGCCGCGGCTCGCGCCCGGCGCAAGTCCTTGTGCGGCATGTCCTGCAGGCGCTGGTCGGCCGTGTAGGCGTGGATCGTCGTCATCAGACCGTGGTCGATGCCGACCGTCTCGTTCAGCACCTTGGCGATCGGCGCGAGGCAGTTGGTGGTGCACGAGGCGTTGGAGATCACGTCGTGCTTGTCTCGGTCGTAGACCTCGTCGAAGTTCACGCCCAGCACCACGGTCGCGTCCGGGTCCGTCGCGGGGGCCGAGATCACGACCTTCTTCGCGCCCCCGGCGAGGTGCTTGGCGGCGTCCTCGCGGGCGGTGAAGAAGCCGGTCGACTCGATCACCACGTCGACGCCGAGCTCGCCCCACGGCAGCGCGCCGGGGTCGCGCTCGGCCAGCACCTCCAGCGGGCGGCCGTCGACGACGATCGCGTCGCCGGCCACCTCGACGGTTCCCGGGTAGGGGCCGAGGATCGAGTCGTACTTGAGCAGGTGCCCGAGGGTCTCGGCGTCGGTCAGATCGTTGACAGCGACCCACTCGATGTCGCCTGCGGCCTGCCCCTGGGCCATCGCGGCGCGGAACACGTTCCGGCCGATGCGGCCAAAACCGTTGATTCCCACCCGTACCGCCATCTCGCCTCCTGGTGCGTTCATGAAACCGCGACGTCCTTGTCCCGGACGCCGCTCCCGGCGCCCGGCCGAGCCCGCCGCAGGCTATCAGCGGCCGTGCGGGAGCCGTCAGGCTAGGCGCCGCGCGGGGCCTTGTCGATGTCGCGGTGCGCGACGCTCACGTCCAGGTCAGGCTCGTCGCTGTAGCGCGCAGCCAGGCGCTCTGCGATCGCCACGGAGCGGTGGCGCCCGCCGGTGCAGCCGACGGCGATCATCAGGTGTGCCTTGCCCTCGGCGACGTACTGCGGCAGCAGGAAGTCGAGCAGCGGGTCGAGCCGTTCGTAGAGCTCCTCCAGGCGCCCGTCGCGGCCGATGAACTCGACCACCTCGGGGTCGAGCCCGGTGAGCTCACGCAGATCTGCCTCGTAGTGCGGGTTTGCCAGGAAGCGGACGTCGAGGACGAGATCCTCATCGCGCGGCGGGCCGTGCTTGAAGCCGAAGGACATGAACGTCACGGCGAGGCGCCCGACCGCCTTGCGCGGGAGCAGCTCGGCGGCGATCTTCTCGCGCAGGCTCGTCGCGGACATGCCGGTCGTGTCGATCACGAGGTCGGCGCGCTCGCGCAGCTGCGTGAGCAGCTCGCGCTCGGCGGCGACGCCCGCGGCGACGCTGCCGTCCGGCGCGAGCGGGTGGCGGCGGCGCGTCTCCTTGTAGCGGTTCACGAGCGTCTGCTCGGAGGCCTCGAGGAACAGCACATGATGCTTGAGGCCGAGCGCGTCCAGATCGTCGACGACCGCTTGCAGGCCCTCGAAGTAGACGCCGCCGCGCACGTCGGAGACGACCGCAGCGCGCTCGACCTTGGTGCCCCGGTGCACGACGAGCTCGACGAGCGAGCGGATCATCTCCGGAGGGAGGTTGTCGACGCAGAAGTAGCCCGCGTCCTCGAACACGTTCATCGCCGTCGACTTGCCGGCGCCCGAGAAGCCAGTGATCACGACAAGGTTCTCGAGCCGGGACTCGAGCACGGGCTTCTCTTCTCGCTCGCCGGCCGCGCGCAGCGGTCGCAGGGGCCTCAACACGGCCATGACATCGTCATTGTGCCGCGCTTCGCGGACGCGCGGTGAAGATCTTGCGCTCGGAGGCCGTCGCGCTCAGCCCGCACGATGCAGGTATGCGTGCACATCCCGCCCGACCTTCGCCGGCACGCCCGGCACCGACTGGAGCTCCTCCTGGGAGGCCGCCAGCACCGACTCGGGCGAGCCGAACCAGTTCAGCAGCGCGCGCTTGCGCGCCTCCCCCACTCCGGGCAGCCCGTCGAGCACCGAGCTCGTCATCGCTCGGTCGCGGCGCGTGCGGTGGTGGGTGATCGCGAAGCGGTGCGCCTCGTCGCGGACGCGCTGGAGGAGCTGCAGCTCGGGCGTGGAGTGGTCGAGGACCAGCGGCGTGGCCCGGCCCGGCTGGAACACCTCCTCGATTCGCTTCGCCAGCGAGACGACCGCGACGCCGCGCTCCCGAAAGCCCTGCAGCGGCCCGAGCCCGGCGCTCAGCTGACCCTTGCCGCCGTCGATCACGACGAGGTTCGGCAGCGCGGCGAAGCTCGGGTCATACGACGGGTCGTGCGGGGAGATGTCGGCCTGGCGCTCCCACTGCGCGAACCGTCGTTCCAAGACCTCGGCCATCGCGGCGAAGTCGTCGGGCGCGCCCTCGGTGGAGCGGATCTTGAAGCGGCGGTAGTCCGATTTCTTCGGCGCGCCGCCCTCGAAGACGACCATCGAGGCGACCGTGTGCGTGCCGCCGAGGTTGGAGATGTCGAAGCACTCGATCCGCACCGGCGGCGCGTCGAGCGAGAGCGCGAGCTGCAGGCCTTCGAGCGCCTCGACGCGGCCCTGGCGCCGGCGCTCGGAGCGCAGCCGCTCCTGGTCGAGCGCGAGGCGGGCGTTGCGCTCGGCGAGCTCGAGGATGCGCCGCTTCTCGCCGCGCTCGGCGGCGCGCAGCTCGACCGGCCCGTCGCGCCGGCTCGCGAGCGCCACCTCCAGCGCCGGGCGCTCGCCGATCTCGCCCTGCACCACGAGCAGCGCCGGGATCGAGATCTGGCCGCTGTAGTACTGGAGCATGAACTCCTCGGCGACCTCGCCCAGGTCGCGCTCGGTCTCGTTCGAGAGGTAGAACGACTGGCGGTCCGAGAGCACGCCGTCGCGAACCTGGAACACCTGCGCGTTGGCCTCGCGCCCGTCCAGCGCGACCGCGATCGCGTCGAAGGTGCCGACGGAGTCGCCGGTCACGCGCCGGCGTTCCAGCAGCGAGCGGACCGCCTGCAGCCGGTTGCGCTCGATCGTCGCCTGCTCGAACTCTTCTTGCGCGGCCGCCTCGCGCATGCGCCGCTCCAGGTCGCGCTCGATCTGCGAGAAGCGCCCGGAGAGGAAGTCGCGCACCCCGTCGATCGCCTCGCGGTACTCCTCGCGCGTGACGTAGCCGACGCAGGGCGCCCCGCAGCGCTTGATGTAGTAGTCCAGGCAGGGGCTGCCGCTGCGGCGCCCGGGCTCGACGCCGGTGCAGGAGCGGAACAGGAACACCTTGGCGAGCACCTCGAGCGTCGAGCGCACCCGTTTCGCGTTCGAGTACGGGCCGAAGTAGGCACGACCGGAGCGGTGGCGCTCGCGCGTGAAGTAGACGCGCGGGAACTCCTCGTCCAGGGAGATGCCGATGAACGGATAGGACTTGTCGTCCCGCAGGCGGATGTTGAAGCGCGGCCGGTACTGCTTGATGAAGCTCTGCTCCGCCAGCAGGGCCTCGGCCTCGCTCGCGACAACGACGGTTTCGACGTGCTCGGTGGCGGCGATCATCTCCGCGTGCCCGGGACTGCTCGGCACCTGCGCTTTGGAGAAGTGGGAGGCGACGCGCTTCTTCACCGACTTGGCCTTGCCGACATAGAGCACGCGCCCGGCGCCGTCGCGGAACAGGTACACGCCCGGCTGGTCGGGCAGCGCACGGCGCTGCGCAGCCAGCCCCTCGGGCTTCTCCTTCTTCTGCGTGTCCGTCGTTGCCACGCTCCGAGGATAGGAGCGACGCCCGCCGCGTCAGGTCTTGGACTCGTTGAGCGCGACGGCCGCGCGGACCAGCGCCTTCAGCGCCTGCTCGTCGATCTCCTCGCCCTCGCCGATGTCGATCGCCCGGCGGGTGTTGCCCTCGAGGCTCGAGTTGAACAGCCCGGCGGGATCCGGCAGCGACGCGCCCTTGGCGAACGTCAGCTTGACGACGCTCTTGTACGTCTCACCGGTGGTGATGATCCCGTCGTGCGACCAGACCGGGGTGCCGCGCCATTTCCATTCCTCGACGATGTCGGGATCGGCCGCTTTTACGATCGCGCGCACGCGGGCGAGCGTCTCGCCGCGCCAGTCGCCCAGCTCAGCGATCCTCGCGTCGATCCGCTGCGATGGAGTGTCATCGGTCACGCCGGCTCTCAGCCTAGGAGTAGCTGCGGTAGTGCCGGTAGACCTCGAGGAACCCGTACAGCACGAGCCCGACGAGCACGAACCACGCGAGCTCGCCGAGCCCCGTTTCCCACATCCGCGAGCGTCCCATGTAGCAGAACAGCGCGAGCGCGATCGCGCCGTAGAGCATGCCGCGGTGACGGTCGCCGAGCGCGGACAGCCGGAACTGGTTTTCGCGGTACAGACGCAGTCCGAGGTAGCCGATCCCGATCCCGAACGCGGCCCACAGGAACGCGACGAAGCCGTCCGCTGCGCGTCCGCCGCCGGGGATGAAGTAGACGGCGGCGCCGAGCGCGACGATGATCGCGATGTTGCGAAACGCGCGCTGCCCGTCGGTCATACCCCGAGTGTAATCAGAGCGCGCCCGCCCGCTCAGTCGATGAGCGCCTCGAGGTCCGCGTAGGCGGTCTCGACGGCGCGGCGCGCCGCCGTGTGCCGTGCCTCGGACTTGGCCGCCTCGTAGCGGGTGGCCCACGCCGCGGGGTCGGCGAGCTCTTGCTCCAGCGCCGCGAGCGCCGCTTCGGCCTCCTCCACGGCGTGCTCCGCCTTCTGCTGGGCGCCCAGCCGGTTCTTCGAGGGGCCCTTCGGCCGCTCGCTCCGCTTCTTGGGGGCCGCGGTCGGCTCCATGCCGGGCTCCCGCGCCGGCGGCGCGGGAGCCCGTTCGCCCGCGTCGTCCCGTTCCTCGCGGATGCGCCAGTAGTCGGCCCATCCGCCCTGGTAGGTGTGAAGCGTCCCGCTCTCCACGGCGACGGTCCGGGTCCCGACCGCGTCGAGCAGCGCCCGGTCGTGGGACACCAGCAGCACGGCGCCCGTGAAGGCCCGCAGGGCGTCCTCGAGCGCCTCGCGGCTCTCGATGTCGAGGTGGTTGGTGGGCTCGTCGAGGATCAGCACGTTCGCGCCGGACTGGACCAGGATCGCCAGCGACAGGCGCCGGCGCTCGCCTCCGGAGAGCCCGGCCAGCGGTTTCTCGACCTCCTCGCCCGAGAACAGGAAGCGGCCGAGCAGCGCCCGCGCCTTGTTGGGGGTCAGCTTCGTCGCGCGCTGCGCCGCCTCCAGCACGCTCTGGTCGCGGTCGCCGCCCGAGCCGATCTCGTCCGCGTGCTGGGAGAGGTAGCCCAGCTTCACGTTGTGGCCGGTCGACAGTTTCCCCGCGGCCAGCGCGCGCCGCCCCTCGAGCGTCTCGATCAGGGTTGTCTTGCCGGTGCCGTTGGGGCCGACGAGCGCCACGTGCTCGCCGCGTTCCAGCCACAGCTCGGCCTGCTCCAGCAGCACGAGTGGCGGCTCGCCGACCTCCACGCGGCCGCCCTCCAGCTCGAAGATCACGCGTCCGCTGCGCTCAGGCGGCTTGAAACGGAACTCGAGCGCGTGCCCGTCCCGCGGATCGCGCTCGATGCGCTCGATCTTCGCGAGCTTCTTGACGCGCGACTGCGCCTGTTTGGCCTTCGTCGCCTTGTAGCGGAAGCGCTCGATGAAGCGTTCCATGCGCTCGATCTCGGCTTGCTGCTTGTCGATCGCCTTCCCGAGCGCGATGTCGCGCGCGGCCTGCTCCTTGCGCCACTGGGCCCACGACCCCGCGAAGAAGCGTGAGCGGCCGGCCTCGAGCTCGAGCACGGCCGTCCCGACGGCCTCGAGGAACCATCGGTCGTGGGCGACGAGCACGACCGCGGCGTCCAGCTCGGCGAGCGTCTGCTCCAGCCATTCCAGCGAGGCGATGTCGAGGTGGTTCGTGGGCTCGTCGAGCAGCAGCACGTCGGCGCCGGTCGCGAGCGCCCGGGCCAGCGAGGCGCGCGTGAGCTGGCCGCCCGAGAAGGTGTCCAGGCGCCGCTCCAGGTCCTCGTCGCGGAAGCCGAGGCCGTGGGCCATCGTGCTCGCGCGCGAGCGCCACAGGTAGCCGCCGCGCGCCTCCAGCCTGGCCTGCGCCTTGGAGTACCGCGCGAGCGTCGCCTCGTCGGTCTCTCCGGCCGCCATGCGCGCCTCCAGGCCGGCCAGCTCGGCCTCGATCGCGAGCTCCTCGGCGCAGCCGGAGAGCACGTAGTCGCCCAGCGCCACGTCGCGCTCGCGCGGCGGGCGCTGATCGTGCAGCGCGATCCGCACGCCCTTCGCGATCGAGAGCTCGCCGCGGTCGATCGACGTCTCCCCCGCGAGCATCCGCAGCAGCGTGGTCTTGCCGGCGCCGTTGCGTCCGGCGATCGTCATCCGTTCGCGGCGCTCGAGCTTGAACGAGACGCCGCGGAGCAGCGGCTCGCCCGCGATGTCCTTGTGCAGGTCGGATGCGATCAGCAGTGCCACGGCTGCTGATGGTAGGGCCGCGCCCAACCGGCTCGGAAGAACGATCGGGTAGGATCGCGGCGATGCGCCGCCTCGCGATCCGGATCATCCCGTGCACGTTGCTGCTCACCCTCGCGCTCGCCTCTGTGGCGCACGCCGACAACGACGGCCGGGGCTTCTACGGTCCCACCAACGACAAAGCGATCACCAACATCATGTTCGGCGTGATCGTCTTCTTCCCGGTGTTCGTGTTCGCGATGAGCATGCTGCAGGGCCGCCTCGAGAGGCGCAAGGACCGCCGCAAAGCCGCCGAAAAGCAGATCGACAGCACCGCCGGCTGGCGCGGCGGCTGGTAGCGCCTGCGGGCAGCGGGCGATGGCGGCCGAACCGAGCGGGCGCGACGCCGTCACCTATGAGCGCAGCGGCCCGGCCGCGCTGATCACGATCGACCGCCCGCACCGCCGCAACGCGGTCGACGGGCCGACCGCCGAAGCGCTCTACGAGGCCTACCTGGAGTTCGAGCGCGATGACGACGCCCTGGTGCTCGTCGTCACGGGGGCGGGCGGGGTCGCGTTCTGCGCCGGGGCGGACCTCAAGGCGACCGAGACGATGGCCGGCCGGCTGATGAGCGCCGAGGGCCCGATGGGGTTCACCCGCCTGACCCCGTCCAAGCCGACGATCGCGGCGATCGCCGGGTACGCGCTGGCCGGCGGGCTGGAGATCGCCCTCTGGTGCGACCTGCGCATCGCCACTTCCTCCTCGCAGCTCGGCTACCCCGAGCGGCGCTGGGGCGTGCCGCTGATCGACGGCGGCACGCAGCGCCTGCCGCGCATCGTCGGCCTCGGCCGCGCGCTGGATCTGATCCTCACCGGGCGCATCATCGATGCCTCCGAGGCGCTGGCGATGGGGATGCTGACCGAGGTCGTCCCCGACGGGGCGCACCTCGACCGCGCGCTGGAGCTCGCCGAAGGTCTCGCCCGTTTTCCGCAGTCGACGATGCTCGCCGACCGCCGCGCGGCGATCGAGGGCTTCGGCCTGCCGCTCGCCGACGCGCTCGCGTTCGAGGCCCAGGCCGGGCCGGAGGTGTTCGAGGAAGGCGCGCGCGGCGCGGCGCGCTTCGCCGCCGGGGAGGGCCGCGGCGGCGCGGGCGCCGGCGCCTGACTAGCGCCCCGCCGCCTTTTCCGATCCGCCCGTGTGCGCCGCCGCCTGCGCGTCGGCAAAGGTCGCGTAGGTGTCGATCCGCGCGAGCTTGCCGTCGAGCACCGTCCATACGCCGGCGTTGCGCTGCTCCACGATGATCCCGGTGAGCCTGCCCGTCGCGGTCATGCGCAGGCCGACCACGACGGCGTCCCCCGCGTCCTCGAGCTGCTCGACATGGAAGCGGATCTCGTCGAACGCCTCCCTGAACGAGTCGAAGTACCGGCGGATCCCCTCGCGGCCGCGATAGGTGTCGGGCTCCGCGGAGAGCTCCGGCGAGACGTGCCCTTCGAAGTCGGGGTGCATCAGCGAGTACAACCGCTCGAGGTCGCCCGTGTCGAACGTCTCGAGGGCTTCGCGCACGATCGCGACTGTCTGCTCTGACATCGTGAGTGGAGTATCGGCGATCGCATACGCAGCCCCGCGGCGACGGGGCGTTTGCGGATAGGCTTCGCGCACGATGGCCTACTTCGTGACAGGAGCGACCGGCTTCATCGGGCGCCGTCTCGTGGAGGGGCTGCTCGGCAAACGCCAGGGGGACGTGTACGTGCTGGTCCGCGAGAACAGCCGCGGCCGCCTTGACGACCTGGTGGAGCGCTGGACGGTCGCAACGGGCGCCTCGGCCGCCGAGCGCGTCAAGCCGGTCGTCGGCGACCTGCGACGCCCCCTGCTCGGCGTCGACGGCGACGAGGTCGCCGAGCTCCACGGCAAGATCGATCATTTCTTCCACCTCGCCGCCGTCTACGACATGACGGCTCCGCCCGAGCGCAACACGGCTGTCAACGTCGGCGGCACCACGCACGCCGTCGAACTCGCGCGCGCCGTCGACGCGGGCTGCCTGCACCACGTCTCCTCGATCGCCGTCGCGGGCACCTACCGCGGCGTCTTCGACGAGAGCATGTTCGACGAGAACCAGCGCCTGCCGTCGCCCTACCACCGCACGAAGTTCGAGTCCGAGCGGATCGTGCGAGAGCAGCTCTACGTGCCCTGGCGCGTCTACCGCCCGGGGATCGTCGTCGGCGACTCCAAGACGGGCGAGATGGACAAGATCGACGGCCCGTACTACTTTTTCAAAGCGATCCAGCGCCTGCGCCGCGTCGTGCCCGAATGGGTGCCGCTGGTCGGGCTCGACCTCGGGTACACGAACGTCGTGCCGGTCGACTGGGTCGCGGGCGCGCTCGAGCACATCGCCCACGAGCCGAACCTCGACGGGCAGGCCTTCCACCTCACCGACCCGCGGGCGCAGAAGGTCGTCGACCTGATCAACGAGCTGGCCGTCGCGGCGCACGCCCCGCGCTTCGCCGCGAACGTCGACAAACGCCTGCTCGATCCGCTGCCGAGATGGCCGCTGGCGCTGGCGGCGGCGCTGCCGCCGTTCAAGCAGATCTCCGACCTCGCCCTGCACGAGCTCGGGGTCCCGCGCGAGGTGCTCGCCCACGTCGAGCTCGTGCCGCGCTTCGACGCGCACGAGGCGGGCCGCGCGCTCGCGGCCACGGCGCTCGAACAGCCGCCCCCGCTTCGCGAATACGCGCCGCGGCTGTGGGACTACTGGGAGCGCGAGATGGAGCCGGCGACCGGCCGCGGGCGCACGCTGCACGAGGCGCTGAACGGAAGGCACGTGATGATCACCGGAGCCTCATCCGGGATCGGGCGCTCGACCGCGCTGAAGGTCGCCGCCGGAGGCGGCGTGCCGCTGCTCGTGGCCCGGAACGTCGACAAGCTCGAGGAGGTTCGCGCCGAGATCGTCGCCGGAGGCGGCACGGCCTACGTCTACGCCGCCGACATCTCCGATGTCGACTCGGTCGAACGCCTGCTCGAGCGCGTGCTCGCCGACCACCGCAACGTCGACATGCTCGTCAACAACGCGGGCCGCTCGATCCGGCGCTCGATCGCGCTCAGCTACAACCGCTTCCACGACTTTGAGCGCACGATGCAGCTCAACTACTTCGGCGCGATCAAGCTGATCATCGGCCTGCTGCCGCACATGCGCGAACGCGGCTCGGGGCACATCGTCAACGTGTCCTCGATCGGGGTGCAGACGAACCCGCCGCGCTTCTCCGCATACGTCGCCTCGAAGGCGGCGCTCGATGCGTTCACGCGCGTCGTCGCCTCGGAGGTGATCGGCGACGGCGTGACGTTCACGACGATCCACATGCCGCTCGTCCGCACGCCGATGATCGCACCGACGAAAATGTACGACGCCTTCCCCACTCTCAGCCCCGAGGAGGCGGCGGACATGATCTGCGAGGCGCTGCGCTCGCGCCCCAAGGAGATGGGCACCCGGCTCGGCAAGTTCGGCGAAGTCCTCTACAGCCTCTCGCCGAGCCTCATGGACCGCGTCCTGCACCTGGGCTATCGCGTGTTTCCGGACTCGGCGGCCGCGAAGGGCCAGAAGGAAGTCGAGGAACACGTCTCCTTCGAGCAGATCGCGATGGCCACGTTGACCCGCGGCGTGCACTGGTAGCCCGCGCCGGCGCACCGCCGCCCAGACCGGCTCGAGGAGCGAGACGGCACGCGGGGTGCTGAGATGATCCGAACGTGAGCGAGCACGCCCCGGCGATAGAGGTGCGCGCGTTGCGCAAGAGCTACGGCGACTTCGAAGCGCTGCGCGGGCTCGACATCACCGTGCGCCGCGGCGAGGTCTTCGGGCTGCTGGGCCCCAACGGGGCGGGCAAGACGACGACGGTCGAGATCCTGGAGGGCTACCGGGCACGCAGCGGGGGCGAGGTCTCGGTACTCGGGCACGACCCGGCGCGACGCGAGATCGAGCTGCGGCGGCGGATCGGGATCGTGCTCCAGTCGGGCGGCATCTACAGCCACATCACACCCCGCGAGGCCCTGGCCCAATGGGCGGCGTTCTATCCGAGTCCGCGCGGCGTCGGCGAAGTGCTCCTGCTCGCCGGCCTCGAGCCCGTGGCCGACGTGCGCTGCCGGCGGCTCTCGGGTGGGCAGCTGCGGCGGCTCGACTTCGCGCTTGCGCTCGTCGGCGACCCCGAGCTGATCTTCCTCGACGAGCCGACGACCGGTTTCGACCCGGAGGCGCGCCGCGCCGCTTGGGGCACGGTGCGCTCGCTGCGCGAGCTCGGTAAGACGATCCTGCTGACGACGCACTACCTCGACGAGGCGCAGGAGCTCGCCGACCGCGTGGCGATCGTCAAGGACGGCCGCGTGCTCGCGATCGGCCCGCCACGGGAGCTCGGCGGAGACGGCGCGGGCGAGCGCTACCGGGTCAGCTACCGCGACGCCGACGGCGCGCTCGTCGAGCTCGACACGGACGACCCGACGGCGACGCTGCACGAGCTGACCGGCCGCGCGCTCGCGGAGGGCTGGCGCCTGCGCGAGCTGATGGTCGCGCGTCCCACGCTCGAGGACGTGTACCTGGAGCTGACCGCCGATGGCTGAGACGATCGTCCTCGGGTGGCGCCAGTACCGCCTCGAGCGCAAGATGTTCTGGCGCAACCCGAGCGCCGCCTTCTTCAACTTCGTGCTGCCGCTGCTGTTCCTCGCGGCCGGCGGCGCGATCCTCAGCGGCAGCCAGCGCGACCTGAACAAGCTGCTCCCCGCGATCGGCGCGATGAGCGTGATGGCGACGACGTTCACGGCACTCGCCTACAACATCGTGTTCCTGCGCGAGCGCGGCGTGCTGAAGCGGATCCGGGGCACCCCGCTGCCGACGTTCTCCTACTTCTCCGGCGTCGCCGCGAACGCGGTGACCAACACCGCGTTGCAGATCGCGATCGTGATCATCGCCGGCGAGGTCATCTTCGGGATCGGCTGGCCGCGCGAATGGGTCGAGCTGATCGTGTTCGTGCTGGTCGGTGTCGTGAGCTTTGCCGCGCTCGGAGTCGCCTTCGCCCACGCGATCCCGAACTTCGAGTCGACCGCCGCCTACGTCAACGCGGTGTTCCTGCCCGTCGTGTTCGTCTCCTTCTACGTGTTCGACTCGGCCAGCGCGCCGGGCTTCCTGCGCAGCATCGCCGAAGCCCTGCCGCTCGAGCCGTTGATCGTCGGTCTGTCCGGAGCGATGGTGACCGGCAAGTCGCTCGCGGACAACCTCGATCAGCTCGCCGTGATCGCGCTGTGGGGAGCCTTCGGCATGTTCCTCGCTGTGCGAGGCTTCACGTGGGAGCGCACCGGCGGATAGCGGAGGGGGTCCGATGAGAGAGCTGGCTGACGGCCTGTGGCAGCTGAGCGGCTGGCCGCGAAACGCGATCAACGTCTACGTCGCCGAGGACGTGCTGATCGACGCCGCGACGAAGCAGGCGCACCGTCGCATCTTCGCTCAGCTCGCAGGGCGGCAGCTGAGCGCCCACGCCCTCACGCACGCGCACCCGGACCATCAGGGTTGCTCGCACGCGGTCTGCGAACGGCTGGGGATCCCGCTGTGGTGCGGGCGCGGCGACGTGCGCGCGATGGAGACGCCCGGCGGGATCGCAAGCTCCCAGGTGCCCGGTTGGATCAACGCGCTGCAGCAGCGCTTCTGGACGGGACCGCCGCATCCGGTCTCGCGCGCGCTCGCGGAGGGCGACGAGGTGGCCGGCTTCACCGTGCTGGAGTCCCCCGGCCACTCGCCCGGGCAGGTCGCCTACTGGCGCGCGTCCGACCGCGTGCTGCTCCTCGGCGACGTGCTGAACAACATCAACGTTCGGACCGGGCGCCCCGGCCTGCACGAGCCGCCCGACGTGTTCACGCCGGACCCCCCGCGCAACCGCGCCTCGGCGCGCCGCCTGGCCGAGCTGCGCCCGCGGCTGACCTGCTTCGGCCATGGCGCGCCGCTGCGCGACCCGGGCCGGCTCACCGAGTTCGTCGACTCCTTGCCGGTCGATCACACGGCCCCGCCGAGCTGAGCACCCGCGTGGGCGAGCCGATCTTCAGCGCCGCGGGCGCGTTCTTCGCGCCGAGCGAGCAGGCGCGCGGGCCGTGGGATCCGCGGGCGCTGCACGGCGGCGCTCCGGCGGCGCTGATCGCGAGCGAGTTCGAGCGCCACGAGCCGGTTCCCGGGGCGCAGATCGCGCGGCTCGGCTTCGAGCTGCTGCGGCCGATCCCGTTCGCGCCGCTGCGCGTCCTCACCCGCACCCTGCGCCCGGGGCGGCGCGTGCAGGAGCTCGCCGCCGAACTGTTTGCGGACCTGGGCGGCGGCGATGAGCAGCTCGTCTGCCGCGCCAGCGCGCTGCGCGTGCAGGCGATCCCCGAGCAGCTGCCGGAGCTCCCGGCCGGAGCGCTCGCCGGCGAGCGGATGCCTGGGCCGGACGAGGCCGAGCCGATCTCCTTCGCGCTGGACCCGGAGAACGACCAGCCGAGCTTTGCCGCCACCGCGATGGAGATGCGCTGGCTCGATGACCCCTGGCGGCCCGGCCCCGGACGGGTCTGGCAGCGGCTTCGCTATCCGCTCGTCGACGACGAGCCCGCCAGCCCGCTCGCGCGCGTGGCCGCAAGCGCCGACTTCGGCAACGGGATCAGCGCGAGCCTGCCGTTCGACGGGTGGCTGTTCATCAACGCCGACCTGCACGTGCACCTGCACCGCCAGCCGCGCGGCGAGTGGATCGGGCTCGACGCCCGCACGCTGCTGCATGCCGGCGGGACCGGCCTCGCGGAGACCGTGCTGCACGACCTCGACGGTCCGGTCGGCCGCGGCTTTCAGACGCTCGTCGTGGCGCCGCGCGAGCAGTGAGCGAACCCATCGGGGGCGGCCGCACGTCTGCAGGCGCTCGCCGTCGTGGGGCGCCTAGCGGTAGACGACGTCGCCGAGCGCGGCGTCGATGCCGGCGAGCGTCTGCTCGTCGAGCGTGATGCCGGACGCAGAGGCGTTTTCGCGCACCTGCTCGGGGCGGCTCGCGCCCACGATCGCGGACGCCACGTTGCGCTGGCGCAGGACCCACGCGAGCGCGAGCTGGGCCATCGTCAGCCCGGCTGCCGCGGCGACGTCGCGCAGCCGCTCGACGGCCTCGAGGATCGGCTCGGTCATCAGCCCGCCGATGAAGCCGCCCATGCTCTCGCTCGCCGCGCGCGAGTCGGCCGGCGGCGCCTGTCCCGGGTGGTAGCGGCCGGCCAGCACGCCCTGGGCCAGCGGCGACCAGACGATCTGCGAGATCCCCTCCCGTTCGCAGAGCGGGATCAGCTCCGCCTCGGGTCCGCGGACGAGCATCGAGTACTGCGGCTGGCTCGAGACCCACCGCTGCACGCCAGGGATCGCGAGCGAGCGCTCGACCTCCTCGACGGGCCACTCGCTGAAGCCGATGTAGCGCGCCTTGCCTTCCCCTACGACCTCGGTGAGCGCGCCCATCGTCTCCTCGAGCGGCGTCTCGCGGTCGAAGCGGTGGCACTGGTAGAGGTCGACGTAGTCGGTCTGCAGCCGCTGCAGGGAGGCGTCGATCTGCTTGTGGATCTGCTCGGCCGAGAGCCCCTTGTCGGTGTCCGACATCGGGAAGTACACCTTGGTCGCGAGCACGTAGGAGGAGCGATCGCGGCCCGCGAGCACCTCTCCCAGCAGCGCCTCGGCGGCGCCGCGGCCGTAGACGTTGGCCGTGTCGATGAAGTTGATGCCCTCCTCGAACGCCGCCTCGACGCACGCCTTGGCCTGTTCCTGGCTCACGCCGCCGGAGTAGGTCAGCCACGAGCCAAGGCTGATCTCCGAGACCTCCAGGTCGCTCGTGCCGAGCCTGCGGTAATCCACGCCGCCACACTACCCTGATCGGGGCATGGCCACGATCGATCCGGCCCTGAGGATCCGCTCGGTGCGCCTCGCCGTCGCAGACCTGGCGAGGAGCGCGGAGTTCTATGAGCGCGTGCTCGGGCTGGCGCTCCTCGAGCAGGACGATGGGCGCGCGCTGCTCGGCGCGGACCCGGCGGATCCCGCGCTCGAGCTGGTCGCGATCGACGGCGGCGCCCGTCCCGCGCCCCCTCGCAGCACGGGCTTGTTCCACGTGGCTTGGCTGCATCCCTCGCGCGAGGCGCTGGCCGACACGGTCCGCCGCATCGCCGCCTCGCGCTGGCCGCTGACCGGCGCCTCGGACCATGGCGTCTCCGAGGCGCTGTACCTCGACGACCCCGACGGGCTGGGGATCGAGGTGTACGCCGACCGCCCGCGCGAGCAATGGGGCCGCGGGCCCGGAGGCGGCTACGAGATCTTCACGGCGCCGCTCGACCTCGACGACCTGATGAGCACCTCGACGTCCGCGCCCGAGCCGCGCGTCGCGCCCGGCACGGGGATCGGCCACGTGCACCTGAAGGTGGCGGAGGTCGATCGCGCGGCCCGCTTCTACGAGCGGCTCGGCTTCGACGAGCAAGCCCGCATCCCGGCTGCCTCGTTCCTCTCCGCCGGCGGCTACCACCATCACATCGGCGTCAACACCTGGCAGAGCGCGGGCGCCGCCCCGGCGCCGCCCCAGGCGCCGGGCCTGCGCCGGGTCGCGTTCGAGCTCAGCGGCCTCGCGGCACTCGACGAGCTCGCGGCGGCGGCCGCCGGCGACGCCGAGCGCCACGACGGCGAGCTGCGGCTCGCCGATGCCGACGGACAGGCGCTGAGCTTCTCCGCGCGGGCCTGACGCGGGCGGCGCTCAGCTCGTGGCGCTCGCGGCGCCGAGCAGCGCGAGCTCCTCGCCCGTGAGCTTCAACTCGGCGAACGCGAGCAGCTCACGCAGCTGCGCGGTCGTCCTCGCGCTCGCGATCGGCGCGAGCACGGTCGGCTGGGCGGCCAGCCAGGCGAGCGCGACGGCAGCGTCGCCCGAGGAGTGTGCGCGGCTGACCTCGTCGAGCGCGTCGAGCACGGCGGCGCCGCGCTCGTTGACGTAGCGCTCGAGCACTGCGGCGGCGCGCGGGCTCTCGACCTCCGGGCCGCCGCGGCGGTACTTGCCGGTCAGAAAGCCGCTCGCGAGCCCGTAGTAGGGAACGGACTCGACGCCGTGCGCGGCGCAGAGCGGCTCCAGCTCGCGCTCGTAGGAGCGCTCCATCAGGTTGTACTGGTCCTGCAGGGCGACGTAGCTCGCCAGCTCTGCCTGGCGTCCCAGCTCCAGCGCCTGCTCGAGCCGCTGCGGGGAGTAGTTGGAGGCGCCCGCATAGCGGATCTTGTCCTCGGCGATCAGCGTGCCGAACGCGACGAGCGTCTCCTCGATCGGCGTATCGGGATCGTCCTTGTGCGCGTAGTAGAGATCGATGCGGTCCGTCCCCAGGCGCGCGAGCGACTCCTCGCAGGCCGCGGCGATCGTCTGCGCCGAAAGCCCGCGCCGCGCCGCCGACATCCCGACCTTGGTCGCGATCACGAGCTCGTCGCGGTTGCCGCGCGAGGCCATCCACCGCCCGATGATCTGCTCGGAGAAGCCCGGGCCCGCGCCGCGGCCGCCGTACACGTCGGCCGTGTCGATGAAGTTGCCGCCCGCCTCTCGATACGCGTCGAGCACCGCGAAGGACTGCTCCTCGTCGAGCGTCCAGCCGAACACGTTGCCGCCGAGGCACAGCGGGGAGACGTCGAGCTCGGTGTCGCCCAGTCGCGCGATTCCCCCACCCTAGTTGCACGAGCACGTTCATCAGGTCAGACGGGCGACCGGATGAGGGAACGGACACAGACTCTTAACCGGGGCTTGATGTTCCTCGGGCACGGTGGGCGTCGGAGGAGGGAATCTCGATTGGAAGGAGAGATTCATGGCCAGGATCATCGTGGCGGCCGACCCCGAGGCCACACGCGGACGTCCCCAGCCGGGAGACTCCGGACCGGTGCTGCTGGATGAGAGGGTGAGCTCCATCCACCTGTCGGACGGCTACGCGGCCGAGCAGCTGATCGAGCGTCTCGCCTGGGCGGTCACAGACGCCGAGGAGACCGAGCGCGCGGGACCCGTGGCCGCCGCGCGCTGAGCACCAACCGGCGCGGCCGGCGCCCACCTCCCCCGGGGGCGCCGGCCGGCGCCGCGCCCGCAGCGCGAACGCTCAGAACGGCTCGCCCAGCACTTCGACCGCGCCGGGCGGCCAGCCCGCGCCGTCGCGCAGTGGCGCCCACATCGCGCGCAGCGGCATCTCGACTCGCCCCGCGGGCTGCTCGGCGGTGACGGGCGCGTCGATCAGCAGGAAGCCGAACCCCTCGTAGAGCGAGACGAGCGGCTCGCGGCAGAACAGCATCGCGCGCTCCGGCCCGAGGCGGCGGGCGACATCGAGGCTGCCCTCGATGACGAGCCTCGCGAGGCCGCGGCCGCGCACGTCGGGCCGCACGATCACGCTGCCGATCCCGACCACGGGAAAGGGCGGCTGCGCATCCACCCTCACCTCGGCGATCAGCGCGCCGGCCAGCGCGAGCAGCTCGCCGTGCTCGGCGGGGACGCCGACGTGGTGGTGCTTCTCGGCCCACTCGAGCCCTTCCGCCTCGCCACCCCAGGGGTGCGGGTCATCGCCCAGCAGCGCACGCCGCTGGTCCGAGTCGACGACTGGCAGCTCGATCGCCCGCACGCGGCGAGTCTAGTCTCGGCACCCCGCGGCCACTAGCGCCGCCTGCCCCTCGCGAAGCTCTGGATCGGGGGCGCGACCGCGCGCATGCTCGAGCCGACCTCGGCGCCGTCGGCTTCCTCGACGGCGGTCTCGCCGGGACCGCGGGGCAGCGCGTGCACGGTCGCCCCGGCGTCGCCATGCTCGTCGAGCGCGCCGTCGACGTAGCGCTCGAGCGCCTCCAGCTCGCTCACCAGCAAGTTGATGACGGGCCGGATCGGCTCGCCGTCGGGTTCGATCACCTCGCCGTCTCCAAGACGCCGCGCGCCCTCCTGGTGGCGCTCCAGCCGCCCTCTGGCGAGCAGCATCGGCTCCGCGCGGGCGAGGTGGCGGCGGCGCTCGAACACCTGTCGCGGCACGATCAGGTTGACGGTGCCGAACTCGTCCTCGAACAGCAGGAACGTCGTCCCGTTGGCGGTGCCCGGCCGCTGCCTGGCGATCACGAGGCCCGCGAGCGCGATCTCGCAGCCCGATGGCAGCCGCGCGAGCTGCGCGCTCGTGACGAGGCGGTGCGCGACGAGGCGGGGGCGCAGCACGGCCATCGCGTGGTCGCCGATCGTCACGCCGCTGGTCGAGTAGTCGGCGATCAGCCGCTGCCAGCGCCCGAGCTCGCGAAGCGGCGGCGGGGCGTGCTCCTCGAACGGCAGCGCGAGCTGCCATCCGGCCTTGCGCGAGGCCACCGCGCCGGCCTTCGCGTCCTCGCGGCCGGGCTCGGCGGCCTGGTCGATCCCCTGCGCGGGCGAGGCCATGCCGAGCTGCCACAGCGCCGTGCGGCGGTCGGCACGGTGATGAGCGCCGTAAGAGCGGGACTCTTTCGGCAGCAGCCCGTCGCAGGCGCCCGACCAGGCGAGCTGTTCGAGCGTCACGCGCCTGCAACCGGAGCGGGCGGCGAGCTCGCCGAGCGCGCGGTAGCGCCCGCCGCGCTCGCGCTCGGCGACGAGCTCGTGCATCTCCGTCTCGGCGACGCCCTTGACGTAGCCGAGGCCGAGCCGGACGGCGCCGTTCTGGACCGTGCAGAGCACCTCGGAGGAGTTGACGTCGAGCCCGAGGATCGCGATGTCGCGGTTCTGCGCCTCGTGGACGAGGCTGTCGGGGGCGTAGAAGCCCATCGGCTGCTCGTTGAGCAGCGCGCACAGGAACTCGGGGCCGTGGTGCACCCTCAGCCAGGTGGACTGGTAGGCGAGCAGCCCGAACGCGGCGCTGTGGGCCTTGGGGAAGCCGAAGCCGGCGAAGCCCTCGACCATCTGCCAGACCCTCTCGGCGACCTCCAGCGGGGCATCCGAATGTCTCATCGCCCCTTCTATGAACCGTTCGCGGTGGCGCCGCAGCATCTCGCCCGAGCGCTTGCGGCTCATCGCCCGGCGCAGCCCGTCGGCCTCCCCGGGCGTGAAGCCGGCGAAGGCTTCGGCGACCTGCATGACCTGGTCCTGGAAGATGATCGTGCCGAGCGTCTCCTTCAGGACCGGCTCCAGCGAAGGATGGTCGTAGGGAATCTGATAGCCAGGGTCTTCTCGCAGCCGCTGGAGCCGCTTGATGTAGGGATTCACCGCGCCGCCCTGGATCGGCCCGGGACGCACGATCGCGACCTGGATCGTCACGTCGTCGAGGTTGCGCGGGCGCGTGCGCAGCAGCGACTGCATCTGCGCGCGGCTCTCGATCTGGAAGACGCCGACGGTGTCGGCGGCGCGGATCGCGCGGAACGTCTCCGGGTCGTCGAAGGGGATGCGGGAGAGGTCGATGCGCTCCCCCTTCTGGCGATGGACCTCCTCCACGCAGCGCTCGACCGCGGAGAGCATGCCCAGCCCCAGCAGGTCGATCTTCAGGAAGCCCGCGTCGGCGCAGGAGTCCTTGTCCCAATGAACCATCTGGCGCCCCTCCATCGCCGCCGGCACGACCGGACAGCAGTCGATCAGCGGGCGCGTGGCGATGATCATCCCGCCGGAGTGCTGGGAGAGGTGGCGCGGAAGCCCCTGCGCCTCCTCCACGAGCCGCCTCAGCCAGCGCCAGCGCGATGAACGACGGTCGGAGTCGCGCTCGGCGGAGTCGCGCTCGTGACGTCCCGAGGCGAAGTCCACCTCGCCGCTCTCGGCGGCCGGCCCCCACGGATCGGCGCCGCGCGCGATCCGCTCGATCTCGCCCGGCGGCAGGCCGAGCACCTTGCCCAGCTCCCGCACCGCGCCGCGCACGCGGTAGGTCGGGAACGCGGCGACCAGCGCCGCGCGGTCGCGGCCGAAGCGATCGTGCACGCGCGGGATCAACCGCTCGCGGATGTCGCGCGGGAAGTCGAGGTCGATGTCGGGCAGCCCGTGCAGGTCCTCGTGCAGGAAGCGTCCGAGCGTGAGGTCGTTCTCGACCGGGTCGATGTGCGAGAGCCCGGTCAGGTAGCAGACGAGCGAGGAGACCGACGAGCCCCGGCCCCGGCCCGGAGCCAGCAGCGCCCGCACCGAGCCCGGTCCGCGCACTTCGACGGCGACCTCGCGGGCGAGCTCGAGCATCTCGTGATGCAGCAGGAAGAAGCCGGCCAGGCCGAGCTTGTCGATCACCTGAAGCTCCTCGCGCAGCCGCCGCTCGGCCTCCGAGCCCCGGGCACGGGCCGCGCTCGGCGCACGCGGGCCATAGCGCTCCGCCAGCCGCACCGCGCACAGCTCGGCCAGGCGGCGCGAGGCGCCGTCCTCCTCGGCCCCCGGATAGCGGTAGCCGAGGTCCTTCGTCAGGTCGAAGCGCAGCCGATCGGCCAGGACGACGGTCTCGGCGACCGCCTCTGGATGGTCGGCGAAGCGGCTGGCCATCGCCCGCGGCGTCGTCATCACGTGGCTGCGGTTGCCGCGGCGCAGCGGCTCGGAGGCGTCGAGCGTGAGCCGGTGGCGCAGCGCGACGAACGCGTCCTGCAGCTCGGCGCGCGAGGCCGAGTGGGCGTGGACGTCGCCGCTCGCCACCGTCCGCAGCCCCAGCCGCCGCGCAGCCGCGGCGAAGGCACGGTTGCGGGCGCGGTCATCGCGGGCGTAGGGGCGCTGCAGCTCGACGTAGAGGCGCTCGGGGCCGAAGCCCTCCAGCAGCGTGCGCACAGTCCTGCCGCGCGCGGGGTCCGACGTACCGCCCTCGCCCTGCTCGCCGAGCACCGAGCGCCTGGCGCACCCGGTCAGGCAGACCAGCCCCTCGGCATGGGCGGCGATCGCCTCCGCGGAGATCGACGGCTCGCCCAGCTCGCGCCGGGTGGGTGGGCTTCCATTACCGCGGGTATGCGCGTGGGCGATCGTGAGCACCCGGCAGAGGTTTCGCCAGCCGCGCTCGTCTTCCACCAGCAGCGTCACGTGCGGGCGGGCGGGACGGTCAGACGCGCGGCCGCGGGGCTGATAGCCGGGCGCCCGATCGTCGCGGCCGCCCGCGAGGTCGATCTCGGCGCCGTGGATCGCCCGCAGGCCGTAGTCGGCGGCGGTCTGGGCCAGCTCCATCGACCCCGACACGGAGTTGTGGTCGGTCAGCGCCAGCGCCTCGTGCCCCAGCTCGACCGCCCGCCCGGCCAGCTCCTCGGGTAGCGAGACGCCGTCCAGGAAGGAGTAGGCCGAGTGGCAATGCAGCTCCACATACGGCGTCGGGCTCATCTCTGCACGTACCAGCGGCCGGTGTCGAGATCGTGGAAGACGACGATGTTCCGTCCCCGCACGCCGATCAGCTCCCAATAGCGGCGGCGCAGCGGATGGGCGTCCCACCAGCGGTCCTCGACCAGCCAGGACTCGCGCATCGCCTCGACGGGTTCGCCGTCGACCTCGGCGGGAAGGCCCTCCCCCCAGCGCACACGGGCCGGTCTCGGGGCATTCAGCGCACGTGCCACGAGGAGACGACCTCCATGCCGTCTTTACGATCAGACATCCGCCACCGGCGCCAGTACCACGCGCCGCTCGGGAACGCGCGAGTCGGGGTCGACGAAGACGGCGCGCAGCGCCGCGTCACGTCCGGCGACGGCCCGCACCTGCGCGACCGCATCGCCAAGCCGCGAAAGGCGGGCTCCCCGGCCTTGGTCGAGCAGCGTGCCCTGCTCGCCCTGCGGCGGCCCGAAGCCCTCGACGGCCAGCCGCAGCGCCGCCGCGGGTGCGGGCAGCAGCTCCAGCCGCAGCGACAGGGCCAGCAGGATCCGCTCGGGGTCCGAGACGGGCTCGCGGAAGACGACGCGCTCGCTCCAGCTCCCTCCAGAGACGAGCTCGGCCGAGAGCGTCACCGCGCGCAGTGTCCGCCCGCGGCGCTCGGCCCGCGCGAGCACGCGGCTGACGAGCACCCCCAGCACCCGCTTCAGCGCCGCTCCGCTGGCGGCATCGCCGACGCCCATCTCCTCCTCGAGCCGCTCGCGGGGAAGGCGCGGGCGCAGCGGGTGGTCCTCGCCGCAGGCCAGCCGGTGCGCCAGCCCACCGGCTTCGCCGAAGCGGTCGGTGAGCTCGCCGCGTCCGATCTTCGCCAGCTCGCCCAGCGTGAGCACGCCGAGACGCCTCAGCGGCGCCACGAGCGCGGCCGTGCCTTCGCGATGCTCCAGCAGATCGACCGGCCTGCCCGCCAGCCAGCGCCGCGCCTCGGCGGGCTCGATCGCGAGCGCGCGGCGCGAGGGCGCAGCCAGCGCGGCGGCGAGCGCACAGAAGCGCACCGGCGCGAGTCCGATCCGCGCGGGCCGGCCCAGCGCGCGCCGCGCGGCCGCGATCGTCCCCTCCCGCGTTCCGTGCAGACCGTTCAGCCCGCCCGTCTCGAAGAAGGCCAGCCCCCGGGCCGGCATGGAGCGCCGACCCGGTTCCAAATCTCCCTCGGCCTGCTCCACGGCGGCACCGATCGACTCGAGCGCGCGCAGCGAGGACTCCCAGATCTCCTCGACACGAACGGGGTTACCAGGCAAGAGAACCAGTTCGGGACAGCGCGCCAGCGCCTCCCCGAGCAGCATGCCCCGGCTGACGCCATGTGCTTCGGCGGCCCCGGATACCTCCCCCAGCCGCCCCGCTGCAGCCGCTCCGCCGGCGTTCACCGGCGGTGCGACCGCCAGCGCTCCCCCCGCCAGCGCCTGCCGCGCCAAGCTCGATCCCTCGGCGGCGGCCACGAGCTCGAAACGCGGCAGATACACGCAGGCGACCATACGAACGTATGTTCGCATCCGGCGGCGTCGTAGTCAAAACCGGGTGCTGTGCAGGGACTTCACGAGATGTCGCCCGCCTCTTGCACCGAGGCGCGCTAGCGTGACCGTCGTGCCGGCGCTGTTCGTCGTCGAGAACACCAAGGGCCCCGCCTACGATCGCTCGCGCGACGCCGTGAACAGGACGGCTGGGACGAGCACGCCAAGTTCATGGATGGCCTCCTCGAGCGGCGCATGATCGTGATGGGCGGACCGGTGGGCGACATCGACGAGGGCGAGAACACGCTGCTGGTCATGCGCGCCGAGGACGAGGCCGAGGTGCGCGCCGCGTTCGAGCCCGATCCCTGGCACGAGACGGTCCTGCACCTCGCGCGCGTCGAGCCATGGACGCTGTGGCTCGGCGAGCTCGACGGCGAGTAGAGGCCGCCGGGCGCCGGTCCGCTGTCAGAGCTCGAACATCTCAGCTTCGGAGCGTTCATCAAGCATCTTCCCCGCCCCGACGATGCCCGTGGTGATGGACGGGAACTCCGACACGCCCGAGGCGAGCCAACCGCGCACGCTCAGCGACGGCACCATCGCGACGGTGGCGACCGTGATCGGCGCGCTTGTCGCGATCCCCGCGCTGCTGGCGCTGCTCGGCACCGCCGCGATCCGGCTGGGCGGCTCCTCCACGGGCACCGGCATCGCCGCGATCTTCGACTTCGCCTACCTGCTCCTCGGCGTGGGCCTGATGATGCGCCGCGAGCTCGCGCGCCAGATCTACTGTGTGCTCGCCGTGATCAGCCTTGTCCTGGACCTGGGCGGCGTCATCCTGGGCGGCGGACACCACCTCGCCGGCTACCTCGCAGGCCTTCTCCTGACCGGCGCCCTGCTCTACTTCCTGACGCGGCCTGACGTCGCCCGCGCCTTCCACTCGGCCTAGAGCGCCGAGTCCGGAGGCCGCTTCGCCCACGAAGGCACACGTGGGCGCACCCGCAGCAGCGCGCGCCACGTCGGCGCGTCGAGGACGCCGGTGCGGGCCAGGCGGTGATGTGCCTGGAAGCGGACGAGCGCCCGCCCCGTCTGCGCGCCGAAGAAGCCGCCCGCGGGCAGATGCGCGCCCGCTCCGTTGAGCAGCTCCTGTGCCCACAGCACCTCGTCGCCGTCCGCGCCCGGCCTGACCGTCGCCGGCCGCGCCGCCAGCCGGATCGCGGGCGCGACGTGCGGGACGACCGCGGCGAGCAGCGCCGGTTCGGCGGAGTCGAGGTCGAAGAAGCTCGCGCCGGGCGATCCGTGCTCCGCCGCGAACGTCGCGAACTGCCCCACTTCCGCTGCGCCGACCCCGCCGTAGAGCTGGCCCACCGGCACGATCGGGCGGCCGTAGAGGGCGTTCTCGCCGATCGCGACGCTGACGGCGGCGCCCGGCGTCAGGCCGAGGTCGTGCCAGTAGGCCTGCGGCATGTCCAGCTGGAAGGCGCCGGGGCCCAGGAACACCGAGTACGGGAACTTGGGGTGCTGGAGTGTCTCCGCCTGGCCCGCCAGCGCGATCGGGAAGGCGCGTCCGAGCGCGCCTCGCAGCGAGCGCACGAACAGCTGCGCCTGCCCGTAGCGGCTGTCGTACTGGCCCTCGGCGTCGACGACCAGACATTGCGCGCCCGCGCGCACGGCCGCGACCGCGGCCGCCGCTTCACCCGCCGGGTCGGTGCCGTAGGCGAAGGTCCACGCGCACACGGACAGTCCCGAAGCCCGCAGCGCCGAGACGAGCGCCGGGGTGAACTGCGGGTCGGGCGTCGTGCCGTCAGCGGCCTTGACGAGCAGCGTGCGCACTCCAGCGGGCCTCGCCTGCGCCGCGATCGCCGCTGGTTCTCCGGCGTGGGCGATCCACAGGCTGGGGGCGCGCAGCGGCGACGGCTCGGCGCCCGCGGCCGGCGCGCAGAACGCGAGCAGCACGATCGCCGCGGCGCACGGCCTGCCCCGGCGCGCAGCGGCGCGCAGGCGGGTGCCGCGCCGCACGCGGGCTCAGTCCATCGTCAGCGGACCCTCAGCCGAGCCGCTGAGGAACTGCCGCACGAACGCGTTGTCCGAGGAGAACATGCGCTCGGCATCGCCCGCTTCGACGATCCGCCCGCGCCACAGCACCGCGATGTACTCGCCGATCTGGCGCGCGGAGGCGATGTTGTGGGTGACGACGATGTAGGTGCCTTTGTAGATCTGGTGCATCTCCTGGATCAGTTCGCACAGCAGCGCGGTGCGTACCGGGTCCAGCCCCGAGTCGGGCTCGTCGAAGATCACGACGTCGGGCTCCATCACGAGCGCGCGGGCGAAGCCGGCGCGCTTGCGCATCCCGCCGGAGAGCTGCGAGGGCGCGTCGTCCATCGCCTCACCGAGGCCCACGTCGCGCAGGCGCTGGACGACGCGCTCGGCGATCGCCCCCTCGGTCATGTCCGTGTGCTGCCGCAGCGGGAAGGCGACGTTGTCGTAGACCGACATCGACCCGAACAGCGCACCGTCCTGGAACAGAACGCCGATCTTCCTGCGCAGCTCGAGCAGGTCGTGCATGTTCAGCCGCCCGACTGACTGTCCTTTGACGACGATCTCGCCCGCGTCGGGGAACATCAGCCCGATGATGTGCTTGATCAGCACGCTCTTCCCGGTTCCCGACGGTCCCAGCACGACGGTGATCGTGTCCTCCGGGAAGGCGACGTTCAGGCCGTTGAGCACCGGCACCCCGCCGAGCCGCTTGACCACGTCCTTGCAGCGGATCGACCAGTCGCCCTCCTTGCCGGCGAGTTCCAAGCCGGTCGAGTGGAACTCGAAGCTGTCGTCGCCAGCACCGGGTTCGCTGGTCGCTTGCCCTCCGGGCAGATCGCCCTGGGCGTCGGGGTCGGCGTTGGGATCGTAGGGCTCGGACATCATTTTCCTTCGAAGACCACGTGGGGGAACTGGCTGGATTTGCCGTTGAAGCTGTTGGGCCCCTGCTGCCTGCACGGCGGGGCGGGCACCGCGTTCACGCCCGCGGGCTGTTTCTCGGCCTTTTCGAGTTCTTCCTTTTCCGCGGGTTCTTTCGATTCGAAGCCCGTGAAGGTTTCGGGACGGTTCGCAACGTGGAAGTTGATCAGCCTCAGGATAAGAGGTGCCGGGATCGTTTCCGACGGCGGCCCGTCGGCGGACGGCGTCGCGTTCCCGCACGAGCTCGTGCTGAACATCGGCAGGCCGCCGCTGATCAGGTTGTAGGTCCCCGGCAGCGGGTACGCGTTGGAGCGGTTGTTGCCGATCTTGCTCGGGTAGAGCGCGAGGCTTTCGGTGTTGAGGGTCGCGAGCGTCATCAGCATGTGCTGCTTGGGCCCTTCCGGTTCGCCTTCCGCGTTGACGGGAAGGTTCCCGTTGCCCTGCTGGAAGTTGGAGGCGGCGGTGAGGTTCGCGAAGAACGCCTGGACCTCTTTCACGTAGGTGCCGGTGTACTGCAGGAACGGGTCGAGGTTGTGCAGCACCGGGCGGAAGTTTTCGAGCACCGGTTCGGTCAGCTTCAGCGACTTGCCGAGGTCGGGCAGGCCCTTCTTCGCGGCCTTCGTGAGCGGGCCGAGCGAGGTCAGGAACTGATCGAGCTGGGGCGCGAAGGGCTTCGCCGCGGACAGCAGCGAGGACAGGCTGCGCTCGGCGGGCCTGAATTCTTCGAGGAACGGGTTCGCCACGACCGCGAATTTGTCGATTTCTTTCAGCGCCGTACGGGAGTTGCGCTCGAAGGGCGGCAGCAGGCGCCACGTCTGTGCCCACGCTTCGCTCGCCGAGGCGGCGGCTTTGAAGGTGTGTTCGCCGTTGACGATCACGCCTTCGAGCTGGTGGTCGCGGCTGGCCAGGGCATTGAACACGACGCCAGTGTTCTTGACGAGATCCCGCAGCGCCCCCTCCTGCGTGACGAGGATGTTCAGCAGCTGGTTGGCGTGTTCGGTGAACGGTTCCAGGCGCGCGAAGGAGGCGTTGACCTGTTCGCCGCGCCCGTTGAGGCCTTCGGCCACCGATTGCTGCCAGATCTTGAACGCCGCGCGGGTCTTGGGATCGAAGGTCGCAAGGATGTCGTCGAGCGTGACAGACGGTTCGACGTTGCCGGGCGGAAGCCGCCCGCCGTCGGCGACGTAGGGGCCGACGTGCGCCTGCGGGATCAGCTGGATGTAGGTCTCGCCGAGCAGCGTCTTCTGGCGGATGATCGCGTGGACGTTGCGCCGGATCGGGGCGTACTTCTGGTTGATTTCAACCGTCGCGATCGTCTTGCCTTCGGAGCCCTTCTTGACGGAGATCACGTGGCCGACGTCGACGCCGCTGATGCGCACGTCGGACTGTTCGGAGAGCGCCAGCACGCGCGGGAACGCGATCGCCATGCGGTAGCCCTTCGGTTTCAGGGGCAGCGGCCCGCCGAAGGACTCCCACAGGAACAGCAGCAGCCCGAAGCAGCTCAGCGCGAACAGGATGATCACGAGGATGTTGCCGAGCGTGGGCGCGCGCTTCTGCATCTAGCGCCTCCCCCCCTGTGCCGCCTTGGCGCGCTGGGTGGCCTTCGTGCCCCTCGCGGTGTGCCCGAACGGCGCGGAGCTGAGGTTGCCGAACGGCGCCGACGGGGTCTTCGCGCCGCTGCGCTCGCTCGCGCGGCCGCTCGAGGTCGTCGTGCTCGCGCCCTTCGGGATCACGCCGAGGCTTTCGCATTCCTGTTTGGTCGGCGGCTTCAGGAGCCCGACGAGCAGCGAGACGTTTTCGTTGACTTCGCTCGCCCCGACGAGGATCGGAAGGATGTGGCAGTTGAAGTAGATCAGGCTGCGCCCGACGGCTCCCCGCGAGTCCGCGGTGCTCACAACGCTGTTGAGGTTGTGGTTTGCCCAGGCGAGGAAGAAGTCGAAGCCGGCCTTGCCCTTGCCCGGGTTGAAGGCGAGCTCGTTGAAGAATTCGTTGAGCACGGAGAAGGCGCTCGACAGCTTCGGGAACGCTTCCGAGAGCGCTGTGGTGCTCGGCGCGAGTTCGTTGACCGTCGGCAGGATTTCCCGCGCGAACGGCCTGATCTCGTTCTTGATCACCGGCGTCGTGTTGATCGCGAGCTTCTTGCTCGCCCGCTCGGCCGGCGCGAGCGATTTCGCGAACGGGTTGAGCTTGGTCAGCGCCGGCGTCACCTGTTCCGAGGCGGTGCCCAGCTTGCCGAGCGCTTTGCCGGTCTTGTGCAACGCGCCGGGCAGCAGTTTCAGCGTGCTCTGGAGGTTCTGGTCCTCCTTGGCGAACGTCTGGAAGACGGCGTTCGAGGCGTTGACCAGTTCGGCGATCTGCGTGTCCTTGGTGCCGAGCGCTTCGGTCAGCAGCCGGAAGTTGTGGATCGAGCGGCTGATGTTGGCCGAGCGCTTCGACAGTTCGCGCTGGATCTCGTCGCCGTAGCGCGCGGCCGGCTCGAAGCGCTTGAGCGTCGCGGCGAAGGCCGTGCCGTTGTTTTCGAAGCCCTGCCCCGCGCCGGCGAGCAGCTCCTGCAGGTACGCGCGCGTTTCGGCATCGAGACCGGCGAGGAATTCGTCGAAGTTGACGTTCGGCGCCGTCTGCGACAGCGGGATCACTTCGCCGCTCTTCAGCTTTCCGGCCGACGGCGTCCCCGGGTTGACCTCGATCGTGATGTCCTGCAGCTGGGTCTTCGGCCTCAGCAGCAGCGTCGCGTTCTTGTAGAAGCGCGCGTATTTCGGGGTCACTTTCATGGTGACCACCGCGACCCCCTCGTGCAGCGACACGCTCGCGACTTCGCCGACTTTCGCGCCGGCGATCGTCACGGCCTGGCCCTGCCCCGGCGTGACGGCCTGCGCGGTCTGGAACTCCGCCTTCAGGTCGTAGTATTCGTGCCCGAGCACGGGCACCCAGCTCGGCAGATGCAGGTTCTCGTGCGCGAGGATGTAGCCGCCGACGACGGTCGCGATCACGACCATCGTCACCACCGCGATGAACGCCGTGCGGTAGCGCTCGATCTGCTCGCGGACCGACAGGCCGCCTTCGTGGCTGTGATCGGCCGGGTTCACGGTGTCCCGTCCGCGGGTCCGTTGGCCAGCGGGCCGTTGACTTCAGACGGTGCCTGCGTGTCGCAGGGCACGAGCGGCTTGTACGGCGGCTCGGAGGCAGGGAACGCGGGGCGCGTTCCGAGCGGCTGCAGAGGCGAGCGTGTGAGCAGCTTCAGCCCGGTGCCCGTTTTCACCCCGACCGCCGAGACCGGCCGGGAGACGAGCGTCTGGCCGCTGTTGCCGACCAGGAACTGGGTGAACGGGCCGTTGCCGTCGAAGCTCTGCCCGATCCCGGCGAGGCCGACCAGGCTGTACCAGAATTCCTTGTAGTTTTCGACGCCCGAGGTCGCGTTGCCGTCCTGGAGCTTCGCGTTGCCGGTCGGATAGATCACCTTCGTCAGGCACTTGTTGAAGGCTTCGGTCTGCTTGAACAGCGGCACCTGTTCGGCACTGAGTTTGGCCAGCGCGGGCGTCGCTTCTGAGAGCCCCTTGGCGACGCCGCCGAGCTCGCTCGGCTGCAGCGAGGCCTCGACCTGTTCGATCCACGGAATCTGCGCCTTCACCGTTTCGGGCGTCAGCTTCACGCCCGGGAGGATGTCGTTCGCGAACGCCCGCGTCGGCGCGAAGGAGCGGCCGAGCTCGCGCAGGCCGTGGGTGATCCCGTGCAGCGAGCTCGGCAGCTCGTGCACGGTCGCGCTGAGGCTCTGGTTCTGGACGGCGAAGGCTTCGAAGAACGTGTTGAAGTTGCCGATCAGTTCGCCGAGCTGCTGCTCGTGGACGTTCAGCGCCGCCGTCACACGCCCGATGCTCGCGATCAGCTTGGAGAAGTCGTGCGGTTCGGTGCCCGTGATCGCCTGGTTGATGATCGCGCCGCCGCGAAGGGCTTCGGGCGCGAGGTGGTACGTCTTGTTGATCGCTTCGGCGCCCGAGAGCCCGCGGACCTCGGGCAGCTGTTCGGCGTCTTCGGCGGCGTTCGGCCTCTTCGTCAGGCCTTCGCCGTAGTAGATCAGGAACTTCTGCAGGTTCGCGCGCGTGTCGGTGTTGAGCGCATCGAGCACCTGGTCGAGCTGCACCGGGTTGGCCGTCTGCGTGATCGGGATCGTGTAGCCGGAGGAGACGGTCTTCGCCGATGGGCTGCCGGGCTGCAGTTCGACGAACCAGTTGCCTTCGAGGAAGATCCGGGGCCGGATCTTGACCGTCGCGTCGGTGTGGATCGGCAGCCCCTTTTCTTCGATTTCCATCGTCACGAGCCCGGTGTTGCCTTCACGCTTGATCGACGCGACCTTGCCCACGTCGACGCCGGCGATCCGCACCGGCGACTTGGAGTGGACGTTCATCGCCGAGTTGAATTGCGCCTTGAGCTGGAAGCCGTGTTTGAACGGGATGTGCTTGGTGAAGCCGAAGTAGATCGCGACCGCGATGATGATCAGGAAGACAACCGCGAATTTCACCGCGCTGCCGCGCCCGAGCTCCGAGACCGGGGTCTCGTCGCGGCGCCTCCAGAAGCGCAGGCGGCTCATTTCTTCTTCCCCTTCTTCTTGGCCGTCTTGAT
Source organism: Solirubrobacteraceae bacterium (assembly GCA_035569835.1). Lineage (GTDB taxonomy): Bacteria > Actinomycetota > Thermoleophilia > Solirubrobacterales > Solirubrobacteraceae > Palsa-744. The sequence continues at coordinate 70,142 of DATMMF010000028.1, forward strand.
GCCGAGGGCTTCGAGCGTGGAGGCCGGGTACGGTTCGCCATAGAGGTCGGTGCCGCGACCTGTGAATTCGGTGCCGGATTCGACGCTGTTCACGTTGCCGAGCACCGCCTGGCCGGGGATGAACCGCTGCTTGCCCGCTTCGCAGACCTGCTTCTGCCCGGGCGCGCTGACGTTGGGGTACGGGTTCACGTGCAGGTGGTTGTTGTCGATGATCGCGCCGCCCTTGCCGCCGGCTCGTTCGGTCGAGCCGCCGTTCGCCGGCGCCGAGGAGGGGAAGCCCTCGTTGTTCGGGCCGGACGGTGCGAGCATGACGCCGGCGCGCGCGACGGTGCCGACGCCGATGCTCTCGGACTCGAGGCTCGCGACGTTGCGGAAGGCGAGCGTCCAGTAGTTGCACTTCGCCTGGGAGGGGGCGACGCCTTCGAGCACGGGGTTGCCGATTTCGACGGTGTGGGTGAAGTCTTCGAAGGCAAGGTTGATCACCGGGTTGTTGCCGAACTTGGCGAGCGCTTCGGCGGATTCAGCGAGCGCGCTGTTGAGCTGGGTCGCCGCGGCGAGGTTCGTCTTGCCTTCCGCAAAGCCGTGGGCCAGCGGCGGCGCGACGGTGACGAGATCGGCCGCGGAGGGGCGCAGCAGGCGCATGAACTCAGTCGCGTTGTTGATCAGCGGCGCCTCGGCCGGCAGTGAGTGAATCGACTGTTCGAGCGAGGCGGGGCCTTCGGCGGTCGCTTCTTCGAGCTGCTTGCTGACGCCCGCCCAAGCGGTGAAGAACTTGTCGAGGTAGACGTACTGCGCGCCCAGCTGGTTGGCTACCGGCGCGCTCTCTTCGGCGGAGCGCAGCAGCCCTTTGAAGAACCCGCGAAAATCGGTCTGGGGCGAGGCGAGGTTGGCGAGCACCGGGATCGCGTGGTTCACCACCGGCCGCAGTTCGGCGATCGTCTTGTTCAGCCCGAGGCCGCGTCCGGCGAGCCCGTCGCCGAAGTTGTTGGTGTTGACCTTGATCGCCTGGCGGGTGTGCTTGTCGAACATGTTGAAGAGTTCCTCGATGTTCACCGGTTCGCGGGTCTGGCTCGTGGGGATCGTCGCCCCGGCGTTCAGTTTCTGCGCGGAGGTCCCCTTTTCGAGTTCGAGGTACTTGAGGCCGATCGCCGAGACCGATTGCACGATCGCTTTGGTGTCGGCGGGCAGCTTTTCGACGCTCTTTTCGAGCTTCAGGTCGGCGATCGCCGTGACTTTGCCGGTGCGTGGGTTCTGCCTGGGCGACATCGAGCTCACGACGCCGACGCGCGTGCCGGCGATGCGGACCTGGTTGGAGACCTGCAGGCCGGACGCCTCCGGGAGAGCGACCTTGATGTTGTAGGTCGGCACGAACGGCAGCCCGTTGTTCGCGTTGTAGGAGAGGAACACGGCCACGACGACGATCAGCGTCGTGACCGCCCCGATCAGCAGCGGGCTGGCGGCGAGCGAGTTGCGGCGGCGGCGGTCCATCAGGGATGTTGGGCGGGGTCGCAGGTGAGCAGTTCTCCGTCGACGAACGGCGAGGAGCCGTCTGCGGCGGGCTGGGTCGCCGCGCCCGGGCAGCGCCGCAGCTGACCCGATTTCAACGGGGCCAGACCCTGGGTCGGGGAGGTGGGTTTGAGGGTGTCTTTTTCACCCAGGGAGAAGCTCGGGAAGACGGGGCTGACGCGCGCGTAGTTGCCGTCGGCGTCGTAGTAGGCGCCCGACTGGCCGAACGTGCGCAGCGTGCCGACGAGGTCCGGGGAGTACGGCCCGAAGAACGCGGTGATCGGCGCCGATTCCTTCTCGCCCTGGACGACTGCGGGCGACGCGGTCGTGAGCTGCTTGTAGAGCACCGGCAGGATCAGGGCGATGTCGGTGAGGTCGTTGTTCGGGCCCGGCCGGCTGAACGCGTTGTTGAAGTTCTTGATCGCCGGCGTGCCGGTAGTGACCAGCGAGTGCAGGTGGTTGAACAGCGTGATCAACGGCTGCGTCGTCGGTTTGGACGCCTCGACGAGCCGTTCGAGCGCCTGGAACGTGGCCGGCAGCTCGGCGAACGTCTTGTTGCCTTCGTGCAGCGTGCCCGGCAGCGCTTTCAGGCCCGCCGCGAAGTTCGCCTGCTGGTCGCCAATTGCCGTGAACGTCGTGTTGGCGTTTTCGATCAGGCTCGAGAGCGCCGGCGCGCGGGCGCCGATCGTCGTCACGGCCTTGGCCGTTTCGATCAGGAACTTGGTGAACACCGGCTGGTCGCGCACCAGCTCTTCGAAGAAGTGGTCGGAGGCCGCCAGGAACGGACCGAAGTATTCGGTGGATTCGCCGAACTGCTTCCCGGCGCCGACGTACAGCGCGGCGTTGCCCTGGATGAACTCCGCGAGGCCCTGGCGCGTCTTCGGGTTCAGCGTGTTGAAGAGCTGGTCGAGGTCGGTGACTTCTTTGGTCGCGCTCGCCGGCAGCGTCGCACCGTCGTGCAGCGCCGCCGCGTTGTTCGGGCCGGGCGAGAGCTGGATGTAGCGGTTCGCGACGCTCGAGAGCGAGGGCGTTCGCACCTGCGCCGTCGTGCCCGCGTGCAGAGGCGTCAGCGAGCTGTCGACGTGGATCGTGACGTTCGCCTTGTCATTTGGGGTCAGCGAGATGTCGGTCACGCTTCCGACCCGTACGCCGCCGACCTGGACTTCGTTGCCGCGGACGAGCTGCCCCGCTTCGGGGAAGATCAGGTGATAGGTGGCGCCCCCGCCGGTGCCGAACACGAGGTAGGCGATGATCAGCACGACGAGCGCCAGCGCGCCGATCGCGATGATGCGCGCGTTGGAGACACGCGAGCGCGTCACCGGGCCGCGCGCGGGCTGGCCGGCGGCAGGCGGCGGGGCGCCCGGAGGAGTCGGCTGGCTCGGGGGGCTAGTCGTGGCCACCGGCTTCCTTTCCGCTCGCCGTCTGAACCGGGATCGCCGCAGCGGAGGGCTTGCGTGAGACCGAGGGGTCGGGGATCTCGCCCAGCCTCGCGATCAGGCGGCTCCATTGCTGCGGCGAGAGCGCCGAGGAGAACAGCCCGGCGATGCGCGCAAGGTCGGACTTCGGCGAGGCGAACACGACGCGGATCGCGTCGGCGGCTCCCGCGCTGGTTGCGGTCGCCGAGGCGTTCGGGTAGCGCATCTGGCTGACGATGCGGCGCGGGCGTGCGAGCCCTTGGAGCATCAGCAGCTTGCGCACGAGCGTGTCGGCGGCGCTCCCCTGCGTCTGGTGGCCGGCGACCGGCACGCCCCCGACGGCCGTGATCGACATCGCGTCGATCGCCGAGGCGGCTGCGGTGTTCGCGGCCTGCGCGGCGGGCGTCGCAGGCGCGCAGGGCATACCGGCGACGGTCGGGCGCAGGCCAGAGACCGACAGGTACTCGAGCGCCGCTAGCACGCGCACGTCCACGCGCCCAGAGGAGACGTCCTCGCGGCCGCAGGAGCTCAGGCGGATGCCGCCGTCGCGGAGCACCTGCGGCTCGAGCTGCCGCTTGGTCTCCAGCAGCACCTGGCCCACGGTCGGCGAGGTGGCCAGGAACGGGTTCTCGCCCTTGGCGTGGAAGACCGAGCTGTTCTCGAGCGCCACCCAGCCGTCGAGCACGGGCTTCGGGTCGATCAGCGGAGCGCCCGGCCCCGCCGGGCGGATCTGGAAGACGATGTGCGGTTCTTCGCCGCCGGCGGCGCCGACGTGACCGAGCACCGTGCCCGCGATCACCTGCACGCCTTGGCGCAGTTCGTGGAGGTAGACCTCGTTGGCGCCTTCGCGGAACGCCTGTACGTGAGGCGCCACGGTCTGTGGCGCGTCCTGCTGCGCCGGCCGCGACGTGGTGCTGTGCGCCGGGCGCGAGCTTTCCGGCGCCGCTTCCAGCCCCGCGGCCGCACCGAGCGCGAGGCCCGAGACGGCGGCGCCCTCCGAGACCGGCGAGCGCGGCTGCACGCCGGCCGTCGCGGGGCCGGACGGCGCCGGTTCGCGCCGGGCGGCACCGAGCGCGGGGTCGAGTTGGGAGTCGACGTGCGGCTCGATCACCGGGTAGACGCGCTGGATGTCGCCGAGCCGCGCGTAGGTGTATTCGTTGCCGTAGGCGTCCCGCAGCGTCACGAAGCGCCCGAGCGTCGGCGAGTCGCCCGTCTGCACGACTTCACCGTCCTGGGAGGCGATCACAGGGGAGCCCGCGGCGGCGTAGATCGCCGTGCCGGGGATCGTCCGCGTGGCGCCCTTCGGCGTGCGCACCGTCGGGAACCCGTCGGCGAAGTGGGCGGCGGCGTAGACGGGGAAGCGCGCCTCGGTCAGCCCCGTGATCGCGCCCAGCAGTTCCGAGGGCGTGCCGGCGAGCAGCTGCGCACGCAGCATCACCGAGCTGACATACGCCTGCGAGTGGTTGTAGGCGAAGATCGCCGCGCGGATGTTGTTGTCCCCGCCCGCGGCGTGCAGGTACCTCGCCGCGGCGAAGATCGCGTCGGCCGGGTTGTACGGGTCCATGTAGCCGTCGCCGTTCGCGTCCACGCCGTAGGTCGCCCACGAGGACGGCAGGAACTGCATCCAGCCCTCGGCCCCGGCGCTGGATACCGACAGGTCGCGGCCGTAGTCGGTCTCGACCTCGTTGATCGCGGCCAGCACCTGCCAGGGGATGCCGTACGCGGCGCCCGCCGCCTGGAAGATCGGGAGCAGGAACGGCGGGATCTCGAAGTCTTCGATGAAGAAGCTCGGCACGCCGAACGCCGCGCCGCGCAGCGCCGGCGGCAGCTGGGGCGTGAGCGAGGAGGGCGCCGCCGCCTTGTGCCCTCCGTGCGGCGTCGCGTTCGTGCTCTGAGTTTGCGATTCCCCGGCGCCGGCGGAGGGGCTCGCGGCGTGGCGCGGCTTCGAGGAGCCGCCGCTCGCGCTCTGCGGCTGCTGGGTCTGCACGCTCGGCGCTTCTTCGGTCGTCGTCGTCGTCGTCGTCGGCGCCGGCGGTTCGGCGGCCGGCGCCGGCGAGGAGGTCGAGGTCGTTTCGGGCTGCGGTTCGGCGACGGTGCTGGTGACCGAGGGCGGCGGCGCGATCGAGGTCGTTTCGGCTTCGGCGGCCGGGGCCGTCGCGGGCAGCGCCAGCACGATCGCCGCCGTCGCGCCGGCAGTGATCAGCAGGTGGACGCGAGCGGGACTCATCTCAGTTCCCGAGCAGGTAGTTGAGCAGCATGCCGTCGGCTTCCGGGCTTTCGTCCGAGGGCGAGTAGTAGGTCGTCCCGGACGTCGAGCCCCCGACCGGCTGCGAGCTCGGTGCGCCGCCGGCGGAGTTCGAGGCCGGCGCCGGCGAGCTGCCCGGCGTTTCGCCCGGCGCCGGCGTGCCCGGGTATTTCGCGTTCGCCTGCGCGGGCGTGGCGCCTTTCAGCACCGCGAGCGTGCGCTCCATCACGAGTCCCGCTGGTTCGTGCGAAACGCTCGCCGCGCTCGCCTTGGCGCTCGCCGCGACCGTGCCGAGCCGGCGGTTGCAGCTCGGTTCCGTTTTGATGAAGTATTTGACGCACTGGTTGCCGACGCCCTCGGTGCGCAGGAAGTGCCCGAGCTGGTCGTAACCGTTCGCGGCGCCCGCGCCGAGGAAGATGAAGTCCATGATCCGCTCGAGCCCGCCGGTGTCGCGCAGGCTCGTGAACAGCGAGGCGAAGTTTTCGCTGAACGGCTTCGCCGGCGTGCCGAGCGCCTTGAGCTGTGCGAGCAGTTTTTTGCTCTGCGTCAAGGCGGGCCCGGAGCGCTTCGCCGTTTCGCCCGTGCTGATGAAGAACTTTTCAGAGCTCGCGGAGAAGCCGGGCAGGTTGACGAATGCCTTCGAGATCGACGGGGCCGCCTTGTTGAGGCTCGTGAACGTCGGCAGCGTCTGGTCAGCGAACCGTTCGAGGCGTTCCATCGCCGGGCCGAGCTGGCGCAGGAACGGCGGGAACAGCTGCAGGTTGCGCGCGAGCGCGCCCCGCTGAGCGGCGCTGGCCTTGGCGACCGTGTTGCTCTGCGCGAGGAAGTCGGCGACCTGCTGGCGCACGTGGGCGAACGGCGCGAGCGCGCGGTCGGAGTCTTCCGCGAGCTTCGTCAGCACCTGGTTCTCGCTCGCGAGGATCGAGAGCACCTTGTCGAATTCGCGCAGCGCGGGGTTCGCGCGCCGGATCACTTCGTGGAGGTCGCTGCCCCGCCCCGCGAGGCCGGCGCCGAGTTCGTTGAGGATGATCGTCAGCCGCTGCCGTTCGGGGAGGCGGTTGATGTCACCCAGGAGGTCGACGTCGACGGGGCTGCTCGTGTTCTGGACGGGCAGCAGGTACTGGCCGGAGCCTTCGTGGCCGCCGGGGATTTTGTGCAGCGGCGGCGGCAGCGCCGTGCCGGGCACGCGGGGCTGCGTCGGCAGGCAGTCGACGTACTTCTCGCCGATCAGCGCCTGCGGGCGGATTTCGCAGCTCGCGTCGGCGCGGAAGTCCTTGAAGCCGTTGTTGTCGATGCTCAGGACGACGGCGGCCTTCGCAGCCGGCGTCGGCGTGACCGAGGTGACCTTGCCGACCTTGACGCCGGCGATCTTGACCTGCTCCCCGGGGATGATGTTGCCGGCGTCGTCGAAGATCGCCCGCACTTCGTAGCTGCCGTTGGAGCCGCCGGCGGAGAGGGCGAGCACCACGAGCACGGCCACGGCGCATGCCGAGGCGGCCCCCACGACCGCCCTCCTGCGACCCACGCTCCTGTCTCTCACCCCGTTCGATCCTTCCCTCAAGACAAAGCGAGCGACCCCACCCGTGCTGCGGCGAGGTCGCCCGCCTCACTATCCGTGGGAGCTTACGCCTTCCCTGGCATCAGCTCTCCGCTTGCCCTATTTCTTGCGCGGGCAGGGCGCGTGGTATTCCGCGGTCACGGTCTGTTCTGAAAGACCGCCGAGAGGCGCGAACGTGAGTTCGGTCTTGACCGGCAGATATTTTTTCGGGCACGACGTCGGCAGCGTGCCGTAGTAGATGGTTTTGCCGCCTTTCTTGACCGCCGAACCGCTCTTGACCTTGATCTTGCTGACCGAGGCGTCCTGAGCGCCGGGGACCGTTTCGACGAGCGGCACTTCGGCTTCGAACTTCTTGCTGAACAGCCCGCTCGCGCCCGTGAAGCGACCCTTCGAGAGGATTTCCAGCAGCACCGGTTCGTGGCCGAACGTGAAGAACGTCAGCCCGCCGCCGGGCGCGTAGAAGCCCTGGATCGTGACTTTCTCAGGCACGATTTCTTTGCCGAAGGCGACGAAGCCTTCACCTTCGCCGACCGGACCTGCGGTCGATCCTTTCGGGCAGCCTTTCGGACCCTTGCCGGACGGTTCGAGCGTCGAGACCGGGCACGTGGGGAACCCGGTCGGGTGCAGCTTCGTGCCGGCCGGCAAGTAGAAGTTGACGTGGATCAGCGGGGGCGGGAAGCCACCGTATTCGGTCCCCGAGATCTCGTATTCGGCTTCGACGGCCGCGCCGGCACCGAAGATGTTCCCTGTGTGCGGGAAGCCGGGGATTGGCACAGCCTTCGCTTTGAATTTCACCGTCGGCACCGCCGAGGCCACGCCGGGGAGCGCGAGCGCCAGGACGGCGAGGCCGAGAACGGCAAGACAGCAGGATGCTTTGCGCATCAGTTCTTCTCTCCTCTGTTGATGGACAGGTCCGCCTCGATCCGGGTAGCTCCGGAGCCATTGCGGTCCGATGGCGGTCCGGCGACATCGAGATCCCCAGCGGGGGAACGTGGCGACTTCCAGGCGGAAACACTAACCGCACCGAACAAAGCGTTCAAGTCGCAACCGGCGCCTGAGGGCAGGCGCCGACGGCCGCCCGCGGAAGGGCATCCGTGCTGTTCGCTCGATGATCTTCTCTGCATAACACTCGACGTCAACCGGAGGGTGAGCTAGGCCGAGAGCTCCAGCTCGTCCCCCTCGAAGGCGACGCCGACCGGCTCGATCATTACCCGGCGGGGACCTTTCTCAACTCGCCCGGCGACCAACGCCTCCAGGCCGAGCTCGGCCGCATACGCGACGACCGTCTCGCCGCTGCCCTGCGCGCAGTACACGGCGAAGCCGGCGCCCATGTTGAACGTGGCGTAGGCCGAGCGCGCGTCGAGACCCGCGCGCTCGACGAGAAACGAGAGGACCGGCGGCACGGGCGGCAGCTCGTCGATTTGGTATGTCAGCGCCCGGCGCGGGCGCATCAGCTTCATCAGCCCGTGACCGGTGATGTGGCTGAGGTAGGTGACCGGCACGCGACGCTCGATCAGCGCCTGCACGAGCCCGACGTACATCAAGCTCGGCGCGAGCAGGGCCTCGCCGAACGCTTCGCCGTCTCCGAGGGGCGTCGCATAGCCGTCGGGCAGGCCGTCGGCGACCAGGCGGGCGAGCGACGCGCCGTTGGCGTGCAGGCCGCTGCTGGCGACGAGCACGATCTCATCGCCGACGGCGAGCTCCTCGCCGAGGATCGGCGCGGCGCCGGGCGGCACTGCCCCCACCGCGGCCCCGGCGAGCTCGATCTCATCCTCGGCGAGCAGCCCCGGAAGCGAGGGCGACTCGCCTCCCCCCCAGCTCGCGCCGGCGTCGCGGCACCCCGCCTCCCACCCCGCGAGCAGCGCCTCGGCGCGGTCGCCGCGCTCGTACCACGCGGAGGAGCCGGTCGCGAAGTAGGCGTTGATCACAAGCGGCAGCGCGCCCACGCAGCACAGGTCGTTGGCGATCGCCGCGACCGTGTCGTAGGCGACGTCGGCGAAGCGGTTCGAGCCGCTCTGCTCGAGCACCGCGCGCGCGATCATCGCCTTCGTCCCGAGCCCCTCGACCACGAAGCCGAGCGTCTGGCCGCCCAGCTCGAAAAGGAACGCGGGCTCGCCGCGCGAGGCATCCAGGGCGTGAGCCCCGCGCAGCTCGAGCAACGGCGAAGTCGAGAGCGCGCGGGCCAGCGCCTGGCGCTTGCCGGCGTCGAGTACCTCGTAGTCGACCCCGGCCGCGCGGTAGGAGGCGCCGTCTGGGCTCATCGGGGATGATCCTAAGCCCTGGTGGCAAACGAGGAGGACCGATGGATTTCGAGCCGAGCGAGCGCTGCGTCGAGTTCCAGGAGCGTCTCGGCGCGTTCATGGACGAGCACGTGTACCCGGCCGAGCCGATCTACGAGCAGCAGCTCCGGGACTCGGGCGATCCGCACCACCAGCCGGCCGTCATGGAGGAGCTGAAGTCGAAAGCGCGCGCAGCCGGGCTGTGGAACATGTTCCTGCCCGACGAGGACCACGGCGCCGGTCTCTCCAACAGCGACTACGCGCCGCTCGCCGAGATGCTCGGCCGCTCCCCGATCGCCTCCGAGGCCTGCAACTGCTCGGCACCCGACACCGGCAACATGGAGGTGCTGCACGAATTCGGCTCCGAGGAGCAGAAACAGCAGTGGCTGATGCCGCTGCTCGACGGAGAGATCCGTTCCGCCTTCGCGATGACCGAGCCCGACGTGGCGAGCTCCGACGCCACCAACATCCAGTTGCGGATCGAGCGCGACGGCGACGAGTACGTGCTCAACGGGCGCAAGTGGTGGACCACGAACGTCACGCACCCCCACTGCAAGATCATGATCGTGATGGGCAAGACGACCGCCGAGGGGCCGCTCCACAAACAGCAGAGCCAGATCCTCGTCCCGGTGCAGACGCCCGGCGTGACGATCGTGCGCGACCTGCGCGTGTTCGGATACAACGACCAGGACGGTCACGGAGAAGTCGACTTCTCCGACGTGCGCGTCCCCGCGTCGAACCTGATCGCCGGCGAGGGCGACGGCTTCATGATCGCCCAGGCGCGGCTCGGGCCCGGACGCATCCACCACTGCATGCGGGCGATCGGCGCCGCCGAGCGCGCGCTCGAGGCGATGTGCCGGCGCGCCGTCTCACGGGTGACCTTCGGTCAGCCGATCGCGATGCGCGGCAACGTGCAGGACTGGATCGCCGAGTCACGGATCGAGATCGAGATGGCGCGCCTGCTGACGCTGAAGGCCGCCTGGATGATGGACACGGTCGGCAACCGCCACGCCCGCACCGAGATCGCCGCGATCAAGGTCGCCGCGCCGAACGTCGCGCTGAAGGTGCTCGACCGCGCGATCCAGGTGCACGGCGGCGGCGGCGTCTCGCAGGACTACGGGCTGGCCAGCGCCTACGCGCACCTGCGCACGCTGCGGCTCGCCGACGGGCCCGACGAGGTCCACAAGCTCTCGATCGCGCGCCGCGAGCTGGCGCCGTACATACCGCGCGAGCCGTAGGCCAGGGCGTCCAGCGGCACGGTTCCCCTGACTAGCTCGCCCGGAATCTGGGTAGGCCTCTGACACAGGCGCCCTCGCGCCCGACGTGCCAACGAGAGAGGAAGAGGCCCAGATCCGTATGAAGATGCACCGCCGCACAGCTCTGCTCACGCTGATCTGCTGCCTGCTCGCCGTGGCAATCGCGGCGCCGGCGGCGCAGGCGTTGAAAGTCGCGGTGTGGGAAGCGGGGACCTGCGAAGAAAAGGAATGCACCTACGCGTCGGTCAAAGCCGACCACACCCGCGCGTACACCACAGCGGCGGGGCACCCCGAATGGGGCATCACCTCCTTCGAAGTGGGGACGACCGGGTCCGGGTCCAGCCGCAAACCCGAAGAACAGGTGAAACGGATCCGCGTGGACGTGCCGGAAGGGCTCGCCGCCGACCCTCAGGCGCTGCCGAGCTGCAGCCGCGCGGAATTCAACAGCAACCCGGTGTTGTGCGAAACCAAGGGCGCGAAAGTGGGCGAAACGTCGATCGAAGCCGCCCTCGAAGGCGAAGTGCTCGGCGTCCCCGTCACGGCCGACTCGCCCAACACCGGCAAGGTCTACAACCTGACTCCGGAACCCGGCCTGCCGTTGCTGTTCGGGATCTCGATCGAACCGACCGGCGGGGCGCTCGTGTCCCCGATCCACCTGTTCCTGGAAGGACACGTCAGCTGGGGGTTCGAACCATCGCTTGCGGCGCGCGGGATTCCCTCCGGAGACTTCCACGAGTGGTTCGAAATCAACAACGTGCCGCGCGAAGCTGAAGCGGAACTGCTCGGCGTCCACATCGCCAACGCGAAGCTCAGCACGATCAAGTCGAAGCTCTACTTCGAAGGCCGCAAAGGCGGCAACTTCCTGACGCTGCCGAGCGTCTGCTCGGCGTCGACGACCGAGTACCTCGAACTCGAAGCGTACGAAGGCGGCCACGCGAACGAAACCACGCACACGCCGGTCGGCGTCGAAGAATGCGACAAACCGCCGTTCAAACCGACGGCGCAGGTCACCGGCAAGCCGACGCAGTACGACAGCCCCGACGGCGCCGAAACCGTCGTGAAGGCCCCGCAGAACGCAGGGCCGACCGAACTCAACACGGGCGACATCAAAGATGCGACCGTCACGCTGCCGGAAGGCCTGACCCTCAACCCGTCGGCGGCGCACGGCCTCGAAGCCTGCACGTACGCGCAGCTCGGCAAGGAACCCGGCAAGCCGGCAACGGGCTCGGCCTCGTGCCCGGCCGGATCCAAGATCGGGACCGTCGACATCGAGTCGGACCTGCCCGCTCACTCTCTCACGGGCAACGTTTACCTCGGTAAGCCGAACGGCACCGGTGCGATCACCGGCCCGCCGTATCTGGTCTTCATCGACGCCGAGAGCATCTACAACGTCTCGGTTCGGCTGATCGGGGAAGCCAAACCCGACCCCTCGACCGGACGCTTGACGGTCTCGTTTGCGAACAACCCGCAGTTGCCGTTCAGCGAACTCATCCTCGCCCTCAACGGCGGCCCGCGAGCGCCGCTCGCGAACCCGGTCACGTGCGGCGTGGGCGCGACGAACTACGCGTTCACGACCTGGCTGACGGGCCACGCCGGCGCCGTCGGCGCGTCCCCGTTCGCGAGCACCGGCTGCCCGAACCCGGTGCCGTTCGCTCTTTCCCAGACCACCCAGGACTCCACGAACAAAGCCGGCGCCTTCACCAACTTCACCTTCAACCTCGCCCGCGCCGACGGCAACCAGAACATCTCGACGGTCCAGACCGTGCTGCCCGCCGGGCTCGCGGGCCTGATCCCGTCCGTGAAACTGTGCCCCGAACCTGCCGCTTCGACGGGCAGCTGCCCGTCCACGAGCCAGATCGGCACCGCCGGCGCGTCCTCCGGCGTCGGCCCCGAACCGTTCTCGTTCTCCGGCCCCGTGTACCTGACCGGGCCGACGAGCGGGCAGCCCTACGGCCTGTCGATCCCAATCGAGGCGGCCGCCGGGCCGTTCGACCTCGGGCGCGTGCTGACGCGGGTCTCGATCGGCGTCGACCCCCACACCGCGCGCGTGATCGCGACCGCGACGCTGCCCCGGATCGTCGGCGGCGTGCCGCTGCACCTGCGCACGCTGTCGGTGGCCATCAACAAGCCCAACTTCATGTTCAACCCGACCAACTGCGGCGCGCTCTCCACGGACGGCCTGATCGGCGCGATCCAGGGCGCGAGCGCCCACACGACGAGCCCGTTCGCGGTGAGCTCGTGCTCGAGCCTTTCGTTCGGGCCGAAGTTCGAATCGGCCAGCCCGAGCGTGCCCTCGCGTGCCAAGGGAGCAAGCCTGCGCGTGACGCTGACGCAGCCCGATCACCAGGCGAACATCCACTCTGTCGTCGCCTCGCTGCCGAAGCAGCTGCCTTCGCGGCTGACGACGCTGCAGAAAGCCTGCACCGAAGCGGTGTGGGCCGGCGGCACCAACTACAAGAACTGCCCGAGCGGCTCGAAAGTCGGCAGCGTGACGGTCACGACGCCGGTGCTCCCCGAAAAGCTCACCGGTCCGGCCTACCTGGTCTCACACGGGGGCGCGTCGTTCCCCGACCTCGACCTGATCCTCGAAGGCGACCACGGCGTCAAGGTGATCCTCGAAGGCAACACGAACATCAAAAAGGGAATCACGACCTCGACGTTCGCCTCGATCCCCGACGTGCCGGTCTCGAAGTTCGAACTGAGCCTGCCGACCGGTCCCAACTCTGCACTCGGCAACGCCGAAAGCCTGTGCGCGAAGCCCCTCTACATGCCGACCACGATCACGGCGCAGAGCGGCAAGATCATCAAACAGAACACGCGCATGTCGATCGGCAGCTGCAAGATCAAGCTGGTCGGCAAGAAGGTGCGCGGGCACAAGCTCATCGTCCGCGTCAAAGTGTTCACAGCCGGGCGCGTGAGCGTCCAATCCCCGGGGCTCCACACGACCTACAAGAAGGTCTCCGGGCCGGGGATCGTGACGATCAAGGTGCCGCTCTCGAAAGGCGGCATGCGCACGCTTCGCTCAGGGCGGGCGCTGAAAGTGAAGTTCCGCGTCGGCTTCAACCCCGCGCACAAGGGCGAATACCACTCCGCCGTGTTCGCGAAGGTGGCGTTCAAGCACTAGCCTGCGGCGGATCGCAGGGCGGGTCAGCAAGAGCACGTTCCGAGCGGCGGCCGTGGTGGCCGCCGCCGGCGCGGTCGCAGCGATCGCGACCGGCACCTCCCCGCGCGGGGAGGCGATCGCCGCGACGGCGCCGGAAGCGTCCGTCTCGCCCGCGGAGCTCACGCTCGGCACCGATGCGACGGTGAGCGGCCGGCTGGTGCCGCAGGACGCCGGCGCGGCGCTGGGCCTTGAAGCGAGCGCCTACCCGTATCGCTCCTGGAGCGCCGCCGGCAAGACCGCCGCGGCGCCCGACGGCAGCTTCGCCTTCCCGCCGCTCGCCGCCTCGGAGAACGAGCATCTGCGCGTCAGCGTGAACGCAGGCGGCTCGCGCAGCGCGGTCATGACGCTGACCGTCGACCCGCGGGTGGCCCTGTCCGCCGTGTCGCTCGGCCCGGGGCGCGTGCGGCTGGTGGCGAGGATCGCGCACGGCGCCGGGCTCCGGTCCGCGCCGGGCCCCGCCCGCTGGTACGTCGCCGAGCACGGCAGTCCCGTCTATCACCTGGCGGCGAGCACCATCACGCGCGAGCTGCCAGGCGGCGTCACCTACGCGAGCGCGATCGTCGACCCGCCGGCCAGGCGCTTCGCCTGGCGTGTGTGCCTGAACCCCGCGTGGGAAGCCGCGATGGGCCCGCCTGCCGCGCACGGGCCCTGCCCCCCGCGCGGCTTCCGTCTCTCGTTTGTCAGGCCCTCCTCGACGGGCCCACGCGCTCGCGCCGCGTTCGAGTACGGCGGCGAAGCCCACGGTCAGCCGCTTCCCCCGTTCCCCTCGCCGGCGGCGATCGCGGCTGCGAGCAGCTTCCTCGCGGGCAGGGCGGGGCGCACCTCCCTGGCGATCGTCGACAGCGCCGGGCGGCTGTCCGGGCTTCACCTGCGCGAGCACTTCGAGAGCGCAAGCGTCGTCAAGGTGATGTTCCTGACGGCCTACCTGCAGATGCTCCAGGCGCACCACCGCGGCCTGACAGCGGGCGCCCGGGGACTGCTGTACCCGATGATCCACGAATCGAACAACGACGCCGCGTCGGCGGTGCTGTCGATCGTCGGCGGCGGCGCCGTCGCCCGCGTGGCGCGCGAAGCGGGGATGCGCGACTACGCCCCGGGCGTCGGCTGGTGGGCGTTCACGCAGACCTCGGCAGCCGACCAGGCGCGCTTCTTCGCCGAGCTCCCACGGCTGATCCCCGCGCGCTATTACGGTTACGCGAGGTACCTGATGTCGACGATCGAGCCGGAGCAGAGCTGGGGCATCCCGCCCGTCGCGCGCCCGCGCTGGCAGGTGTACTTCAAGACCGGCGCGCTCCCCTCGCAGGGCCTCTTCCACGAGGTCGCGCGGCTCGAACGGGGCGGTGTCAGCTTCACGGTCGCGGTGTTCACCGACGGCGACCCTTCGATGGCCTACGGAGAACAGACGATCGAAGGGGTCGGCGAGCGCCTGCTCGGAGCCGCACGGTGACGCTCTCCTACGCCGAGCGCCCCGCCGCGGGCAACGCGGACGGCCTGCTGGTGTTGCACCACGGCCGTGGGACCGACGAGCAGGACCTGATGAGGCTGGCCGACTTCCTCGACCCCGCCCGCCGGCTCCACGTAGTCGGGCCGCGCGCGCCGCTGACGGTGCCCGGCTCCCCGGGCCACCACTGGTATCTGGTGCCTCGCGTCGGCTACCCGGACCCCGAGACCTTCGCCGCCGCGCGGGCGGCCCTCGCCGAGCTGCACGACGAACTTTGGGAGCGCACCGGCATCGCGCCGGCACAGACGGTGCTCGGCGGGTTCTCGATGGGCTGCGTGATCAGCTACGCGACAGGGCTCGACGCCGAACGCCCCCGGCCCGCCGGAATCCTCGCCTTCTCCGGCTTCATCCCCACCGTGCCCGGCTGGGAGCCGGACCTGGCCGACCGCGTGGGCCTCCCCGTACTGGTCGCACACGGACGGCAGGACCCGGTGATCTCGGTCGAGTTCGCGCGCGCGGCGGTCACGCGCCTGAAGGAGGGGGGCCTCGACGTCGACTACCGCGAGTTCGACGGCGGGCACTGGATCGATCCCTACGACATCGAGAGGGCTCAGCCCTGGCTCACCGCGACGCTGCCGCCGGGCCGCGCTGCGGCGTCCTAGCGCGCGAGCGCCCGAGGGCATATCGTTGGCGCCGGGGTGAGGGCACCAGCGTGTCGGTGACAGCGAACGGAAGAAGCGCGCCGCGCAGGATGCGCGTGCTGGTCATCGGCGCCGGCTTCGGCGGCATCGCCACCGCGATCGAGCTGCGCCGCGCCGGGATCCGGGACGTGACGATCCTCGAGCGCGCGAGCGACCTCGGCGGCACGTGGTTCTACAACACCTACCCGGGCGCCGCGTGCGACGTGCCGAGCCACCTCTACTCGTTCTCCTACGCGCAGCGCCGCGACTGGACGCGTCTGTGCTCGCCCCAGCAGGAGATCCACTCCTACCTGCACGAGGTCGCCGCGCGCTATGGCGTGGAGAAGCTCGTCCGTACTTCTCAGACGGTCACCGCCTGCAGCTGGGACGACGCGAGCGCCACCTGGACCGTCGAGACCTCCGAGGGCGAGCTTCACCAAGCCGAGGCGCTCGTGCTCGCGACGGGCCAGCTGCACCAGCCGCACGTGCCGCTGATCCAGGGCGCCGGCGAGTTCGCGGGCCACAGCTTCCATTCCTCGGCGTGGGACCACGACTACGACCTTCGCGGCAGGCGCGTCGGCGTGATCGGGACTGGGGCGAGCGCGGTGCAGTTCGTCCCGGAGATCGCCCCGCAGGTCCGGCAGTTGACCGTCTTTCAGCGCACCGGGAACTGGTTCCTGCCGCGCAAGAACGGGCGGTATCCCACGCTGCTGCGGATGGCCTTCGAAAAAGTGCCGGGGCTACAGGACTGGCGCCGCCGCTTCGTCTTCGAGTACACCGAATCGCTCACGCTCATGATCCGCCACCCGCGCACCTTCGGACGCATCGGTGCCGCGCGCTCGGCGGCGTTCATGCGCTCGCAGCTCAAGGACCCCGAGCTTCGCGAGCGGGTCTGGCCCGACTACACGTTCGGCTGCAAGCGGATCCTGTTCAGCTCCGAGTTCCTGCCGGCGCTCGAACGGCCGAACGTCGAGCTCGAGACCGGGCGGATCGAGTCGATCGTGCCCGAGGGCATCCGCACCGGCGACGGGCGCGTGGTCCACCTCGACTGCCTGATCTGGGCGACCGGCTTCCGCACCAACGACTTCATGTTCCCGATGGCGATCACGGGCCGGGAGGGCCGCTCGCTCGAAGAGGTGTGGGCGAACGGGGCGCACGCGCACCTCGGCATGTGCGTCCCGTCCTTCCCGAACATGTTCATCCTCTACGGGCCGAACACGAACACCTCGGGCGGCTCGATCATCTTCTACCTCGAAAGACAGACCGCATACGTGCGCCAGGCGCTGCAGCAGCTTGGCGTGCGCGCGGCGGGCGCGATGGAGATCCGAGCAGAGGTCGAGGCCGCCTCAGACCACGAGACCCAGCACCGCTTCACGGGGACGGCATGGACGCAGTGCGACTCGTGGTACCGCGACGAGAACGGGCGCATCGTCGCGAACTGGCCGGGCTACATGCGCGAGTACGGGCGGCGCACCGAGGCCCTCGACGCCTCCGAGTTCAGCTTTGCGCCGGAGCCGGAGCGCACCGCGGTCGCGCAGGCGGCGGGCGAGTGAGCTACGACTACGTGATCGTGGGCGCCGGCTCGGCGGGCTGCGTGCTCGCCAACCGCCTCTCCGAGGACCCCAGCGCGCGCGTGCTGCTGCTCGAGGCCGGCGGGCGGGACCGCTCGCTGAAGGTGAAGATCCCCGCGGCGTTCCCGCAGCAGTTCCACACCAAGCTGGACTGGGACTACGCCACCGAGCCCGAGCCGTACGTCGACGGCCGCGAGCTCTACGTGCCGCGTGGGCGGATGCTCGGCGGCTCGAGCTCGATGAACGCGATGCTCTACGTGCGCGGGCGGCCGTTCGACTACGACGGCTGGGAGGCGCAGGGAGCGCCGGGCTGGGGATACCGCGACGTGCTGCCGTACTTCATCCGCTCGGAGGACAACGTGCGCGGCGCGTCGGAGTTCCACGGCGCGGGCGGCCCGCTGAAGGTCTCCGAGCAGCGTTCCCCGCGACGCGTGAACGGCCGCCTGCTCGCCGCCAGCGAGGCGGTGGGCATCCCCCGCATCGCGGACTACAACGGCCCCGAGCAAGACGGCGTGTCGATGTTCCAGGTCACGCAACGGAACGGCCAGCGATTCAGCGCGGCCGACGCGTACCTGCGGCCCGCGATGACGCGCCCGAACCTCGAGGTCCGCACCAAGGTCCAGGTCCGGGGCATCGAGATCGAGGGAGACCGTGCCGCGGGTGTTCGGATCTCCCGCCGCCGCGGCGCGCCCGAGGTCGTGCGCGCCGAGCGCGAGGTGATCCTGTCGGCCGGCGCGATCGGCTCGCCCCAGCTCCTGCTGCTCTCGGGGATCGGCGCGGGCGAGGAGCTGCGCGCCGCCGGCGTGGCAGCCCGTCACGAGCTCCCCGGCGTCGGGCGCAACCTGCAGGACCACCCGTTCGTGACGGTCATCTGGGAGGTCTCCGATCAGGACACGCTGTACGGAGCGGACAAGCCGAAGCCGCTCGCGGAGTGGCTCCTGCGCCGCAGCGGCAAGCTCAGCTCGACGGTCGCGGAGGTGTGCGCCTTCACCCGCACGCGCGGCGGCCTGCCGGCCGCAGACATCCAGTTCCACATGGGCGCGGCCTACTTCGAAGACCACGGCGCCGAGGAATACGAGGGGCACTGCGTCGTGATCGCACCCGTGCTCGTGTCCCCGAAGGCGCGCGGCCAGGTCTGGCTGCGTTCGGCCGACCCGGACGCGAAGCCCCGCATCATCACCAACACCTTCTCCGAGCCCGAGGACCTCGAGTCGATGGTCGCCGGCGTCGAGCTCGCCCGCCGGATCGCCGCGTCCTCGCCGCTGGCCGAGATCGTGCTCGAGGAGCTCAAGCCCGGCCCCGGCGTCGCCGACCGGGCCGAGATCGAAGCCGACCTGCGGCGAAGGCTGATGCTGATCTACCACCCCGTCGGCACCGCGAAGATGAGCGACACGGACGCGCTCGCGGTCGTCGACTCGCAGCTTCGCGTGCACGGCCTGCAGGGCCTGCGGGTGATCGACGCCTCGGTGATGCCGACGATCGTGGGCGGCAACACGAATGCCCCGACGATCATGATCGCCGAGAAAGGCGCGGATCTGATCAGGGAAGCCGCCTGAGCGATGCGGCGGCGATGACGATCCAGATCGAGTGCCACCGCGAGGGCCAGGGCCCGGCGCTCGTGATGCTGCACGGCGTGGGGCACCACTGGCAGGCGTGGCGGCCCGTGATCGAGCGGCTCGCGAGCGATTTCGACGTGATCGCCGCCGATACGCCCGGCTTCGGGACCTCGCCACCGCTGCCGTCGGGGATGGAGCCGACGATCACCTCGCACGCCGACGCGTTCGAGTGGTTCTTCGCCGAGGCCGGCCTGCAGCGCCCGCACGTGGCGGGCAACTCGATGGGCGGCGCGATCGCGCTCGAGCTGGCGCGGCGCAAGGCCGTCAGCTCCGTGACGGCGTTCTCCCCCGCGGGCTTCTGGACCGCCCCCGAGCGCCGGTTCACGCAGCTCTCGCTGCGCGCGCTCGGGACCACGCCGCGGGCGCTGCGTCCTGCGGTCACCGCCGCGTCGCGGACGCGCGCCGGGCGCGTCGCGCTGTTCTCGCAGACGTTCGGCTACCCGGCGCGGCTCCCCGCCGAGGAGGCCGCCGCGACGCTTCGCGACGCTTGGGCGTCACCGGTGCTCGCGGAGACGCTCGCCGCGTTCGACGACTACAGCTTCCAGCGGCCCGAGCAACTCCGCAGCGTGCCGGTGACGATCGCGTGGGGCAGGCGCGACAGGCTGCTCCCCTACCGGCTGCAGGCGCCGCGGGCGCGCGCGATGCTGCCGTGGGCGACGCATCTCACGCTCGGCGCGGGGCACGTCCCCTTCTACGACGACCCCGCGGCGTGTGTGGAAGCGATCCGCGCGACGGTCCGCGCGGTCGCCCCCCTGCCGGCCGCGCGCGCGGCCGGCTGAGCGAGGGCGCAGCCCTGCCGGCGCGGCGGGGCGGCGGGTAACCTCCCGCCGCCCCACTGCTCGCCTCTCCCGGCCCGCTTGGCGCAGGCGCTGCGGGCGGACTCTAGTTCCCGAACGGCGGTCAAGTCTTGTACTCTCGGCAGGTCATGGAGGGGGCAAGGTGGGGGCCGTTGTCGCCGGCGGACAACTCTGGGCGACTGACCGTCGCGGAGCCGCCGCAGGCGCCTCCGCGCGAGCTGCGCGACGCGCTCACTCCCGGCATTCCCGCGATCGTCGACGCAGCGGTCGCGGCGATCGCCGACCGCGGTGAGGTCGGGCGCTCCTCTCAGGCGGCGCTGGAACGGAACCTGCGCCTCGGCTTGACCGATGCGGTCGACCGCTGGTTCGAGCCCGGGCGCGGGAGCGCCGCGCCCGACCTGCACTTCGCGCTTGGACGCGCGCACGCGCGCTCGGGCCGCAGCCTGGACGAACTGATGACCTTCTACCGGATCGCCGGGCAGACGATGTGGCGCCACGTCGCCGCGCTCGGCACGCAGCTGGGCGCGCCACCGCGGGATCTCTACCGCCTCGCCGAGACCGGGTTCGGCTGCGTGGACGAGATCTCCACGCAGGCCGCCGCGGGGTTCGCCGAGGAGCAGTCGCATCGCTCGGGCGCCTCGCACTCGCGCCGCAGCGAGTTCGTGCGGCTGCTGCTGCGCGAGCCCCAGCCGCCGGTCGAGGTCCTCGAGTCGGGCGCCGAGACGGCCGGCGTGCAGCTCTCCCCCACGCTCGCTCTGTTCGTCGGCCCGGGCGGAGCCTACGAGGAGTTCGCCCGCTCGGCGCACGACCAGGCCGTGCTCGGCCCCCGCGAGGGCGAGTTCGTCGGCGTGCTGTTCGACCCCGAGGGTCCCGAGCGAACGGCGCGCTTGCGGGCTGCGGCCGAACGCGCGGGCGTGCGACTGGCGCTGGGCCCTGCGGTCCCGCTGACGCAAGCGCGCCACAGCCTCGCCCGCGCCCGCGCGCTGCTCGAGCTGATGCTCGCCGGCCTGGCCGGCGAGGAGGCCTTGGCGAGCGCCGACCAGCACGAGCTCGCCCTGCTGCTGGGCGCCGAGCCGCTGCTCGCGCGCGAGTTCGCACAGCGGCGGCTCGCGCCGCTGGCGGGGGTCGCCGGCGAGGCGACGCGCGCGAACCTCGCGCTGACGCTGCGCGCCTGGCTGCGCGCGCCGGGACAGCGCAAGACGATCGCGCACGAGCTGGGGGTCCACCCGCAGACCGTCCGCTACCGCATGTCACGCCTGCGCGAGCTGTTCGGGCTCGCGCTCGACGAACCCGATGGGCGCTTCGAGCTCGAGCTAGCGCTGCGGCTGCGGCCGTTCGCGGCGCTCGCCCGCGACGCCGAGCAGCCGGCTGAGCGGCGGCCGGCGGCCGGCGGCACGCTCAGGCGGTGACGGGGCTGACCGGCGCGCCGGCGACGGCGCTGCGAGCCCGCAGCACCATGCCGCCGCGGTCCGGGTCGACCGTGTTGTCGGCGGTGCTGAGGAGCACGTCGCGCATGTCCGCGCCGCCGAAGGAGATGCTCGAGACGAAGCTCGCCGGCATGTCGATGAGCTCGAGCAGCTCGCCGGCCGGGTCCAGGCGCGCGACGCCGCCGCCCTCGCCGAGCGCGAGCCACACGCACCCCTCGACGTCGACGGCCAGGCCGTCGGCCGAGCCCCGGGGAGAGGGCGCGAACCGCCGGGCCCGCCCTCCGGCGAGCGGGCACGCGAGCACCTCCCGGCGCGCGTAGTCGCTGACGTAGACGGTTTTCCCGTTCGGCGAGAGCCCGATCCCGTTCGGCCAGCGCACGCCGTCCCACAGCACGCGGACTTCGCCGTCCGGCGCCAGCGCCAGCAGTCGTCCGTCGCGCGGCTCCTCGTCGCTCATCGGCCGGTAGCGAAGCTCGCCCGCGAGCAGTTCGCCCGCGGGCGTCGAGAACAGGTCGTTGTAGCCCGGCACGCCCGGCTCTGAGAGCAGCTCGCGCTGGGCGCCATCAGGTTGCAGGTGCAGGACCGTGCGGCCGCTGAGCACCCAGCCGCCGTCGGCGTGCGGCACGATCCCCCCGATCCCGCGCCGGCGCGGCAGGAGCTCCTCGATCACCCCCTCGGGCGAGCAGCTGAACATGCCGCCCGCGATCACGTCGCTGTAGACGAGCTCGCCGCCGGGAGCGATCCGGGGCCCCTCGAGCAGCGAGTGCGGCCGGCGCAGGACAGCCTCCACAGGCTCCGGCGCCGAGAGCGCGCTCACACGGCGGGCGGCGCCGACGGCTCCGCGCGCATGCCCTCGATCACGAGATCGAGGTGCCGACGCCAGTCCCACCCGCCCTTGTCGATCGTGGCGCACACGCCGCACATCACCATCGGTATGTCGGCGGCCTGGAACCGAGGGTTCAGCTCGCCCGAGCGTCGCGCGCGCAGGACGAGCCGCCGCGCCAGGCGCAGGAACTCCTCCTTCTCCTCCCCCACGTACTCGAACACGCGCTCCCCGCCGCTCATCATCGCGAAGCGAGTGGCGGCGTCGCCCGCGACCGACGCGGCGTTGTCGCGCAGCGCCTCCGCCAGCGACTCGAACGGCTCGTCCTCCCCCTCCTCGACGGCCGTACGCATGCGCTCGTTGAACAGCACGAAGCGCTCGCGGACCAGCTCGCCCATCAGGGCCTGCTTGTCGGGGAAGTGGCGGTAGACCGTGCCGACTCCCACGCCCGCGAGCCGTGCGACGTCGTCGATCTGGACATCGGGGCGCGACGCGGCGAACAGCTCGCGCGCGGCCGCGAGGATGCTTTCGCGGTTTCGGCGCGCATCGGCGCGCATCGGTCTGGTGGCTGTGGTGACGGTCATGCTCCCTCGGCTCACGTGAGCCGGAAACGGAATCCTAACTCCGTATGATAACGTGCGCATAAGCGGAGACGGAGTTCACCTTCCACGAAGCCGCAGCACTCGGAGGTGGAACCCGCAAATCGAGGACAGGAACTGGCCTCGACCGTCAATAGCTTCGATGTCGTACGCGCAACGAAAGGACGCAGCGATGGACTCCCAGCCGAGACACGAGGTCAACAAGAACATCGCCCTGCTGCTGCTGGCGGTGACGCAGTTCGTGGTCGTGATCGACGCGTCGATCGTCAACATCGCCCTGCCGTCGATCGGCACGGCCCTGCACTTCTCCGAGAACGACCTCTCGTGGGTCGTCAACGCCTACACGCTCACCTTCGGCGGCTTCCTGCTCCTCGGCGGGCGCCTCGCCGATCTCATGGGACGCCGTCGCATGTTCATGATCGGCCTCGTGGTGTTCTCCCTGGCCTCGCTCCTCGGCGGCGTCGCGCAGTCTGAGGCGTGGCTGATCGGCGCGCGCGCCGTGCAGGGCCTTGGCGCCGCGATCGTGTCCCCAGCCGCGCTGTCGATCATCACGACCACGTTCGCCGAAGGCGCGGAGCGCAACCGCGCGCTCGGCGTATGGGGCGCCGTCGCGGGCGCCGGCGGCGCGGCGGGAGTGCTGCTGGGCGGCATCCTCACGAGCGGCCTCAGCTGGCGGTGGGTCCTGTTCGTGAACGTCCCGATCGGGCTCGCGGCCGCGTTCGCCGCCCCCCGCGTCCTTGTCGAGAGCCGCGCCGAGGTCGAGACGCGCGACTTCGACATCCCCGGGGCGGTGACGGTGACGGCGGGGCTCTCCCTGCTTGTCTACGCGCTCGTGGAAGCGGTCAACGCCGGCTGGGGCTCGGCTGCGACGCTCGGCAAGATCGCCGGCGCGCTCGTGCTGCTGGCCGCGTTCGTCGCGATCGAGCGCACGCGTCGCGCGCCGCTGATGCCGTTCTCGATCTTCCGCCTGCGCACGCTGCGCGGCGCTGACGTCGTCGCGCTGCTGATCGGGATGTCCCTGTTCTCGATGTTCTTCTTCGTCTCGCTCTACATGCAGCAGGTGCTGGGCTTCTCGGCGCTGAAGGCCGGGCTGTCCTACCTGCCGCTGGCGGTGGGGATCATCCTCTCGGCTGGCGCGGCCTCGGTGCTGGTGACGCGGTTCGGCTTCAAGCCGGTGCTGCTCACCGGCCTGCTGTTCGTCGCGGGCGGGCTCCTGTGGTTCTCGCAGGTGCGCGTCCACGGGTCGTTCGCGGCGGATGTGCTCGGCCCCTCGCTGCTTGCCGCCATCGGCCTCGGGCTGTCGTTCGTCCCGGTGACCATCGCCGCAGTGACCGGGACCCGTCCGCGCGAGGCAGGACTCGCGTCAGGGCTTGTGAACACCGCCCAGCAGGTCGGCGGCGCGCTCGGCCTGGCGATCCTGGCGACGGTCGCGAACAGCCGCACGAAGGACCTGCTCGCCGCCGGCGGCCACTCGCACGCCGAAGCCCTGACCAAGGGTTTCGAGCGCGCGTTCTTGGTCGGCGCGGGGTTCGCGCTCGTCGGGGCCCTGCTGACGGTGGTGCTGATCTCCTCGCGCGACAGCCGCGAGCACTCGGAGGCCGCGCAGGCCGGCGAGGTGGCCGTGCCCGCGGCCTAGACGTCGTGCCGCCCGGGCGGATCCCCGCCGCCCGGGCGGACGCGCGCCGTCGCGCTGTTTCCGTTTACAGGAATGGTGCAGGTCCAGTACCTTCTCCACGCGTGACCCTGGAGGAGCTGAGAGAGGCGGTCGAGCAGGGCACCGTCGACACGGTGCTCCTGGCGCTGACCGACATGCAGGGGCGCCTGCAGGGGAAGCGGCTCACGGCTAGCCACTTCCTGTCCGAGGTCGTCGAGCACGGCGCCGAGGGCTGCAACTACCTGCTGGCGGTGGACGTGGACATGTCGACGGTGGACGGGTACGCGATGTCCTCGTGGGAGCGTGGCTACGGAGACATGGTGCTCGCGCCCGACCTCGACACGCTGCGGCCGGTGCCCTGGCAGGAGGGCACCGCGATCTGCCTCGCCGACGTCGCGTGGCTCGACTCCTCGGAAGTGCCCGCCTCGCCGCGACAGATCCTGCGCCGCCAGCTCGCGCGGCTGGCCGAGCGCGGGTGGAGCGCGAATGCGGGGACCGAGCTGGAGTTCATGGTCTTCCAGGACACCTACGAGGAGGCGTGGCACAAGCACTACCGCGACCTGCGGCCCGCCAACCTCTACAACGTCGACTACTCGCTGCTCGGCACGGCCCGGGTCGAGCCGCTGATCCGCCGCATCCGCAACTCGATGGCGGCGGCGGGGATGGTCGTCGAGGACTCCAAGGGCGAGTGCAACTTCGGCCAGCACGAGATCAACTTCCGCTACGCCGACGCGCTGCGTACGGCCGACGAGCACGTGATCTTCAAGAACGGCGCGAAGGAGATCGCCGCACAGGAGGGGATGGCGATCAGCTTCATGGCCAAGTTCGACGAGCGCGAGGGCAACTCGTGCCACATCCACTTCTCGCTGGCCGATGCAGACGGCCCGGTCTTCGCCCGCGAGGAGAAGCTGTTCGAGTCGTTCCTCGCCGGGCAGCTCGCCTGCCTGCGAGAGATGACGCTTCTGCTGGCCCCGAACGTCAACTCCTACAAGCGCTACGCGGCGGCCAGCTTCGCGCCCACGACCGTCGCCTGGGGTTACGACAACCGCACCTGCTCGCTGCGCGTCGTGGGGCATGGGCCCTCGCTGCGCTTCGAGAACCGCGCCGGCGGCGCCGACCTCAACCCGTATCTGGCGCTGAGCGCGATCATCGCCTCCGGGCTGCACGGAGTCGATGCCGGGCTGGCGCTCGAGCCGCCGCTCGAGGGCAACGCCTATGCGGACACGGAGCACCCGCGCGTGCCCAGCACGCTGCGCGACGCGCGCGAGCTGTTCGCCGCCGGCGAGGTCGCGCGCGAGGCCTTCGGCCAGGACGTCGTCGATCACTACCTCAACAACGCCGACGTCGAGCTTGCCGCGTTCGGCGCGGCCGTGACCGACTGGGAGCGCTTCAGGGGGTTCGAGCGGCTGTGAGCCAAAGCGGCGCGGCGACGGCCGGGGCGGCCGGCCACGGCGGCGGGGCCGGCACCGTCGCGCAGCCGGCGACCCTGTTCGCGCCGGTCCGCTCGCAGACGGCCTTCGAGGAGACGGTCGACCGCCTCGGGACGGCGATCAAGCTCGGCCTGCTGCCGCCCGGCTCGCAGTTGCCGGCCGAGCGCGAGCTGTGCGCCCGCCTCGGCATCGCCCGCTCGACGCTGCGCCAGGCGTTGACCGCGCTGACGCAGAGCGGACACGTCTTCGCGACGCGCGGCCGCGGCGGCGGCACCTTCGTGTCGGACCCGCAGCCGCCCGCCGACCCGCCGTCCGAGCGGATGCTCGCGGAATGGCGCGAGATCTGCGACCAGCGCCTGTCGGTCGAGCTGGGCGTCGCGGTGCTGGCCGCCCAGCGCGCCGAGGAGCCGGCGCTGGCGGCGCTCGACGAAGTCTGCACGGCGCTCGAGGACGCGATCGAGGACTTCCCGGCCTACCGCCAGGCCGACATCCGCCTGCACGTCGGGCTCGCCGAGGCGACCGGATCGACGCGTCTCGTGCGCGCCAGCACCGAGGCCCAGGGCGCGATGACCGATCTGATCTCCTACATCGCGCACCCTCCCGAGGTGCTGGCGTCCTCGAATGCCCAGCACCGGCGCCTGCTGGCCGCGGTGCGCGAGGGCGACTCGATGCGGGCCGCGAAGGTGATGGCCGAGCACCTGCAGGGCACCGAGCACGTGCTGGCCGGGCTGCTGCCGAGCGCATAGGCCGGACGCCGGCGGCGGCGCCAGGGCGTCTCGCAACGAGCGGCGGTTTTGCCCATCCCAGTCTTGACTTCCGTCCGCGTATGAGCGTATTGTCACGAACGAAGGACGGGTGACCAAACCTTTAGCGAACTGGGGTGGAGGGCAGATGAGCACAGCCGAAGGCAGCATGGGACGCGACGAGCAGAAGCTCGCCGACCTTGGCTACAAGCAGGAGCTGAACCGTCGCTGGAGCGGCTTCTCCAACTTCGCGATCTCCTTCGCGATCATCTGCATCCTCGCGGGGTGCTTCACCACCTACGGGCAGGCGCTGAAGAACGGCGGCCCGGTCGCGATCTCGATCGCGTGGCCGATCATCTCCGTGCTCATCCTCTTCGTCGCGTGGTCGATGTCGGAGCTCGCCTCGGCGATGCCGACGGCCGGCGGGATCTACTACTGGGCCTCGAAACTGGGGGGCGCCGGCTGGGGCTGGTTCACGGGCTGGTTCAACCTGATCGGCCTCGTCGCCGTCTCGGCCTCGGTGATCTACGTCTCGGCGACCTTCCTGATGTACACGCTGGGCCTCTACGAAGTGCACTTCATCTTCAACTTCACCAAGGCCGCGGCGGGCACGAACCTGCACTACACGGCGCACGTCAACTTCGCGCTCTTCGGGCTGATCCTCCTGCTCGCGCTCTTCGTCAACGTGTTCCGCAGCACGATCGTGACCGCGCTCTACAACGTGTCGGTCTGGTGGAACATCATCGGCGTGCTGGCAATCGTGGTGCTGCTTCTCGCCGTCCCCTCCCACCACGCGAGCTTCTCCTACGTCTTCAGCCACAAAGCCAACGAATCCGGCTTCGCAGGTGGCGCGGTCACCGGCGCCAAATTCTGGCTGTACGTGCTGCCGCTCGGCTTCCTGCTGACGATGTACACGATCACCGGCTACGACGCCTCCGCGCACGTCTCGGAGGAGACGCACGGCGCCGAACAGTCGGCCCCGCGCGGCATCTGGCTGTCGGTCCTCTACTCGGCCATCTTCGGCTGGATCGTCCTGCTCGCGATCACGTTCGCGATCCAGCACGCGCACGAAACCGAAATCTACAAAGCGGGCTTCCCGGCGGTGACGATCATCGAGACGGCGCTGAGCTCGTCCGCGGCCAAGGCTGTGCTGCTGATCTCCACGATCGGGCAGCTGTTCTGCGGCATGGCCTGCGTCACGAGCGCCTCGCGGATGACGTTCGCGTTCTCGCGCGACGGCGCGGTCCCCGGCCACAACCTCTGGCGCCGGCTCGGCAAGAGCCGCACGCCGACCTGGTCGGTGCTGTTCGTGGTCGTGTTCGCACTGGTCATCACGATCCCGGCGTACTTCCCGAACCACCTCGGCACCCCGGTGGCCTTCCTCGCCGTCACGTCGATCTCCGTGATCGGCCTGTACATCGCGTACACGATCCCCGTGTTCCTCCGCTGGCGCCAGGGCGACTCGTTCCAGGCCGGTTCCTGGACGCTCGGGCGCAAGTACAAGTGGATCAACCCGATCGCGGTGGTGTGGGTCGCGCTCTGCGTGATCATCTTCTCGCTGCCGTTCACGCCCGAAGGCGTGCCGTGGGAAAGCGCCTTCAGCTGGAACGCCGTCAACTACGCCCCGCTCGTCACGATCGCCGTGATCGCCGGGGTGACGATCTGGTACTTCGTGTCGGCGAAGCGCACGTTCAAGGGGCCGGTCCGGACGATCGACGAGCTGGACTTCGAACAGGCGCTCCCGGCGATCGCCGAGTCGCCGTAGGTCCAGGACTTGCGCGCAGGACGATCTCTGCCGGCCCGCTGGCGCGGGAGGTAGGGCGCTGAGCGAGTCGCTGACAGTGCTCGAGCCCGCCACGGAGGCGGTGCTGGCGGAGGTCCCGCGCGCGGGTGTCGAGGAGGCAGACGGCGCCGTCGCCGCGGCGCGCGCGGCGCTGCCGGCGTGGCGGGCGCTCGCGCCCGGCGACCGCGCGGCGCTGCTGCGGGATCTCGCGGAGACCCTTGCCGGCCACGCCGAGGAGCTGGCGGCACTCGAGGCCCGCAACGCCGGCAAGGCGATCGCCGACGCCCGCGGGGAGATGGCGATGGTCGTCGAGACGTTCCGCTACTACGCCGGCGCGCCTGAGCGCCTGCTCGGGGACACGATCCCGGTCGCGGGCGGGCAGGCGTTCACGGTGCGCGAGCCGGTCGGCGTCGTGGCGCTGATCACGCCGTGGAACTTCCCCCTGACGATCGCCTCGTGGAAGCTCGCGCCCGCGCTCGCGGCCGGCAACACCGTCGTCCTGAAGCCCGCCGAGCTGACGCCGCTGAGCGCGCTGCGCTTTGCGGATCTCGCCGCCGAGGCGGGGATGCCCGAGGGCGTCGTCAACGTCGTCGTGGGCCCGGGCTCGACGGTCGGGCGGCGCCTCGTCGAGCACCCGCATGTCGACAAGATCGCGTTCACCGGCTCGACCGACGTCGGACGTTCGATCGCGGCCGGCGCGGCCGCCACGATCAAGCGCGTGACGCTCGAGCTCGGCGGCAAGTCGGCGAACATCGTGTTCGCCGACGCGAACCTCGACGCCGCCGCCGCGGCGGCGCCGCTCGCGATGTTCGGCAACGCCGGCCAGGATTGCTGCGCGCGCTCGCGGATCCTCGTCCAAGCCGAGGCGATGGACGCCTTCATGGCCGCGCTCGAGAGCGCCGTGACGGCGCTGCGCGTGGGGGACCCGCTCCGCGAGGACACACAGATGGGCCCGCTGATCTCGGCCTCGCAGCGCGACGCGGTCGCCTCGTTCCTCGACGACGGCGAGCGGATCGCGTTCCGCGGCACGGCCCCCGACGGGCCCGGGTTCTGGTTTGCTCCGACGGTGCTCGCGCCTGTCGACCCGGGCTCCCGCGTCGCCCGCGAGGAGGTCTTCGGTCCGATCGCCGCCGTCATCCCCTTCACCGACGAGCAGGAGGCGATCGCCCTTGCCAACGACACGATCTACGGGCTGTCCGGCTCGATCTGGACACGCGACGGCGCCCGCGCACTGCGCGTCGCGCGGGCTGTGCAGACCGGCGTGCTCTCGATCAACTCGAACAGCTCGGTGCGCGTGGCGACGCCGTTCGGCGGCTTCAAGCAGTCCGGCTACGGGCGCGAGCTCGGCCCGCACGCCCTCGATGCCTACACCGAGGTGAAGACGATCTTCTACGCGACGGAGACCTGAGCCGATGGCCGGAAGACTCGACGGGCGCGTCTGCGTCGTGACCGGGGCCGCGGGCGGCATCGGCGCGGCGACGGTCGCGCTGTTCCAGCGCGAGGGCGCGAAGGTCGCGGGCGTCGACGTGCTCGCCGACTGCCCGGGCGACATGGCGCTGCAGATCGACCTCACCAGCGACGAGCTCGTCGCCGACCTCTACCGCCAGGTGCGCGAGCGCTTCGGGCGCGTCGACGTGCTGTTCAACAACGCGGGCATCTCGCCGACCGACGACGGCTCGGTGCTCGACACGGCACTCGACGCGTGGGAGCGCGTCCAGGCGGTGAACCTGCGCAGCGTGTTCCTGTGCTGCAAGCACGGCATCCCCCACCTGCTCGAGAACGACGGGCCCGAACGCGGCTCGGTGATCAACACCGCCTCGTTCGTAGCGGTGATGGGCGCGGCGACCTCGCAGATCTCCTACACCGCCTCGAAGGGCGGCGTGCTCGCGCTCTCGCGCGAGCTGGGCGTCGAGTTCGCGCGCCGCGGGGTCCGCGTCAACGCGCTCTGCCCCGGCCCGGTCGACACGCCGCTGCTCAAAGAGCTCTACGCCAAGGACCCCGAGCAGGCGGCGCGGCGGCTCGTGCACGTACCGATGGGCCGGTTCGCGGAGGCCGATGAGATCGCGGCCGCGACGCTGTTCCTGGCCGGCCCGGAGTCCTCGTTCGTGACCGCCTCGACGTTCCTCGTCGACGGGGGTCTGAGCGGCGCGTACACGACGCCGCTCGACTAGCGCGGCGTCGGCGATACTGCCTGCGATGGCTGCCACCGGCGAGCGGGGCGCGGATGCCGCGACATCTGCGGCCACCCTGTACGTGATCCCCGGCTCGCACGCCTGCGCCGCGGCGAAGTTGATGCTCGAGCGCAAGGGGATCGGCTACCGCGCGGTCGAGCTGCCTACCGGCCTGCACCCGCAGCTCGTCCGCCTGCGGGGCTTCCCCGGCAGCCCGGCCCCGATGCGGCTCATCGACGGCAAGCCGACTCGCATGAGCGCGATGCTCGACCGGCTCGGCACGGTCCCGGCGCTGAGCATCGGCTCCGAGAAGGTGCAGAGGAACCGCGAGATCGCGCGATACCTGGAGCGGACCGTCCCGGCTCCGCCGCTGTTCCCGAAGGACACCGAGCGCCGCGGCGCCGTCGAGGACGCGGAGGCGTGGGCGGACGAGCCGCTGCAGATGTTCGCCCGCCGGCTCGTGCTCGTCGCGGGCGCGCGCAACCTCGGCGAGATGTCCGAGCGCGGCGGGCGCGGACGGCTCGGCGCGCTGCTCGCCGGCAACGCCCCGCAGCGGCAGCTCGCGGCGAAGCTGGCCGCCCGCTCGACGTTCCGCGCGGACGCGGACGCAGAGCGACGGCTGCTCGCGGAGCTGGGAGACGTGCTCGACCGCGCCGACGGTTATCTCGCTGCCGGCGTGATCGGCGCGGCGGAGCCCAACGTCGCGGACATGATGATCGCGCCGTCGCTGGCACTGCTCGACTACCGGCTGGACATTCGCGATCAGCTGCGCGCGCGCCCGGCCTTCGCCGTCGTCGAACGGCTGCTTCCGGCACCCGCCTGAGCACGCTCGGGACGCGGTCCGCCAGCCGCCGCCTGCGACAGGCGCCGCGCCATCGCACGCAGCCTCGCGCGCAGCTCCGGTGAACCCTCGAGGAGCTCGAAGTCGACGTTCGGCGCGACGATCCTGAAGGCCAGCCAGTCGAGCTCGTCGTCGCTGGTCTCATACACGCACGCCCCTCCGCCGGGCTCCTCGCGCAGCTCCCCTCGCCCGAACGGCACGCGCCTGCGCACCTCGCCGGCGCCGACGAGGTAACGGACCCGCGCCTCGTGCCGGTAGACGACACCGGCCAGCGCCCGGGTGAGGTAGGTAGCCGCGTCGCCGCCGGGGATCGCGCGCCGCTCGAAGCGCGTGCCCGCTCCGGCCGGCCCCGAGACGCGGTCGACCCGGAACGTGCGCCAGCCGGTGCGCGACGGATCGAAGGCGAGCAGATACCAGCGCCGGCCGTGCGCGAGCAGCGCATGCGGCTCCACCATCCGGCGGCTGCGCTCGCCGTCGCGGCCGCGGTAGCCGAAGCGGAGCAGCTCGCCGTCGCGGCAGGCCGTGCCCAGCACGGTCAGCACCGCCGCGTCGACGGTCGGGGCGCCGGCGCCGCCGACGACCTCGGCCGCGCCGAACGCCTGTACGCGCCGGCGCAGGTGCGAGGGCAGCACCTGCTCGAGCTTGACGAGCGCGCGCAGCGCGGTCTCCTCAATGCCGGCGACCGCGGAGCGCGCCGCGGTGCGAAGCGCGATCGCGACCGCGAGCGCCTCCTCGTCGTCGAGCAGCAGCGGCGGCATCGCGGCGCCGGCGGTCAGCGAGTAGCCGCCGGCAGGACCGCTCGTCGAGTCGATCGGGTAGCCGAGCGCGCGCAGCCGCTCCACGTCACGGCGCACCGTCCTCGGCGAGACCTCGAGGCGCTGTGCCAGCAGCGTTCCGGGCCACTCGCGCCGGCCCTGCAGGAGCGAGAGCAGTGCGAGCAGGCGCCCGGCTGTCGGGGTCTCGGCCACGAGCACATGTTCCCGCACATCGAGGTCAGAACCTGACCTGAATCCTCCATACGGTGGGCACACCCCAACGAGAGGAGCGACCGATGGACTACCGGCTCGAGCTGATCACCGTCCCCGTCTCCGACGTCGACCGTGCGAAGACGTTCTACGCCGAGGCCGCAGGCTTCGTCGCCGAACACGACCACACGGTCGACGAGAACACGCGCTTCGTCCAGCTCACGCCCCCAGGCTCCGGCTGCTCGATCGCGATCGGCAAAGGGCTGACCGAGGCCGCGCCCGGCTCGGCGCAGGGCCTCCAGCTCGTCGTGGCCGACGCCGATGCCGCCCACCGGGAGCTGAGCGCCAAAGGCGTGCAGGTCAGCGACGTGCAGGAGTTCCCGTGGGGACGCTTCGTGTTCTTCGCCGACCCGGACGGCAACGGCTGGGCTGTACAGCAGCTGCCGCAGCGCGCCGCCTAGAGCGTGACGGCCGCCTCGCGGCCCGATCGCGCGGCCCCGACCGACGCGACGATCACGAGTGCGATCCCGATCAACACCCGCCCGCCGAGGCGCTGGCCGAGCACGATCAGGCCGGCCAGCGCTGCGACGGCCGGCTCGAGGCTCATCAGCACGCCGAACACCGCGGGCCTGATGCGCCGCAGCGCCTCGACCTCGAACGAATACGGGATCGCCGATGACAGCACGCCGACGGCGGCGCCCAGCGCGAGCGCTTCGCCGCTCACGAGCCCGCCCGCGCCTTCGACGATGCCGAGCGGCGCCACCGCGACCGTGCCGACGCACATCGCGAGCGCGAGGCCGGTACCGCCCTCGAATGCCTGGCCGAGGCGCGCATTGAGCACGATGTAGGTCCCCCACAGCGCGCCCGCGAGGAGCGCCAGCGCGACGCCGAGCGCATCGAGCCCGTGGCCGCCGCCGCGTGTCAGCGCGACGATCCCGACGGCCGCCAGCGCGACCCACACCAGGTCGAGGCGCCGGCGCGAGCCCGCGAGCGCCACGGTCAGCGGGCCCACGAACTCGAGCGCGACGGCGATGCCGAGCGGGATCCGGTCGATCGCGCCGTAGAAGCTCAGGTTCATCCCGGCCAGGACGAGCCCGAAGACGGCGGCAAGCTCGAGCTCGGCGCGCGTGCGCCCGGTCAGGCGCGGCCGCCAGACCGCGAGCAGCACCAGCGAGCCGAACACGAGCCGCAGCAGCGCGGTGCCCGCAGGCCCCGCACGGTCGAACAGCGTCGCGGCCAGCGCGGCGCCGAACTGCACCGAGGCGATCCCGCCGAGGACGAGCGCCGTCGAGGGCGTTCGCCCGAGCAGGCCGTCGGAGCGCGCTTTCTCGGGGGGAGCGGCCATGGGCGCCCGATCGTAGCCCGCGGCCGTCGCCGCTCGGGGTAGGATCCGCCGCCACCGAGCAGGGGGCAGGCGCGATGGGCGAGACCAACCAGGCGATCACACCGCAGCTCAGCGTCGAGCGCCTCGCCGGCACCTTCCCCGGCGACCTCGGGATCGAGCTCACCGAGATCACCGACGAGCACGTGCGGGGGCGGATGTCCGTCGACCGCCGCCACCTGCACCCGATGGGCTACGTGCACGGGGGGGCGTGGGTCGCATTCGCGGACACGGTCGCCGCGTGGGGCACGCTGCGCCACCTGCCCGAAGGCCGCGGCTTCACGACCGTCGAGCTGAAGATCAACGTCATCACCTCGGCCGGCGAGGGCGACGAGCTGACGGCGGTCGGCGAGCCGCTTCACGTCGGCTCGCGCACGCACGTCTGGCAGGTCCGGGTGTACAAGGCCGGCACGGAGCGCCGGCCGACTTCCCCAATCGACGAGCACCTGGCGGCCAGCTTCACGTGCACGCAGATGGTGCTCTAGCGGGCTTCGAGCGCGGCCATCGCCGCGTTGCGACCGGGGATGCCGCTGATGCCGCCGCCGCGCCGCGCACCCGCCCCGCACAGCAGCACTGACGGGATCTCGGTCTCGACCCCCCACCGTCCCTCGTGCTCGACCTCCTCGGCGAACGGCCAGGCCAGGTCGCGGTGGAAGATGTGCCCGCCCGGCATGCGCAGCTCGTGCTCCAGATCGAGCGGCGTGTGCACGTCCACGCATGGACGCCCTTCGCCGTCGAGCATCAGGCAGTCCTCGAGCGGCTCGGCAAGCACGCTGTCCAGCGAGGCGAGCGTCGCGTGGAGCGCGAGCTCGCGAGCGCCGTCCGGATCGGCCGCGAACAGGCGGGACGGCATCTGCAGTGCGAAGACGGTGAGTGTCTGGGCGCCCGCAGCGCGCAGCCCTGGCGCGAGGATCGACGGGTCGGTCAGCGAGTGGCAGTACGCCTCGCACGGAACCGGGTCGGGGAGCTCCCCGGCGGACGCCCGCTCGTATGCGCTCTGCAGCTGCGAGGCGGTCTCGTTGGCGTGGAACGTACCCGCGAACGCGCGCTCGGGAGCGATCGCTGCCTCGCGCAGCCGCGGCAGCCGTCGCAGCAGGAGGTTGACCTTCAGCTGCGATCCCTCCGGTGGCGCTTCGTGGCGCGAGCCGTTGCGGGTGAGGCGTGCCAGCTCGTGCGGCGCGGCGCCGAACAGCACGTGCCGCGCGGCGAGACGCGTCTCGCGCCCTGCCTCGCGGCACACGACCTCGGCGCCGTCGTCGCCGGCCTCGATCGCGACCGCCTCCACGCCGGTCCGCAGCGCGGCACCGCCGCTCGCCGCCGCGGCGGCGAGCGCCTCGGTCAGCGCTCCCATGCCGCCGATGGGCACGAGCCACTCACCGGTGCCGCGGCCGATCACGTGGTAGAGGAAGCAGCGGTTCGCGCGCAGGTCCTCGTCACCCGCGGCGGCGAAGGTGCCGATCAGCGCGTCGGTCAGCGCGACCCCGGCGAGCACCTCGTCCCCGAGCCGCTCCCGCAGCGTCTCGCCGATCGGGCGCTCGAAGATCTGCTCCCAGCCGGCGGCGCCGACCGCGGCGCGGAGCTGCTCGCGGCTCGGCAGCGGGCCGGTCATCGTCGGAAAGACGGCGCCGGCCACGCGGCGGGTCATCTCGTAGAGCTCCCGCCACGCCGCGACGGCGCGCGGGTCGCCGGTGACGGCGGCGAACGAGCGCTCGGTCGCCGCGGCGTCGCCGGGGTCGACGAGCAGGCCGCGCGCGCCGCCGGTGCGCGGGTCGGGCGTGTAGGAGGACACCGCGCGGCGCGCGAGCCGGAGGCCCAGCCCGAGCTCCTCGACGATCAGCTCCGGCAGCAGGCTGAGAAGGTAGGCGTAGCGCGACAGGCGCGCGGGGATGCCGTCGAAGAGGGGCTCGGAGACCGCCGCGCCGCCGAGCGCCGGGCTGCGCTCGATCAGCAGGCAGGAGCGCCCGGCGCGCGCCAGGTAAGCGGCGGCGACGAGGCCGTTGTGGCCGCCGCCGACGACGATCGCGTCCCAGCGCTCACGCCGGGGACCGCCGCGCGTCGCGGACGCCGACACGGCGGCCACGCTAGCCCGCGCGGGCGCCGCGCGCCTCGTGTTCGGCCAGCGCCGCGAGGTTCAGTAGCTGGCGGCGCATCATCACGAGATCGCCCGCGGCGAGTAGGCCCCGCGCGGGCGGGCCTCCGAGCGGACCCGCCGGCGGCGTGATCAGAAGCTTCGCGACGAGGCGCGATCCGCCGGCGCCGGTCTCGCGCACCCGATACGTGACCGCGACCTCGCCGAAGAGGGTGCCGCGCGAGAGCACGGTGATCGAGCGGCCGGGCTCGAACTCGGCAAGCCGGAAGATCCGCATGAAGCGCTGGCCGATCTCGAGCTGCTCGAGCCCCGGTGTCAGCGCCTGCGGGCTGCGGTGGCCGCCGTTGTCGATCAGGTCGTAGCTGTACGGGGCGGCGCGCAGCTGGCAGAGCCACCTGAACACGCTCGGGGCCGGCGCCCGCACGTCGACCGCGCGGTACAGGCGCATCGGCGCCCGCGGCGCGAGCCGGTCGCACGGGAAGCGCTCGGCTCGCTCGGCGGGCGTGGAGCCCCAGTGGCGGACCACCCCGGGGCAGCGCGTCAGCGCGGCGGTGCTCATCAGACCGGCGCGGGCACGCTCACGGCCCCGAGCGGGGCGCGCAGCGACGCGAGCACCGGTGCGTAGAGGCGCTGCTTGATCGTCTGCATCGTCGAAGGATCCTTACCCGCCAACGCCGCCGCCCGCTCGCACGCGCGGCTCAGCACGAGCTCCTCGGCGACAGCCTCGGTGACGACCCCGGCTTCGGCGGCCTCCGCGCCGCCGTAGCGGCGGCCGAGCACGATCGCCTCGTGGGCAGCCGGAAGCGGAAGGCGCGAGGCGATCAGCTCGGTCATCCCGGGCGTGAACGCGATCCCCAGGTCCACCTCTGGCAGGCAGAACCAGCCGCGGTCATCGCGCATCACCCGCTCGTCGTGGGCAAGCGCGAGCATCGCGCCCGCGGCGTAGGTGTGCCCCTGGAGCGCCGCGACCGTCGGCACGCCGATCTCCAGCACGCGCGCGAGCAGCTCGTGCACCCGCACGAGATGGTCCATCGCTCTCTCGCCTTGCGCCGCCATCCACTCGAGGTCCAGCCCGCTCGAGAAGACCTTGCCCCGCGCCGTGGTCACGAGCGCGCACGGCGCGGCCGCTTCGACCTCGTCGAGGCAGGCCTCGAGCGACTCGACGAAATCCCCGTTGAAACGGTTGTGGCCCTCCCCCAGGTCGAGCACGAACAGATCCTCTTGACGGCGTAGCGACGGCATCGCTCATCTCCTTTGCTTTAGAACATTCGCTCTAGAACATATACTCTACATTGCCTTGCCTCGCCAGGTCTTCTCCACCGACGCGATTCTGGACTCCGCCCGCGAGGTCGTCGTGACGCGCGGCGTTCGCGGCGCCACCGTCGAGGCCATCTCGCGCGCCGCAGGCGTGCCGGTCGGCTCGATCTACCACCGCTTCAACTCGCTCGCCGAGCTGCTCGCGCACACATGGCTGCGTGCCGCGCGGCGCTCGCAGGAGCGCGCGCTCGCGGTCCCCGTGTCGCTCGAGCAGCCGCTCGCGAGCGCCGAGGCGGTCGCGCTCGCGATGTACGACCACTGCCTCGAAGACCCCGACGACACGCTCCTGCTCGACAGCCTCGGGCGCGCAGAGCTGCTCGCGATGGAGCTCGGCGAGCTGCGCGCGGAGCTGGAGACCGTCAACGAGCGCGTCGAAACGCTGATGGCGAGCCTCGCGCGGGCGCTCTACGGCCGCGCCGACCGCCGCACCCGCGACCTCGTGCTCCTGGCGCTGGTCGACATGCCGCACGGCTTTGCGCACCGCCAGCTCCTCTCGGGCGCCCGCACCCCCGCGCGGCGCGAGCGCCTGCCCGTGGCGGTGAGGGCGGTGCTCGGAGAGGGCGCCAAGGGCTAGCCCCGGGTCAGTGCGGCTCGGCCGGCGGGTGTCCCGGGTCGCCGATCTCCCGCTGGAAGTAGGCGACGTCGTGCCAGCGGCCTAGCTTGTAGCCGATGTTGCGGTAGGTGCCGATCGGGCGGAAGCCCATCGAGCGGTGCAGCCCGGCGCTCGCCTCATTCGGGACGGTCATGCCGGCGATGACGTTGCGAAAGCCGCGGGCGGCAAGACGTTCGAACAGCGCCTCGTAGAGGGCGCGCCCAGCGCCCGTCCGGCGCCGGCCCGTCTCGACGTACACGCTGACCTCACAGGACCACCGGTATGCCGGGCGCGAGTGCAGGCGCGCACCGTAGGCGTACCCGACGACATCGCCGCCGTGCTCCAGCACGAGCCACGCGTGGCTCTCGAAGGCCGCCTCGATACGGCGTCCCATCTCGGCGGCGTCCGGTGCCTCGAGCTCGAAGCTGATCGCCGTGTCGCGGACGTAGGGCGCGTAAACGGCGGCGCACGCGGCGGCGTCCGCCGCTCGCGCGTCGCGCACCGCGGCGCTCTGGTCCTGGACGCTCATCGGCCCGGACAAGATACGCCCGCGGCGCGCTCCGCGGCTGCGATCAGGCGGTGCGCTCGCGCAGCAGGGCGACGAGCTTGTCGAGCTGGCTGTTCCAGCCGGCTTTCGCCATCTCTGGAAGCTCCGGCGCGGCAACCAGGTGCTGGGTCACGACGACCCTGGTCTTCTCATCGCCCAGGTCGATGAACTCGACCGTCGTCTCGCCCGACTCGATCATCGGGTGCTGGGTCGACTCCTCGCCGAAGGACAGGCGCTGAGGCGGTTCGACCACGATGAAGTGGCCGTCGTCGGGGTACTCGGTGCCGTCCGGGCCGACCATCGTCATGCGGCACACCCCTCCCGGTTTGAGGTCGAACTCGATTTTCTCCCGGGGCGTGGTGAAGTGCTCGGGGCCCCACCACTTCGTGACCTCGTCGGGGTCCGTCCACACCTGCCAAACGAGCTCGCGGGGAGCGTCGAACTCCCGCTCGATCACGATCGTGTGCTCGACCATCGTCTGCTGAGGATCAGCCATCGTCGTCCGCCTTTCTGTGGATCTCGCGCAGATGAGTCGCGAGGCGATCGAGGCGCCCCTCCCAGATCTCGCGGTACTGCTCGAGGTATTCGGCCGCCGCCTGCAGCGGCGCCCCCTCGAGGCGGGACGGACGCAGCTGCGCGGTCCGTCCGCGGGTGATCAGGCCGGCGCGCTCGAGCACCTTGAGGTGCTTGGAGACCGCCTGCAGGCTGAGCGGGAAGGGCTCCGCCAGCTCGTTCACCGTGACCTCGCCCTCGTCGGCCAGGCGCGCGAGGATCGCGCGCCGGGTCGGGTCGGCGAGGGCAGAGAACGTGGTGCTGAGCTGATCGGTCGCCATCGTTTTCATCTGTCTAGTTTATCAACTAGGTAGTTGAATATAGGGGATGAGTCGCGCGCGCGCAACCCCCCGCGCCGCGGTTCGCGTGCCCAGCGTGAGGCGGACGGCTCAGGCGAGGGCGACGGGGCCCGGGCGCAGCACGTCGGGATCGTGCCCGGGGATCACGGTCACGCCGTCATCGCGCATCGCGCGCAGCCGGACGGCGGAGGAGGCCTGTGCCTCGAAGTCGTCGGCGAAGGA
Organism: Solirubrobacteraceae bacterium; assembly: GCA_035569835.1. Taxonomy (GTDB): domain Bacteria; phylum Actinomycetota; class Thermoleophilia; order Solirubrobacterales; family Solirubrobacteraceae; genus Palsa-744. Next base: position 109,104 of record DATMMF010000028.1, read on the forward strand.
AGGGAAGCGAAGGTCGTCGAGTGTCGCCGCGAAGTGGGCGACGTCGACTCCGAGCACGACATCGCCGAGGCGGACCGACTGGTGCCCGGGCGTGTGGCCCGGCGTGAGCAGAAGCTGGACCGAGCCGTCGCCGAGCAGGTCATGGTCACCGTCGACGAGCTCGATACGTCGGTCCTCGAGCGCGTAGTCGCGCGGGTAGAAGAAGTTGCGACGCACCGTCGCCTCGTTCTGGCCGCCGGTCCACTCGCGCCGCTGGACCACGATCGGGATCGAGGGCGGCAGCAGCGCGAGGCCACCGGCATGATCGAAGTGCAGATGCGTGAGCACGATCTTCGTCAGCGAGCTCGCGTCTATCTGCGAGGCGACGTCCTGCTCCTGCTCGAGCTGCATGATCGCCGCCTGCGGGCCGTAGTGGCCGGCGACGTCCCGCGCGGCCTGCGGGTGCAGGCCCGTGTCTACGAGGATCCGCTCGGTGTCGGTCTCGATCAGGTAGGCCGGGACCGGGAAGCGGATGCGCTCCTCCGGGTCCTCCCCCTGGCGCCAGATGGCCGCCGAGGAGGAGATCCAGCCCCCGTTCAGCATCTCGACCTTCATCCCCCTCCCCTTTCGCCGTCACCTGCGCTCGCGTGCAACCCGCCTGCCGCGGGGCCAAACTACCAGACCGTCAGTCGGTTTACAATCGGGGCATGGCGGACGGACGCGTCACCCGTGGAGAAGCGACTCGCGAGCGCCTGCTCGGTGCCGCACGCAGGCTGTTCGGCCAGGACGGCTACGAGCACACCTCGGTCGAGGCGGTTCTTGGCGCCTCCGGGGTGACGCGCGGCGCCCTGTACCACCACTTCCCCAGCAAGTCGGCCCTGTTCGACGCGGTGCTCGAGAAAGTCGTGGCCGAGCTCGCCGCCCGCGCCTCGCAGGATGCGCGCGGCGGCGCGGACGCGCTCGAGAGCCTGCGCGCCGGGGCCCGGTCGTGGATGGACATGGCGCGCGAGCCCGAGGTGCAGCGCATCTACCTGCTCGATCCGCAGGCCGTTGTCGGCTGGGCCCGCTGGCGCGAGCTCGACGAGCGCTACTGGCTCGGCGGCCTGCGGGCCAGCTTCGCGAGCCTCGCCAAGGAAGGGCGCGTGCCGGCCGGCCAGGAGCAGTTCATGGCGTACATGCTGTGTGCGGTGCTGACCGAGGCGGCGCTGTTCGTCGCCAACGCGAGGGACCAGGCGAGCGCGGGCCAAGCCGCGGAGCAAGCAGTCGAAACGCTGCTCGACCGCCTGGTTCCCCCGCGCTCCTAGCTCAAAGCGCGGCGCAGGAGCTCGAGCACCCCATACGCCGCCTTGCGCCGTCCGCGGTGGGTCTCGACCCCGTAGCCGCCCCCTTCCCGCGCGTCGCGGTACCCATAGAACGTGACCGCCGCGATGTAGCCTGTCTGCCGGGCCCACTGCGCGAACGAGGCGATCGCGAAGGCCTGTTCGGCTTCGCTGTAGAGCAGGCTGTCGTCGAAGTTGTGGCCCGTCGGGAAACCCACCTCGGTGATGTAGATCGGCTTGTGCGAGACAGCCTCTGTCCGTTCGACAAGCTCGCGGTGGCCAAGGATCGCCGTCGAGCGCTCGCCCTGTCCCCCATAGGGATGGTTGGTCACCCCGTCGACGTCCGCAAGCGCCGCGGCGTTGCGCGACCACGCTTCGCCCCAGGCGTCCGAGGAATCGTGCCCGCCGTCCCATGAGGCGAGCTCCAGCGGCCGGCGCGCGCCGAAGCTCGCGACGAGCGCTTCGTGAACTTCGATCAGCAACTGCGCGTAGCTTTCGCGGTTGGCTTCGCTCTCGGCTTCCCGTCCCCAGAACCAGCTCCCGCCGGGCTCGTTGAGGACCTCGATCGCGTAGACGTGCGGGTTCTGCCTCACGAACGCGACCACGCGTTCCACGTAGGCGGTGTGATCCAGCCCGCTGACGCCCGAGCGCGAGTAGGGACCCGAGAAGTCGGCGATCACCCGCAGCCCGGCCCGTTCCCAGCGCGCCAGGCGCGGCGGGTTGCTCAGGCGGACGACGGTGCCGACCCGCCGCAGATCGCGCGGTTCCGACGGGCCCCAGTAGCCTGCGTTCAAGCCGAGCAGGAGGGCGCCGGCGGCCGCCGGTTGCGGGCGCCGTGGGTGCCCGGCGGCGATCCCCGCGGGCAGCAGGGCGAGCACCGCGAGCGCAGCCGGGAGCGCCCGGCACATCCGTCTCGGCGTCAGAGCTCCGATGCGGCTGTCGGCTTCTCGCAAGCGCAGAGCGCGCCAGCCAATCACACGGCGGCCCGCGATGCGCAGGTCCCGTAGCCTGGAGGCAAGCGCGGGCTGCGAGCGGCTGGGGGTCGCGTTCACCGACGGCGGGAGGAGGACCGATGCAGCTGACACGCAACACACAGGCGACGAGCACGCCGGGACCGAGCGATTGGTTCACGGGCGCGGTGCTGATCGATGCGGTCGCCGCGCCGCAGCCGCCGTCCCGTGTCGTCGCTTCGCTGGTCCATTTCGCGCCGGGTGCCCGCACCGCGTGGCACACGCACCCGCTCGGCCAGACGATGTACGTGATCGAGGGTTTATGCCTGTGCTCGAACCGAGACGGGACAGTCGAGCGGCTCGGCCCTGGGGACCGCATGTACTTCGAGCCCGGCGAGGAGCACTGGCACGGCGCGACGCTGCAGCGCTTCATGACGCACCTGGCGATCCAGGAGGTCGATGAGAGCGGCGCCCCGGTGACGTGGGGCGCCCCCGTGACCGACGCGGAGTACGCCGCGGCGGCCGCCTAGGTTCGGCGCGTCACCTGATTCAGAGGATCGCCGTCGCGCCGGGCGAAGCGATGCGGGCGCGAAGACCAGGGTGCTCACTGGCGCGATGCGGCCCTCCGGCGGGGAGGCTTGTCTCCCCCACCAACCCAAGGAGGCTCAGATGTCCGTCACGACCGAGCAGGCGGGCGCCACCGCGGTCCGCCCCTTCCACGTCGAGTTCCCGCAGGAGGCCCTGGATGACCTGAAACGGCGCATCGCCGCGGTCCGCTGGCCCAGCAAAGAGCTCGTAGACGACCGCTCCCAGGGCGTGCAGCTCGCTGCACTCCAGGCGCTCGCGCGCTACTGGGCGACGGACTACGACTGGCGCCGGTGCGAGTCGCGCCTGAACGAGCTGCCGCAGTTCAAGACCGAGATCGACGGCGAGGAGATCCACTTCATCCACGTGTCCTCGCCGCACGAGGACGCGCTGCCGCTGATCGTCACGCACGGGTGGCCGGGATCGGTGATCGAGCTGCTCGAGGTCGTCGGGCCGCTCACGGATCCGACCGCGCACGGCGGGCGCGCGGAGGATGCCTTCCACTTGGTCCTGCCGTCGATCGCCGGTTACGGCTTCTCGGCCGAGCCGACCGAGCTCGGGTGGTCCTCCGCCCGCGTCGCGCAGGCATGGGCAGAGCTGATGCGCCGCCTCGGCTACACCCGCTACGTGGCCCAGGGTGGCGACCAGGGCGCAGCGGTAACCGATGCGATGGGCAGGCAGGCGCCGGACGGGCTGATCGGGATCCACACGAACCTGCTGGTCCCGGCGCTGGGAAGCACCGCCGCGTTCCCAACCGAAACCGAGCAGGAGCGCGCCGCCGCCGGCGCGCTGGCCGCGTTCCACGCCACCGGTTTCGGCTACTTCCTCGAGCAGGCGACCCGGCCGCAGACGATCGGCTACGCGCTGCTCGATTCACCGGTCGCCCTCGCGGCCTGGATCCTCGACCACGACACCGACAGCTACTACAAGATCGCCCGCGCGTTCGTCGACGGCCAACCGGCTGGGAACCTCACGCGCGATCACATCCTCGACAACATCACCCTCTACTGGCTGACGGGGACGGGGACCTCGGCAGCGCGCTCGTACTGGGAGGGCGGACAGGCGACGGCCCGCGCGGCCGGCCAGGCCCCGCCGCCTGTCACGATCCCGGTCGGCTACACCACGTTCCCCGGCGAGATCTTCCGCGCGCCGCGCAGCTGGGTCGAGAAGGCATACCCGAGCCTCACCTACTTCGACGAAGTCGACAAAGGCGGGCACTTCGCCGCCTGGGAGGAGCCGGAGCTGTTCTCGGCCGAGCTTCGCTCAGCCTTCGCGGGGCTGCGCTGACTTGACTTGCCCGGCAGGAAAGTGTACCTTGCTTTCCCGACAGGAAAGTGAGGACCGATGGAACACACGATCACACATGAGGAGGCCGAGGCGGCGCTGGTCACCGTGGACCGGCGCCGCAGGCGAGTAGTCGAGGAGATCGGCCTGCCGGGCTGGTACTGGTGGGGATTGGCCCTCGGCTGGATCGCGGTCGGCGTCGTGTCCGACGTCGGACCGGCGTGGGCAGCGGCCGCTGCCACCCTGATCTTCGGAGCCGTACACGCCAACGTCGTGCCGCGCGTTGCGAGCGGTCGCCACCGCACGCAACAGCTGAGCGTCAAGGCCGAGCTGGCCGGCAGGCGGACGGCGGTGGTCGTCGTGCTGGCGGTCGCCGCACTCGGGCTCGTGACGGTCGGAGCAGGGTTCGCCCTGTACGCCGACGGCGCACGCGACCCTTCGATCATCGCAAGCATCCTCGTCGCAACCGTGATCCTGCTCGGCGGGCCGAGGCTGCTCGCCTCGCCGTGGCTGCGGGAGCGCAGCGGGTGAGCGCCGAGGGCTTCGACGAGCTGATCCACCAGAGCACCCGTCTGTCGATCGTGGCGCTGCTGGCGGCGGCCGACTGGATGGACTTCGCGTTCATCCGCGACGAGCTCGGCCTTTCCGAATCGGCGCTCTCCAAGCAACTCTCCACGCTCGAGGCAGCGGGCTACGTGGCGATCGAGAGGTTGCTGAGCAATCACCGCCGCCGGGTGCACGTGAAGCTGACGCAGCAGGGCCAGGAGGCGTTCCAGGCGCACGTCCGGGCGCTTCGAGAGATCGTCGCCACGGCGGGCGACGCGACCCCAGCATGAGCGAACAAGACGCGTTGTGCGCGCGCTGCCCGGCCCGCCTCGCGGCGGCGAAGTAATCTGCCGCCGGTGAGCAAGCACGTCTTGATCCTCGGCGCCGGGTTCGGCGGAATGGAGCTGGCGACGCGGCTCTCGGAGGCCGGTGCGGACGACGTCCACGTCACCCTGATCGACCGCGACGACTCGTTCTTCTTCGGCTTCTCCAAGCTCGAGGTCATGCTCGGCCGCCAGTCGGCCCAGGAGATCCGCCTCCCCTACTCCGACTTCGAGAAGGACCGCGTCGAGTTCCGCCAGGAGACCGTCACCGCTGTCGATCCAGTCGCGCGCCGCGTGACGACCGATGCCGGCTCCCACGACGCGGACTTCGTCGTCGTGGCGCTCGGCGCCGACTACGATCTCGCCGCCACGCCGGGCTTCGAGCAGGGCGGGCACGAGTACTACACGCTCGCCGGCGCCGAACGTCTGCGCGACGCACTCGCCGACTTCGAGGGCGGCAGCGTGCTCGTCTCGATCCTCGGCCAGCCGTTCAAGTGCCCGCCCGCGCCGTTCGAGGGCTCGTTCCTGATCCACGAGCACTTCAAGCAGCGGGGCATCCGGGACGCGGTCGAGATGACGACGACGTTCCCGATGGCCCGCCCGGTCCCCGTCACCGGCGAGGTCTCGCAGATGTTCCGTGACGGGCTCGCCGAGCGCGGCGTCACGGAACTCGCCGAGCAGCTCGTCACCGCGATCGACCCGGGGACGCGCACCGCTCGGCTCGCGAGCGGCGAGGAGCTGTCCTACGACCTGTTCGTCGGCATCCCGGTGCATCGCGCGCCCGCCGCGCTCGCCGGCTCGGGGCTCGTCGAGAACAACTGGGTGCCCGTCGACCAGTCCAACCTCAGGACCCCGTTCCCGGGCGTGTACGCCCTGGGCGACGTCTGCACCGGCGCGCGCACCGTGCCCAAGGCGGGGATCTTCGCCGAGGCGGCCGCGCGCGTGGTCGCCGAGGACATCGCCGCGACGATCGCCGGCAGCGAGCCGCCCGCCCCCTACGAGGGCTCAGGCGTCTGCTACGCCGAGTTCGGCGGCGGCCTCGTCAGCAAGGTGGAGGTCAACTTCCTTCGCGGCGAGGCCCCGGCGGCGCGGCGCCAGGACCCTTCGCTCGAGTTCGCCGCCGAGAAGGAGCAGTTCGGCGCGGTCCGGCGGTCGCGCTGGTTCGGGCGCGACTGAAACCACCTCCGGGGCGACTCACGACGCCGTCGCGACCGGCATCTCGCTCTCCCTCGCGGCGGTGACCTCCACGGGGATCCCGCGTTCCATACGGCGCACCGCGACGAGGGACGCGACAGCCATGATGCCGGCCATCGCCAGGTAGACGATCCGTACCGCGTCAGCGAAGTCGCCCTGGATCGCGACGAAAGCCAGCGAGCGCACGTCGTGAGGCGGCGGTGCAGTACCGACGCCCGTGTTGATCGACGCCACGATCTTCGCCGCGGTCGCCGCTGGGACATGCAGTTGGGCCAGCGAGGCCGTCGCATGCGAGCGCGTCTGGTGGATCAGCACGCTGCCGAGCACGGCGAGGCTGAGGCTGGCCGCGAAGTAGCGCACGGTCTGCGTCACGCCGGTCACCTCGCCGTAGCTGCCGCGCGGAGCGCGGTTGACAGCATCAGTCGTCACGGGCGTGAGCACGAAGCCGATCCCTGCAGCGGCGAGGATGATCCATGGCCACTGCGTGCCGAGCGTGTCGTGGAGATGTTCGGCCCAGAGGTAGAAGCCGACGGCGCCGAGCGCGCCCCCGAGGACGGCCGCCTGGCGCGCGCCGCGCCGGTCGAGCATCCGCCCGCCGACCTGCGTCGCGGCCGCGAAGCCGATGAAGATCACGAGGATGTAAAGCCCGGTTTTGCCGGCGGTGTAGCCGAGTACGACCTGGGCGTACACCGACGCGAAGAAGAACAGCGGCAGGAAGCAGGCGTAAGCGAGGCCCATGACGACGTTGTCCGCCGTGAACCCGCTGTGGGAGAAGATCCGCACGTCGATGAGCGGGCTGGGTACTCGCAGCTCGAAGCGGACGAACACCGCGAGCAGCACGAGGCCCGCCGCCAGACACACCCACGTGGCAACGGAGCCCCAGCCCCAGTTCGCCGACTGCTGCAGCGCCAGGACAGTCAAGCTCATGCCCCCCGACACGAGGATCGCGCCGCGAACGTCGATCGGCGTCGGCCTGCGGGTGTCGGCGGGCCGCGCCCGCCAGGTCAGGTACAGCGCGATGAGCGCCACAGGGACGTTGATGAAGAAGATCGCGCGCCACGTCCACGGCAGCAGGAAGCTGCCGGCGATCGGTCCGATCGACGTCAGCGCACCGCTGATCCCGAAGAAGAGCGCCAGCGCCTTGCCCCGTTCGCCCGCCGCGAAGGCGTTGAAGACGATCGCGAGCGCGGCCGGGAACAGCAGGGCGCCGAAGGCACCCTGGAGCAGGCGCGAGACGATCAGCCACGCCTGGGCGGCCCCGCCGGTGGGCGTTGCGCCACACAGCACCGAGGCGAGCGCGAAGCCGACCGTGCCGATGAGCACGACCCGGCGGTGCCCGAGGACGTCCCCGAGCTTCCCCCCGAGCGCGAACAGCGCCGCAAGCGCCAGCAGATAGCTGTTGATGACGCACTGCAGGCCGGTCGATGTCAGCCGCAGATCGCGCTGGATCGTGGGCGCCGCGATCGACACGATCGTCTGGTCGATCGACATCATCGCGACCGCGAAGATCATCGCGGTCAGCACCGCATATCGGCTTCGGCCCAAGGCGCCTCCCCCAGGAGATCTACCGACCGGATCCTACCCCCGCGGCGGTAGGTCGAGCCCCGCCGATCCGATGCAGGGACCGACGGGGCCTTGCTTTCCTGGTTAGTCGCCGCCCGGTCCCGGCGCTATCTGCGCCCCGCCGGTTGCCTCGAACCAGATCTGGAAGCGGTGGTCTGCGGCTGTTGGACCGACGAGCGTCGTGACGCGCGCCTGCTGATGCCCCGCGTCGCATTTGCCGAGGGTGACGCCGCGCTGAACCGCAACGGTGGTGGTCGCGTCCTGTTCGGCCTGGCCGGCGCTGTCCGGCGAGACCATCGCGCTTGCCACGCCGAACGCGAGCCCGCCGAAGCAGTAGATCCCCGCTTCAGGGTGCTCGACGTCGACCTGCGCGACGTTCTTGTTCTGCCTGCCGCTGTCTCCCGGCTCGAGGCTTCCGTTTTCCGCCACGCGGGCATAGGCGACCGCGGTGCCGGCTTCGCCTTTCGCGCCCTGGACGCCCTGCGCCCCGGCCGTGCCTTTTGCGCCGGTGGCGCCTGTCACGCCGCTCACGCCGCGCTGGTTCCAGGACAGCGACCGTGAGCCCTTCGGGCACTTGTGGCCTTTGAGCACGCTGAGAGCACCCGTCTTCGCCTTGTAGCACGCACTGATCACGCCCTTGTGATTCGGGATCGCGCCGACGGCGAAGCCGGTCACCGCAACAAAGAGCGCCACGAACGCGACAACCATCGCCGGCGTCGGACGCGGAATCCGAGAAAGACCGAACATCCCCCATCCCCCCTTTTTGTCCAAGCTAACAGCGAGGCGCGGGCCAGTCAACGGGGCCGGGCCGCCGTAGGATTGCCACCGTGCCGTTCACGCGCAGGAACCTCAAGAAGGACCTGCAGGACGTCGGTTCACGGTTCGACGGCGCGCCCGACCTCGAGTTCCGCATGGCGACCCAGGCGCTCGAGCTCGAACAGTCAGGCTTGAGCTACCAGCGCGTGCCGCCCGGCTATCGGTTTCCGTACGGCCACACGCACAAAAAGCAGGAGGAGGTGTACGTGGTCGTGCGCGGCGGCGGCCGGATGAAGCTCGACGAGGAGATCGTCGAGCTCGAGGAGTGGGACGCGGTGCGCGTCGCACCCGGTACGTGGCGAGGCTACGAGGCCGGGCCGGCGGGTCTCGAGATGATCGTCATCGGCGCGCCCCACCTCGGCGACGCTCCGCGCGAGGACGTCGAAGGCACGCGCGACTGGTGGGCCGGCTAGGGCGGCGGCGAACATGGGCGATCCGAACACCGCAGAGGGCAAGGTGGTCGTGAACAGGGCGATGTCGCTCGACGGCTTCATCGCGGCCCCCGGCCACGCGATGGACTGGGGCGCTTCTCGCCCGCTCGCCGACTTCGTCGATGAGGACGACTTCCGGGAGATCGCCGCGGCCACCGGCGCGATGCTGGTCGGCCGGCGGACCTCCGACGTGGGGGACCGGATGCAGGCCGAAAAGCCCGGCAGCGTGGACTATCCCTTCTCCGGGCCCGTGTTCGTGCTCACCCACAGGCCGCCGGACCCGCCGGCGCCGGGGATCACCTACCTGAGCGGCGACATCGCGGAAGCGGTCGCGACGGCCCGCCTGGCTGCGGGCGCCAAGAACCTCGAGATCCTCGGCGCCGACGTCGCCGGCCAGGCCCTCCGGCGCGGGCTCGTCGACGAGATCCTCGTGTATGTGCTTCCGGTGCTGCTCGGCGACGGCATCCCGTTCTCCGCCCCGGGGCTGCCCAGGATCGACCTGGAGCCGATCAACAGCACGCGCTCGGGCGACGCGACGATTCTGCGCTTCCGCCCCCGCGACGTCCCGGAGCGGGACACGAAGTAGCCTGACGCAGTACAGCGTGATGCTTGCGAGAAGGAGGCGCGGTGGACAAGCCGGTGTTGTTCTGTTACGACGGCTCTGAGGGCTCCAAGACGGCGTTGAGCGCCGCGGTCGAGTTGATCAAGCCCGCCGACGCCGTGGTGTTGGTTGTGTGGAAGCCGGCGGCCGTGCAGCTGGCCCAGGCCGGCTCCTTCGTCGTCGCCATACCGAATGAGGGCGAAATCGACGAGCAGGAGGCAGCGAGGGCGCAGCAGATCGCGGAGGAGGGCGCCGCGGGTGCCCGCGACCGCGGTTACAACGCCTCAGCACGAATCGCACAGGCCAACGAATCCGTCGCCAAGACGATCGACGAAGTCGCTCAGGAGATCGACGCCGGACTCGTTGTCTGCGGCCAGCGCGGTCGCGGCGCCATCGGCAGCGCGGTGCTCGGCAGCGTCAGCCACGCACTCGCGGCGCACACCAAGCGGCCGGTGCTCATCGCCCCCCAGCACCCGTCGTAGCGCCAACCGCGTCGCGGCCGCCGTCCTTGGCCTCGAAGTGGTGGCAGTTGCCGATCGCGAAGCGGGCGAGCGCGGCCCTGAGCGTGGGCACGCGAGGCCGGGCGCGGCCGGGAAACACTAGGAGAGCGACGAAGAAGCCGACGGCGAAGATCCCGACCGACCACCAGAACGCGGTCGTGTAGCCGTGAACGGCCGCGGCGTTGGCGAGGTCGGCGGTATGCAGGTGCCCGGCGGCGTAGCTCGAGACGGCGCTGGCGAAGATCGTGCTCAGCAGGGCCGTGCCGACCGAGCCGCCGATCTGCTGCGCGGTGTTGACCATCGCCGAGGCGACGCCTGCCTCGCGTCCTTCGACGCCCAGGGTCGCCGTCGAGAACGCCGGCGCGAAGATGCATCCCAGCGCGACACCGAGCACCAGCAGCCCGGGAAGCACGTTGCCGGCGTAGCCCGAGCTGGGCGTCAGGCGGGTGAACAGGAACATCCCGAGAGCCCCGAGTGCCATGCCGGCGAGCACGAGCGGCTTGACCCCGGTGCGCGAGATCACGCGGGTCTGCACGGTCGTCGAGGTGACGACGAGCACGCCTGTCAGGGGGAGGAACGCGAGTCCGGTGGTGATCGGCGACAGCCCGAGCTGCTGCTGCAGGAAGTAGGTCAGGAACAGGAACACCGCGAAGATGCCGGCGCCCGCAAGGAACAGCGCGGAGTACGAGCCGCCGCGGGCGCGGTCCCAGATGATGTGCAGGGGCAGCAGCGGATGCTCGGCTCGGCGCTCGATGAGCACGAACGCCGTCAGCAGCACGGGGCTGGCGATGAGCGCCACGACCGTCGCGGTGGCGCCCCAGGAGTGGGTCTCCGCGTTGGAGAACCCGTAGACCAGCGCGAACAGGCCGAGCGCCGAGGTGAGAACGCCCGGTATGTCGATCGGCTCACGATTCGGGGCGCGCGAATTGACCAGCAAGCGCAACGCCACGATCGTCGTCGGCACGGCGATCACGAGGTTCACGTACAGGCACCAGCGCCAGGACAGCAGCTGCGTGAGCGCACCGCCGAGGATCAGTCCGAGCGAGGCGCCGCCGCCGGCGATCGCGCCGAAGATCCCGAATGCTGTCGGCCGGTCGGGAGATCCCTCGAACGTCACGGTCAGCAACCCCAGCGCCGACGGCGCGAGCAGCGCGCCGAACGCGCCCTGGAGCGTGCGGGCGGTCACGAGCACCCCGAACGACTGCGCGAGACCGCCGATCGCCGAGGCGACCGAGAACCCGACGAGGCCGATGATCAGGGTCCACTTGCGCCCGAACAGGTCGCCGAGCTTGCCACCCAGCAGCAGGAGGCTGCCGAAGGCCAACGCGTACGCGGTGACGATCCACTGCCGGCTGTCGGTCGAGAAGTGCAGCGCCTGCTGAGCTGAGGGAATTGCGATGGTCACGATCGTCGCGTCGAGCACGACCATCAGCTGCGCCACGCTGAGCAGGGCCAGGACCGCCCACCGGTTCGGCTCGCTCTGCGCCGAGCCCGCAGACGCCGCGGGGGTTGCACCCTGATCGCTGCCGGCCCCGACGACCTCAGCCATCCTCTGAAAGTAACACTGCTGACCGGGTCGCGGTGGGGGCCTCATGCCGCGAGGGCCGGCCAGTCCGCTCGATGACGGTCCATTACGCTTCGTGGGTGGCCGCTCCCGCGACCCTCCTGATGTGGTTCCAGCTGCGCTCGCCCGAGATGGCCGAGGACTTCGAGCGGCTGATGGCGGAGGATCGCGACGTCGTCCGCGGCTCGCTGGACACGGTCTCGGATTGGCACCTCGCGCGACCGGCGGACGTGCCCGGACAGTCGATCGGCGAAGCGGATTACGTGCTGATTGCCGAGATCGTCGAGGTGGACCGCTGGGAGCAGCAGGCGAGCGAGCTGGTGCAACGCCTGGCCGACGACTGGGCACACCTCGTCGCGCACCGGGGGCTGCTCGTCGTGCGGCCGGTGCTCTGAGACCAGAATGCCTGAGGCAAGCTTGCGGGGCGGGATCGCGGGCGCTGCGGCGACGGTCGTGATGACGCTCGAGCAGTCTCTGGACAAGCGCCTCTTCGCCTCCCGTTACGACGACGTCGAGATCTTGGGCAAGCTAGTGACGCGCGGTGAACACTGGCGACCGATCGGCTTCGCCCTGCACGTGCAAAACGGGGCAGTCCTCGGAACCGCATACGCGCGGATCAAGCCGTCCGTGCCGGGCCCGGCGGTCCTCCGCGGCCTGGCGATAGGCCTCCTCGAGCACCTGGCGACGTGGCCGATGGTGGCATTGGTCGACCGCTACCACCCCGCGCGCAAGGAACTGCCGAAGCTGGTGGCCAACCGCCGCGCCTTCGGACAGGCGACGATCCGCCACGCGGTGTTCGGCGTCGTCCTCGGACTCGCCGAGGACGCGCTGGACCGCCGCAGCGGATAGCCGCCACCAAGCTGGCGTAGAGTCCCCCGCATGCCAACTCTCGTGCTGCGCCTCATTGCCCCGCGCCCGAACTTCGCTCAGACGATGACCGATTCAGAGCGCGAGATCATGAACCGGCATGCTGCACATTGGGGCCCGTATCTCGAGCGTGGCGAGATGGTCGTGTTCGGACCTGTCCTGACTGACGATGACTCCTACGGACTGGCCGTTGTCGAGACCGACGACGAGCAGGCACTGCGCGACTTCGCCGCGCTGGACCCGGTGGTGACGACCGGGACGGCGGCCTTCGAGCTCGGGCGGCTCGCCGCGGGTCACGTTCGCGGCAGCTGATCAGCCTCCGATCGGCGCCCGCGGGTTCGCGCCCCAGAAGATCTGGGTCCCGAGCATCCCGATCACGTGCACGAGCACGAGGTTCAGCACCATCGACCGAGCGGTTGCCTTGCCCACGCCAACGGGCCCACCCGAGGCGTTGTAGCCGTAGTAGCAGGCGACGAGGATTATGGCCGTGGCCATGAACATCGCCTTGAGCAGGCTGTATAAGAAGTCAGGCGGGTTCTGGAACTGCCAGAAGATCAGGAAGTAGCCGCCGGAGGAGACGTAGCCGATCTGCTGCACGACCGCGATGTAGGACGCGAGGAACGCGGCGCCGATCCCGGCCATGTACATGAA
>DATMMF010000029.1:0-2502 GCA_035569835.1 Solirubrobacteraceae bacterium
CGACATGACGACGCGGATCGACGACACGGTGGCGATCGCGGCGCTGATCCAGGCGGTGATGGGCAAGCTGTACCTGCTCTACCGGCGCAACCTGGCGTTCCGCGAGTATTCTCGCGCGCTCATCGAGGAGAACAAGTGGCGCGCGGTGCGCTACGGGCTCGACGGACAGCTCATCGACTTCGGCAAGCAGGAGCAGGTGCCCGTGCGCGCGCTCATCGGCGAGCTGCTCGACTTCGTCCAGGAGGCGGCCGACATCTTCAAGACCCACGACGACCTCGAGCGCATCCGCGCCATCCTCCGCGACGGCGCCAGCGCCGACCGACAGCTCGCCGTCTACGCCAAGACCAAGAGCTTCAACGACGTCGTCGACGACCTGATCGAGCAGAGCACCCTCGGGGTGTAGCTCGATCCATCGGAACCGCTCCCTGACGAGGCCGTCTCGAAACCCGGCCGACTGGCCGGCGGCCCACGATGCTCCCAGGGCGGTCCTATGGCATCGGGGGGCGGCATCGCTTCTGGCTCGTACGCGCTCCCACGCGTCCCAAGTCGACGTTCGGCTCCTGGAGCCCGACGGCGGCCTCCGTCGCCCCGTGGGGCGCCCGCCCCTCAGGTCGCCGCGGCGAGGGCGGCGACCGGTCTCGCGGTGCGCGGGACCAGCTTGCCGTTGTGCCAGGTGGCGATCGCGTACAGCTTGCGTAGGTTGACGCCCAAGCAGACGAGCGCCCACTGCCCGTTGACCTTCTCGAGCCCGCGTACGGTGAAGCGACGGAAGCCATCGATCGTCTTCACGATGCCGAAGAGGTGCTCGACGATCTCCTTGCGCAGACCGAGCAGCATCGCCATGCGCGGATCCTGCTGTTTCTTGGCCTGGCGCTCACGCGCCTCTTCGTGCGGCGGGCGTCGGATCTTGCGGCCGCGCGGATCCTTGGAGCACTGCGCGCGCACGGGGCACGTCTTGTTGCCGCACCTGTAGATCAGGTCCGGCTCGGCCGTGGGCCTCGACTTGTTCAGGCCGATCTGGATGAGCTTCTCGCCGCGGGAGCAGACGTAGACGTTCTCCGCGGCGTCGTAGCGGAAGTGATCCTTGCTGAACTCGCCCTTCGCCTCCGAGTCTTCGCGAAGCCGCGCGAGCACCGGCATCTGCTGGTCTTCGGCGCGCGCGAGCTGCGCGCCGCTGTCGTAGCCGCCATCGGTCACGGTCTGGTCGGCCACGCGGCCATATTGCTCGCGCACCTGCTCCAGCATCGGCGTCAGCTGTCCGACGTCGTTCTGATCGGCGACCACGTTGCAGGCGACGATCAGATCGCTCTCGTGGTCCACGACGATCTGCGCGTTGTAGCCGATGGCGCTCATGCCGCGGCCCTTCATCATGCGCGCGTCCGGCTCGTGCTCGGAGAGATGATTGGCCTTCGCTTCGTCCAGCTGCTGGAGCTTCTCTTCGAGCTCCTTCTTCAGCGATTCGGCTTCGCGCTGCAGCGGCTCGACCTTCGCCGCGGCGGAGCTTGATGCCGGGGTGCCACCCTGCGGCTCCGCGCCCACACTCGACGGCGCGAGCTCGTGCTTCGCGGGCTCGGCGCCTTGCTCGGGCGCGTTCACGCTCGTCGTCTCGTCCGTGCGCGGAGCCTCCGCGGGGACGGGTTGCTCCGGTCGCTGGGCAGTCCCGGTCTCACGCGCCGCTGCGTTGGCGTCGCTGGGGTCCCCGAGGAGCTGCTCGCCTTGCTGTGCCGGCGGCTCAGGCGCCTGCTTGTCGGGTGGCGCGTCCTCGCGCCCTTCGACGCGCCGCTGCAACATCTCGCGGATCTTCTGCCGGCGCGCCTCGGCGTCCTGCATCGCCGCGGGCATCTGCTGGCGCCCGTCTGTGCTCCCCGCCGACGCGTCGGCTTCCACCTGCCCGATGTACTGCGCGATGAACTCGTCGAGCAGCTTCAGCTTCTCCTCGAGCGACTTGCGATGCAGCGCCGTATCCGTCGAGCTCGCCGCCTGTAGCTTCGTGCCGTCGAGCGCGTGCAGCGCGAAGCTGATGAGCTCCGCTTCCGCTGCCGCTGCCATCAGCTCCTTGAACAGCTTCGGCAGCGCCTTGCGGTTGTCCCGGAAGAAGCGCCAGATCGTGTTGTGGTCCGGCGGATCCGGGTGCGTCAACCAGATGAAGGGCATCCTCTCCCGGCACGCCTTCTCGAGCTGGCGCGTACTGCGAATCCGCTGCGTGAAGCCGTACAGCCAGACCTTCAGCAGAACGTCCGCACCCACCGGCGGTCGCCCCACCTCCCCCTGCGGGTCCTTGATGCCCAGCTTCGCCAGGTCGAGAGCGTCCACGAAGTCGTGGATGAACCGCACCGGGTGCTCCTGCCCCACCCAGTCTTCCAGCGACGGCGGCAGCAGGAACCTCTGGGCATAGTTGGGACGGCGCACGTGACCCATGTCCCCCAGACGCCCGAGCCTCCGGGGACGGCTCGTGCTCGCGGCGGTTTTGAGACAGTCTCTGACGGTCGCGGTTCTGAATGC
>DATMMF010000030.1:0-170013 GCA_035569835.1 Solirubrobacteraceae bacterium
CGATCGCCGACCCGATGCCGCTCGTGCAGGACGCCCTGTCGCGTGCCCCGCTGGTCGCGGTGCGCCGCGATGAGAACCTGGGCGACCGCCAGCCGCACCCGCTGTTCTGCGTGACCACCGTGCGGACGTGGCGCGAGCTCGATGGCGACTGGTCGGCGGGTTACGTGTGGGAGGACCGGCGGGGCCACAGCGTGAGCGACGTGGGCGCCAACCTGTTGCGCGAGCTCGAGCTGTCCGGCACGCCCTGGGTCGAGATCGAGCGCTCCAATCCCGAGGCCCGCGAGGGGGACCCGGCCTGCTTCGCTGTCTACGGCGGGGTCATCTACCACCACGGCGGCGGCTTCGACGTCGCCGAGGTGAACCGCGCGCGACGCCGGCGCCAGCCGCCGTCAGGCCCGCTCTCGTGGGTGCGGCGCCCGCGCGCTTGGGCGAGGCAGCGCAGCGCGCGCCGGCGCGAGCGCTGGGAACGGCGCACTAAACAGGAACTGCTCGACTGCTCAGAGCGGATGTACGAGCAGATCGCCGCCGGCGGGCAGGCGTGGCTCGACGAGCTCCGCTGAGGCAGGGACTGCCGGCCGACGCCCACGCGTGACCGCCAGAGGCGGGGCCGCTCCACGCGGCCCCGCCTGTTGCGCGCTCTGGCGAGCTGGAAGCTGCTCGCTAGTCGCTCGGTATACCGCTCGCCGGCGGCGCCGGCTGGCTGCCGTTGAACGTCGTGATCGGCGTGCCGCTCGTGGGTTCGGTCGTCAGCTTCGGGCCGAACATCACGACCTTGCCCCCTTCCACGCGGCCCATCTGCACGCCGGAGTAACCGCCGTGCTGGGTCGCCGAGTAGCGGAACGGCACCAGCCCCGGACCGCTCCATTTGGCGCCGTTGTTGTTGACGGCCTTGACGAGGTCTTCACGCGTGAGGTTTTTGCCGGCGGCCTGCAGCGCCTGCACCAGCGTGTACGCGTTCGCCATGCCGTACAGCACGTTCCCATCGAAGGGAACGCTCGGGTCGTACTGTTCCTTGATTTTCTTGAACAACGCGACCCACGGGTTCGACGTTTCCGCGACGGACGGCAGGTAGTTGTTCGTGTAGGTGCCTTCGATCAGCGCCGTGCCGCTCGCCTTGCCCTTCGAGACCGTCTTGAGCAGTCCGGCGACTGTCGTCGGGTCGATGCCGACGTTCGACACGAACAACTGGGGTTTGTAGCCGAGCGTGAACGCCGTCAGCTGCCCGATCGCGGTGTAGATCGGGACGGTGAAGTAAACGACCACCTGCGCGCCCGCAGATTTGATCGCCGTGATCTGCGGCGCGAGCGTTTCGGTCCCGGACTGGTAGGGCTGCGCTGAAACGATCGCGCTCGCCGGCAACTCGTCCTTGATGCCGGCAAGGCCGCCCTGGCCGAAGTCGTCGTCCTGGTAGAGGACGCCGACCTTCTTGCCCGGGAAGTGCTTGGCGATGTATTCGCCCATCACCTTGCCTTCGATCGTGTAGTTCGGCTGCCAGCCGAATGTGTAGGGCTGCGCCGAGCCGTTGTCCCAGCAGGGGCAGCCGGAGGCCACGAACATGTCGGGGATCTTGGAGGAGTTCAGGAACCCCACGACCTTGGTGTGGGTCGGAGTGCCGAGACCCTCGAAGATGCCGAACACTTTTTCCTGCAAGACGAGTTGGTGGACGACGTTGACAGTGTTCGTCGGGTTGTATTCGTCGTTCTTGATGATCAGGTGGATCTTGCGCCCGAAAACCCCGCCGTGCGCGTTGACGTAGTTGAAGTACGCCTGCGAGGCCGGTGCGATCTCGCTGTATCCGGGAGCGGCCGGGCCGGTGAGCGGCTGGTGCGTACCGAAGGTGATGCTCGTGGCACTCACCCCCTCGGTGCTGCTGCTCGAAGACGAGCCGCAGCCTGCCGCGACCAACCCAAGCGCCGCGAACGCGGCGAGCATCGCCATCGACCGGCTCTTCGTTACTTTCATCTTGCCTCCTGTTGTTCGGTCATCCAATCTCACGACCCGCTGCACGGCGCGCTCTAACCGCGCCATAGATGAAGCCTGCGCCCGCGCGAACTCCGCCCTGGATCCCACTCGGCCAGGCGAGCATCGCAACGATGAGCAAGAGCCCGTAGATGGCGAGCGGCAGGTTCGCCCCGACCTTGTCGGGCAGCGAGAACGACTGCGCGAGGTCATGCGTCCAGTTCGGCAGCAGCACGAGAATTGCCGCGCCCCACGCCGCCCCGAGCAGCGATCCCAACCCACCGATCACAACCGCGGCGAGCAGGTAGAAGGAGAGCACGAGCGGAAACGCGCCGGGGTTCGCGAGCTGGAGCACGACGGCGAGCAGCCCGCCGCCGAGGCCGGCACAAGCCGCGCTCAGTGTGAAGGCCAGTGCCTGCACGCGCGGGACGCGCAGCCCGGACACGGTCGCAGCGATCTCGTCATCGCGAACGGCGCGCCACGAGCGCCCGACGCCGCTGTGGGTGAGGTTGTACAGCGCGAACGCGACGAGCACGGCGCCGGCACAGGCGATCCACGCCTCCCAGCGCTCGAGTGGGAAGCTCGAGCCGAGTGCCGATGGGATCGCGGGCGGGTTGATGGCGATCCCGTTTGCGCCGCCGAACGTGCCCGAGTACTGATAGGCCAGGCCCGGCAGGCCGACCGCGAACGCGAGCGTCGCGCCGGCGAGATACGGCCCGCGCAGCCTCGAGGCAGCCGCGCCGACAGCGACCCCGACGACCGTGGTCACGAACACGGACGCGATCAGAGCCGGGACGAGCGGCCAGTGCTCGTTCCCGATCAGCAGCGCGGCTGTGTACGCGCCGACGGCCATCAGCGCCCCGTGCCCGAGTGAGATCTGCCCGCTCAGCCCGATCAGCACGCTCAGGCCGGCGAGAACCGCGAAGTAGTAGGCCGCGTCGGCGAGCTGAAGGTCGCGGTATTCGTTCAGCAGCTCGCTCAGCAGCCCGAGCGCGAGCGCGGTGCCGACGAGCAGTGTCAGCGAGCGTGCGAGCGTGTGGCGGCGCCACCAACGCAGTGCGCCCGGCTCGCCCCCGCGCGACGGCGCGCCCGAAGGCGTCGGGCGGTCCACCTCGTGACGCGCCTCGACGCGGCTCAAACCCGCCGCTCCCGGGCCGGGGAGAAAAGGCCCCCCGGACGGATCATGAGTGTCGCGACGAGCACGGCGAGCGCCGCGAGGGGCGCGAGCGCAGAGCCTTCGTAGCCGGAGACATACGAGAGCACGAGTCCGAGGATCACGCCGCCCACGATCGCCCCGAGCGGACTGTCGAGGCCTCCGAGCACGGCGGCCACGAAGGCGTATATGAGGATCGAGTCGAACTGGTTGGGCCCGACGAACACCGACGGCGCGACGAGCACGCCCGCGAGCGATCCGACGAGCGCGGCCAGCGCCCAGCCGATCGTGAACATGCGGCCGACCCGCACGCCCTGCAGCCGGGCGACCTCGGGGGCGAAGGCAGCCGCGCGCAACTGGAGGCCGAGCGTGGTCATGCGAAACAGCAGCGCAAGCCCGCCCGCGACGCCGAACACGACAAGCACGATGAAGAGGTCGTTCGGCGAGAACAGCAGTCGCGTGCCACCGACCTCGAAGCCCTGAATCGAGAACGCCGCGGGGAACGAGCGCGGAGTGTTGCCCCAGATCATCCCGGCCGCGGCCTCGAGCAGCACGAGCAGGCCGAGCGTGACGATCACGGCGTTGAGCGGCGGTGCCGACTCCACCCGGCGGATCAGTACGCGCTCGAGGACCGCGCCCAGCACGAGCCCGCTCGCGAGCGCGACGAGAAGGCCCAGCCAATAGGGATTGCCCGCTTCGATCACGATCGCCGCGAGGAACGTCGTGAACATCAGCATCGCCCCCTGGGCGAAGTTCACGATCCTCGTGGCGCGCCAGATCAACACGAGGGCGAGCGCGACAACGGCGTAGATCGCGCCCGTCGAGATGCCGTTGAGAGTGAGGTTGATGAACTGCGTCATCGCGAGCCTCAGAAGCCCAGGTAGGCGTGTCGCAGGTCGGCGTCGTCGGCGAGGCGCTCGGGGTCCTCGGCGGCGACGACGCGGCCGAGGTCGAGAACGATCCCGGTGTCGGCTATCGACAGCGCGCTGCGGGCGTTCTGCTCGACCAGCAGGACCGCGAGCCCGCGCTCGTCGCAGAGCTGACGCACGAGCGCCATGATCTGCGCCGTGATCCGTGGCGCGAGGCCCAGGGAGGGCTCGTCCAGCAGCAGCGCCCGCGGACGGCCCATGAGTGCGCGCCCGAGCGAGAGCATCTGCCGCTCACCGCCCGAGAGCGTCGCTGCCGGCTTGCTTCGACGTTCGCGGAGCGCCGGGAACAGGTCGTACATGTCCTCGAGCGGAGCGCTCTCTCCGCGACGCCATAGCCCGCCCAGGCGGAGGTTCTCCTCGACCGTGAGCTCGCCGATCACGCCGCGGCCCTCGGGCACGTGCGCGAGACCACGGCGCACGATGTCCTCAACGGCGGTGTGCGTTATGTCCTCGCCGGCCAGCACGACGCGCCCGGAGCTGGCTCGCTCGAGGCCGGAGATCGTTCGCAGCAACGACGTCTTGCCTGCGCCGTTCGCGCCGAGCACGGCGGTGACCTCTCCCTCCCCGACCCGAAGCGAGACGCCGTCCACCGCGCGCACCGGGCCGTAGTCGGTGACGAGGCTTTCGACCTCAAGCATCGCGGCCTGCCGCCGCCTCGTCGCCGAGGTAGGCCTCGAGCACGCGCGGATCCGATCGCACGGCCGCCGGAGGCCCCGTGCTGATCACGCGACCGAAGTCGAGCACGGCGACTCGGTCGCAGAGGGACATGACGAAGTCCATGTGGTGCTCCACGACCATCACGCTCATCGTGCCCCGGATGCCGCGAATCAACTCGGCGAGCTGCTCGATCTCGGCAGCGTCGAGACCACCCGCAGGCTCGTCGAGCATCAGCAGCGACGGCTCTGCCGCGAGTGCCCGCGCGAGAGCGACACGCTTCTGCGTCGCGAATGGAAGCGAGTCGGGCCGGCGAGCGGCGAGCTCTCGGCATCCAACCGCGCCGAGCGCCGCCATCGCCCTTGCACGCAGCGCCCGCTCGTCGCGCTCGGTCCGCGGCAGTGCTACGAGCGAGCTCAACAGGCCGGCGCGCCGAAAGCGCTGCGCGCCGACCATCACGTTCTCCGCCACGGTCAGGCCGGAGAACAGGCCGACGCCCTGGAGCGTGCGGGCGATCCCCTCGCCGGCGCGGCGATCGGGGCGCATGCGCTCCAGTTGTGCGCCCCGCCACGAGATCGTCCCCGATTGCGGCCTCACGAAGCCTGAGATGCAGTTGAACAGCGTCGTCTTGCCCGCGCCGTTGGGGCCGATCACGCCCAGCACCTCACCGCGCGCAACGTCGAGCGACACGTCTTCGAGCGCCGTGATCCCACCGAAGCGCACGGTCACCCCTTGCACGGCAAGTGCACCGGACGCGGTGGGGTCCTCCCTCGACGCCTCCACGGGAGTCATGCTACCCGCGATGTCTCATATGCATCCGCATCGCCCCGCGGGAGTGACGGGCCGGCATCGCCGTGGCCGACGTGGTCACTGCTCCGCGAGCTCGGTTGGTCTCGGCTGGGCTCTCGCTGCGGCCGCATTCGGATCCTGGAAGTATTCTCTCCAACGGGTCGGCGCGCTGCGACCGGCCGCCGGTTGCGTGCTTCACTGCGCGCATCGACCGCGGCTCCGAGGGCACGCGTCCGGCCACGAGTCCCGGCGCGAGGAACAAAGCTCACCGGGGGATGTGCATGGATGAATCCAAGCTCCAGTCCGTCGAGCTCTTCGCCGGTCTCTCGGGTAAGGAGCTGCGCCGTCTTTCGGCCGTCACCGACGAGGTCGTGGTGCCCGCCGGCACACGGCTCATCGACGAGGGCAGCTTCGCCCACGAATTCCTGCTCATCGTCTCCGGACACGCAGCGGTCCATCGCGACGGACAGCTGATAGCCGAGCTCGGCCCCGGCGACTTCGCCGGCGAGATAGGTGTGATGCGTGATGCCCGGCGCAACGCAACCGTGGTGGCCAGCAGCCCGCTGACCGTGATCGTCATGACGGCACGGGATCTGCGCCAGATCGCACGAGAGATGCCCAGCGTGGGTGAGCGCATCGAGGCCGCGATCGCGGCCCGCTCCTCGGCTGCGGGCGCCGACCCGCCGCTCGGCTGAGGCGCGGCTTCCTCTCGCCGCGAGGCTCCTGACGCGATGCGGCCCCGCCGGTAAGAAAACCCTCACGGAAGGTTTGGCCTTGGGGTGGGCTCCTAACCCGCAGCACCGGGACGCGGTCAGCAGCGCGCCGCCGGCAGCTCACCGGCCCATCCCACAGACCGACAGGAGACCGACCCACCGTGTCCAGAACGTCGATACCCGCTCTCGCCGGCGTAACGCTGTTGCTCCTCTTCCTCGCGGGGTGCGGTGGCTCCGGCTCGTCGACTTCGAAATCGACCGCCTCGGCTGCTGCCCAGACGACGCCCGCCAAACCCGCCGCGTTCCTGGCGCCGCTGAGTTCCTTCTCGTCGGTCGGTTCGACCGTCCCGGCCAACGGGGACGTGAACCCCTACGGCATCGTGGCCGTCCCCACCAGCGTCGGCAAGCTCAAAGCGGGCCAGCTGCTGATCAGCAACTACAACGCCAAGGAAGGCGCCAAGCAGAGCGGTCAGGGCACCGGGACGACGATCGTGCAGGTCTCGACCACCGGCAAGCTGACGCCGTTTACGACGATCAACGCCAAATCGCTGCCCGGCCCGTGCCCGGGCGGCGTCGGCCTCACGACCGCGCTGAACATCCTCCCCGGCGGCTACGTGATCGTGGGCAGCCTGCCGACGACCAACGGCAAGACCGCGACCGCCAAGTTCGGATGCATGATCGTGCTCGACAGCAGCGGCAAGGTGATCAAAACGATCGCCAACAAGAACATCCAGGGCCCGTGGGACTCGACCGCCAAGAGCGAAGGCGCGAAGACCACGCTGTTCGTCAGCAACGCGCTGAACGGGGGCGCGGCCAAGGGCGTGAAACCGATCAACAACTCGACCGTGCTGCGGATCGACCTCGAATCGGGCGAAGGGCAGCAACCGAAGGTCACCGGCGAACAGGTCGTCGCGGAAGGGATCCCGTGGGTGAACTCCGCGGAAGCTCTCGTCCTCGGCCCCACCGGGGTCGCGCTCGCCGCCGACGGCACGCTCTACGTGGCCTCCACCCAGAACAACAAGATCCTCGCGATCTCCGAAGCAGCGACCCGCACGACACCGCTGCCCCACGGCGGCTCCGTCCTGACCGAAGGCGGCCATCTCAAGGAACCGCTGGGGATGGTGCTGGCACCGAACGGCAACATCGTCACGACCAACGGCGGCGACGGCAACATGGTGGAAACCACGCCGGCGGGCCAGCAGGTGGCGGTGCAGACCGCCGACAAGAAGACGGGAGCCGGATCCCTGTTCGGCCTGGCCGTCAGCCCCACCGGCAACGGCATCTACTACGTGGACGACGGCGAAAACACGCTGAACCTCCTGCACTGAGCCGCGGCCGCGATGGCGGCCCTGCGGTTCAGTACCTGCCGTGGGCCGGTCTGTGCGCACCCGTGGCGAGAACGCGCTGCCCGGCTGATGTGCGGTCGGCGTCCGCGGCCGCAGCGGGCGGGCCGAGCAAATCCGATGGAGCTAGCCGGACTCGAACCGGCGACCTCCTGGGTGCGATCCAGGCGCTCTCCCAACTGAGCTATAGCCCCGCGGGGCCGCCGCCAGGACGGCCCGCGTCGGCGTAGAAGTCTAGTCGTCCGCGTCGGCGCCGCCCGCCGCACGCCGCCGCGTACCGGTCCCGTCCCGGCGCAGTATGGTGTCGGGGCGTCATGGGATTGCTCGACGACGCCATACGCGACCACCTGGAGCTCAAGCGCAGGAGGGGCGCCGACCCCTCTGAGATCGCCCGCGAGGAGCGCGAGGCCTTGGAGCCGGTGTTCCCCGACGAGCCACGACCGCCCGGGTTCGAGGGCGAGCCGCAGGCCGGGACGGTGCTCGACGAGCAGCCGCCGCACGGCGACCCGCTCGATGAATCCGTCGAGGCCGCCGAGGCCGCAGAGGCCGCTGAGGCGCAGGCCGTCGGCCAGCCGCTCGGGGACGAGACCGTGGAGATAGACATGGAGGCAGTGCTTGCAGCCGACGTCCCTCTTGGCGCAGAGACGCCCGCGCCCGAGCACGCGCCGCCCCCACCGGCGGCCGCTCGCGACTCCGACGCGGTGCGCCCGCCTCCGCCGGGCGAAGAGGACCTGCTCGAGTGGGAGATCCCCGGCGACGCGGAGACCGAGGCGGCACCGGACCCGATCCCGGGCCAGGAGCGGATGAGCTTCGAGTAGGCGCTAGCCGCGGGCCGGGGAGATCCCGAAGAGCACCGCCGCGAGCGCCTGAACTGCGGGTTCCCGCTCCACCACCCGATCGAGCTTCCCGTGGCGCGCGTAGTCGTGCACGAACGCCTCCGCGGTGAGCAGGATCGCCAGGAACTCCGCTTCCTCGATCGGCAGCTCGTGCCCGTCCTCTCGGGCGAGCGTCGCGACTCCCTCCAGCGTCCGGGCCCAGTCCGCGAGCGCGCGGCTGCGCAGCTCGAGCGCGCCGCGCCCGGCGCGATGCACCTCGACGACGCTCGTCACGGCCACCTCCGGGTGCTCCGCCATCCACTGGAAGTAGGCACCGATCCCGGCGTGCAGCTTCTCGCGCCAGCTCTCCACAGCGGCGGCTGCTGCAAGCGAGGCGCCGATCCGCGCCCGCGTCATCCCTTGGTAGGTCGCGAGGAAGCACTGTTCCTTGTCGGCGAAGTGGCGGTAGAAGACGGTCCGCGAGGTGCGGGCGACACGCACGACGTCGGCGATCGTCGTCTCGACGTAGCCGCGCTCGCTGACGCACTGCCCCATCGCGCGCATCAGCCGCTCGCGCTGGCGCGCGCTGACCTCCTCGGGGGGGAGCGTGTGGCGCCCGGCGGGGATCAGAAGCTCGTCGTCGATCTTGACATCGTCCATCTCGGTGATGTTAGGATACGCCCGCGTACACGGAGGGGTACGCTCCGGTACCGGCGCCAGGCGCCGGCCGGACCCATAGCGAGGAGGGGACTGACGATGACGCGCAAGCTGTTCCTGCTGGCAGGTGCGCTGCTTGCTCTGGCACTGACGGTGCCGGCTGCTGCAGACGCGACGATCACCTCGGTGTTCGGGGGCACCGTCCCGTGCGCCGAACAGACCGGCGCCAACGCCGGACAACGATGGTGCGGGAACAGCGCCGGCACGACGGTCTCATCGTTCGACGGCACGCCGATCGACGTCGCCGTCGCCTTCCCGCCCGCGACCGGGGCCGACAACAACTACCCGGTCGTCGGTATCTACCACGGCTGGGGTGGCAGCAAGATCACGCCGTCGAGCACGAGCGCGCAACGGTGGCTGAAACTCGGCTACGCGGTGTTCAGCATCTCTGACCGCGGTTGGGGGTCCTCGTGCGGCAAACCGGTCTCGAGCACAGAAACAAAAGAAAAAGAAGCAAAAGGTGAAAACCCCGGGGTGAAGGCTCCGCCGTGTGAACACGGATACATCCACCTCCTGAGCCGCCGCTACGAGGTCCGCGACGCGCAGACGCTCCTCGGCAAACTCGCCGACGAAAACGTGATCAACCCGCAGCAGATCGGCGCCAACGGCGGGAGCTACGGCGGCGGCATGTCGCTGGAGATCGGCTCGCTGAAGGACCGCGTCGAACTGCCCAACGGCGAACTGATCCCGTGGACGAGCCCCGAAGGCAAGCCGATGAAAATCGCCGCGACTGCGGCTGAATTCCCGTGGACCGACATCGCCCAGGCGCTGCAACCGAACGGTTCGACGCTCGACTACGTCGAAAACGCGCCGTACAAGGGGATGCTCGGCAACCACCGCTTCGGAATCGAAAAGGATGAGTGGAACACCGCCCTGTTCTTGTCCGGCCTGAGCGCCGGCTACTACGCGCCGGCGAACATCAACGATCCTGAAGCCAACATCCAGGCTTGGCATGCGTTCGACAACACCGGCGGTCCCTATGACGGGCAGCCGCTGGCAGTCCAGCAGGAAGAACAGCTGCCGAACCACAGCGCCTACTACACCAATCTCGAAGAGCCGCCGGCTCCGGCGATCATGGAGAACGGCTGGAACGACGACCTGTTCCCGGTCGACGAAACGGTCAAGTACTACAACAAGGTCCGCGCCAAGTACCCGAACCAGCCGATGCAGCTGTTCGACTTCGACCTGGGGCACAACCCGCGGTCGGCGCAGGCGGTCTCGATCGGCGACGACACCAAGTTCGTCGAAGCGCAGAACGCGTGGTTCGCCCACTACGTCAAAGGCGAAGGCGGCGAACCGGCCCACGCGCAGGGCGGCGCGACCGCGATCACGAGCTTCTGCCCGCAGACCTCGGGCGGCTCGGGCACGGAATACAAAGCCGCTGACTGGGCGGCCCTCTCGCCGGGCGAGATCCGCTTCTCGAGCGGTCCGGAACAGACGGTGCAGTCGCCGGGAAGCGCAACCGCGAACCCGTTCGCGACCGAAAAAACGACCGTCTGCACCACGCAGGCCGACGCCAACAACCCCTCTGCGGCCGAGTACAAATTCGCCGAAGCGCCGGCGGGTGGCTACACCCTGCTCGGCTCCTCGACGGTGATCGCGGAAATCTCGACGCCGGAACCCAACGACCAGCTGATCGCCCGCTTGTATGACGAAAACGTCGCGGGTGGCACCGAGCAGCTGATCGGGCGTCAGGCCTACCGTCCGCTGAACCCGGGCGAAGGCTTCACCAAGCAGGTGTTCCAGCTGCACCCGCAGGCCTGGAAGGTCGAAGCCGGCCACGCCCTGAAGGTCGAGCTGATGGTGGCCGACTCGACATCGTGCACCGGGTTGATCCCGGCGTGCTACGTGCGGCCGTCGTCCTCGCCGCACTCGATCCAGGTCAAGAACCTGGAACTGCGGGTGCCGACGGCCGACGCGCCCGGCGGCGCCGAAGGGCTGGTGAAAGCGCCGGTCGCGCCGTACCTGCCGCCGGGCTACACGCTGGCGCGCAACGAGCGCACCTCCACGCCGGGGCAGCCTCACCTGGTGAGCGGCTCGACGCCGAACAACAACGGCGTCTTCACGCTCGCCTGGACCGCCTCCGAGGCGGCGACGGCCCTCACGTACACGCTCGAACACAAGAACAACAGCGGCGGCTGGAGCGTCGTCGCCAGCGGGCTCACCACGAACGAATACGCCTTCACCGGCGGTAGCCCCGAGGGCGAAGGGACGTGGGAGTATCGAGTCACGGCGAGCAACGAAGGACCCGCGAGCGAACCGTCCGAAGAATCGGCGCCGGTCGTGGTCGACGAGACCCCCCCGAACCCGCCGCTCGTGAGCGCCGACCGTGCCCCCGACTACTCGGGCGGTGGCGGCTGGTACAAGGACACGGTCACGGTGTCGTTCACCGAAAACGGCGACCCGTCGCTCGTGGACGGCAGCCCGGGCAGCGGTGTGGAACCGTCCTCGGTGCCCGCGCCGCAGACGTTCTCCACCGACGGCTCACACACGGCGTCGGGCACGGTCAATGATCGGGCCGGCAACACGTCCTCGCCCGGCAGCCTGACGGTGCAGGTGGACGCGAGCCCGCCGCAGGTCGAAGTCAGCTGTCCTGCCACGGCGATCTTCGGCAGCTCGGCGAAAGCGACGATCACGGCCTCCGACGGCCAGTCCGGGCTAGCGGTGAACCCGTCCGGCACGGTCGCGATCGACACGAGCACGGTCGGCGTCAAGACGACCTCGGCCACCGCCGTCGACCACGTCGGGCACAGCGCGGAAGCGTCGTGCGCGACGACGGTGAAATACAGCCAGGTCCTCAGCGGCTCGGTGAAAGGCAAAGTGACCGTCACGAGCGGCCAGGGCGTCGAGGTGAGCCCCGGCACGAAAGTCAGCGGCGGCATCAAGGTCAAGCCGGGTGGCGCGATCGACATCGAGGGCGCGACCCTCGCGGGCGGACTGACGGCGAAAGGCGCGACCGTCGTGCGCATGTGCGGCGCCTCGAGCTCGGGCGCGATCAAGGTGGTCGGCACGAGCGGCCCCGTGACGCTCGGGGAAGCGGGAGGCGGCTGTGCGGCCTCCAACTTCTACGGCGCGGTTCAGGTCAAGGGGACCACCGGGCGCGTCACGATCGAAGGCGCTTCGATGGTGGAAGAAAACATGTTCCACGGCAATCTCGCGGTGCAGTCGAACGCGGGCGGCACGACCGTGCGCAACAACACGATCGCGGGCTCGCTGACGGTGAAGAACAACAACGCGCCTGTGATCGACACGCCGAACACGGTCGAAGGCAGCTCGAAAATCCAGTAGTGCGTCAGATGTGGCGGGCGGGGCGCCCTGCGCGCCTCGCCCGGCCTCGTCCCTGCCGGACGCGCGTCGCCGGCTACACCGCTCGCCGTCAGCCGTCGAAGCGGGGCGCCCGGCGCTCGGTGATCGCCTTGGCGCCCTCCTGCACGTCGGCGCCGAGGAAGCTCAGCATCTCGTAGGCGACGCTCGCGTCGAACGCGGGGATCGCGGTGCGCAGCCAGTGGTTGAGCGTGCGCTTCGTCCAGCGGGCCGCGTACTGCGGGCCGGCGGCCAGCCGCTCGGCGATCCCGAGCGCATCGTCGAGCACCTGCCCGGGCGGGACGCAGCGCGAGACGAGACCGATCCGCTCGGCCTCGCGACCGTCGATGAAGTCCGCCGTGAGCAGGTAGTACTTCGCCTTGGCCATGCCGCACAGCAGCGGCCAGACGATCGCGGCATGGTCGCCCGCGACAACGCCGAGCCGCAGGTGCCCGTCCGTCAGGCGCGCGTCCTCGGCGATCACGCTGATGTCCGCCATCAGCGCGACGGCGAGCCCCGCGCCGACCGCCGTGCCGTTGATCGCCGAGACGATCGGCTTCTCGCAGTCGAGCATGTTCGTGACCAGCGACGCCGCCTCGCGGGCCATCTCGGCGACCCGCGCGTAGTCACCGGCCATCTTCTGGATCATCTCGAGGTCGCCGCCGGCGGAGAACGCCCGCCCCGCGCCGGTCACGACGGCGACGCGGACCGACTCGTCGGCGTCGACGTCGCGCCAGACGCCGGCGAGCTCGGTGTGCAGGCGTTCGTTCGTCGCGTTCATCCGCTCAGGGCGGTCGATCGTGATGAGCAGCACGCCGGGCTCGCGGCGCTCGAAGCGCAGGTGCTCGTAGCCGCCGGGGTCGATCGCGCTCATCCGGCCATCGTCAGCCCGCCGCTGACGCTCAGGACCTGGCCCGTGACGAAGCCGCTGCGCGCGGAGGCGAAGAACGCGATCGCCTCGGCGATGTCATCGGGTGTGCCGAGGCGGCCCATCGGGATCGCGCGCGCGAGCGCCTCCTGGAGGCGCTCCGGCTGAGCGCGGAACAGCGGCGTGTCGGTCGGGCCGGGGCAGACGGCGTTGGCGGTGATCTCGTCCCGCGCCGTCTCGCGCGCGAGTGACTTGGTGAACGCGATCACGCCGCCCTTCGCACCCGCGTAGACGGCCTCTCCGCTGGAGCCCACCCGCCCGGCGTCGCTCGCGACGTTGACGATCCGCCCGCCGCGTCCGCGCTCGATCATCGCTGCGAGGAAGGCGTGCGTGACGGCCACCACCCCCAGCAGGTTGATCGCGAGCACCTTCTCCCAGAAGGGCCGGTCGGTGTCGGCGAAGCGGCGCGTCTCGTCCCAGCCGGCGCAGTTGACGATCACGTCGGGGCAGCCGAGATCGCCCTGGACCTTCTCGGCGAGGCGCGTCACCGACCCGGCGTCGGCGACGTCGACCTCGTAGGGGGCGAGCTCGTCAGGGCGCAGGTCGGCGCCGGCGATGAGATAGCCCAACTCGTGCAGCCGCCCAGCGGCCGCACGGCCGATACCGGAGGCCGCACCAGTGATCAGAGCCAACCGCTCCCCCGCAGGGGGACCGCCTGTCTCGTGCACTGGCCCCGGTCCGCTCACGGGGGTGGAGGCTACAGCCTCGCCTGCTCACCGCGCCCTCCTTGGCATTGCGGTGAGCAGCGAGGCCTCCCCCCACCAGAGCGCCGGGCCGGCCGGCTCCCTCTGCGCGACCTTTCCCCCGATCGGTCGGCGCGACCGGCCCGGTCGCTCTAGTCCTCGGCACGGTTCCCCGGCCGGCCGAGATGGTGGCTTGACACTCACCAGGCGCTCGTTTCTCCTCCCGAGCAGCCCGTTTTCAGCACGGGACTTGCGCAGGTGCGCGAAATGACGCCGCTTTCGCCGCGGCTGATGGTGAGTTCGTCTCCATCCGTGGCTTTCACCGTCACCGAGTAGCTCTTGGGAGTCGAGCTGGCGGCGCTCAGGTAAGCCTTGGTCTGACTCGGTGCGATCCGCACCGACGGCTCGCTTTCGTGAAGCGATTCAGCGCTCACACTTTCGTAGGAGCCGCTGTTCTCGGTCGCGATCGACTCGGCCGTCGTCTCCGCGCTGCGGACCATCTCCTTGGCCTGCGCGTCGTCGGCCTTGGCCTGCTGGCTGGTGAACAGCGGGATCGCGATCGCGCAGAGGATCCCGATGATGAGGCAGACGACCAACAGCTCGATTAGAGAGAAGCCATCTGCCGCGAACAGCCTGCGGCGGGTGTGCGGGGTCCCACGGGAAAAGCGGGACCACCGCGGGTGCTGAATGCTGGTAAACAACTCAGACCTCCGGGGCGATCACCTGGCGGCCGAGCTGTCTCTTCCGAGACCTCTGACTTTGCGCCCCCGTTTCACAACGGGTTTGCCTTTTTCAGTGGTTTTTTCGGGTGTGGCGGGGCAGTGTAGGTGGCCCCGAAGGCCCTATGTGAAAACTCGACGTATGTTTGAGAGCGAGGCGGCGAGCGCAGCGCGGGCCCGGTCTGCGGGTGTGAGTCTCCGGTCCCCTCGCGCCGCCGCCGCGCTCCTCTCGGCGCGCTCCCCGAGCCGGACGAGCCTGCGCACCTCCGCCCGCGCCACCACGGCGAAGGGGATCGACACCGCGAGCCGCGTGAGCTCGGCAGCGAGCGCGGCGAGCACGGCGGCGGGCAGCGGCACGCCGAGCCACAGCAGGCTGATCGGCACCAGCACCTCGGCGATCCCGGCGCCCGCGAGCGGCAATCCGCGCGGGGTGAAGGCGAAGCCGGTCGCCAGGCCGACCATCGCCACCGCGGGCGTGCTCGGAGCGCCGAACGCGCGGAGCCCCGCCCACAGCGCGGCCGCCTCGGCAAACCAGTACACGAGCATCCCGGCGAGCGCGGCGGCCGCACCCGCCGGACGGCGCGAGAACTCGGCGAGGATGTCGGCGCCTCTCAGAAGGGGGCGCACCCGCGCCCGCAGGCGCCCGGCGCGCCCGCCTCGCAGCTGCCGGTTCGCCAAGAGCGCCACCAGCGTCCCGGCCGGCACGCCGATCACCCACGGCCACACGACCTGACCCTGGGCGTGCGGCGCGCCGATCAGCGTCACGGCGCCGATCCAGGCGAGCAGCGCGAGCACCGCGTACTCGAGCAGCGCGAGCGCGGCAACGTGCGCCCTGGCCTCACCGCGGCTCGCGCCGGCTCCGCGCAGCGCGCGCAGATCGATCGAGAACCCGCCCTTCAGCGAGGTCGCCCCCGCGCCGAACGCCACGACGCGCGCGGCGCTCTGAGCCTCGAGCTCGCTCTCCCCGCAGGCCGCGGTCACGCGCCGGTGGGCGATCGCGTAGCCGACGTAGGCCAGAAGGCGCGCGCCGGCCGCGACCGCCAGCCAAACCGGGACGAGCTCCCGGAGCCTGTCGTGCACGGCGTGCGGGCCGGCGGCCCAGCTCATCCCGGCGGCCGCGCCGATCGCGATCACCGCGGCGGCCGCGCTCAGCAGCAGCGGGCGACCTTCCAGGCGCGCGGCCAAGCTCCGCTTACGTCGAACGCTCATACGACTCCTGTACCCGGATCGCTGCGATGGGCGCCCGCCGTACCCTTTTCCTCGGAACGCGACAGGGTAGGCGCTCGGAGCGGCTAGGGTTGCACCTGGATGCTGAAGCTGATGTTCATGCCGTTGCGGTTGATCGGCGGCCTGGTCGCGGGCATCGTCTCGAAGAAGGTGTTCGAACAGATCTGGAGCCGCATCGACCGCGAGCACGCTCCCAACCCCGAGTTCAGGGAGATTCCGATCGCGAAGCTGATCGCGGGGCTCGCCCTGCAGGGCGCCGTGTTCCGCGCCGTGCGAGGTATCGTCGACCACGCGATGCGCGTCGCCTTCTTCCGGCTCACGGGCCGCTGGCCGGGCGAGGAGCGCCCCGAGCCCGAGGCCGGCAAGGCCTAGCCTCAGCGCTCGGCGATCCGGCGCAGCAGCTCGACGGCGCGCGCGAGCCCGCGGCGCTCCGATTCGTTCAGCTCGGCGGAGATGGCCGCGGCCAGCCAGCCCTCGCGGTCGCGCCGAAACTCGGCCAGCGCGCGCCGGCCCTCCTCAGTCAGCGCGACGAGCGTGCGGCGCTTGTCGCCCGGGTCCGGACGGCGGCTGATCAGCCCCGCGGCCTCCAGGTCGGCGACGGTCTGGGCCATCGACTGCGGGCGCACGCGCTCGGCGGTCGCGAGCGCGCCGATGCTCGAGGTGCCTTCACGGTCCAGGCGCCCGAGCACCGTCCCCTGGCTGTAAGGGAACCCGCTCTCCGCGCGCAACCGCCTGATGAGCTGGCCGAGCACCACGCGGAGCTCGCCGGGGAGCTGCCCGAGATCGTCCTCGGTCACGTCACGGACTATAGAGGACAGGCAAACTGTACAGTTAGCCTGTATAATTTGGGGTGTGCCCACGACCCTGACCCGCCCCCGCGCAGCGACAGCTTCCACCGGGGCGCGCACGGCCGACGACAGGTACAAGTGGATCGCGCTCTCGAACGTCACGCTGGGCGTCCTGCTCGCGACGCTCGACGCGTCGATCACGCTGATCGCGATGCCGGACATCTTCCGCGGCATCCACCTCGACCCGCTCGAGCCGGCCAACAGCTTCTACCTGCTGTGGATGATCCTGGGCTTCCTGGTCGTCTCGAGCGTGCTGATCGTCAGCCTCGGCCGCCTCGGCGACATGTACGGCAGGGTGAAGATCTACAACCTCGGCTTCCTGATCTACACGGTCGCGTCGCTGTTCCTGACGGTTGACTGGCTCACGGGCCGCAGCGGAGCGTTGTTCCTGATCGTGTTCCGGATCGTCCAGGGGATCGGTGCGGCCTGCCTGCTCGCGAACGCGGCCGCGATCATCACCGACGCGTTCCCCGCCAACCAGCGCGGGATGGCGCTCGGCATCAACAACATCGTCGGCGTGAGCGGGATGTTCGTCGGGCTCGTGCTCGGCGGGCTGCTCGCGCCGATCGACTGGCGCCTGGTGTTCCTGATCTCGGTGCCGGTGGGGCTGTTCGGAACGGTGTGGGCCTATCTGAAGCTCGAGGAGCGCAGCAAGCCGCGCCGCGCGCCGATCGACTGGGCCGGGAATCTCACGTTCGGGCTCGGGCTGATCCTGCTGATGGTGTCGGTCACCTACGGGATCCGGCCCTACGGCGCGCACAGCACCGGCTGGAGCAGCCCGCGCGTGATCGCGCTGCTCGCCGCCGGGGTCGCCTTCCTGGCTGCGTTCGGGGTGATCGAGCGCCGCGCCGCCAACCCGATGTTCAGGCTGCCGCTGTTCCGCATCCGGGCGTTCAGCTTCGGCACGCTCTCGACCTTCCTCTCCGCCGTGGCGCGCGGTGGGCTGATGTTCATGCTGATCATCTGGCTGCAGGGCATCTGGCTGCCGGAGCACGGCTACAACTTCAACGACACGCCGCTGTGGGCCGGCATCTACATCCTCCCCCTCACGGTGGGGATGCTGCTCGCGGGGCCCACCTCCGGCTTCCTCTCCGACCGCTTTGGCGCGCGCCCCTTCGCCACCGGAGGTATGCTCGGCACGGCGCTGAGCTTCCTGCTGCTCTCGCTGCTGCCGACCGACTTCCCGTACCCGATGTTCGCGTTGGTGCTGCTCGTCACGGGCATCTCCTTCGGCATGTTCGCCTCGCCGAACCGCGCCGCGGTGATGAACAGCCTGCCGCCGGAGGACCGCGGCGCGGGCGGCGGGATGAACCAGACCTTCCAGAACTCCGCCCAGGTGATCTCGATCGGCGTGTTCTTCACGCTGATGATCGCGGGCCTCGCGTCGACGCTTCCGGCCACGCTGTCCGCGGGATTGCAGGCGCACGGCGTCGGCGCCGCGGCCGCGCACCGCGCGGCCCAGCTGCCGCCGGTGTCGATCCTGTTCGCCGCGTTCCTCGGCTACAACCCGATCCAGCACCTGCTCGGAGGGCACGTCCTGTCCGCGCTGAGCGCCCACAGCCAAGCGGTGCTCACGGGCCGGTCCTTCTTCCCCCACTTGATCTCGGCGCCGTTCCGCTCGGGGCTGCACGAGACCTTCCTGTTCGCGATCGTCGCCTGCCTCGTGGCCGCAGCTGCCTCGGCGCTGCGCGGCGGTCGCTATCACCATGCCGCCGAGCCGGCTCCGGCAGGCAGACCAGCGACGATCGGAGGAAACGCAGATGCAGGTTGAGTGGTACGGGCAATCTTCCTTCCGGGTGACCGGGGGCGGCCAGACGGTCGCGATCGACCCCTTCGGGGACATGTCCGCGCTCGCGGGCCGAGGCATCGAGTGGGCATATCCGCCGATCGTCGGGCTGGAGGCGACGCTCGTGCTGGTCACGCACGAGCACGGCGACCACAACGCCGTCGAGGTCGTGGGCGGCGATGCTGAGGTGCTGCGCTCGACTGCGGGCACGCTGCCCTCGCCGGTCGGCGAGGTGACGGCGGTCGCCTCCGAGCACGACGAGGTGGCCGGCGCCCAGCGCGGGCCGAACACGATCTTCGTGTTCGAGCTCGACGGTCTGCGCGTCTGCCACATGGGCGACTTCGGCCAGGCGGCGCTGCGAGAGGAACAGGCCGCCGCGATCGGGCCGGTCGACCTGCTGATCGTGCCGGTCGGCGGGGGGCCGACGATCGGCGCAGCGGGGGCGAGCGCCGCGATCGAGCGGCTGGCCCCACGCTGGGTCGTGCCGATGCACTACCGCACCTCCCGCATCGGCTTTCTGGAGCCCGTCGACGAGTTCCTGTCCTCCTACGAGAACGTGGTTCGCCTCGAGCTCCCTGCGTTCGACACCGCCGAGCTGCCGCGGGAGCCGGCGCCCGTGATCGTCGTGCCGGCGGCGCCCTGACGGTAGTCTGGGCCGCGATGGCCGAGAAGCCGACGCTGTATGTCTGCCACGGCGACGAAGGCGGGCCGCGCGTGCATCCCTGCCGGCGCGTGCAGGAAGCGCTCCGCGATGCCGGGATCTCCTACGAGAAGGTGATCGCGGCGCACGGCAGCCCGATCCCGTTCTTGCGCAAAGGCTCGCGCGAGGAGCTGAGGGCCGCCACCGGCCAGGAGAAGCTTCCGGCGCTGAAGCTCCAGGACGGCACGGTGCTGACGCACTCGCGCGCGATCTTGGGCTGGATTCGCGAGCAGGCCGGCGCGGCGGGATGAGGATCTGCCGGC
The DNA here is from genome assembly GCA_035569835.1 of Solirubrobacteraceae bacterium. Taxonomy (GTDB): domain Bacteria; phylum Actinomycetota; class Thermoleophilia; order Solirubrobacterales; family Solirubrobacteraceae; genus Palsa-744. The sequence goes on from DATMMF010000030.1 coordinate 19,530, forward strand.
GCCGCGCGCGGGCCGCGCGCTAGGCGCCCCGGGGCCGCGCGCTAGGCGCCTGGGGCCGCCAGCCCGTCCTGCGCCGCTGCCGCGCTGTCCACCAGCGCCCGCACCAGCGGGTGGGCGTCGCTGGAGCGCCAGACGAGCGAGACCGTCGCGGGCTCGGCGTCGGTGAGCGGCACCGCGACGACGTTCGCGAGCACGTGCGCGACGAGCCGTGCGTCGGCATCGGGGAGCGCGGTCACCGCCTCGGCTCCGCTCAGCGCTCCCAGCCGTCCGAGCATCTCGAGCGAGGTCGAGATCCGGTCCTCGGTGCATGCCGCCGGCGGTCCGCCGCGGTGGTCGTCGAGGCTGTGGAAGCCCGCCCACGCCGGCTGGACGTCGGGGTGATAGCTGACGAAGGTCTCCTCGAGCGCCTGCTCGACGCGCACGCTCGCGCGCCGCGCCAGCGGGTGAGCCGCGGAGACGATCAGGGTGCGCGGTTCGACGCGGACGTGGTGGACCTCGATCTGGTCGTCCGCTTCAGGCGGCTGACAGAAGGCCACGTCCACGTCCTGCAGCCAGCCGCGCGTCGTGCCGCGCGGGAACGGCAGCTCGCGAAACGTGACCTCGGCATCCGGTTGTGCGTCGGCGAGCGCGGTGAACACCGCCGGCGCGGTCATCGGCGGCGGCGGACCGATGAAACCGACCTCGACGACGCCGCGGGCGGCCCGCGCCAGCGACTCGGCCGTGAGGGTGACGTCGCGCTCGGTCTCGACCACCGCGCGCGCCTTCTCGAGGAAGGCCTCGCCGGCGGCGGTGAGACGCACGCCCTTCGCGTGGCGTTCGAGCAGTTGCAGTCCGAGCTCGCTCTCGAGCTGTGCGATCGCCTGTGACAGCGCGGGCTGCGCGATGTAGAGCTTCTTTGCCGCCCTCGTGATCTGACCCTCTTCGGCGACGGTCACGAAGTAGCGCAGCTGGTCGGTCTTGATGGTCATCTGGCGGACGCTTGACCGGGCCGGGGGTGTCCGGCGCCCCGATCATACGTCTGCTGGGACGCCCGCGCGAGCCCCGGCGCCCCCTAGGGCGCCGGGAGCGGCGGGGCGGCGAGGCTCAGTGCCCGGCCGGCCCCGGCGTCATTGCTCGCACGCGTCGAGCGAGCGCTGCCCGATCGCGCCCAGCCGTGCCGCGGCGATGTCGTCCTCGACCTTGAACGGCAGCATCTCGATCACGCCCGCCTGTTCGAACGCGCGCTGCACGCCGCGCGGGCCGCGGATCAGCCTGACGCCGTAGCCGCGCTTTTCGCACAGGCCGCAGCGGAACGCGATCACGGCGACGCCGACCGGGTCGATCCTCTCCAGGTCGCGCAGGTCGAGCGTGATGTCGGTGACGCCTTCTTCGCACAGCCGCTCGATCTCGACCTCGAGCGACTGCGCGGAGCGGTGGGTCAGCTCACCGGTCAGGATCAGCGTGTGGTTCCACGTGTCGACGGTCGTCAGGACCAGCCCGCGCTCGCCGGCCTGCTCGTCCTCGGCCTTGCGGGGAGGATCGCCCAGCAACCGGGTCCCGTCGGGACTTCCTTCCTCTACTTCGGACACCGTTGGGTGGCGTTTCATCGTTTCCAGCTCCTTCAGTACTTCGCAGTGATTTCCAGGGGGGCAGCGGCCTGGCAGGGCCCCCGCCCGGGGCGGCGATCGGCCTTGGGACTAGCCGGGTCGCTCTGGAATCAGCACGAAGAACGCGGTCAGCCACGGCTTGCACGCCAGCCGCAGGCGCCGCATCGCGCGGGGGGCGGCGAGTAGCAGCAGCGCCGCGAATGCAAGGAAGCCGGCCAGCCCGACGCCGGAGCCGCCGCCGCTCGCGGCACCGCCGGATGCGCCGCCAGGAGCGGGTTCAGGGCTCGGCATCATCGGATGTCCGCCGCCGGCCGAGCCGCCCGGGTCTTCATCGTTGCCGGCGCTCGCAGCGGTGGCCGTGCTCGAGAGGCCGACCGCGACGGAGGACAAGCTGCCTTCCGCGCCCGAGAGCAGGCCGGGCGGGCGCAGCCACACAGGTCCGCAGCTGACGCCGCGCGAACCCGGCAGGCCGCAGCCGGGCAGGCCGCCTCCGGGACCGCCGGCGCTGCCGCGCGTTTCGTGCTTGCGCGCCGCGGGCGCTTGTTCGGTGCCCGGCACCGCCGTTTCGCCGAGATCGATGACGAGCGAGCCCGTCGGCGCGGCCGCCAGCGGCGAGCCGGTGGGCTCGGCCGGGCCGCTCGGCGTCGCGCTTGCGGACGAGGCGCCGGAAGTCGGCGTGGCTTCGGCGCTGTGTTCGGTCGTTTTCGTGTGGGTGGCTGCTTCGGTCGCCGGCGTTTCGCCTCCCGGAGCCGGCGTGGACGCTTCGTGCTGCGGTTCGACCGGAGCCGGCGCCGGTTCAGGCGTCGGCGCGACCGGCACGGGCGCCGGTTCCGATTTGGGTTCGGGCGCCGGCGGGGGCGGGGGGGCGCTGGGTTCGGCGGCTTCGCCGGAGCCGCCTGGGCTGCCGGTCGCGGGCGCTTCCGCCGGCGGGGGCTGCGAGCCTTCGGGCGGCGCCGGAGACTGCGTTTCCGGCGGCTTCGAGGTGAGGGTTTCAGCGTGTGCCGAGACGGCGAGCAGCAGGGCAGCTCCGAGCGCGAGCGCCATCGCGGCGGCGCTCGCACGGCTGACGATCCCTGTCGAGAGGCGGTGGGCGGTCCCGAGCATCATTCCTCGCTCGTGCTTTCTCGGAGCGGCTGATGATAAACGGCGGCGCAAGCCGGTGCTCGGCCGCCGGGGCGTGCGGAGCGGGTCGGCTTACCGGCCTTCACCGGCGAACACTCTCAGGAACAGCAGGAAGACGTTGAGGATGTCGAGGAAGATGCTCGCCGCGAGGGGGATCGCTTCCTCCTGGCCGGCGCGGCGCAGGCGGTTGAAGTCGAGCACTGTGTAGCCGGCGAAGATCACCAGCCCGATGACCGCGTAGGCGGTGTAGGCGCCGGGGATGTGCACGAAGATCAGCACGAAGCCGGCGATGATCAGCGCCAGCAGCGCCCAGAACAGGAAGCGGTACAGGAACGACAGGTCGCGCCGGATCGCATAGCCGACGGATCCGAGCCCGCCGATGAACAGCGCCGTCGCCCCGAAGGCTTGGCGCACGGCCGTGGGGTCGGTCTGGGCGTAGTAGTTGACGGTGCTCGCGACGCTGGCGCCGATCAGCAGGCCGAAGGCGAACAGCAGTCCAAGCGCGAGCCCGCTGTTGCCGCGCGAGCTGGCGACGTTGAGCCCGACCAGGCAGCCGAGGGCGAGGATCCACGCGATGAACCAGAGCGCGCCGCCCGAGTTCCGCATCACCCACACGCCGAGCGTGGCGAAGCCGACCGTGAGGGCGACGAGCCCCATGACCCGGCCGAACAGACCCTGCCCGCGCTCCTGCGGGATCGGGCCTGCATACTCGCTTGCCGCCATCGGCGAATACTAAGCCGCGACCGGGTCGTCCTTGCTCACACCGATCGGATGATGCCCCCGGCCCGGCATGGAGCGCCGGGCCGGTCAGCGATCCCTCATACCGGTCTCGACCGCGCGCTCCCCCCGGGGCGCGCGGACCGAGACCAGCTCAGCGGCGCTAGCTGCTCCCCTGTGCGCCGACCAGATCCACGGGACGTTCGCGCTCGCCGGGAGGCGCCGCGACGCGCTGGCCGGACGCCTCGCGCCCGGTCGGCGCCGACCCCGCGCCCCGGTAGTGGTTCACCCAGCGGACGGCCTCCGTGGCGGCTGTACCCGGGCTGGCCGGGGCCGCCTTCCCTCGTTGGCGCTGGACCCATCGCACCGTTTCGACCCGGCTCTTGTCTCGCTCGGCCTCGCGCCGTGCCCGCCACTGCTCGTACGGGTCGACGGCCGGTGCCTTCGCTGAGAGCGTCTGCGGTTCGTAGCGCGTCGGAGCATCCTCGATGCCCTCGCGCGACAGCAGACGCGGGGTGGGGTAGTAGCGGGTGCCGCGGTCCTGGTGGACCGACCGGGTGCGCCTATGTCCTCTCAAGAATCCCATTGCCTCGTTCCTGACCGCCCGACCGTGGCGAGAGCTCTGGCGCGAAAGCCCCCTGTCCCACCACGCGCCGGTGTCTTGATTGACAGTTTCAGAAGCATGCGTCGCGTACGTGCCACCCATCGGAAAGCTCGACGAACGGGGGAGCTTTCGGCCCTCCGGGCATACCCCCGTGTCGGTCGAAACGGGCAGGCCGAGACGTCCCTGGAGTACAGGGATGAAACGGACGAGGATCGCCGTCGCGCTCCTCGCGAGCATTGCCGGCGCGCTCGAGGTGAGGTTGGCGGGCGTTACCGTGGGGTAGCGCCGTGGAGGATGTCCGAAACAGCACTCGAGCTGATCACCCGGAGGGGGCCGTCGCGCAGGCGCCTTCTCCAGCCCGCACGATGAACAGGCGGAGCGGCCGTGGCGGGATCTGAGCCCCCGCCCGGCGACCCGGACCGGCCGACCGAGCCGCTGCGCCCGCGCGCTCCGGCGCGGCCCCCGGTGGCGCGGCCCGTGGCCGAACGCCCGCCGGAATATGCGCCGGAATACCCGCCGGAGGACCCGTGGTGGAGCAGCCCGTGGGCCGCGCTCACGACCGGCCTCCTCGCGCTGCTGATCGGCGGGGTCGTGGGCTATCTGATCGGCAACGGCGGATCATCGACGCATACGGTCCCGAGCGGGCCGCCGGTGACGCACACGGTCACCAGCACGAAGACCGTCCAGCATCCGGTCACCGTGACCTCGAAGACGGTCACGCAGGCGCCGCCGAACCCGGCCGAGGAACAGCGCCGCACCGAAGCCGAAGAAAAAGTCAAGAAGCTCGAAAAAGAAAACGAAGAACTGCGCCGCGGCGAACCGGGCGGCTAGCGCCAGCCAGCGCGCAGTCGCGGATACCGGGCCGCGCCGGGTTTGCTGCGCGACGATCGCGCAGGCGGCCGGCCTGCGGGCTGCACCCCCTGCCGACCTGGGCGAGAGGCTAGGCGGCGAGCGCCACGATCCCGTTGCGCAGCAGCGCCGCCGCGACCAGCAGGATCAGCACCGCCGCGACCGTGCGCGCGCGGCGTTCGAGCCAGGAGTGCACGGCGTCGAGCGCCCGGTGCGTCGGCTCGGGAGCCACGGCGAGCGAGATCAACGAGACCAGCAGCGGCAGCAGCGCGATCAGCGCGAAGCCGACCCAGAGAACGATGTATTCGCCCGCGCTGGGGTTCAGCTGCGAGATCGACTTGAGTGCGATCGGGATGAAGCCGCCCGGGTTCGCGAGCGTCGCGCCGGCGCCGGCGACCGCGATCGCCGGCGAGGAGGCGATGCGCGTCATCTGCTCGACCATGCCCGCCTGGCGCCGCGGGTCGGGGGGACGGCGAAGCGCCCGGATCACGTAGCCGATCAGCAGCGCGGCGAAGACCACGTCGAGGATCGCGACGGCGGTCGGCGGGTTTTCCGAGCCGTGACTCGGCGCCGCCGCGTTGCCGATCACGAACGCGGCGACGACGCCGATGAGCACGGTGGCGCCGAACGCGCCGAGGAAGAACCACAGGCCCGTCCGCAGCGGGCGCTCGCCGAGCACGAGCGCGAACACGGTGAACGTCAGCGTCGTCGGAGAGAGCATCGCCGCGAGCGCGGTAAGCCCGAGCTCGACGTCGGCTGAGGTCACGCCGGGAGTCTAAATGGGGGCGAGGTCAGCGTCGCCGGAGGTGCGCGGAGCGCTACTCGGCGGCCAGCTCGGGGGCTGCGCTCAGCTCGATCAGGGTGCGGTGACCCTCGGCGTCTTCGACGTCGATCGTGTCGGGGACGATGGCGGTCGTGTCGAGCACGATCCGCCTGGGGGCGTCCACGATGTGCTCGATGTCCTCTCCGGGCTCGCGCTCGGGGGCGACCAGCCCGATGACGAGGATGTGGTCCTTGTAGTCGTAGGAGATTCCGGTCAGCACGAGCCGATCCGCGACGATCTGGGCGCCGAGGTCCTCGCCGTCGACCTCGACCGTCGCCTCGACCGCCCCGAGCCCGCGGCTGAACGAGTTGAAGTACTCGTTCCAGTCCTCGCGGGGCAGCTCTGTGTCCTCGTGCGCCATGGGCGCACCATAACCGGCTTCGCTCGCGCTGACCAGTCCTCTGCTCAGCCTGTGCCGACCGACTCGAGCCTTGCGAGCCGCTGCTCGATCTGGCTCTTCGGAACGGCCCCGACGACGCGGTCGACCTCGCGGCCCTCGCGCATGATCACGAGCAGCGGGATGCTCATCGCCTGGTAGCGCGATGCGAGCGCCGGGTTCTCGTCGACGTTGACCTTGACGACCTTCAGCGAGCCGGCGCGCTCGGCGGCAAGCGCAGAGAGCACCGGCTCGACCATCCGGCACGGGCCGCACCACGGCGCCCAGAAGTCCACGAGGACCGGCACGCTCGCGTTCGTCTCGGCCTCGAAGCTCGACTCGCCGGCGGGCACGACCCACGGCAGCGCCTGCTTGCAGCTCGCGCAGCGCGGCGTCCCTTTCGCGATCGCGCCGACGCGGTTCTTGGTGGCGCAGCTTGGGCACGCGACGATCGCGGACACGCTCCCAGGGTACGCCGATTCCCCGAGCGCGCGGGCCTCAGGCCGCCGGGTCGGGCGTGGCGCTGTCGGGCTGGACGCGCCGCGCCCGCGTGCCCGTCGCGCGGCCTCGCTCTGTCACGCCCGCCCCCGCGCGCGGCGCGGGGTTCTGTGCGAGCAGCTCCCGCGCCAGCTCCTCGACGCGCTCGGCGGGCGGCTCCTCGCCGATCGCGACCGCCATCCAGATCAGCGTGTTGATGAGCTGCACGGTCGCGTCGACCGTCGTCTCGAGCTCGCGGGCCTGCCGCTCTCCGCGGGTGAGGGCGATCTCGCGCAGCGACAGGTCGACGAAGAAGCGATGCAGGCGGCCATCGTGCCCGGCGAGTATGCGCAGCGCGAGCCGCGGCTCGCGCTCGACGAACTTCCGAACCGGGGTGGCCACGCGCGAGGAGTCGACCATCCCGCGCACCATCTGCATCAGCCGCTCGTCGCCCTGCGCGTCGGACTGGCCGTGGGCATGGCCCGCGTAGGCGCGGGCTCGCGCGAGCAGCAGCTCCTCGAGCAGCGCCTCGCGCGAGCCGAACCAGCGGTACAGCGTCGCCCGCGCGACGCCGAGTTCGCGCGCGAGCGTCCCCATGTCCACGCGGCGGCAAGCGAGGTGCGTCGCGGTCGCAAGTTCGAGCGCGTCGCGGGCGGTCGCCCGGCTGCGCCGCGCGCGCGCCGCGCCGGCCGCGCTCTCGCCGGGCTGGGTCTCCCCCTGTTGCCGGACAGGCATCGGCGAGACATTGTCCTGTTTTGTCTTACATCCTGCGGCGCGCCCGGAACGCCGGGCCACGGCCCTAGACTGCCTTTCAGATGTCCAGCCCGCAGGCAGACTTCAACGCCCAGATCATCGAGGAGTTCCGTGCGAACGAAGGGCGCGTCGGCGGTATGTTCGAGGGCAACCCGCTGCTGCTGCTTCACCACACGGGCGCGAAGTCGGGCACGAGCTACGTGAACCCACTCGCCTATCAGGCCGACGCCGGGCGCTACGTGATCTTCGCTTCGAAGGGCGGCGCGCCGGTCAACCCTGGCTGGTACTACAACCTCAAGGCCAGCCCCGACACGACGATCGAGGTCGGCCCCGACACGATTGCCGTTCGCGCCGAGGAGGCCACGGGCCAGGAGCGCGATCGGCTGTTTCGCACGCAGGTCGAGCGGATCCCCCAGTTCGGGGAGTACGAGCAGAGCACGGGGGGAAGGGTGATCCCCGTAATGGTGCTCACGCCCGTAGCCGCCTGAGCACGCGCGCGCGGCGCGTCGCGGCTCCTCTAGGCGTCCGCGCAGGTCTTGCAGGCGCCGCGGAGCACGACCTCGTGCTCGGCCACCTGCATCGGCAGGCGCTCGCTCAGACGTCGCATCTCCTGCTCCAGGCGCTCGTCGGTGAACGGCTCGACGGTCCCGCAGTTCTCGCAGACGAGGTGGTGGTGATGACCGTGGCCGGCGCGCAGCGGCTCGTAGCGGGCCATCTCGTGGCCGACCTCGACGCGCTGGACGAGGTGCAGGCGCTCGAGCTCGTCGAGGATCCGGTAGATGCTGGCGCGGGCGACCGGCCGCCGGCTCGCCCGCAGCGCGTCTTCGATCTCGAGCGCCGAGAGCGCGCACGGCTGCGCGTCGAGCAGCTCGAGCAGCGCGCCCCGGGCCTGCCCGGAGCGATGCCCGCTCTGTGAGAGCACGTCCTGCGCATGCTGCGCCCAGGTGCCTGTCTGCCGGTCGCTCATCCGAATCCCACTCTAGTTCGCGGCCTCGCTGGTACGCACGCGCGGCGGGCGCACCGTCAGCCCGAACGCGAGCAGGTAGATCGCGGTCGCGGTCGCGATGATCGCGGTGCTCGGCGGGAGCGCCGCGACCGCGTAGCTGAGCGCGAGCCCGATCCACATCGCCGCGACGGCGAACGCGGTGCTGAGCGCGAGCGCGAGGTACGGCCGCGAGGTCAGCCGCTGCGCCGCGCCCGCCGGCGCGGCGAGCAGGCCGAGCAGCAACAGCGCGCCCACCGCCTGCGTCGCCTCGGCCGCCGTCGCCCCGACGAGCACGAGGAACCCGATCCCGAGCGCCCGCACCGGCACGCCGCGTGCCGCCGCGACGAGCGGGTCGAGCGTGGCGAACAGCAGCGGCCTCGCGATCGCTACGACGGCCACGAGGATCAGCGCCCCGACGATCGCGGCGAGCCGGGCTTCGGAGGAGCCGAGGCCGAAGATCGAGCCGAACAGCGCGCGCGCCCCCAGCAGGCCGTTGCCTCCGGAGGAGCCGGCGCTGAAGACGGCCAGGAAGAAGACGCCGAGCCCGAGGATCCAGGCGAACACGATCCCGATCGTCACGTCGTCGGCGCCGGCCCGCGGACCGAGCACCCCGAGCACCAGCGCGAGCGCGATCGTCGCCCCGAACAGGCCGATGCGCGTGTCGAGCCCGGCGGCCGCGGCCGCCAGCGCGCCGGTGAACGCGACGTGGCTGAGCGCGTCGCCGGCGAACACCTGCGCGCGCAGCACCACGAAGTAGCCGACCGCGCCGCACGCGAGGGCGACGAACGTGCCGGCCAGCAAGGCGTTGCGGAAGAACTCGTGCGCGAACATCAGGCCGGGCCCTCCGCCGCGCGTGTGCCCAGGAGCACCGGTCCCCGCCCGCCCGCCCGGTCGCGCAGGGCGCGGGCGACTCGCGCGATCACGTAACAGGCGAAGGCGAGGGTCGTGATGTAGAAACCGACCGGATCGCCGTAGAAGTACGCGAGCGCCAGACCGACCCACGTGATCAAAACCCCGATCAGGGCACTGAGCGCGATGCTGAGGCCGATGCGGGGCGTGATCAGCTGAGCGCTCGCCGGCGGCGCAACCAAAAGCGCGAACACGAGCAGCGCGCCCGTGATCTGGGCGGTCTCCGCCACGGCCAGCCCGAGCAGCACCAGGAAGCCGAGGCCGAGGGCCGTGGCGGGCACGCCTCTGGCCCTCGCCACGCCCTCGTCGACCGAGGCGAACAGCAGCGGCCGCCCGGCGAACGCGAGCGCGGCGAGCGCGACCACGGCGACGAGCGCCAGCACCCGCACCTGAGAGGTGGTGATGCCGAGGAAGCTGCCGAACAGCAGCGTCTCGTAGTTGGCGAGCACGCCCGAGTAGAGGCTCAGGAACAAGAAGCCGCAGGCCAGCCCGAACGCCTGCACCGACCCGGTCACCGCCGACTCCTGCCCGCGGTTCGAGCGCGAACGGCCGACCGCGGCGCCGATCACGAGCGCGGCGGCGGTCGAGAACACGAAGAAGCCGGCCGCCGCGGACAGGCCGAGCAGCAGCGCGGCGCTCGCGCCGGGGAACGCCATCAAGGACAGCGTGTGCCCGGCGAACGTCTGGCGGCGCAGGACCATGAACCAGCCGATCACGCCCGCCATCACGGCGACGATCGTCCCCGCCTCGAACGCGTTGACCATGAACGGGTAGGCGGTGAGCGCCTTGAAGTCCGAGACGAGGTCCGGGGAGAGGCCGGTGCCCGCGAGCATCGCGTCAGTGCTCGTGGCGGTCGCTGTGGTGGGCCGGCGCTTCCGGCAGGCCGACGACCACGAGCCGCCCGTCGGAGGTTTCCAGCACTTCCACCGGGACCCCGTAGAGCCTGCTGAGCGTGGGCGCGGTGATGATCTCGCGGGGAGGGCCGACGACCGCGTGCCCGCCGCCGAAGTAGACGACCTGGTCGAGATAGCCCAGCAACGGGTTCACATCGTGCGCGACCAGCAGGATCGTGACGCCCTGCTCGCGGCAGATCCGCTCGAGCAGCGCCGCCACGGCCCGCTGGTTGGGGAGGTCGAGGCTGTCGAGCGGCTCGTCGAGAATCAGCACGCGCGGCTTGCTCACGAGCGCCTGCGCGATCAGCAGCCGCTGTTGCTCGCCGCCGGAGAGCTCGCCGATCGGGCGCTTCGCGTAGGTGCCGGCGCCGACCATCTCGATCGCCTCCTCGACCGGCCCCCCCTGGGCGGGGCGCAGCGGCAGCCCCCAGCGCGCGCCGTCGAGCCCGAGCCGCACGATGTCGATCCCGCGGATGCGCGTGCCGGCGTCGAAATGCCGTCGCTGTGGCAGGTAACCGATCTGCCCCTTGGCCTCGCCGGGCCGCCGGCCCAGCACGCTGGCGCTGCCGCGGGCGAGCGCGAGCTCGCCGAGCAGCACCCGCAGCAGCGTCGTCTTCCCGGAGCCGTTGGGGCCGAGGATCGCGGCGAATGAGCCCTGCCCGACCTCGAGGTTCACCTCGCTCCAGACGACGCCGCCGCCGAGCCGTGCCTCGCCGTGCTCGACGGCGATCGCCGAAGCGCCGGGCGCCGGGCGCCGGGGGGCGAGGCCCTGGGCGGCCGGCGAGCTCATCGGCCCGTGGCCCGGTGGAGCGCCGCGATCAGGCTTCTCAGCTGCGCGCTCTGCCACTGCTCGAACGTATCCGAGGCGGGGGAGAGCGTCTCGGTGATCGTGGTGATCGGGATCTGGGCGGCGTGCGCGAGCTGGTTGACGCGCTGCACGTCGGGCGTCGCGTTCTGGCTGTTGTAGACCCACAGCTCGATCGCGCGCGTTTCGGCCTGGCGGTCGACCGTCTCCTTGTCCTGCGCGCTCACGTCGGTTCCCTCCGCGATCGCCTTCGCGAAGCTGTACGGGGTCATCAGCTTCAGGGCGAGGCTTTCGCCGAGCGGCTGGAAGATGCTCTCCGAGTAGCCCACCGGGACGCCGGCGAAGCGTGAGCGGATCTCCGCTCGGAGGCGGTCGTATTCGGCCAGGCCGCGCGTCTCGAACGCGCTCTGCTGCGCTTCGAAGTAGGAGGCGTCCTTGGGATCGAGCCGCTTGTAGTCGGCGACGATCTGCGCGATCACCCGTTGCACGCTCGCCGGCGAGTACCACTGGTGCGGGTTCGCCCCGTTGCCGAGCCCGAGCAGGCTGCCGACGTCGAGCACCGCCCGGCCGCCCGACGGGCTCGCCGCGAGCAGCTTCGACGCCCACGTGTCGTAGCCGATCCCGTTCACGATCGCCATCTGCGAGCGCGCGATCGCGACGCCGTCCGCGGCGATCGGTTCGTAGGAGTGCGGGTCCGTGTTCGGGTTGACGATGATGCTCGTCACCGCCACCTTCGAGCCGCCGAGCTGAGCGGCGATGCTGCCCCAGAAGTTCTCCGCCGCGGTCACCTCGATCTTCCCGCTCGCAGACGGCGCGCCGCTCGCCGCCGGGGCGGCGCCGCCGCAGCCGGCGGCCACGGCCACCGCGCCGGCGGTCAAGAGTGCGGTCAGCGCGAGTCCCAGTCTTCTCATGGCGTCTCCAGGCTCGTCGGGGGAGGAGCAGCCTAACATAAAAATAGGAATCAGTCTCGATCCTAATCACGATAGGACAGGGGCGAGGCGGGCGCAGCGCGCTTTGCGCTCCAGACGCGGAGGCGGGTGCGCCTCCGCGGGTGTCTGCGAAGCTCTGCCGATGCGTTTTCGCCGGGACGGCTCACGGCGCGACGTGGCCCGCCGCCACATCGCGCCCGCCTTCGGGGTTCGGGACATGGCGATCGACCTCGGCACCGCGAACACGCTCGTCTACGTCGAGGGGCAGGGCATCGTCGTCTCCGAGCCCTCGGTCGTCGCGGCGGACTCGCTCACCGGGCAGGTGCACGCGGTGGGGGCCGACGCGGAGCGGATGATCGGCCGCACGCCGGCGACGATCTCCGCGAGCCGCCCGCTGCGCCACGGCGTGATCGCCGACTTCGAGGTGACCGAGCAGATGCTGCGCTACTTCATCCGCAAGGTGCTCGACCGTCATCGCGCGCACCCCCGGCTGATCGTGTGCGCGCCGTCGGGCATCACGGAGGTGGAGAAGCGGGCGGTCGAGGAGGCTTCGCTCGCCGCGGGGGCGCGCCGCGTTCATCTGATCGAGGAGCCGATCGCCGCCGCGATCGGCGCCGGGCTCGAGATCGCCGACCCGGTGGGACGCATGGTCGTCGACATCGGCGGCGGCACGAGCGAGGTGGCCGTGATCTCGCTCGGTGGGATCGTGCTCTCGCGCTCGCTGCGAGTCGGTGGCTACGAGCTCGACGAGGCGATCATCCGCTACCTGCGCCTCGAGCACTCCCTGGCGATCGGATCGAGGACGGCCGAGGCGATCAAGATCGGCATCGGCTCGGCGGTGGCGGGCGGCTCCGAAGCGGTCAGCGAGGTGCGCGGCCGCCACCTGATCACGGGGCTGCCGACCGAGCTCGTGCTGAACAGCGCCGAGGTGCGGGCCGCGATCGAGATCCCGCTGCGTGAAATCGTGCAGACGATCAAGGACACGCTCGAGCAGACGCCGCCCGAGCTGACGGGGGACATCGCGCGGGACGGGATCCTGCTGGCGGGCGGCGGGACGCTGCTGACCGGGCTGGACGAGCTGCTCGTCAGGGAAACCGGGCTGCCGGTGGTGAGCGCCGAGAGCCCGTTGACCTGCGTGGTCACGGGGTCAGGGGAAGCGCTGACCCACTTCGACGAGCTCAGGCCGTCGGCGGGGCGGCGGCGCGACTAGGCGGGCGCGCAGCGCGTGGAACGCGGCGCGCGGAGCGCCGGGTCCGCGCGGGGTACCGGCGCTCCGTGGGCGCGTCGCCGAAGCTAGGACGCGGCGCCGGCCGCCGTGCGGAAGTAGTGGCCCGCGTCCAGGTCCTCGATCAGGCCCGGCTGCTCGGGCTCCCAACCGAAGCGCTCCCGGGTGAGCGCGCTCGACGCCGGCGAGTCGACGCCGAGCAGGGCGCCGAGGAAGCCGAAGTGCTCGAGCGCCGCCTCGGCCGGGACCGAGGAGACCGGTATCTCGAGCCCCCGGCCGATCTCCTCCGCGATCTCGCGGGTCGGCACGCCTTCCTCGGCGACGGCGTGAAGCACGGTGCCCGCCGGCGCGCTCTCGAGCGCGAGGCGGAACAGGCGCGCGGCGTCGAGGCGGTGGACGGCGGGCCAGCGGCTCGACCCGTCCCCGACGTAGCCCGAGATGCCCTTCTCACGGGCCACGCCGATGATGATCGGGACGAACCCGTGGTCGCCCTCGCCGTGGACCGTCGGCGTCAGCCGAACCGACGCCGAGCGTACGCCGCGCCCGGCCAGCGACAGCAGCAGCTGCTCGTTGAGCCGCCGGCCGCCGACCGCGTCGTCGCTCGGATCGCCGGTGTCGGCCTCGGTCGCCGTCCGGCCTGCAGGCGCGAGGAACAGCGTCCCGCTCGCGATCACGAGCGGCCGGTCCGAACCGGCGAGCGCAGCACCGAGCGCCTCGATCGCGGCCCGGTCGACGCGCACGTTGTCAGCCATTTTCGAGAAGTCGTGGATGTAGGCGAGGTGGATCACCCCGTCCGAGGCCTCGGCGCCCGAGCGCAGGCTGTCGAGGTCTCCGAGCGAGCCGCGATGGACCTGCGCCCCAGCGTCCGCGAGCGCCTCGGCCGACGCGTCCGAGCGGGCCAGCCCGATGACCTCGTGCCCGGCGCCACGCAGATCCTGCACGACCGCTGATCCGATGAAGCCCGATGCTCCGGTGACGAAGACGCGCATGTCAGAACCTCCAGATCGGGCCGCCGTCGCGCGCACGCCGGCGGCTGATGTCAGTAACTGACATCACAGTAGCAGGGATGACAGAGACTGTCATCAGTACGATGTGTTCGAGATGCGCTGGGAGCCGAACGCACGCGGCCGCCTCGAACGGGCGGCGATGGAGCTCTACCGCGAGCGTGGATACGACCACACGACCGTGGCGCAGATCGCCGAGCGCGCCGGGCTCACGGAGCGGACGTTCTTCCGCCACTTCGCCGACAAGCGCGAGATCCTGTTCGCGGGCGGAGCCGAGCTTCAGCGCCTCGTCGTCGCGGCGGTCGCGTCCGCGCCGGCCTCGGCGTCGCCGCTCGGGGCCGCCGTCGCGGGTATCGAAGCGGCGGGCACGATGCTCGAGGAGCGCCGCGGCCGGCGCTTCGCCCGCCAGCGCCAGCGCATCATCGCCGCCAGCCCGGAGCTGCGCGAGCGCGAGCTCCACAAGCTCGCGGCGATGGCCGCGGGCGTCTCGGAGGCGCTGCGCGAGCGCGGCGCGGGCGAGCCCGGGGCGAGCATCCTGGGCGAGGTCGCCGTCGCGATCTTCCGCATCGCCTTCGAACGCTGGGTCGCGGAGAGCAGCGGGCCGGGGCTCCTCGAGCTGATGCGGGAGTCGCTGGACGAGCTGCAGGCGCTCACGGCTCAGGGGCAGCCGGCGGGCGTGCGCGCCTGAGGCCGGGCTCGGGCGGCCCGTATCCGGGAGCTCACCCGCGCACGAAGGGCTCCCCTGACGCGCCCCAGCCACAGCGCTCCTCACCGGCTAGCGTTCAGTCGGTGCCGGCCGCCGCAGCGCAGCCCAATGGACTCGTCGTCGGAGACGACGGCGTCGCGCGCTGCTGGTGGGCCGACTCGGCGCCGGAGCTCCGGGCCTACCACGACACCGAATGGGGCTTTCCCGTTGCCGATGAGAAGCGGCTGTTCGAGAAGCTGAGCCTCGAGGGCTTCCAGGCCGGCCTGTCCTGGCTGACGATCTTGCGTAAGCGCGAGGCGTTCCGCCGCGCCTTCGACGGCTTCGACTACGAGCGCGTCGCGCGCTTCGACGAGCGTGATGTGGAGCGGCTGCTGGGCGACGCGGCGATCGTCCGCAACCGCGCCAAGATCGAAGCGGTCATAAACAACGCGCGGCGCGCGGCCGAGCTCGCCGCGCAAGACGAATCGGTCGCCCACCTGGTGTGGAGCTTCGAGCCCGAGGCGCACCAGGAGGGACCGGAACGGGGGACGCTGCCGGCCAGCTCAGAGTCCTCGCGCGCGCTGGCGCGCGAGCTCAAGCGCCGCGGTTGGCGCTTCGTCGGGCCGACCACGGTGTACGCCTTCATGCAGGCGATGGGGCTCGTGAACGATCACCTGAGCGGCTGCCACGCCCGCGCGGGCGCTCGCGCGGCGCGGGAGGCCTTCGCGCGCCCGTAGAGCCAGACGCCTGAGGGCAGGCGCGCCGAGTTCTCGTGCTCGTGACGCGGGCCTTCGCCCGCCGTCGGCGCTCGCTTTGAGTGGTGCCGGCTACGCGGCGTTCTGCATGATCGTGAACGCCGCGCCCTGTGGGTCGATGATCGCGGCGAAGCGGCCGATCGGCATGTCCACCGGCTCGGCGACGATCGTGCCGCCCTGCTCGCGCGCCTTGGCGACAGTCGCGTCGGCGTCGTCGACCGCGAAGCACACGCTCCAGTGCGGCGGGGTCTCGGGCGGGAACATGCCCTCGACCATCTCCATCATGCCGCCGACGTTGTGGCCTTCGAGCTGCCACACGGTGTACGTGTCGGGCGCGCCTTGGAACTCCGGTTTGCCCGCCGCCCAGCCGAACACGGAGTTGTAGAACGCCTTGTCCGTGTCGGTGTCGCGCGTGTGGACCTCGTTCCACGTGAGCGAGACCGGCTCGTTCACGAGGTCGGCCCCGGCGAAGGCTTTCGGCTGCCAGACGCCGAAGGCCGCGCCGGTCGGGTCGGCGAAGACCGCCATGCGGCCGAGGTCCATGACGTCCATCGGCTCCACGATCACGGTGCCGCCCGCGTCGGCAACCTTCTGGGCGGTCGCGTCGGCGTCGGCGACCGAGACGTAGGTCGCCCAGGCGGTGGGCTGGCCCTCCTGCATCTGGCCCATCAGCCCGGCCACGTTCTTGCCGGAGGACTGGAACATGCGGTAGCCGCCGGTCTCGGGTGCCCCGGGCTCCGTGGTGTCCCAGCCCAGGACGTCCGCGTAGAAGGCAGCCGAGGCGTCGGGGTCGGGCGAGGACAGTTCGACCCAGGACGGGGTTCCGGGCGCGTAATCGGGCATCGCTCCTCCTGTCGGGACGAGGGTGTCCGTCGATGCTCTCACATGCAGGGCGCCGAGATGTTGCGAACCGCCTCCGCGGCGATCGCCACCCGGTTTAGGGGAGGCGCGGCGGCGGGTACGGGCTTCGCAGGGGAGGGGCTCGTGCCGGACGAAGGAGCCTCGGGGACCAGTGCAACGAAGGGGGACGAGCGGTCGAGTCGTGAGCGCGCGCTCGCGGCTGCGGCGACGAGCGCGGCCGGCGGTGCCGTTCGTGGCGGCCGCGCTGGCGCTCGCGCTGCTCGCCTTCGCGCCGGCCGCTGACGCGCAGTTCCCCTACCTCGGCTCGGGGACGCTCGGCGAACCGTCGAGCTGGAAGCTCCCGGCCGGGCAGGTCCCGAACAACATCGGCGGGCTGCGCTGGAAGTTCGCGGCGACGCCCGCGATCCCCTCCGAACACCCCGGTGAAGAAGCGACGATCGAGAAGAACAACTCGCAGATGGACGAGCTGTGCGGCGTTACGGGGATGAGCCTCGTCGATCAGTTCGCGACGATGCCCGAAGGCACCGGCTCGTGCATCACGGCGGGAACGCCGATCCACACGGCCTTCGAGGTCACGCTCGGCCGCCCCGACGTGTCGATCGCCGAGCTCGACTCCGGCATCGAATGGAACAACCGCTCCGCGGTGCTCTCGCTCCGCGCGAAGGTGCTGCTGAACGTCGCCGAACTGCCCGCGCCCGAAGTGAGCATGACGAAAACCTTCGACCCGACCACAGGCGTCGACTGCGAACATGCGCGCGCCGCGACTGGCGGCGACTACGACCCCGACGGGGGCATGCCCGGGGGCAAACCGGGCGGGCACGGGCCGATCCCCTACGACGTACTCGAACAGGGGGCCTTCGACGTCCTCGACTACGCGTGCGACGCGCGCGTCGCCAAGGTCGTCGGCACCTACCCCCGGTGCAGCAACCCGCCGGCGACGGCCGAATGCCGCAACGGACCGCCCGGGATCCTCACGCCCGAGGACCTGATCATCGCGTTCTCTGACGGCGTCGACCACGACCACAACGGGTACGCGGGCGACATCGCGGGCTGGAACTTCGTCGACAACAACAACGACCCCTACGACGAGGTCCACTACGGCCACGGCACGGGCGAGGAGGAGGACTCGGCCGCCGAAGCGAACAGCGCCGCCGGCGAGTTCGGCACCTGCCCCGACTGCGAGATCATGGAGCTGCGCGTCGGCGAGTCGTTCGTCACCGACGGCAACCGCTTCGCCGAGGCGGTCAACTACGCGACCGACCGCGGCGTGGACGTGATCCAGGAGCCGCTCGGCACCTACAACGACCCGGCGTTCGCGCGCGAAGCGATCGATTACGCGTACGGCCACGGAGTGACGGTGATGGCCTCGGCGGCCGACGAGGCGGCCGAACATCACAACCAGCCGGGGTCGCTGCCGAACACGATCGTGGTGAACGCCGTCGAAGGGCCGGCGAGCATCTCCGGGGTCGGCGTCTCCAACGCGCCGCCCTCCTACCTGCAGCTCGACGGCTGCACGAACTTCGGCACGCGGGTCGATGTCTCGGTGCCGGCCACCTCCTGCTCCTCGGAGGCGACGGGCAAGAGCTCGGGGGTCGCCGGCCTGATCTACAGCGCGGCGCTCGACGCCTGCGGCGCGCCGCTCTACGGCAGTTGCGCGAAGCACTCGGGCGCCAAGCTGAGCCCGTCGGGCGAGTGCAAGCGCGTGAACGGCGAAGCTTGCCCGATCACGGCCAACGAGGTGCGCCAGCTGATCGCCTCCGGCAACGTCGAAGGGACACCCGTCGACGGCTCCTCGAAGCTCGGCTCGCAGGCGCCGAGCACGGGCGCCGACCCGGCGGACGAAGGCGAAGGCGGGCAGGCCGACGACGTCGATACCGCGCTCGAACCCGAAAGCTCTTGCAGCGCCGTGCCGGCGCCGACCTGCACCGACCCGAACCTCAACACGGCTTTCGCCGCCGACGAGGACGGCGGTCTGGTGGCCCCCCTTCCCGACACCTTCCGCTACCCCAGCCGGCGCGGCTGGGACGAGTTCTTCGGCTACGGGCGCATCGACGCGTACAAGTCGGTGGACGCCGCCGCGGAAGGCTGGATCCCGCCCGAAGCCGACATCACCTCGCCCGAATGGTTCCAGCAGGTCTCCCCCCAGGAACCTTCGTTCGCGGTCGAAGGCCACGTGGACGCGCGCAGCTCCTACACCTGCCGCGTGGAAGTCGCACCCGGCGCCCAGCCGAACAACCGCGCGAGCACGGCGGGCGGCGACTTCGCGGCGGCTGAATCGAGCTTCTGCGACGGCACCACGGTGCACACCGGTGCGTTCGACGGCCAGCTCGCCACGGTCAGCACGGCCAAGCTAGAGGCGCTGTTCCCACATACCGATCCCGAAGGGTTCGAAGGCAACGAGAACGGCGGCGGCGCGAACACGCAGAGCTCGAACGGCCGTCCCAACACCCAGCCCTACGCGGTCACCGTGCGGCTCGTCGTCAAGACCGCGCCCGGCGCGGGCGGTCCGGCGATGACCGGCGAGGACCGCCGCCAGCTGAACCTGCACCGCGACTCGCAGATGCTGAAGGGCTTCCCGCTGCAGATGCACGGCGACGGCGACGCGAGCCCGCTGCTGGTCGACCTCGCCGGCAACGACCGCAACCAGCTCGTCGTCGCGAACTCCGACGGCTTCATCAACGCCTACGAATACGACGCGGCCACGGGCTCGCTCAGCGAGCTGCCGGGGTGGCCGGTCCACACCGACGCGCTGCCGCTGCACGGGGAGGCGGCGTACAAGCGCCGCAGCGGCGAGAGCGGGACGCACTACGCCCCGATCATCGAGGCGCCGGCCGCCGGCGACCTCAGCGGCGACGGAGAAACGGACATCGTCGCCGGCGATCTCGAAGGCAACATCTATGCCTGGAACGCGAAGGGCAAGCTGGTCTTCCACGAGACCTCGGACCCCAACTACACGGGCGCGCCGCTGTCCGGCGATCCGGGATGGGAGGCGCAGCGGGCCGGGGTGCGCGAGCGCACCGAGGGCGGATTCGCCTCATCGCCGGTGCTGGCGGACCTCGAACCCGAAAAGGGTCCCGGGCTCGACATCATCGCCGCCGCGACGGATCGCCACCTGTATGCGTGGCACGCCGACGGCTCGCCCGTGAGCGGGTTCCCGGTGCTGATCGCCGACCCGTCGAAGCTCGCCTCGGTCGATCCCACGAGCAACGAGCCGCGGTTCAACGCGGGCGTCCCCGCGGACGAAAACAAAGACGAAGACCAGGGCAAACTCGTGGACACGCCCGCCGTGGCGAACCTGGAAGGACCCGGCAAGCCGCCGACGATCATCGTGGGAAGCAATGAGGAGTATCTGGCCAACGCGGGCAGCGAAGGCGCGATCAACGCCGGCGATGTGACGACCGCCTCGCTCGGCGCGGTCGGCGCGAGCGGGCTGCTCTCCTTCGCCAACGGGCGCGTGTACGCGGTGAAGGCGAGCGGGTGCTCCGGCGACCCCTCCTCGTGCGCGACGGGCGGAATCGTCTGCGAACACGAAAGCTGCCACTCGGCGGCCTATCGCGAAGGCTGGCCGGTGAAGATCGGGATCATCGACGCGGGGCTGCTGCCCGAAGTCGGCGAAGGGATCGACGGCTCACCGGTCGTGGCGCCGATGAAATGCCCCGAAGGTGGTGAAGGGCTGAAGATCGCGGTCACGCCGGATGCAGGCCCCGGTTACGTGCTGAACCCGAACGGGACCTCCTGCTACGGGGAAACGGCGGGCGCTTACAACGCTCTGGAGACTGACTTCTCCACGAGCGCGACGAAAACCGACACGCCCGCGTTCCCGGCAGTCGGCGAGCCCGCGTTCGGCACTTTGAACGGGTCGACGCTCGATCTGTTCAACCCCGCGGCCGGGTTGATCCGGGCTTTGGACGTCGTGGCGCCCGACTACCAGAAGGGCGGGCAGGACTTCATCGCGGGATGGAACGCGGAAACGGGGCAGTTCGCGCCGGGATATCCCGCCGTCTCGAACGACCTGTCGTTCATCACCGGAGAGGCCGTCGGAGACGTCACGGGCGAAGCCCCCAAGCAGGAGGTGGTCGCGGGGACCGCGGAGAACGACCTGCAGGCGTACAACGAAACGGGGCTGGCGGCGAGCAGCTCGTGGCCGAAGCTCACCGGGGGGTGGACCGTCGCGACCCCGGTGCTCGGATCGCTCGGGACCGTCGACACGAGCGGCGAAGCGAGGAAGGATGTGGTCTCGATCACGCGCGAAGGGACGGTGTCCGTGTACTCGACGCCGGCCGCGGCCTGCTCGCCGAGCTCGTGGCCGAGCTTCCACCACGACCTCGCGAACTCAGGCGACTATCAACGGGACGCCGTGGCGCCGGGCGTGCCGCTCTCCGTCAGCGTCAGCGGCGGGTCGCTGCACTGGACCGCGCCGGGCGCGCAGCTCATGTGCGGGAAAGCCGTGCGCTATGAAATCGTCACCTCCAAGAAGAAGATCACGGCTCAGACCTTCTCGGGGGCGACGGCTTTGACCGGGGCACCCGAACCTGCCGAAGCGGGAACGCCGCAGTCCTACACGCTGCCGGCGGCGGCCAAGAAGTACGTGGCCATTCGCGCGATCGGCGAACAGGGGAACATCGGCCTGCCGGCCGTCGCGAAGAACTGACGTCGCGGGCCGGCCGGGACTAGGCCGTCCGGCGTGCGGCCGGGAGCTTCACCGCGTCTTTGGCGAAGCCCCGTCCGAGCACGCTGAGCGTCAACAGCGCGCCGAACAACGTCACGGCGTCGATGCTCTCCCGCCCCTGCTTGGTCCAGTAGTCGTCTTCGAGGTTGAGCCACAGCGCGAACTCGTCGAGCGTGAGGGCGGCCCCGCTGCCGAAGCCGATCGAGGTGAGCCGCGAGAGGCGCCGCCGCTCGTTGATCCCGATCTCGAGCAGCCAGAGGTAGCCGACGATCAGCAGGCCCGTGATCCCGAAGGTCATGTGGTGGATGTGCCGCCCCCCGGGAGTGATGTTCTTGAACGGGCCCCGTTCCGCACGGATCGCGTGTGTGATGCCGCGGACCGACGCGAAGGTCAGGAAGAACGCCCCCGTCGAGAAGAGCTGACGCTCCTTTTTGTGATCGCCGAAGTGCTTGTAGTAGAGGTCCCTGAGGTCCTCGCGCCAGGAGGTATCGCGACTCCGGCTGGAGGTGTCCAGGGGGTCGGGTCTGCTCGACATCGGCCCAGCTTATCCGCGGGTAGCGGGCGCTCGGCGAGGCGGCCGGCGCTTCGCTTGGAGCGACACATGGACGGTCATCCGGGCCCGTTGCTCGGTCAGGCCGCCCGTGGCGGCGCGGCGAGGCCCGGGTGCATGCCGGGGTGCTCCGCAGCGCCGGCGGCAGAGGCGTTCACCCGCTCGGTGCGGTCGCGCCCCGAACGCTTCGCGCGGTACAGGGCGACGTCCGCGGCCTGGAGCAGCTCCTGAACCGTCGCGGGCGCCTCCGCGGCGGCGAGGCCCGCGCTCATCCTCACAGCCGGCAGGCCGGCTGCCTGCGCTCCCGCGACGGCGTCGCGAGTGCGGTCGGCGAGGCTCGCCGCGCCCTCGGCGTCGCACGAGGGCATCAGCACCGCGAACTCCTCGCCACCGAGCCGCGCGACGACATCGATGTCCCGTGCCTGCTGCGCGAGGATCGCCGACGTACGGGCGAGCACGGCGTCGCCGGCGTCGTGGCCCCACTCGTCGTTGATGCGCTTGAAGTAGTCGATGTCGAACATCACCACCGCGATCGAGCTGCCGTCCCGTCTTGCCCGCGTCAGCTCGATCTCGGCGCGCTCGTCGAACCCGCGTCGGTTCAGCAGCTGCGTGAGCGGGTCGGTCCTGCCCTCATCGGCGAGCTGGGCGAGCAGCTCTCGATTTCGGCGCACGAGGATCGTGGTGAGGAGGACCAGCACCGAGACCGACGCCATCACGTCGAGCCAGCGCCCCGGATAGCTGCTCGCTTCGGGCAGCACCAAGAGGGTCACCGCGTGGGCCACTCCGACGATGCACGCGATCGCCACCCCGCCCCTCGGCCCGAAGAAGAACGTGGTCCAGAGCACCGGCCAGACGTAGAGGATCGCCCCGTCGCCGGCGCCGGGGGTGGTGGCGAGCGCGGACGCGATGAGGACGACGCCGAGCGGGCCGAGGAGCGCCAAGACACGTCGCGGCAGCCGCGGGCCGACCAGGAGAAGAGCAGACACGACCGCGAGCGCCACGAGCGCGGGCGCGATCGCGAAGCTGGGGTCACCTGGCACGATCCCCTCGATCGCGGCATCGACGGTCGCCCCGCCGAACATCGCGGCGGCCGTGTGCGCCATCAGGCGTTTGTCGTGTGCGAGCTCCGCGTAGGACGCGCTCACACGCCCGGTATCGGCAGGCAGAGCCGCGTGCGAGAGCTCCACGGAGCGGTATTCGGCGGCCGTGCGGTCGCATAACTCGGGCTTATGGTCCTTGCCGCCCGGCGGCGATCGTGCGCTTGACCCGAAGGCCCTGTGCGAACTAGGTTGGGCGGTGATCCTCCGTGAGCTTTCTCCGCGCTTTGCGCCTGCCCCACTGGATCGGAATCGGCGCCGTCGTCGCCGTCATCGCTGTCGGCGCGCCGAGCAAATGGTACGGCCTCGTCAGCTCGAAAGTCAGCGAGGCCGAGCGCCTGCGCGCGTGCATGGAAAAGCACGGCGGGGACCTCGCATCGCTCGTGACCACGCTCGGGGAACCGCAGGAAATCCTCGCCAAGACTCCCGTCCAGCGCAGCCGCGCGATCCGCGTCGCCGAGCGCCGCCACGAGCTCCAGCGCCGGCAGGGTCAGGCGATCGAGGCCTGCGCGCGCACGGTCACCGGCTGACCGCGTTCTCGCGCCGGGCCGGATCTGGCAGCTCTGGCGACGAACTAGAAGGAGCCCGCGATGGCGGCTTCGCTTCGCGGGTGAGCCGCGGGCGCGAGCGGCGCACCCTGCTTGGCGAGCTTCGCCTCATACAGACGCCGGTCGGCACGCGCGAGCACCGCGGGCAGCGGCTCGCCGAACATCCACTCGCTGACGCCCGCCGACCATCCCACGTGGTCATCCGGGCTGCGCAGCCGCGCGAGGGCTGCGTGTGCATCCGTCTCGGAAGTCGCGGGAAGCAGAAGCACGAACTCGTCGCCGCCGTGGCGGGCGAGAATGTCGCCCGGGCGCAGGCGCCCGCGCCACTCGCTCGTGAGCCTCGCCAGTAGATCGTCACCGGCGGCGTGGCCTGCACGGTCGTTGATCTGCTTGAAGCCATCGAGGTCGATCACGGCTACCGCGAGCGGCCGCCCGCTTCGATCGGCGATCGCGCGCTCGCGCGAAGCTGCCGCCACGAACCCGGCCCGGTTGAGCGCGCCCGTCAGCTGATCGGTGACGAGCTGGCGGCGCACGCCCTCGCTCAGCCCTCCGAGCACGATGCAGATCGACCACACGGTCGTCGTGACCACGAGCCAGTAGATCACCGCGCGAGGCTCGCCATCGGCGGCGAGCCCAACCGCGAACGTGACGCTGATGAGCGTTCCCAGGGCGGCCACGACGCGCCGCGGGAAGAAGTGCGCCGCGTAGATCGCGATCCACGGGTAGGCGAAGGCGGCGACCATCATGCCGCCGGTGGTGCCGGCCTCCGCGACGAGGGCGCCGGCGGCGAGCACGGCGAGCGCCGCCACGAGCTCGAACGCGAGCATCGAGAAACGGCGACCGAGGATCCAGACGCCGGCCGCGGCGGCAAGCGCGATCGTCCCACCCGTCGCGATCAGCCGAGTCGGCTGATCGGCGTCGAGAGGGAAGAGGACGACTGCGAGCGCGATCAGCGCTTTGAATGCGAACAGCAGCGAGAGCGACCATACGATCGGCGGGCGTCTTGCCACCCCGCGCCGCTCGACTCCGGCCGGCCCATCCAGCGGCTGTCCCGCGAACCGGCCGGCGAGCGACGTCGGCTCGATCGAAGGCACGAACTGGCCAGGAGAGCGTTGGGACATCGGCATCCCGGATTGCTTCGGATGCATTCCGGGTTCGCTTGAGCGTTCTGCGGAAGCGGCTCCGAGAGATCGCGAGACGCTAGCCTCCGGATCGAGGGTCCAATGAGCGACGAAGTGATCGTCGGCGATGACGGCAAACCGCGGTGTGTCTGGGTGCGAGCGGGCGACACCCCGGCCGCGCGCTACCACGACGAGGTCTGGGGCACGCGGACCTACGACGAATCGGCGTTGTTCGAGGCGCTCACACTCGGTGTGTTCGAGGCCGGGCTCAGCTGGTCGGTGGTGTTCGGCAAGCGGGACGGGTTTCGCAAGGCTTTCCACGACTTCGACGTCGCACGGGTGGCCGCGATGACGGAGGGCGACATCGATCGGCTGCTGCAGGACTCCTCGATCATCCGCAACGGCGCCAAGATCCGGGCCACCCTCGAGAACGCGCGTGCGATGAGCTCCGCCTCGCCAAGCCTTGCTGCGCTCGCGAAAGCCAACGCGGGCACCCGTCGGCGCGCGCCGCACTCGCTGGCGGACATACCCACCTCGACACCGCAGGCCGAGAAGCTCGCCGAGCAGCTGAAGACACAGGGCTACCGCTTCGTGGGTCCCACGAGCGTGTATGCGTTCATGCAGAACGTCGGCGTCGTCAACGACCACCTCCACGGCTGCTTCCGCGCGTCGGACTACGCGAAGCCCGCGGGCGACTGACGGCGGGCCCGCGATGGACCCTTCTAGGCTCCGGCTTTGCGCGCCCTACGTTCGCTGCGCCTGGCCTCGCGCCTCGTGCGCCGCTCCGCCGCCTCTTCGGCAGCCTTCTGCTTCGCCTGTGCGTAGGAGTGCCCCACCAGCTCCCGCCCACCGGTCCAACCGAAGGCACGCACGAGCAGCAGGATCGCGAGCGCGATGCTCCAGGCCGTCTCGACGAGCTGCTGTGCGACCGAGTAGGCCGTGGCGTTGCTCGAGCTCGTCACGCTTCGCAGCGAGAGCACGTTGAAGCCCTGCACCACGCCTGCGCCGCCCGGCGTGACCGAGGTCATGTTCGCGATCGAGTTGCCGCCCACGACGCTCATCAGGGTGTGGAACGTGACGGGAATGTTGTAGGCGCTCAAGAAGACCGCGATCGTTCCGAGCATCGCGAGCCAGCTGACGAGCTCCGGGGCCGCGACGAGCATGAGGTACCTGCGCGGCCGCGCTGCGATTTGGCCGCCTTCCTTCGCGTCTTCCCACCAGCCTCTGACCCGGGGGCGCAGCGTCTGCAGCACGAGGTAGATCAGCACGATGATGCCCGCGAGCAGGATCACGAAGGCCCACGGGTGTTCTTCGATGAAGCCGAACTGGAGCTTGAACGAGCCCCCGACGCTGAGGAACAGGTAGACGTACGTGGCGATACCGATCGTCGTGAAGAAGACTTTCTGCACGACGTATCCCGCGAGCACTCCCGCGAACGTCGCCGCCGCGATGATCGTCGTGAACATCAGCAGCATCGCGAGCGTGCCGATGTTCGCCGGGAGCACGAAGTTGAGCGCGACCGCCGCCGCGTAGCAGGCCCATACCTGCACCCACCGGATCTGGCCTGGGTAGGCGTAGCGCAGGATCGAGTACCACGCATACGCCGCCCCCGTCGTCTGGATCGTGATCAGCACGATGCCGGCGAGCAGGTAGCCGAGCGAGATCGTCGTGATCGTCTTCCAGACCTCTTTGAACCAGCCGCTCAGGTCCCAGCCGAAGAGGGTCGCGGCGGCTCCGATCACGACGATCACGAGGGCGCCGATCAGCAGCGGTCGGAAATGCGCCCGCCCGCCGTCGGCCGCTGCCGGTTCAGAGGCCATCCGCGGAGCCTAGTTCACGTTGGGGCCACGCAGCGCGCGCTCAGCAGTCGGCGAATCTGCCGGCGCGGGCCATGCCCGGGGCCAGAAGCCGTGCCGCGAAATGGGGTGCGACGATCAGTCGACCGGGATCGAAACGGTGACAGACCAGGCGTGCCCGCCCGACGCGCGTTATTGGAAGTCGGTCGCCGAGTAGACCTCGGATTGCTGCAGTACGACCGGCGCGATCGACTCACCGGGCGGTGCGCCGGCGTAATGAACGGTGTACGTGCTTCGGCCGAGCTGGATGATCGCTGACACGGTGCGTCCGGTCGCAACGTCCGGCTCGCCGACTTGCAGCAGGCAGTCGTGACCGCTGCGCCGGCACTCGAGCAGCTCGATCCGGCGGCTGCGTGCGACCGCTCCGGTGCACGCCTCGGCTTCATCGCGGAGCGCGTCGTACGCGCGCTCGGCATCTGCGCTGCGCTGGGGAAGCGGCGGGATGAAGAAGCCGGCCATCAGCCCCGCTTGGAACCGGAGCGCTGAGCCTTCTGCGCGCGCGGCGGGAACCGCTCGCGCTCCGCGGGCGTCATCTTTCGAATCACGAGCTTTCCGTCCGCCACCTGCTCGCGGATGTTCTGAAGCTTCTCGTCGCGCTTCTGCTGCTGGCGCATCTGCATCGGGCTTGGCACCTCGAGCTCCTAACCGCAGCGGCGCCCAGCCGTCCGGCGCTGTGTCGCTGTTTGCGCCGTGCGACATGCAGGTCGCGCGGATCTTCCTCCCAGCCTAGCGCGAAGCGTGGGACGCACCCGGCGCGCGGACGAAAGCCGAGCCGGCGTCCGCGCGCATCGCGCGCGCGCATAGGTGCTAACGTCAACGGTTCAGGTCGAGCGACTTGCTCGACGACGCAGTGCCAGCGCTCGTAGCCATTGCTCCGCAATCTCCGCGTTCGCCGCACTACTACCAGGAGGATTGAGTAATGGCCACCGGAACCGTCAAGTGGTTCAGCGACGACAAGGGCTTCGGGTTCATCACGCCCGATGACGGGTCAAAGGACCTGTTCGTGCATCACACCGCGATCGCAGGCACCGGATTTCGCTCGCTGTCCGAAGGGACGAAGGTGAACTACGAGGAAGAGGCCAGCGACAAGGGCCCGAAGGCCTCGAACGTTCAGCCGGCGTAGACGCCACGAAGGTGCGGCGTGCGGCACGGCTCGCACGCCGCAGGCTCGTGTCGCGAGTCTCTTCCCACCGGTGGGCACGGTCGCGGCTTTCCAGAGCACCCGCTGGCGGTTGACCGAGTCAGTGTGCGCGTCCCACCGGTCCACACGGCGCCAGCAGGTCCGGCCGTAGGCGCTGCCACCTCTCCGAAAGGACTGCAAGATGGGTTCGAGCGGCAAGAAGAAGACGACGATGGCGAAGCTCGCCCGCGAGAACCGCCTGCGCGAGCGCCGGCTGATCAAGCAGGCCAAGAAGGATGCCCGCCGGCAGGAGTCCGCGGACCGGGGGAACGTTGAGGACAGCCCCCCTGAGCTCGAGCCTCAGCTGACGGCAGATCCTGAGCGCACCGGCGGGGAGACCGTTGGTACCACCGGCGACCCGGCGGGGGTCGTGCGCCAGCGCGACCCCGAGCCGACCGACCCGCGCAGCAAGGAAGCGGCGCTCACGCGGCTGCGCGATGCATCGGACGAGGAGCTGTCGGTGTTCGAGGGAAACCTGCGGGACGATGCGGTTGGCGCCGGGGCGACGGAGCAGGAGATCAGGCGGGCGCAGCAAGCTCATCCGGAACACGGCGCTTAGGACCGACCGGCCCGCGGTACCGGTCGCCGGTCCGCCGCGGGTCGTATCACTTCCCCCAGGGAGAGGTCCCCGGCTCAGCTCTCGCCGGTCTGCGGGTGCTCCGCCGCCGGCGCATCGCTCACAGCGACGATGTGAGCCGGGTTCAGCGCGACGGGCCGTCCGGCCTCTGCCTCTTCGAGCCACACCAGCTCCAAGATCGAACCGCGCGCGGCCTCCAGGATCTTGGCCTCGACATCCTCGGCGGCGCCACGCACGCGGAAGCTCTTGCCGCCGACCACCAGTATCTCGGTGACGGGCAACGTCATCAGCCCCCCGGCGTTCGGATCGTCGACACTGCGGGCCCTCGCCCCTCGCCGGCGCCGCGCGCTCCCCTGAGACGAATGTTCTCTTGCGCGGTGTCCACCCCGACCGCCTCTCTGACCCTGTGAAGTAAGGCGCTGCCCGTAGAGCGACAAGCGCGGGCTCGCCGGACGCAGGACGACTATAACGCGGGGTCCGCGTGACCCGACGCCGGCCCAGAGACCGCTGTCCTGACTCTCGCGCGGCCAACGCGGTGCCGTACATGCTGCGGCGCCGGCGGCGAAGTCTCGACGTCAGGAGGGCGTCTCGTCCCGTGCGATACTCGACTGGCTATGTCGCAAAGGAACGTTGAACTCCTCCGCCGCTCAGCGGAACTGCTGAACGTCGGCGACTGGGAGGCCGTGATCGAGCTTTACCACCCGGACGCCGAGGTCGAGTTCCGTGACTTGCCCTCGCCCGACGTGCCCGCCGTGCTTCACGGACGCGAGGCGATCAGGCGCGTCGTGGCACATTGGACCGCGCCCTACGACGCCTTCGGAGCAGAGGTCAGCGAATACATCGATGCCGACCCATGGGTCATCTGCGACACGCGCTCGCACGCCCGCACCGAGGAGGGTGGATCTGTCGATATTCGCTTCGCTGACGCGTACGAGGTCAGGGACGGCAAGATCGTTCATGCGATTCTCGGTTACACGGATGTAGCGGCTGCGATCGCAGACCTTGCAGCCGCCGAGCACGCCTGACGGTTCCGCGCATCCTCGCTTGACCCCACGCGGGCGCCCACTACCGGGTCCCCGGATCCTTCACGCCGGCTGCGAAGTCCGCTTCTCGAACACGAGCCGATAGTGATCCAAGAGTTCGCGTTCGAAACACACCTTGTTCGCGCTCACGCCCGAGGCGAAGGCCATGCGGAAGTCCGGGCTGGTGATCCAGCGCGGGACCAGCTGCAGCTTCAGCCAGGACTTGCGAAGGCTGCGCCGTCCGATCCGGGCATTCCACTGCTCGATCGTCTCGATGTAGTCGAGGCGACCGTTGGTGCTCGAAACGAGGTCGAAGTGAGGCTGGGCGCAGTTGACCACCTGCTCCTGCCCGAAGGGCAACCACGAGCCCGGGAACTGTCGTGCAAGGAGCGCCAGATACCACGCATCAGTGTTTGCGGGCGGCATCTCCTCCAGCGCGTCCAGCGCCTCCTCGGCGGGGATCATGTTGCGCCCGTAGACCATCGTCTGTAGGTACATGCGCCCGCCGTCCGGCAGCACACCTGCCACACGTTGGAAGATCGAGTTGTAGACCGCGTCCTGCCGGCCGGCGCGAAAATCATCAGGTGAACAGAAATGCTCGAACGCGCCGAGGCTCGCTACCGCGTCGAAGCCGCCGAACCAGGCCCGCTCGAGTTCCTTTGCGTCGCGCAGGTGAACGTCCAAGTCGTGACGGCGACAAGCCGCGAGCTGGGCCTGCGAAAGAGTCACACCGACGCCTACGCCGCCGCGTCTGCGGATGAAATCGAGCAGCCCTCCCCAGCCGCAACCGAGGTCGAGCACTCGCGTGCCGGGCTCGATTCCGAGCTGGGCGGCGACGTACTCGTGCTTGCGACGTTGCGCTTCCGCGAGCGTGATTGAGAAGTCACCGTCATACTTCGCACCGCTGAAGTCGGCGAGCTCACCCATGCTGAGCCGGAAGACGCGATCCGTGAGCGAATAGGTGAAGTCGATGTCGTCGGGTGTCGCGATCCCCCACTACTACCCGATTACGCTGCGTGATGCGTGGCCGCGTCGCGACAGCTCCGGCGGACCGCTTGCACGGAGGCCGAGCGCAGGCCCGCAAAGCCGTTATAGTCGCAAGTACGTCGGGTGAGCTTCAGACTCTTCTCGCTCTCTCGGTGACATCTTTCTCAAGAAGGGTAGAGAGGCGGCTGGCCATGGCCACCGCAACAAAGCACGTCGCCGCTGCCAAGTCGCCGCCCGCCAGGGCGCGCCCAGCGTCGAAGACGGCATCGCCCGCGTTCCGGATCTACCAAGACAACGCCGCCGGCTATCACTGGGAGATCGTCGATCGCAGCGGAGCGAGTCTCGTCCAATCGCGCGGGTTCGACTCGGAGGACGAAGCCAAGCAGGCGGCGCGCGGCATGCAGCAGGGGGCCCGCTCTGCCCACTTCGAGCCGATCGTCGGCGGGGACACGGAGCCGACTCCGTGATCTCTCCTGCCCATCTGAGTTGCTCCTCGTGCCGGATCCGCCTGCAGGCGGGCGCTCCGGAGGTAGTGCTCCTCGACGAACGTTGCCCGCTGTGCGGAGCCGCGC
Source organism: Solirubrobacteraceae bacterium (assembly GCA_035569835.1). Classification (GTDB taxonomy): domain Bacteria; phylum Actinomycetota; class Thermoleophilia; order Solirubrobacterales; family Solirubrobacteraceae; genus Palsa-744. The sequence goes on from DATMMF010000030.1 coordinate 50,067, forward strand.
TCAGCCCGGTCGCCTCGAGCGCAGCCGTGCTCGGGTTCCGTTGGTTCGGCACGGAGATGCTCGCCGAGTGGAGCGAGGATCGTCAATCCGGCCCGCTCGCGCCGCCTGTCGAGTTGGCCTCGCGCCGTAGGCCGGCCACGGCGGGGGACGATCTCGACGCGGGCCGCTGGTCGGACGACGGCGGCAACATCGTGAGCGCCGTCGCGCCGCCGCCGCCGCCGGCCTGAACGCGCCCGCCAGGCGGCTAACCGACGGGTTCGAGCATGAAGATCTCGACCTCCATGTCCGGCCCGACGTACTGGTTTGAGATGAACGCGAGGACGTGGCGTCCGGTGATGCGTTCCACCTCGTCGACGAACCTTTTCTGCATCGCAGTTTGAAAGGCGCTTCGCGTCTCCTGCACGATCGTGGATTTCTGCAACTCGATCATCGTCTTCTCGACGTCGGTGTAGACACCGCCGAGGACGCACACCAGGAGGTCATCGCCCATGAGCTGGGTCTTTGCCTCGAGCGGCTTGCGGTGGTGGTAGCGCTCGTGAAGAGCGACCATCGCGTCGGTCACGAGGTCGAGGACCTCGCTGTCAAGCGGTTGGGCGGCTGCCATGGTGGCGAGCCTGCTCTCTCGTCCTCCGGTCGAAGGTCGCGCGCGAGGCGAAGGGCGAGACCCAACGGCGATGAGACCAGTCTACCGGCTGTCCGGTAGCATCGCGAGACGGATCACGCTGGGTCCTCCGAGCCGATGTTCCCGCCGAGCAGACAGCAGCCGCAGCGCTCTCCCGGAGACGTGCTCACGGCGATCTCCGACGGCTTGGTCGCGCTGCTCAAGGAGTTCTACGGGCGCGGTCCCACGCGTGCCAAGTCTTACTACCAGGACGACCTCGTCGTCTGCCTGCTGCGCGGTGGCTTCACGCGGGTGGAGAGGACGCTGCTGGAGGGTGGGCGCGAAGACTCGGTCATCCAGCAGCGCATGGACTTCCAGGACCTGATGCGCCGTCGCTTCGAGCAGGTGGTCGAAGATGCGACGGGCCGGAGGGTCATCGGCTTCATGAGCGGCAACCAGCAGGATCCAGATCTGATGTGCGAGGTGTTCATGCTCGGGCCGAGCGATCTCGTGGACGACGACGAGATCCGGACGTCTCCGCTCCCTCCGAGCGACTGAGGCGTCACGTTCGATCGCGGGCCGCGGTGTGCGGGGCTTGACGGCCCTGGGCTACGCCGACTCTGCTGAGGAGACCGGGGACGGCGCCGTGTCGCGGGCTTGCGCGAAGGTCACCAGCCGGCGACTGTTCTCATCCCAGAGCTTGAGGGACAGAGCCCGCAGCCCGTCGCCGAGCGAGAGCACCGGTACGTCGCGGAAGATCGCGTTCTCGTAATGCGCTCGCGGAAGGTTGTAGCTCGGGATCTTCGCGTTGAGGTGGTGGACGTGATGGAACCCGATGTTCCCCGTGCAAAAGCGAAGCACCGGGGGGAGCTTCAGGAAGGAGCTGCCGCGCAGCGCCGCATCGGCGTAGCTCCATTCCGCGGAGCTCTCCCAGTAGGCGTCCTCGAATTGGTGCTGGACGTAGAACAGCCAGATACCCGCAGCCCCGGCCAACATCGCCGGCAGCAGGCACACGAGCAGGTAGGAGCGCCAGCCGATCAGCCACAAGAGCGCCCCTACGAGCAGCGCGAGGGCGAGGTCTGTGCCGAGCACGCTGCGTCGCATGCGCGGACGCGCACCCTTCGCGACGATCCGCGGCCCGATCATCATGGCCACGATCGGCCCGAGCCCGAGCATGACCAGCGGGTTGCGCCCCAGGCGGTAGCCGAGCCGTCCGCGCGGGGAGAGCGCACGGTATTCCGCCACCGTGAGCGTGTGGATGTCGCCCACCCCGCGCCGGTCGAGGTCGCCGGAGGACGCGTGATGGACCGCGTGGTCGTGCTGCCAGCGCACGAACGGCGAGTACAGGAACAGGCCCAGGACGGTTCCCAGCCAGGCGTTGGCGCGCCGGTTGGCGAGAAACGAGCCGTGCGAACAATCGTGGAACACGATGAACGTCCGCACCAGGAATGCGGCGGCCGGTACCGCGAGGAGAAGCCCGAGCAGAGGGGCGGTCTGCAGCACGAGGTACATCGCCACTGAAACGCCGATGTACGGGACCACCGAGGTCGCGAGAGTGAGCGTCGCACGAGGGCCGTGGGGCCGCGCGTAGGGACCCAGCCTCGCGCGCCAGAACGCGCTCTCCCGGCGCCTCTCCTCCGCGACGGGGTCGGTTTGGGGCGGCGTGGGCGCCTCCGGGGAAGAGGCACCCACGCCGGTTTCGGCACCCTGAGAGGGATCTTTGGTGCCTACCTGCGCGGCCGGGCCAGAAGCCCCGCCCGCCCAAGATGCTCGCGCCGCGGGCGCGCGCGACGGCAGATTGGGCCGTCGCGTCATGCGTCCGCGCTCGCCCTCACACCGGCAGCCGACGTCGGGACGGCGCGGAACGGCTGCGACCGGCAGCGACGAGCGGCGATCATCTCCGGTCCCGCAACATCGAGACTTCCAACCATCACGACCTCCTTGGCTGCCAGCAAACAAGGAAGTCAGGTCGTGATGCCGAGCTCCTTCAGGAGACCGACCGCATTTGATGCCCTCCGCAGGCGACTCTAGCTGACGGCCCCGCTGTCAGCAAGCGCGCTCAACGCTCGTTGCGGCTCGCTTCCAAACGGGCCCCGCTTGTGGATGGCTGTGCCCTACGGCGCGCTCACAACTCGCCTGCCAGTCGGACGACGATCCAGACGAGCGCCGCGGCCCCGATCAGACGACGGAACCAGTTGACCCCGTCCACCGCCTCCTCCCACGCCCACACGCCGAGGCCGATCGTGAAGACCGCACGACCGACGTCGTGCGCCGTGTGATCGGCCACAGCCGCGAGCCCCAGACCGGCAAACGCGGCGAGCAGCGGCGCGTTCGGGAACTGAATCAGTGGGAAGCTACGCGGCCAGCCCGCCTGGCCACGTCGCCAAAGCTCGGTGGCGGTCACCGGGGCGATGTTCGCAGGCCGCATGGTGGTTCGCCCGCCAGCTCGGCCAGCCGGGACCGTGCGGTCGCGAAGGACCTTGGGGTCGCCGGCCACGCGGGCCGCGGGGACCGAGGCCGCTCGTTCCGGGATCGGGGTGCCAGAGTCCGAAGCGCCTCGCGGACCTACCGGTTGACACGAGCGGCAGAGCGGGGTTAGCGTCTCGGTGGACGGTCCCTGAGCGGTCGACTTCGCCGGTGCGAGCGACCCAGCCGAGCGCTGCGCTTCCGTCCGAGGAAGCAGCCACCTCGGGCCACTGCCGGCCCGAGCTACTCAGGAGGGATCGCATGATGCGCAGTCACACCCCCTTTCCATCCTCTCAGCCGGCCGGCGCGGTTCTACTTGCGCTCGCTCTGCTCGCTGTCGCCTGGGGAATCGTCGGCGCCGGCAGCGCGAACGCGGACAAGCGCTCAGTGACCGTGATGACGCAGAACCTCTACCAGGGCACGGAGTTCGCCCATATCCGCGCACTCGTCGGAGGCCCCCCGCCGTCGCAGGCCGAAGTTCTCAAAGCAACGACCGAAGACTACGCGACCTATCAGGCGACCCGGTTCAAAGACCGCGCCAAACAGATCGCCGGCGAGATCGCTCAGAACAGCCCGGCGCTCGTCGGCCTTCAGGAGGTCGCCACCTGGCACAAGGGCGCGTTCGATCCAGCCCACCCATTTGCCCTCCCGCCGGCAGTCAGCGAAGACTTCACACAGGTGCTGATCGAAGCGCTCAAGGCCGACGGGATGGAATATCAGGCCGTCTCCGCAACAGCCCGTCCGGAAGGCAACTTCACATTGGCCTTTCCGGTCATTTCGGGCGCTCCTCCCTTTGGACTCACTGCGGTCGGCATGGTCGAACGCGGGGTGATCCTTGCCAGGAGCGACCTTCCTCCCGGGCAGCTGAAGCTGTCCAACCCTCAGTCGGGTACCTACAGTTGCGAATTCTGCAAAGTCACGCTTGAAAACCCGGTCACCAAAGAAACGATCCCATTCACTGACAGCTGGGAGTCGATCGACGTCAAGTTGCGCGGCAAGACGTTCCGGTTCATCACGACGCACCTCGACGCTTTGGAGCCGAGCGGGGTCGTTCGCTTTCTCCAGGCGAAAGAACTGCTCGAAGGGCCGGCCAACACGACGCTTCCCATGGTCCTCACGGGCGATCTGAACGGAGGACCAAAAACCCCACCGTCCGGAACGGGGCCTGCCGCATACGACGAGCTGATCGGCGGCGGCCTGTCGGACACTTGGGTCGCAGCGGGTCTCGGCGCGCCGCCGCTCACATGCTGTCACCTCCCGTTCGAAGACCTCGTCAACGACCCGAACGCGGAATTCGGGGCGGGTCAAGAACTCGATCACGTGCTCACCCGCGGCGCCTTCACCGTGTTGGACGAGCACCTGGTGGGTGACAAAGTGCCGACGCCGAAACCAGAACCGTTCATATGGCCCTCAGATCACGCGGGGATGGTTTCCACGCTGGAACTCGGACCGTGAGCGCCAACAAGCCCGTGCGCAGCCGGGGCTGATCGGCGCGCGCCGGGTCGGACGCGGAAGACGGGGGCCTCACGGCCCCCGTCCCCTCCGCCAACCTCGTGTCCAACGAGTCCGGCGCGGCCGTGCAGTACCGGCGATCCTCACGGGGGCGGTGTGACCGCGAAGGTCTATGATCGGTGTACGCGCCTTCTGGCCTGAGCGTCGCATGTTTGCATCAGGTTGCCGGCGCCGACAGCCTGCACGGATCTCGTTCGTCTCTCTCCTTCTTGTGCGCTGTTCGACCTCACGAGGGGGGCGAGAAGAAGGACGAACGATGCCCGCCACCGCAGTGGACCGTCGAGCAGGACGGAGCAACTCGGCTAAGCGAAGCAACGAGCTGATCGGACGCGCGGCCAAACACGCAGGTTGGGCTGGAGCGGCGCTGGAGAGCGCCGCCCGGGACCTCGACGGCACCTGGGGCGCGGACGGCAACGCGCTCAGCGGTCTGGTCGAGGTCGTGCAGGATGAGGCGACGCGCGTCTCGAACCTCGCCAAGGAGATCGAGAGCCGCAGCACCTTCGCGAGGGATGTCGAGCGCGACCGGTCTTTGCCGAGCCGGCAAAACCGGAACCAGCCGCGACGCGGACGGATCGTCGGCGCCGTTGCGCGGGTGCTGAGCGACCACCACGAGCCCTTGCAGGCGCGGGAGGTTCACGTCCGAGTGGAAGAGTTGCTCGACGAACCGGTGCGCTGGGCCTCGGTCAAGGCTACGCTCGCCGGCAATGTCCGCGGCCCGTCACCCAGATTCCAACGGGTGGCTCGCGGTCGTTACACGATTCTCTCCGGGTCTACGATGGGCTCATGCTCCGATTCCTGATCAAGAGAGCGCCGTTCAAGCGGTTCGCGAAAGGGTTTCCGATCGCGCGGGTGCTGGTGGCAGCCGAGATCGCCGGGATGGTGTGGGTGCATCTGGCGAAGCTGAGCGGGCCCCAACGTCGCCGAACGCTCGCGCTGCTCGTGAAATCGCGAGGTCGCCCAAGTTACCTCAGCGACGCCGAGCGTGCCGAGCTCGCTGCTCTCGTTGCGGCTGTCGAACCACGGCTCCTCGCCGGCTCGGTCGCCAGGCGGCTGAGCCCTCTGCCGGTGCCCAAGCGCGTGCTCTATGGCCCGCGCGACGCCCCCGCCCGGAAGGCTGCAGCGGAACGTCGTTGAGAGCACTGGGCGTCCGGCACGCCCGCGAGCATGGCGGGCATGTTGACCGAAGTACTCGGCGCGTCGTGGCGGGAGGTTCGCGACGTCTTCCGCGCGAGCACCACGACCCATCGACGGCTGCGGAACGTACTGGTGACGGTGGCCGTCGTGACCGTAGGTGTCGACCTCGTGTGTGCGGTGCTCGGCTATTTCCTGGAGCGTCACTCACACGAAACCGAGATCAAGACGTTTGGCAGCGCGGCGTTCTGGACGACGACCCAGCTCCTCACGGTGTCATCGCAGGTGAAGAACCCGATCTCAGCCGGCGGGCGCGTCTTGGATGTGTTCATGGAGATCTATGCGATCACAGTGATCGCGACGCTCGCCGGTGGAGTCGGCAGCTTCCTGCAGAAGCGGGGTGCGGAGATGGACGAAAAAGCCTGAGCGCGCCGCGCCGCGCTCGGTGCTTCTCAGCCGTCGACGAGCAGGCTGTCGATCGGACCGAGCAGCGCCATCGACCTGCGCGAGACGCCTTGCAGCTCCCGCAGCCGGTGGGTCAGCGTCTCGCCACGTTCCAGGCGCTCGCGCTGCTCCGTTGCGATCGGGCGCCAGAGCTCGTCGATAACCGAGGCGGGGTCGCCGGAGACCTCATCCACCGAGCGGTCCAGATGCTCGGCCCATAGCCGCAACCGCGCGTCGCGGGCGACGGCGGGGTCCCGGGTGATGATGTTCATCTCGGTGTCGTTGAAGAAGGAATGCTCGTTGAGGTTGGCTGAGCCGATGGTCATCCAGGCGTCGTCGACGATGCCCACCTTGGCGTGAACGTAGAGCGGGCCCGCCAGACGTCCTGTGCGAGCCGTGATGGTGGCTGCCAGGAACCGCCCGCGTCCGTCGTCGGCGCGAACCAGGGCAGCGAGCTGACCGCGCGTCGTGTCGGCCCCGTTGTTCGGTTTCGAAGGCAACAGCACGACCACGCGGAAGCGCTCGCTCGGCGGGTTGCGGAGCTTCTCGGCGAGTAATTCGACCACCTGGGAAGACCAGAGAAACTGGCTCTCGAGATAGATGAACTCCCGGGCTGAGCGCAAAGCCCGCGTGTAGGCCTCGAGGATGCGGAAGTCGCCCTGAGGCAGGAAGTCATAGATCTTCTCCGGGACGGTTCGCACGACCTGCAGCTCGACATCACCGGTTCGCCCCGGCATCGGTGCTCGATCCAGGTGCTCGCCCGTAGCGGCGTGCCAACGAGCGTCGAAGTGCTCACCGACATCGGCCACGGCCGGTCCGGTCAACCGGCTGGAGGCGTCGTGCCACCCCAGCGGACCGCGCATCGAGTGGTCACTGGCGTCAAACCGGTCGCCGCCGAGCGAGGTGAGGTCGATCCCGCCGACGAACGCGACCGCGCCGTCGACGATCACCAGCTTCTCGTGATGGCAGTGCATCGGACGCTCATGGGTGTCGAGCGCGCACTCCACGCGCGTGTCACGCATCAGCTCCTCGCGAACGTCACGAACGGCTGCACGAGACGGCTTGAAGACCGGCAGGGGTGCACCCGCCCACAGGAGAACCCTGACGTCGACGGACTCGGCCCGGTCGCCGAGCAGATCACGCAGGCTCCGCGCCTGCTCGTCGCGGGTGAGCCCGAACCCGGGAGTGATGTGCCAGCCCGCGATATGCACATGCGAACGGGCTCCGGCTATCGCCTCGGCGATGCGGGGCAGCGCGTGGGCGCCGTCGACCAAGATCTCGAGCTCACCGCCCTGGCGGGGCGGTGGGTCGCCCGCTGCCCAGAGCATTCCGTCGCGAGGCGGCTGCAACTGGTCGAGCCGACCCACGCGCCGAAGGCGCCGGCGATGATGGGCGCCGATCGCGGCCTCGAGGCCTTCGCCTACCCGGGCGTCGAGACGGTCGAGCAAGGTTTCGGGCATCGGGCAGAGTCTATGAGCGGACGGCTGGGCCGCCTCGCATTGTCCGACGCCACCGGTACGTAGGAGGCCGGAGGAGCTCCTGCACGCCGGCCGGCAGGCAGGTACCCGGCCGGCGGGCGCGCGGGACGTGTTCGCCCCGCGCCCGCGCCGAGGAATCCCGCTAAGCCGACAGCGTCACCGGTTCGGCGAACAGGATCTGGTCTTCCATCCTCAGGCCCGCTGTTTCGAGCGGCGCGAGGAACGAGATTTCCAACGTGTCTTTCGGTTCACCTTCGAGGTTCTGCACTTTTTGAATCCCGCCGACCTGGGCGAAGCGCAGTTTGAAGGTTTCCGAGGGCGTCACCAGTTTGTTGACGGGCCCGATTCTCCCGATCACCGAGCCGACCACCAGGACGCGCGTCCCGGCGAGGCAGCTGAACAGGAGGAACGGTCCCCCTGACGGTTCGGAGAGGTCGACGCCGACTGCTTTCGTGCTTTTGTTGATGTAGCCAAGGGTCATGGCGAGCGCCGGCGAGACGATTTCACCCGGCGCCGATCCCGGCGTGCTGCACTGAGTTTTTTTCAGCGTGCATCCGGTCCACGTGATCGTCACCGAGCCGGTTTTCGCCCCCGTGAATTCTCCAACGTCGGTGCTGGCCGCGCAGATCACCCGTTTGCCGCCGACCCCCCGGAGCCGGCTCGGTCCGCTCGACGACGTGAACGGTTTGCCGAACGGCCCGCTGAATTCGGGCAGCGCCGCGTACGACGACGATGCGGTGGAAGCGCCCAGCGCCAGCAGCAGCGTCGTGCAGAGGCCGGCGACGTGGATCCGCCTCATATTGATCCCCCCTTTGAGAAGCCCGGCTTCTCCGATCGAGCCGGGTCTGTGAACGGTCTGTGAAGACCGTATCCGAACGGCCGTCCCCGGTGTCAACCCTCGCCGGCCTGCGACCGGCCGGTAGGGTTGCGGCCGTGGAGCTTGGGGTCGCATGCTTTGCCACGCACGATGGCATCCAGCCGGGGGCGCTCGCGCGGCTCGTCGAGGAGCGTGGATATGAGTCGCTCTGGTTCCCCGAGCACACCCACATCCCCGCGAACCGCGCTACGCCGTATCCCGCGGGCGGCGAACTGCCGCGCAAATACAGTCACACCTACGACCTGTTCGTTGCGCTCGCGTGCGCCGCCGAGGCGACGAGCCATCTGCGCCTCGGCAGCGGCATCTGCCTGGTGATCGAGCGCGACCCGATCATCACGGCAAAGGAGGTCGCGAGCATCGACCGCATCTCCGGCGGGCGCTTCGAGTTCGGCGTCGGCGCCGGCTGGAACCGCGAGGAGATGGAAAACCACGGCACCGACCCGCGCAAGCGGATGGCGATCCTCGCCGAGCGAGTCGAAGCGATGAGGGCGATCTGGACCCGGGACGAAGCCAGCTATCACGGCGAGCACGTGAACTTCGAGCGCATCTGGTCATGGCCGAAGCCGGCGCAGTGGCCGCACCCTCCTGTGCTCGTCGGCGGCAACGGCCCGACGGTGCTCGACCGCGTGCTGGCCTTCGGCGACGCGTGGATGCCCAACTACATACCGGGCGAAGACCTGGCTGCGAGGATCGGCGAGCTGCGCTCCCGCGCGGACCGGCAGATCGACGTGGTCATCAACGCAGCTCCGGCCAAACCCGCGGTGCTCGAGGAGCTCGAGCGCATGGGTGTCCGGCGCGTAGTGCGCTACATCCCCTCCTCGGGGATGGCGCCCGTGGAAGCCGCGCTCGAGCGGTGGGAGACGGCGGTCGCCGAACTCCACGGCGAGTGAGGCGGGACGCCCGCGGGCGCCCCTCAGAGCATCGTCGTGTCGGCCTGCAGGTCGAGCAGCACGCGGCCCTGGATGTCGCGCGAAGGCGGGCCGACCTGGAAGTGAGCGGTCGCGGTGTGCGCGTCACGGAACCGGCGCTGCAGCGCGGCGCCGTCGTAGATCGCCGGACCGCCCGCCAGGTCGAACAGCGCGCCGGTGACCGCCGCGCCGGTGCGTGCCGCGTTCGTGGCGGCGATCCGCAGCCCGTTGCGCAGTGCCACCGAGACCGGCGCCTCGTCCTGGGCGGCCATCCAGGCTTCCTGCACCGCGCGGTCGAACAGCGCTTCGGCAGCTTGCATCGAGGCCTCCGCCTCGGCGAGCGCGGCGTGCGTGGTGGAGCGCTCGGCGAGGGTGCGGGCCGAGCCCTGGCCGACCTTGACCTTGGCGAGCTCGGCGAAGTCGTCGATCGCGCCGCGGGCATTGCCCATCGCCGCCGCGGCGACGGACAGCGCGAAATAGCCGAACACGGGGAACCGGTACAGCGCCCGGTCCACGCGCGGGCCGTCGAACAGCGAGAACGTTCGCCGCGCAGGCACGAACAGCTCACTCGCCACGCAGTCCTGGCTGCCGGTGCCGCGCAGGCCGAGCGTGTGCCAGGTGTCGAGCACCTCGAGCTCCTCACGCGGCATGCCCACGGTGATCGGCAGCGCTCGCGCGTCCGGCTCGCCCTCCACTGCGCGGAAGCAGCCCGCGAACAGCACCCCTGCATGTTCGATGCCGCTGCAATAGGGCCAGCGGCCACTGACTACGAAGCCACCGTCTACCGGTCGCGCGGTTCCACGGGGGGCGAAGATCCCCGCGGCGATCTCGGCGGGGTCCGCGAACAGCTCATCGCGCCCCTCCGGCTCGAGGTAGCCGGCGAGCAGGCTGCTGGTCGCGGCGATCGAGACGCACCAGCCGGTGGACGCGTCGCCGGCGGCGATCGTCGCCGCGTGGCGCAGCAGCTCGCCCGGGGGCAGCTCGAGGCCACCGTCCTGGAGCGGCGCACCGGCGTTCATCAGGCCCGAGGCGCGGAGTCGGTCGAGGAGTGGGGTGGGGAGGCGGCGGGTCGCCTCGGTCTCGGGCGCGAGCTCGCGGGCGAGGGCGGCGATCTCCTGGACGTCCTGGCTCATCAGGGCCGGATCTCGTAATAGAGGTTGGCCGGGTCTTCGAAGTCGTGGAGACGGAAGCGGGTGAACCCCGCCTCGTGCGCGAGGCGCTCGGTCGCCTTCGGCGGCAGGCCGATCGTGCCGAGGCCCGCGCCGTCCGGCTCTGAAAGCGCGGAGGACATGCACGAGGAGACCGAGAAGCCGAGGAACATCGCGAGCATCGGGTTGCGCAAGTTGCCCGCCCAGGTGTCGGCGCAGCGCACCTCCTTGACCAGCCACGTGCCGTCGCCGTCGATGCCGCCGCGGATCGCGGCCGCGGCCGCGTCCGGTCTCGTCATGTCGTGCAGGCAGTCGAAGGTGAGGACCAGCGAGTAGCCGCTGCCGGGCGGTAGCTCCTCGGCGCGGCGGTGCATGATCTCGATGTTGCTCAGACCGGCTTCGGCGACCCTCGCCCGTGCGCGCTCGACCGCGAGGCTGGACAGCTCGTAGCCGTGGAACGTCGAGGCGGGGTAAGCCTTCGCCAGCGTGGTCAGTGCCACGCCGGCGCCGCAGCCCACGTCGGCCACGAGCGCCCCGGCCGCCAGCCGGCCCTCCACGCCGTCGAGCGCGGGGACGATCGTCGGCACGAGCGACAGCCGCGCCCAGGGTCCGAGCATCCGCTCGGTGCGGTGGACCCCGGCCGCGCCGTGACGGTCATACGGCATCCCGGTGCCGGTGTGGAAGGCGTCGGCGAGGTCGTCCACGAACCCTGGCGCGGGCGGGGCGGCGAAGGCTCCGGCCGCGAACTGGAGGCTGTTCTCCTCGCGCGCGAGCACCATCGCTCCGACGTCGGTCAGCTTGAAGTGCTCGCCATCGTCTGACGCGAGGAGCTCCGCGGCTGCGTTTCCGCGCAGCCACTCTCGCAGCCAGCGGGGATGAAGGTTTGTCCGGTCCGCGAGCTCCTCTGCGGTGAGGCTGCCGGCGCCGTCCAGCTCCCTGTAGAGGCCGAGACGGTCGCCGAGGTGGATCATCAGCGAGACCAACTCGCCCTGCTTGTAGCTCCAGACGCGGAAGGCGAAGTCGCTGAGGTCGCGAGGGTCGAGGGGGTGCTGCATTGCGGGGCTTGGCTCGTCCACGGGGCGATTCTTCCAGTTGCGGGTGGCGAGGGCGGGCGAGCGGGGGGTCGTCCAGGCGCGGTCCGGCCTCGGGTTGCGCGAGGCCGGGCGCAGGTCGCCGGATGACGACAATCGGGAGTGCAGTCGGGGGACCGCGTTAGTTTGGCCAGGTGACTGCGACGCCGGAGCGTTCGGCAGAAGAGGCATCGACTGGGGATGGGACTCGCCGGACGGCCCTGGCCGCGGAGCGGACGTGGCTGGCGTGGTGGCGCACCGGCCTGGGCGCCTCGGCCGTGGCGATCGGGGTCGGGCGCATCCTGCCCGGGATTGCCGGTGGCGCCCGTTGGCCGCTCACCCTGCTGGGCATCGGTTACGGGGTGCTCGCAGTCGCGATCCTGATCATCGGTGCGCTCCGCCAGAGTCGGGTTGCGGGGGCATTGCGAGCAGGTGCCTACGAGGAGCTCTCGCCGACCCTGGTGTGGTCGCTGACCGTCGGCACGATCGTGCTCGGCCTGGCGACGCTGGTCGCGGTCGCGGTCGAGCTCTAGCGGCGCGCGGCTCGTCCGAGCGCGCGAATCCGCGAACGGGCGGGGAGCCGTCGACCGACGGGCCGCTGCCCGGAAGCCGCTGCGGAGCGGAGGCCTCCGTGCCTCCGCTTCAACGCAGGACACGATCGCTCATCCGTGTCGTGACGGGGGATTCCCTCCGGTCCCCGGTGTCTGTAACCGCCCAGGGTCGCCCGATGTCTCTGCTCGTCTGTGCGGATGCTGCAACGGTATGAGTGGCCGCAGGAGGTGAACCAGCGGCTGCTTGGTGCGTCGCCGGGTTCAAGACCGCCGGTCGAGCGCGAACTCGTCGAAGAGAACTACCTGCCTGGCAAGGAAGCCCAGCCCGACCTCCTCGCCGAAGCGGCCCGATGCGCCGCAGTCCGCCCGGGGCCCGCCTTGCGACGGGCCCCTCGGCGCGAACGACCTCTAACGGCGGCTACCAGCGAGATTCACGCGGGCACCTCGCTAGCGGTTTCTGCGGGCGGAGGCGTCGTCGATCGGAAGACCTGGGATTTCCTCGTTGGCGAACAGGCCGTAGTCTGGGCCACCCGCGTCGCCGACGGGCTCGGGGCCTTTGTATTCCGTTTGCGGACCGCTTCCGACGATCGTCCAGTCCGCGCCCGGGACGACGGTCGCGCTCGCCTTATCGATGATCGACATCTCGACCCCGACGTAGCCGTTGTCGTTGAAGAACCGATGCACGAACCGATACCAGCCGCTGGTGGTGATTGTCACCGGCGCGCGACAGACGTTCGGCGCGTAGCCGCCGTCCGAGGCGTCCGCCGGGCTCGGGCACGGGTTCTCTGGGTAGGAGTTTTCGCGGCCCGCGTTGGTCGATGCGTTGACGACAAAGCCGCTCCCCCCCGACCATCCGGACGGGCTCGTACCGGCATTGAACACGTAGTCCTGGAGGAATTCGCCGGCGCTGCCACGCAGGCCCGTATCCCAGTCGAAGCGGGCATCGGGATGGGCGATCGCGTAGCTCGTGTCCAGGTAGATGTCCAATGAGGTGGAAAACCCGTGAGCCGGGAAGGAGGTCGCTTCGAAGCCTGTTCCCCAGTCGGTCAACGGTGAGCATCCTTGGCAAGGGCGCGCGTACCATTTGCCTCGCGCTGCGGAGATACCGTTCGCGTATTCGTAGCCGCTGGTGCCCGATTTGACCCTTTCGACTGTTTCGTACCAGCCGTTCGTATTCTTGTTAAACCCATTGAAGTACTTGCGCAAAGGTGGGCTAGCCGCGTACGTCGTGGCCGCAGCCACCGCCGAGACAGTCAGCACGATGCCCGTTAGAGCCGCGATCTGCCGGATTCGCATGATGTTCCTTTCAGCCTGCTCTCGGTCAGCCCGAGGCGCTGGTCAACACGCGTTCACGTGCTCGCCGATCAGGGTGACACCGTCCTCTGGGCCGGCCACGGCAACTCTGACTGCGCGCACCCGCTCCCCCTCTTAGTGATCTGCCTGCGAACCGCTCCCCGAGAGCGCTCGCGCCTCGGCGATCATAGACGCTCGCCGCACCCAGGAGGCCTTTACGCAATAGCGATTGGTGTAGTTGGCATAGGCCGGCCTTATGGGGTGCGAACGTTTTTCCGCAGAGACGAGGCGATCCTGGCCTTTCGGTCCGGTTTCGTACAGGTGTGAAATTTGACGGCGCCGAACCGGCCTGGTATCCATCCGGCAACTGTCCGCCAAGGACGGTGGCATGGCGCCTGCCCGCCAACTCTGCCTCCGCGGACGAAATTCGACGGGTGCGCGACGGCGCGCCCATGGAGGGGGATTTCATGTTCGATCACATGAAGCGAGCGGCGGCAGCGCTTGCCCTGGTCGGTGTCGCTGTTCTTGTGACCGGCCCGGCTGCGCAAGCGAGAGTGCCGAAGCTGGTCACATGCCCGGAATACAACCCGAACGACAACACAGACAGCACCGTCTTCCAAGGGACGGCCCAGAATCTCGTGGTGCCGGCCGGTCACGCCTGCGTCATCGCGGGCGCGAAGATCACAAAGAATGTCACGCTCGAAAGCGGATCGACGTTCGGCGCGATCGGCTCGACGATCGGACGCGATCTGATCAGCAATGGGGCGTCTGTCGTGACCACCGGCGTGTACCAAACGCCGGGCGGCAAAGGGCCGGAACCGGTTCTCGTCCGACACGACATCGTCCTGAACGGGTCGTCGTACAACCTCGATTTCTGCGACACAACTGTAGGCCACAACTTCACAGCGAACGGCCTGCAAAATGCATACGAGTTGCAGATAGGGGACAGCTCAAAGAACAACCTCGACTACACCGACGACTTCTACAGCTGCCAGGAATTCAGCCTGTCGCCGCCGGTCACGATCAACCACGATCTGACCATCACCAACAGCAAATTCGGCCTTCTGGATGTCAGCAACGACACGATCGGGCGCAACCTGACGGTGACGGGCAACACCACCACATACTCGAGCGAAGGCTACCTGCCTGCCGGTCAGGGCACTTGGGTGGCGAACGACAGCATCGGCAAGATCGCGACGTGCTCGGGCAACTCGCCCGAATTGGCAAGTGCCGGCCCGGACGCTCAGCAAAACACGGCAGGCAAGACCAACAACTGCAAATTCTGATAATCCGCTCCGGGGCGTAGGCCCCGGAGCGGCTGATGGTTCCCGGAGGGTCCGCCACTGGCGGGCCCTCCAGTTTCCGATTCGATTCGGGTCTCTCCCGCAAATCAAGCCCACGGCAGACCGGCTTTGGGCTCCGCAGGTGCCAGCCGGTTGGGTAAGGCGTCCAAGAAGCTTCCATCGCGGCGACGCCAACGGACCGCCCGCCGACGTCGCAGGGGGCCGTGCCAGCCGAGGCGGCCCCTTGAGGGCGGGTCTGGCCGTAGGCTTCGCGGCTCATGGGGTACGCCGAGCGCATCGAGCCGCCGAGGGTGGCGATCGTCACCGACAGCACCACCTACCTGCCATGGGAGCTGATCGATCGGTGGTCGATCACGCCGGTCAGCCTGTACGTCGGCTGGGACGGCGACCTGCGCCCTGAGCACGAGTACGTCGACCTCGATGCTTTCTACGCGCGCCTGCGCGACTCGCCGCAGTTGCCGAAGACATCCCAGCCGTCGGTGGGCGACTTCCTCGCGGTCTACCGGCCGCTGCTCGAGCGCGGCCGCGACGTCGTCTCCCTGCACCTCGCCGAGGCGCTCTCCGGCACCTGTCAGAACGCGCGCGAGGCAGCAGCAGTGCTGGCGGCCGAGGGAGGCGGGAAGCAGGTCACCGTCGTCGACGCGCAGACGGGCGCGGGCGGCCTTGGTGCCCTCGTCCTCGCCGCCGCCGAACTCGCCGAGCGCGGTTGCAGCGCGGAGGAGGTCCTCCAGGGGGTCATGCGGGTGCGCGCGTCGCTCGGGATGTGGTTCTGCCTGGACACGCTCGAGTACCTACGGCGCGGCGGGCGGATCGGAGCCGCGCAGGCCGCGATCGGCACCGCGCTGAAAGTGAAGCCGATCCTGACGTTCGGCACCGAGATCGCACCGGTCGGGCGCGTCCGCACCCATCGCCGAGCGCTCGAGCGGATGACAGCGTACCTCAGGGAGTTGCGAGACAGCGGAGCGGGCGCGTGGATCGTGCAGCACGCGCAGTCGCCCGATGATGCGGATCGGCTCACGCAGGTCGGACGGGAGCTGTTCGGGTGCGATCCGGTGTTCTGCTCGCAGGTCGGGCCGGTGCTGGGAGCGCACCTGGGGGCCGGCGTGCTCGTCGGCGGGTTTTCGCCTCCGGAGTGAACTCGGCGGCCCGTAGCTTGATCACGGGCCGGGCCGCACGTCGTTGCAGTCGTGCGTTACGCGGCCGCGCCCTTGCAGTTCCTCGCTCTATTCAGGACGTATTACGGGCCGACCATGAACGCTTTCGAGGCTGCGGCAGCCAGCGGGCGAGGGGCCGAACTGCAGGCCGAGCTCGAGGTTCTCTTCGACGAGCAGAACACGAGCGCCGGCGAGGACACCACCTCGATTCCTGCAACGTACCTACGCGTGACCGTGGCGCTCTAGGACGGGCTGAGGCGCGGGCCGGGCCTCGCGCGAGCGAGCCGGTCCCGCGCCGAGCGCTCCGTAGCGCGCGGATAGCCGCTTCATGCCGGGGGGCCGGATGACCGATCACACCGCGGGCCGGGAGCCAGCGATCTAGCGTAGGCTGGACACACTCCCAGACCGACCGAGAGGCGAAAGGACCTGTCATGGGACAGCCCGCCGCAGACGAAGCAGCTGAGACGCACCCAGCGAGTCTCGTTTACCGCGTATTCACGGGCATGTTCGTGTTCGGTCCGCCGACCCTGTTGGTCGCCGCGTTCCGGAAGCGCTGGCTTCTGGCTACCCGTGCCAACCGGCGCATCTTCGGAGTGTTCTACGTTCTGAGCGGCTTCGGTATTACCGCCGGGTACCACCGGCTCTTCACCCATCGCAGCTTCAAGACCTATCCGCTGATCCGCGGTGTCTTCGCCGTGCTGGGGTCGTGCGCGATCCAGGGTTCCGTCCCGGACTGGGTGGCCGACCATCGCAAGCATCACACCTACGCTGACGAACACGGTGACCCGCACAGTCCGCACGTCGGCCACGAGGGCGGGCCCTTCCGCGGCTTCGTCCATTCCCACTTCGGCTGGCTGTTCGCGGACGAGAAGGCATCGCGGCAGCGGTATGTTCCCGATCTTCTAGACGACCCTGTCGTGATGGGGGTCCATCGTCGGTTCCCGCTCATCGTCGTCCTCAGCTATTTCGTCGCCCCGTTCACAGCCGGCCTCCTCGCGACGAGGAAGCTTCGCGGCGGATTCGGAGGCTTCCTTTGGGGCGGCGCGGCGCGTGTCTTCTTCGTACATCACGCCACATGGAGCGTGAACTCGGTCTGTCACCTCTGGGGCACGCGCCCGTTCGAAACTCGCGATGAGAGCCGCAACAATGCACTGGTAGCGCTTGTGGGACTCGGCGAGGGCAACCACCACAACCATCACGCGTTTCCGAGGTCGGCCAAGCACGGCCTCGAGCCGTGGCAGCTCGACCCGACCTGGTGGCTGATTTTGGCGATGGAGAAGACCGGCCTGGCCTGGGACGTACAGAGGGTCGCGCCGCAGGACATCGAGCGCCGGCGCGTCTCGGTGCCGGTCCGCGCCGCCAGTCGGCCGGCAACTGCAGTAGCCGGCAGCCCGGGCTGACGGCTAGGACGAGCTCCCGCCGGCGCTCTGGCTCGCAGAGCCGGCGCGGAGGCTCATCCTCCTCCGCGCCGCTCGATCCGGATCGCTCCGGACGGCCTCAGTGGATCGCCAGCACGAGCGGGAGCGACCCTCCCGCGGGCGGCGAGGCAAAGAACCGCCAGCTCGTTTCAAGCGTCCCCTTTGCGGGGCATTGCGGCGAGTTGGCAGCTTCGGTGTCGAGCT
Source organism: Solirubrobacteraceae bacterium (assembly GCA_035569835.1). Lineage (GTDB taxonomy): Bacteria > Actinomycetota > Thermoleophilia > Solirubrobacterales > Solirubrobacteraceae > Palsa-744. Next base: position 67,626 of record DATMMF010000030.1, read on the forward strand.
TGAAGTGACCGGCCGGCGTGGTTCCGCCGATCGCTTCTTTGGGCATCCAGGTCCAGCTTCCTTTGACGGTCTTCGCCTGGAAGGTGCATGTAACCGTCGGGATGCCGGGCTCGGTGTAGACCGCGGTGAACCGCACGGGCCCCGCCGTGCCCTGGAGCAGGTCGGTGACCAGGTACTGGCCCGCCCCCTGTTCCTTGACCGAGAGGCGGAACCGCCAGCCGGAGGCGTCCGCGCTGACCTCGGCGGCGCCCATAACGTCGGTGCACGCGCCTCCGGACGCCGGGCCCTGGAAAGTGGCCGACGGCGTCGAGAGGATCGGCGCGCCGGCCTTGAACCCCGCAACGGAGCCGTCGAACACGACGTCGTGGCAGAGGAACGAGTAGCGCCCCGCGTTGAAATACGAGCCGCGCCCCCACCATTCGGCTGTGACCATCTGGCCGGCGTGGATCGGTTCCGGTTCTGCCCCCGGCGTCGTTTCAATGCCGAAGACGCAGCGGGAAACGCCGTTGACCGGCTTGCAAGGGTTGTTCGCGGAGGCGTTGGGCGCTGCGATCACGCCGGCCGCGACTACGGCCGCCGTCGCGGCCACGGAGAGCTTCACGCGCAAGATCACGATGCTCCTCTCGTAGAGCGAGCCGGAAACTCGTCAAACACGATCCCGCCCCCGACGGCCTCCGGCCTGACCGAGGTCACGTTACTCCTGTCGCGCGAGGCAAAGGGATCGCCGAAGCGCCTAGAGCGGGGCGGAATCGTGCGTGATCTCCTGCCAACGTGGCAGGGGTCACTCGGGCGAGTGTGCGCGGTCGGATTTCCTCGAGGCCCGGCACCAGCCTCACCACGGAGGTCGGTGGTCGGCTGGAGCGCGCATCTGTTGTGGTTCGTCTACCGCCTAGAAGTTGCAGCGTCAGCAGCGCGCGCCAGTTCCTTCAGGACGCGGAAGAATTCCGGCGTCTGGCCGCGGAACAGGCCGTCTTCAGTCAGAGCTTTGACAGCCCCCATCGCCGCACCTTCGGTGTTTGTCGGCCGGATGATCGAGACAACCGGGAACTTTCGGTTTAGGAAGACCGTCGGCTCGGGCATGATCAGGTTCGTTTTCGTGTCCTCGAGAACGAGGCCGGGCTGTGCTTCGTTCAGGTTCGGGAACACCAACCCGTTCGTGGGATCCGTCAGCGGCGGCGCATTGCCCGCCTTGTCGCTCCAAGTCTGAAAATGCATCGTCTCGGTCGGGCCGATGCTGAGCAGGACCCGTAGCACCTCCGGATCGCTGACCCGCTGGGCAAGCGAGGGGTAGAGGCTCGTGCCGCCCTGCTCGATGAACCCGAAATGGAATCCCGCGGTGTTCGCGATCGCCTGGATGTGCTTTTCTGGTTTGAGGTCTTCGTCGCTACGTGGAATCGCCGGGAACTTCCCCTTGGTCAATCCGGGCACCGCCGGTGGAAACGAGTCGCCGAGGTCCGGATTCTTGGTGCGGCTGCGGTAACGCGTCCAGTAGCTGGTATCGACCGTGAGTTCCATCAGGTTCGTGAGCCTTTTCACCTGCCGCGCGCCCGTCGCTTTGCTGCTCGGCAGTGTGCGGAAGTGATCGAGGTTGACTGGCTCTGCGCCGCGTGATTCCAGGTAGGCGTTGATGAACGTGAAGTGACTGAGCTCATCCTCGGTGTTGTCGTGGATGTATTGCGACATGTCTTCGTCGAGCTTTTCCAACGCTTCTATGTAGGGCTTGCTCCCGCCACCCTGCGGCAGCTCACCGTCCTGGATACCCCCGAGCTCGTTGTACTGCTGCCATAGATCCGTCTCGAGGATCTCGGCCGCGGAGAGGAACCTGAGGATCGCGGCATCACCTCGGGTGAGCTCGCCTCCGCCCTCGTCGGCGAACGCTGCCACCGTTCGCCCCACCGGCCCCAGGCCTGCCGCGGCCCCAACCGCGAGTCCCGAGGCCAAGAACGACCGGCGGCTAACCCACCCGACCGGCTCGTTGGTTGTCGATCCGATTGTCCCGTCGGCGTGCGCGTCGCCGGAGGGCTGCGTGCGGGCATGCATGGCGTACTTTCCTCTCGGGGGAGTGGTCGTCAACAGCTGCTACTCCCCCAATAACGTCGCTCGCCCCGATTCCTTCCCAGCGGCGGCCTCCTTGACAGCTTCCCCGTCTCCGTCGCGAACAGCGAGGGCGATTGCCCGCTTCGCCGCGACGCGATCGGCGTTGACGTAGCGCACGAGTCCGAAGTCCAGGAAGCACACCCGGCCGTCCGGGGTCAGCAGGTAGTTACCAGGGTGAGGGTCGCCGAGGCCGATCCGGTCGCGATAGAGCAGCCCGAAATGGAACCGAGTCCCGTCCCTTGGGGTCTTCTAAGGCTCGCGAAGCGGCCTTCCGGTGGCCGGTCGCTCAGGGGTCATCGAACAGGGGAGGCGCGGGACGTGAAACGCCTCCTCACCCCGCGTGTCGCGACCGCGGCGACATCGCCCGCGGCGACGAGCTCGATCCAGGTGCTTGCGCCGCTCGCGTCGAGCACGATCAGCGCCCGTACATCGGGCCGCCGCGCCAGAAAGATCCGCCGCGGTTCGGAGACGAAGCAGCGTAGCGACGACGGCTCGCCTGCGTCCAGTCCGATCGACACCTCCAGCTCTTGCTGTTCCTCGTCGTAACGCAATCCCTGCAGCGGCCTGTAGTGCGGCGAAGCCGGGCCCAGGGAGGATCTGCCCGGGCCCGACGAGCGGACAGCGGCTGCACCCCCCGCGCACTCGCGCGAGAGCGTCAGGAGCGTCTCGCTCCATGTGCCCGACGCGAGCTCGACCAGAGCCATGTCCACCTTCTTCGCCACTGCCAGCCCAATATCGGGCCGCAGGAACGGGCGAACCACCCAATCCTGGACCTAGGCGGCGCGGTCCCGCACGGCCGACGGGTCGTGCACGATCAGCCGTCTGCGCTCGGTCGACAGCCAGCCGAGCTCCCGCATCGTCTGCAGGCCCTGCGCGACGCCGGCGCGCGAGGCGCCGGTCCAGCTCGCGAGCTCGTCCTGGGAGATCGGCATCGCCACGGCGATCCCGGCGTCGGTCGGCTCGCCGTAGCGGTCGGCGAGCTCGATGATGCGAGCGGCGAGCCGGCCGAGCGTGTCGGAGGCGGCGAACTCGAGCCGCTTGACGGTCGAGTCGCGGAAGCGCGAGGTGACCGATTCCAGCAGCACCACGGCGACCCGCGGCGCGCTGTGCAGAAACGAGCGGAAGCGCGAAGCACTGAACACGAGCGCCTCCACCGGCTCGAGCGCGGTGACGCTCGCGATGCGGGGCTGCCCGTCGATGAACGCCAGCTCGCCCAGCAGCTCGCCGGCGTCGCGGATCGCGAGCATCAGCTCGTGGTCGTCCTCGGCTGTGCGCGTGACCTTCGCCCGCCCGTCGAGCAGCAGGATCAGGCGGTCGTCGTCGACCTCGCCCTGCAGTATCAGGATCGTGCCGGCCGCGAAGCTGCGCCTCCCACCGAGCGCGAGCAGTTCCGCGCGCTCCTGCTCGTCCAGCCGTCCGAAGAAGGTGTCTTCCGAGATCACCCGGGGAGGATCTCAGCTCACGGGCTCGACCGACGATCGAGTCGGCAGCCCGGCAGATTCCGACACGTGAGATGCGCCGCACGCCAGTTTCCGCTCAGGCACGTGGGCGACGTTCGCGTCTGCGTGAGTTCCAGACGAGGCAGCGCCCGCGAGCGCACTGGGGTACTCGCAGACCGGCGGCAGCGCGCCCGCGGCGAGCGGCCCCCAACGTCGCACCTATCGAAGAAGGGTTGGTGAGCAGGCCCGTTGTGCGTGTTGGCACCGGCGAGGTGCCTGCCCCGCGTGCTATGGCGCTGCGCGCGCCGCTGGTCCGGAGCGCGGGAAGAAGTCGGCCTCTGCTTGCCCGAGTGGCGTGGCCGGTGGGGCCCCGTGCAGGTACTCCCCGGCGATCGCGCCCCAGTCCGCCCCGGCCCGGAGCTGGCGCAGGACGATCGCGACAACGCCGTGCATTCGGCGAATCAGGATCGCTTCCGGCGGCAGGGTGAACTGGTTGACCTGCATCCTCGCTGCGGCCCGTTCCTCGCTGTCCAGAGGCTCTCGGTCTCGTCGTGGACGCTCGCCGTCGGGCGCGAAGCGTCGGTGCCCGGGAACCGCATACCACTTGGTCGCCATCCGCATCATTCCGAGCGCGAAGGCGGCGTCGACCGCGTCGGCTCCGCCGGCGGGGAGATAGCCGCCGGCGAGCAGGGCTGCCTTGACAGCTTCCCCGTCGCCGTCGCGAACAGCGAGGGCGATGGCCCGCTCCGCCGCGACGCGGCCGGCGGTGACGTGGCGCACAAGTCCGAAGTCCAGGAAGCACACTCGTCCGTCCGCGGTCAGCAGGTAGTTACCGGGGTGAGGGTCGCCGAGGCCGATCCGGTCGCGATAGAGCAGCCCGAAGTGGAACCGGAAGACGATCTCACCGTAGCGGTCGCGCTGCGCCTCATCGGCGCGGCGCACCGCCTCGAAACCTTCTCCCTCAACGTATTCGGAGACGAGTACCCGTCGAGTCGAGAGGTCTGTGTGAACTTTCGGTACGAGAACGAACGGGTGCCCACGCATGAGGCGTCCGATGCGGCGCTGGTTCTGTGCCTCGAGCTCGTAGTCGAGCTCCTCGGAGATGCGCTCGCGCATCTCAGAAGCGAGCGCCTTTGCGTCCAACCCGGGGGCGAGCCGTTTCACGAGCGGCAGAAGCAGTGTCACATTGCGCAGGTCAGTCTCAACGGCCTCTGCCACCCCCGGATACTGGATCTTCACCGCCACGTCGTCGCCGTCGAGCGTCGTGGCGCGGTGCACCTGGCCGATGGAGGCGGCGGCGAACGCCTGCTTGTCGAAGTCACGGAACACGCGCCCGAGCGGGCCGCCGAACTCCTTGCGCATCAGCTTCTCGAGATCCTCGAACCGCACTGGCGGGACGTCATCGCGGAGCGCGGCGAGGCGGCGCTGCAGCTCATCGCGCTCGTCTTCCGGAAGGCCGTCGAACTCGACCATCGAGATCATCTGGCCGACCTTCATCGCGGCGCCGCGCATCTGCCCGAGTTGGTCGACGAGCTGCTGGACGAGTGCGGCCGTCCGCTCGCTTTCGGCCGACGCAGCACGCTCGGGCGTGCGAACCCGGTTGGCGGTGCGCATTCCCGCCCACCGCAGGCCTTGACCCGTCACCAGCCCGCCCACGCGAGCCGTCCGCGCAAGCCGGCCGGTCGGCAGCTTGCCCGCCTCAGGCGGATCGTCGGCGCGAGCACCCATGTAGCGAGGCTAGCGACAAGCCGCCATGGGACCCTCGTCTCCGGCGTCTTGGCGGCGCGGGACGACTCATTCGCGATCGTCGGCGTAGCGCCGGGCGCGCCGCTCTACGCGGTGAAGGTGCTGTCCGACGTCGACAACGGAGCCGAACTTTCCAACATCATCTGCGGCGTCGACTGGGTGGCTGCACACCGGGCCGAAGTTCACGTCGCGAACCTGAGCCGGCGAAAGCGCGCGACGACTACCGCCGAGCCCGAGCCCTACCGCAACATCCTCGACGTGGCCGCGTACTGAGCTGCCGCGCCCTTGCGCGCCGTGGCAAACAACCACAAGTAGCTGGGCCGTCCGGCCCCGCGAGTTGGTGAGCCCCTGCGTGTAAAGCAGGCGGTCAGACGGCTAAATTGTTGGGTGAGCCCAGTCGGTGGAGGATGTCGAGGCTTGCAGTGTCCGGCGGAGCAGTCATCACCAGCAGGAGCTGGTCGTCGTCTGGGAGGCGCAGAACCTGCCAGTCGAGGAGGTAAGGTCCGGCCAGCGGATGGGTGTAGGTCCGTGTGCCGAAGGCCGCGTAGCTGGGGTGGCGTTCTGCCCACCACGTTCGAAAGTCGGCGTCTGATAGAGACAGTTCGCCAATCAGGTTCGCGAGGCGCGGTTCGGATGGGGCGCCGGCGGCGGCACGGACGAAGCCGACGGCTGCCCGTGCGACCGGTGCCCAATCGACGAAGCGGCCGCGGAAGTCCGCGTCAAGGAAGAGCATCCGCAGGAAGTTGCGTTCGTCGCGTCGAACGCTCGCGAAGTCCTTGAAGACCGCCGCAGCGAGCCGGTTCCATGCGAGGACGTCGAGGTATCGGCTGAGGACCATCGCCGGGCTGTCGTGCAGGTTCTCGAGCAGCTGGTGCGTCTGCGGGCGCACGCCTTCCGCGTCTCGCGGCTGATGGTGGTGTGGATCGGCCTTGTTCGCGAGCTTGTAGAGGTAGCTGCGCTCGTCTTTGCCGAGATGCAGGGCGGAGGCGAGCGCGTCGAGGACGTCGCCTGAGGCGCTCGCCAGGCGGCCCTGCTCCAGGCGCGTGTAGTAGTCGGTGCTGATCATCGCCAACTGGGCGACCTCCTCGCGGCGAAGGCCTCGCACGCGCCGGTTCCCCGTTGGGTCGAGGCCGACCGCGTCGGGATCGAGCTCGCCGCGGCGAGCCCGCAGGAAAGCACCGAGCTCGCTCGGGCCATCCGGGACCGGTACCGGGTGAGAGGTCATCGCACCAGCAATTTACTCCGGGGGTCACGGGGCCAGCATGGGAAAAGTCTTTCCTAGGAAACGCTCTGCTCCTTGTCGAGCGCCCCCGCTCGGGGCATGTTGTGCGCGCGCTCGCAGCGAACGCACGAAAGCGGAAGGAGCAACGATGGGAACGACAGCACTTTCACCGGTAGCGCCCACCACGTCGGCACAGCGGGACGGCGCCTCGATGTCCCCCGCGCAGCGGGCCGAGGAGACCGAGGTCCTGAGGATCCTGATGTCCCGTTACGCCCAGTGGGGAGACACCCAGCAGTGGGACAAATTCGGCTCGTTGTTTCACGATGACGCCCTGGTCATCATCGACGCCGGCCCCGACCCAATCCGGAGGCCGACCCGCGCGTCGAGATTCGCGGCCGCGAGGCTTTCATCGCCGCCTACACAGCGTCTCTCGACGGTGTGCACACAGCCCACGATTTCTTCTTGCCCGAAATCACCATCGACGACGAGACCCATGCCCGTGCGCTCTGGGGGATCCACGACTACATCAAGACTCCGGTCGTCAACTTCAACGGTTACGGCCACATCAGCCATGAGTACGTCAAGGTCGACGGGCAGTGGAAGATCATCCGCCTGCACACCACGCGGATGATTGTCGACGAGGAATGGCTGACCGAACCGCAGTGACTGACGACGGTGAGCGTCTACAGCGAAAAACGGTGAGACAAAAGGAGCCCTGACGTCCATGAAGCTACTTGGGTTGGATCACGTCGGAATCGTCGTCCGCGATATCAACGAAACCGTCGCGCGGGCGGGCGCAACACTCGACGGCACAGCCGTTGGCGAGCGTTTTGTCTCCGATGACATCGACTTGCAGGTTCTGATGGCAGGCAAATCGACGTTGGAGTTGATCGAAGTCCGCACCCCCGGTTTCGGCATGCCAAAACTCGAGGATGGCGAGACTGCGGTCATCGGCCACGTCGGAATCGAAGTCGACGACCTCGACGACGCCAAGGCCGAACTGACACGCCGAGGCGTCGCGCTGGAGGGCGAGACCGACACTGGTGAGGTCCGCTTCATCTTCACGGTGCCAGAGACGACGTTCGGGGTGACGGTGCAGCTCATGGATTACAAGGGCCGCGCGGCAGGCGCGTGAGCCGAGGGGTCAGACGCGGGAGAGCAACGTCCGTACCGCGTCAGCAACCGAAAACAGCGAGACCGGAGGCATCGTGATGAGCAAGAAGACCATCGCCCTTGACGGAGTCGTCGCGGAGCTGTTCGCGGCGATCAACGGGTTCGACACCGACGCGATCATGGGCACGTTTGCCGAGGACGCGCTGGTCAACGACGTTCGCCGCGAGTTCTGGGGAAACGACGCCATTCGCTCCTGGGTCGAAGGCGAGATCGTGGGCGACAAGGTGACGATCGAGGTCGCAAACGCGGTCCAGCACGACGGACTCACGATCGTTCGGGGCGCGTACGACGGCGAGTACGACAAGACGGGACTGCCCGATCCGCTGATCCTGACCCACTACATGACGGTCGCTGAGGACACGGGCAAGATTGCGAACCTGATCATCATCAACAACCAACCGGTCGGGTAACGCAGGCCGCCCCGCGCCGCGGAGCTTCCTCGTCGCCAGTGCACGTCGCTGAAGTCGCGCGTTCTCTACGGGGGCCGAGGTTGGGTGGGCGCGTCGGTGCTGGCCTAGGATCTAGGCCTTCGCACTCGCCTGTGGGTCGAGCCGGGACATCGTTACGCTGGCGTCGAGGTGCGAGGTCGCGCCACCCATGTATAGGCCCTTGACCGGAGGCACGTCGAAGTAATGGCGGCCGTGGCCGATCTTGACGAGCGTACCGTCCGCCAGCTTGCGGTTCGTAGGGTCGGCACCGACCCACACTGGCTCGCCATCGCCGTCGGTCCCTGGCAGCAACGCCTCGAGCCAGGCGTGCGTGTCGACCTCGACCGAGTCGCCCCCGCCGTCCTGTGGCGCGGCCCACAGGTATCCCGATACATAGCGAGCGGCGATCCCCATACGCCGAAGCAGGATCAGTCCGAGATGCACGAAGTCCTGACACACCCCGGCACCGAGTTCGAGCAGATGCGCCACATTCGATCCCACGTAGGTGACCCCTGGGCGGTACTCAAAGCGCTCGGGAATCATCTCGCAAAGCTGCACAAGCGTCTCGAGTGGCGATGAGGAGCCAAGCTCGGCCTGAAGCGACTCCAAGCCCTCGACCGCAGGTTGATCCTGCCAGGGCAGTAAGAACTCGCCAGCCGCGTCGAGGTAGGAGGACGTGGTGAGACTGTCCCAGGGCCCGCTCGGGGGCGTGGCCGGATCCGTCGTGACAACCCTTGCTCGTACGTCGATCTCGAGCCTCTCGTGACTTGCGGGTATGCCAAACTCGAGCACCTCGGTGCCGAAGTAGTCCAGGTAACGGCTCACCCGGGCCTCCGGATCGATACGCGTGTGAAACTCATCGCAACGCTGCGAGGCGGTGGTCGCCGGCCTCACCCGCAACGCGTTGAGGTTGTCGCTCACGGGCGCGTCATACGCGTAGCGCGTCAGGTAACGGATCGCGAAGTGCACCGCTATACGCCCGCCATCGCCGGCGCCGCCCCCGCGAAATAGCGCTCGGCCGCGTCTTGGTCGATCCGGGCCAGCTCGCGTTGGGTCTCCTCGCAGATTCCAGTCAGCTCCGCGCCATCCGGTAGCGCGCGGCGCTGGAAGTCCAAGTCGGCCGCCAGCCGGCTCACGCGGAGCACGGGCTTCGAGTTTCGCGGCCCCGCATCGGCGGCGGTGAATGCCTCGTGTAGCGAATCTACGCACGCGGCCACGCTGTCCGGATAGGCACGTTCGAAGATCAAGAAGCGAGCCACCGGGTCGGCCTGGGGTGGAGACGTAACCGCGCGCAAATAGGCATGAAAGCCGCCAACAGCTTGCAGCAGAATCAGAGCATGCCCGTCGGCCGGAAGCCCATCCGACGGTGACAGAGCGATGCGCAACATGCGCAGCACCATGTCAGCGATCTCGATCAGCCCGCCTGCGTCCAGGAAGCACTTCGCTTCATCACGGAGCATCGACCTGTTGGCGATCCCCCAGATCAAGGCCGTCCGCTGCTTCACATACTGGGATGCCAGGTGCGGCGTCGCGGGCGACGCCCAGCCGATCTGGCCATCTTCATGCAGACTCAGTGTGGTCGTGTTGATCGCCTCCCACATCTCCGCGCTGATCACGTCGCGCACCGTCCGCGCGCCTTCTCGCGCGCGGTCGAAGCTCGCGAGCATCGAGCCGGGCGAATCGGCATCGAGCGTCAGTCGCGACAGCGCGCCCGGGCCATATGGCGGCTGCTCGTGATCGAGGTGCCCCAACATTGCCAAAAGGCCGCGGGAGCCGAAGCTCACACTCGGCATCGCCTCCGCGGTTCCCTGCAGCTCAGCAGCGAACACGGCCTCCACCGCCCGCGCGGTGAACTCGGCGCGGGCGACATTGCGTCCGACCCAGTAGAGCTCGTGGGCGATACGCGAGAGCATCAGCGCAGTGGCGCCAGGTGTTGCTGTTGTTGTTGTTGTTGCTGCTGTTGCTGACCTGTCCACTCGCCGTAGCGCAAGTCGGGCAGGGCGGGCGGCAGCGTGTCGGCGATAGGAGGTCCCGCTCGGTCGGCGTCGTCCCCTTCCTCGAGCACCCACGTGTCCTTGGAGCCCCCGCCGCGGGAGGAGTTCACGATCATCGAGCCGTCCTGCAGCGCCACGCGCGTGAGCCCTCCCGGGACGATGTCGATGCGCTCGCCGAACACCGCAAACGGGCGCAGGTCCACGTGACACGGACGCAGCTCGCCCTCGGGTCCGACCGTGGGCATCGTCGACAAGCGCACGATGTCCTGCGCGATCCAGCGCTCGGGGTTCGCACAGATCAGCTGCTTCAGGCGCGCGAGCTCCTCCTCGCTGGCCTGGGGCCCGATCGTCACTCCGCTACCCCCGGAGCCACCGGTCGGCTTCACAACCAGCCGATCGAGACGCTCGAGCACGTGCGCGCACACCTCCGGGTCGCCCAGCAGGTAGGTCCGCACGTTGTCGAGTATCGGCTCCTCCGCGAGGTAGAACCGGATCATGTCCGGGACGAAGCGGTAGATCGCCTTGTCGTCAGCGACTCCGGTGCCGAGCGCGTTCGCGATCGCCACACTGCCGGCGCGGTACGCACGCACGAGCCCCGGCACGCCGAGCAAGGAATGCGGGTCGAACTCGAGCGGGTCCACGAAGTCGTCATCCAGGCGGCGGTAGACCGCGTGGACTCGCTCGAGCCCGCGCGTGGTTCGCATGTAAAGCACGTCATCGCGGACGACGAGATCCGAGGCCTCCACCAGCTCCACCCCCATCTGACGTGCCAGGAACGCATGCTCGAAGTAAGCGGAGTTGACGGGCCCCGGCGTCCAGACGACGACGGTGGCCTCGCTTTCGGCCGACGGGGCGACCGCCCGCAGTGCCCCCAAGAGCAGCTGCGGGTAGTGGTCAACGCGTCGCACCCGATAGGAGGCGAACAGTTCCGGCACCAACCGCGCCATTGCGGCACGGTTCTCGAGCATGTAGGAGATCCCGGAGGGGATGCGCACGTTGTCCTCGATCACGTTCCAGGTGCCGTCGCTGTGACGCACGAGGTCGCAGCCGGCGACGTGTGTGTACACGCCGCCCGGAGGGCGGATGCCATGAACCGCACGGGCGAAATGCGGGCACGAGGCCACCAGGCGCCACGGCACGATCCCCTCGCGCACGATCTCGCGAGCGTGGTACACGTCATCGACGAACGCGTTCAGCGCCCGGATGCGCTGGGCAAGCCCACGCTTGATGGCCCGCCATTCATCTCCGGTGAGCACCCGCGGAATGAGATCCAGGGGAAAGGGACGTTCATGAGTCGGACCGCTCTCGCCGCTCGTCTCGAACGTGATCCCCTGCTGCATGAACAGTGCGTCCCTTCGGCGCCCGGCCTCACGCATACCATCGGGTCCGAGGCGCTTGAGCTCCTCGATCAGGGCATCTGCGGCCGGCCGGGGCACACCCCCGGCTTCGAACAGCTCGTCGAAGAAACCCGCGCGCGGGTTATACCCCTCGATTGCGAGCACGCGAGAGTCAGGGTTCACCTCAGGAGTTTGACTCGCCCCAACGCCAGCCGCCTTCGACGTTTGGCGCAACTCCGGCTCGACGGGCTGTTCGCCTGTCCGAAGCGCTCCTGCAGCGAGGCTGTCGACCGGCGATCAGAAGCGCCCCGATTGCAGGGATTTTGTGAATGACGACCCACCCGGATCGAACCGGTGACCTCCGGCTTGCAAAGCACGCCTGAGCAAAAGTCGCGTCTCGTCAGGCGGGCGCGTCTCGTCTGGGCGCCGAGATCAGCGGATCGGCGCTGCCTAAAGCGCGAGCTCGGCCAGAAGCGCGTCCACGACGCGCGGGTCGAGCTGGGTTCCCGCGACCCGACGCAGCTCGTCGGCGGCCTCAAGCGGCGCCCGCGCGGGCCTGTAAGGCCGGTCGGTGACGATCGCGTCATAGGTGTCACAGGCGGCAATGATCCGCGCCGCCAGCGGGATCTGCTCGCCGGCCAGGCCGTCCGGGTAGCCGGCTCCATCCCAGCGCTCGTGGCTCGCCCGCACTGCGTCGGCGACGTGCGCGAACGCCTCGATGCGTGCCACGAGGTCGCCACCGGCGGCGGCGTGGCCGCGCATCACGATCCACTCGTCGTCGGTCAGCGGCCCGGGCTTGAGGAGGATCTCGCTCGGGATCGCGACCTTCCCGATGTCGTGAAGCAGCGCTGCGTACCGCACGTCGCGCGCGTTCGGCGCGGATGCACCCAGGCGCTGCGCGACGCGCTCGGCGAGGCTCGCGACGTGCTCCTCGTGGGATGCCGTGTAGTCGTCCTTCGCCTCGATCGTGGACATCAGGGCGCTGAGCGTGGTAGTGAACGTGCGCTCGAGGTCGGCAACCAGGTGCGCTCGATGGATCGCCGAGCCGAGGCTCGCCGAGATGCTCTCCACGAGGACGAGGTCTGCCTCGGTGACGCCACCGGGCTCGGTGTCCTCGATGTTCAACACACCCCACAGCGTTCCATCGACGGTGATCGGAACGCTCAGCTCCGAGCGCGGGTCCGTATGCCGATCGCGGACGAGGTAATCCGGATCGCCGCGCGTGTCCGGCACCAGCGCGCTCGCGCCAGTACGCGCGACCCGGCCGTTGATCCCCTCGAAGATCGACTGCTCCACCAGCAGGAACTCGGTCATCACCTCGGCGAGCGGCCCGCTGGCGGCGACGAGCCGCAACACCTCGCCATTCTCGCAGCGCTGGATCGCGGCGAGGTAGAAGGAGAACGAGTGGTGCAGCTCGCCGACCACGAGCTCGACCATCTCCTGGATCTCGCGTGCCGCGGCGAGTCTCGCGCTGAGGCTCGCCGCGACCCGCAGCCGGGCACGCAACACGGCGACCTCACCCTCCTCGCCAGGTTGCCGGGGAGGGGTGGCGTCACGGTGGCGCTGCAGCGCCTGCGCCCGGCGAAGGCGCTCGCGCGTTCCCGCGCGAGGGCGGGTGCTGCTCACCGACTCGGGCATAGTGCGTGCTGATTCGACTAAACAGGCGTGTCCCTTGAGCGATGCGTGAGGGTTCTAGACGCCGGATCGCGCAAGCCCGCACTAGCAGATGTCCGAGCGCGCGTGGCCCATCTTGGACGGGGGACCATATACGTGGGGCACCTCGGTCGCCACGATTTGGACACCGGCTGGCCAACCCGATCCCAAGGAGTCACGCATGCCTCGAATCATCGTCACCACGGAGGGCCCGCACACCCCTGCCGGCGTCGGCATCACCCTTGACGAGGACGTCCGCACCGTCCACCTGTCAACCGGCCATGCGGCGTCGCAGCTCGTCGAACGCATCGCCTGGGCGGTCAGCGATGCCGAAGCCCAGTGCAAGGGAGAGCGCGGCAGCTCCAAGGCCATGGCGCTGCGCTAGGGGCCCCGCGCGCGCCCTGGATTCTGGTGGCGTGGAGAGCGTCCCTAGCAGTTGCCGCTCAGCCTTCGAGGTAGTCGGACTCCATCACGATGTCCTTGAACATCGTCTGGTACTCGGCGTGAGTGGAGTGCTCGACGGAGTGCCACTGACTGCCCTCGGCCTCCTTCATGTAGGCCCGATACTTCGGCGCGCCAGGGAACTTGATGTTGTCGGCGACCGCCACAGACCCCGGGTGCATCCACCCGCGCTCGATGATCGACTGGAGATCGGGGAGGTAGGCATTCTTGTCGTGGTCGAGGAAGATCAGGTCGAGGGACCTCTTCGCGAACCGGTGCTCAGATTCGAGCCTCTCGATAGTCGTGCCACCGTCCCCGAGCGTGCCGACGACGACGGTCAGCCGGTCACCGACGCCGGCGTGATCCCAAATGCGGCGTGCGATCGCTGCGTTCGCCGGGCTGAACTCGATCGAGACGAGCCGCGCCTGCGCACCCATCGTCCGCGCGACTCGGAGCGCGCTGTAGCCGCAGTACGTTCCGAGCTCGAGCACGAGCTTCGGATCCGCACGCCGGACAGCGGCGTCGAGGATCTCGCCCTTCTCGTCGCCGACGTTGATCATGAAGCTCTGCTCGTAACAGAACCTGTCGATCGTCCGGATTACGTCATCGAGGTCACCCCGACGGGCATTCGCAAGCACGTACTGGCCAAGCGCCTCCTCGCGACCGTCGCCGACCTGCCACTCCTTCAGCAGCTTCGGCATCCCAACCGCCATCCGCACGAACGACCACCGCAGGAACGGCACCCGCCTGCCACCGAACTCCGTCAGTCGCCTCACCGGCGTCCCCGCATCGCGCCCCTCCGCTCGATCGCGTCTCGGTCTGCTTGGCCCATCAGCGCGTAACCTAGCCGTCGGCCGGGCAATTCGCGCGATCGCGCCAAGCTCGCGCCGCTCGTCGCCGGCGTAAGCGAGTGTGTCGCGGGGACGTGCCGGTACGAATGGGTTCGCCAAATCGCGGGCACGCGAGGGCTAGGCTGAGCTTCGATGGCGCAGCTGCCCGGCACCCGCGTCCTGGTGACTGGTGGCACGAGCGGCCTGGGGCGTGCGATGGCGCAAGCGCTTGCGCAGGCGGGGGCCCGAGTGGTGGTGACCAGCCGGCACCGGGGACGGGCGGAGGCAACCGCCGCGGAGCTTGGCGCCGGGGTGCTGGGAGTCGAGCTCGACGTCCGCGACGCAGGCTCGGTATCGGCGGCCGTCGACATGGTCTACGGGATGGTCGACGGCCTCGACATGCTGGTCAACAACGCTGGGATCGGCATGCGAGCCGTCAACCCGAGCTTCATGACCGAGCCGCAGCCATTCTGGGAGGTGCCGCCGGACGGCTTTCGCGATGTGCTGGAGACCAAGGCGACCGGCACGTTCCTGGTCGCCCGCGCGGTGGTGCCGCGAATGCTCAGCGCCGGCGGCGGACGAGTGGTCACGATCTCGATGAACGAGCAGACGATGACCCGCCGCGGCTTCATCCCCTACGGGCCCTCCGGCGCCGCCGTTGAGGCCCTGGCCCGAGTGATGGCCGCGGACCTCGCCGACACGCCCGTCACTGCCAACATCCTGCTGCCCGGCGGGCCGACCGACACCGGGATGATTCCCGACGAGATGCCGGATGAGCTGCGCGCCAACCTGCTCGACCCAGCGGTGATGGGGCCGCCAATCATCTGGCTGGCCTCTCCCGATGCCACCGGAGTCCACGACGAGCGGATCGTCGCCCGCGACTTCGGCGATTGGCTGGAAGCGCGCGAGACAAAGGACCCACCGGCCGGCCAGTGAGCGGCACCGACCCGCTCCGCCAAGGCTAAGCAGCAGCGGTCTCGGAGCGGTCGGGCCGGCGATCTGCAAAGACTTCGCCGACGGGAGCCAACCGGGATCGAACCGGTGACCTCGCGCTTGCGAAGCGCGAGGATTTGAGCTGCGGCCAACGTCGCCGGGGGTCAGATCACAGGTCGCCGTGCGCTCGCAGCGCGGCCTTGTGATCGATCGATTACGCGGTGCCTTTTCTGTGACAGCCGGAAGACGGGCCCACGTGGGGCGCTATGAAGGGCAACCGTTATGCGTCGCCTGCTGCGCGTTCGGCGCCAGCCACCGGAAGACTCGGACGGAACCGGCGATGGTACGCTCGACGCACATCCGGCGAAGCTAGGGGGACGCCACATGAGTACGGCACCGACAAGGGTCGAGGAGAGCGTGGGCATGCCCGACCCGGCCGCCATCATGCAGCTCGGAAGCGCATTCTGGGCGTCCAAGACGCTGCTGAGCGCGGTCGAGCTGGGGCTATTCACCGAGCTGGCCGCGAACGGCCCGGGGGACGCGGAAGCCCTGCGGGAGCGGCTCGGACTGCACCCGCGCAGCGCCCGCGATTTCTTTGACGCGCTCGTCGCGCTCGAGATGCTCGAGCGCAGCGATGGCGTCTATGCGAACACGGCCGAGACGGCGTTCTTCCTGGACCGCGAGAAGCCGAGCTATGTCGGCGGGATGCTCGAGATGCTGAACGCACGACTGTTCGGCTTCTGGAACTCGCTCACCGACGGGCTGCGCACGGGCGAGCCGCAGAACGAGTCCCGCGTCGGTGAGGACTTCTTCGCGAATCTGTACTCAGATCCGGCCCGCCTGAGCGGCTTCCTGAAAGCGATGACGGGGATCAGCGCGGGCACGGCCCATGCGCTGGCAGCCGGGTTCCCGTGGGTGGAGCACGAGACGGTGCTCGACGTCGGGTGCGCGCAGGGCTGCGTACCGGCCGTGCTCGCGCAGGCTCACGATCATCTGTCCGGGGGCGGCTTCGACCTGCCCGTGGTGCAGCCCTTCTTCGACGAGCACATGGCCGCCTGTGGGGTCGCCGACCGAATGGCATTCACCCCCGGGGACTTCTTCTCCGACGAGCTCCCTCATGCCGACGTGATCGTGATGGGCCACATCCTCCATGACTGGAGCCTCGAGGAGAAGATGGCGCTCTTGGAGAACGCCCACCGGGCGCTTCCGGACGGCGGCACGCTGATCGTCTATGAGGCGCTGATCGACGACGACCGTCGCGAGAACGCGTTCGGGTTGCTCATGAGCCTGAACATGCTGATCGAGACGCCTGGCGGGTTCGACTACACCGGCGAGGACTGCCGGTCGTGGATGCGCGACGTCGGCTTCACAGAGACCACGGTGCACCACCTGATCGGTCCGGACTCGATGGTGGTGGGGCGCAAGTAGCCGGGCGCGGCAGTCGGCCGATGGTCGATGACGCACGCGTGTCGCTCCGCCAACGCGTCAAAGTGCGTTTCCGCTCACCGGGGCTGAGCGCTTCTGGTACCAGCGCCCTCGCGGGGCGAGGAGAGGGCTGATGTCGGGCTCGAGCGCGTGCCGAGGAGCGTGGCGCGCCCGCGCCGCAGTTGGATTCCATCAGTCGGTACTGTAGCCTCGTGTGAGCCTGAGGGTTGGACGTGACGGTTAGCGATGTGATCGAGCGAGATGGGCCCCGGAAACTCCTCGCCCTCGATGGGGGAGGGATTCGCGGCCTTATCTCGGTGGAGGTACTGGCCGCGCTGGAGGCGCAGCTGCGGCGCGACCGCGGGCCTGACTTCGTGTTGGCTGACGCCTTCGACTACGTGGCCGGGACGAGCACTGGCGCGATTCTGGCGACCTGCGTCGCGCTCGGGATGAGCGTCGAGGACATAAGGCGATTCTATTTGGACAGCGGTAAGGAGATGTTCGACAAGGCGAGCCTGCTGCGACGATTCCGGAGCAAGTACGAGGACGAGAAGCTCGCCGACAAGCTCAAGTCCGTGCTGGGAGCGGACACAAAGCTGGGCAGCGATTGCCTACGCAGCCTGTTGATGATCGTCATGCGCAACGCGACCACGGACTCGCCCTGGCCAGTCTCGAACAACCCGAAAGCGATGTACAACCTGCGCGCGCGCACGGAGCAGGACAAGGCCTGCAATCTAGACCTGCCGCTCTGGCAGCTCGTCCGCGCGAGCACCGCGGCTCCGGTGTACTTCCCGCCGGAAGTCGTCGATGCCGGAGGCCCGGAGCCTTTCGTGATGGTCGACGGCGGCGTGACCACTTACAACAATCCGGCATTCATGCTGTTTCTGATGGCCACGATCAAGCCATATCGCTTGTGTTGGCCGACCGGTGCGAGCCGCATGCTGCTCGTCTCGATCGGCACGGGCACAAGCCCGAAGGCCAATCAAGAGCTCGAGCCGCACGACATGAACCTGATCTTCAACGCAACCTCGATCCCCTCGGCGCTCATGTTCGCGGCCCTGAACGAGCAGGACCTGTTGTGCCGTGTGTTCGGCGACTGCCGCCACGGTGCCCAATTGGACCGGGAGGTCGGGGACCTGATCGGCGTGCAGGGGCCGAGCGGGGACAAGCTGTTCACCTACGTTCGCTACAACGCCGAGCTGACCCGGGAGTGGCTGCAGGAGAACGGCCTCGCGCACATCGATCCGCGGGATGTCCAAGCGCTCGACTCGACCGCCCACATGGCGCAGCTGAGCGAGGTCGGCCGGGGCGTGGCTGCGCAGGTGAGCTCGGCCCATTTCGAGGGGTTCTGAGGGAGGACTCTGGTTATGAAGGCGTTCGTCGCCCACTCGTTCGGCGAGCCCGCTCGCCCGCTCGTCGCGATGATCGAACGGCTGCTCGCCAGCCATGACGTGCCCGTGACAACCGGTGAGCGTGTCGGCGGCGACGCCATCACCCCCCGCGTGAAGCGCCGCATCGAGAGCGTCGAGTGCCTGATCGCCGTCATGATGAAGGGGGAGCAGATCGCGGGGCGCGAAGCATGGCGAACGCATCCGTGGGTCGAGTGGGAGCTGGCCCACGCCCGCGACCATGAGAAGCTGACGATCGCTCTAATCGCCGGAGGCGTGGAGGTTCCGGGCCCTTATCAGGAACACGAACGGATCGCGCTCGACCCTGAGGATCCGCTGGAGGCCCTGCTGGCTCTGTCGGAGACGGTTCACACGTGGAAGGGCGAGCTTGGATGGGCGCGCCAGATTCAGCTGAAGCCAGACGAGCTGGGCCATGAGCTGCACACGAGTCCGGAGCTCAAGTGTCAGTACCGCCTAACAAACCGACAGGGTGTGCGGACCGAGTGGCGAGAGACCCGCCCCGTGACCCAGCCCGGCGGGACCATCGTGTACGTCACTGGCGTCCGAGGCGAGGATGACTTCATCGAAATCGAGGTGCGGAAGGGCGATCACCAGAAGTGGCTTTCACTTGCGACGGCGCAGCTGATCAGCGTCGAATTGCTGGCTCCAAACGGCGGGAGCTGACATGCGGATCGAGCAGGAAGCGAGTTTCATCGGTGACGGCCGCTGGCAATGGGCCGTGTGGATCTCTGGGCCGGATGCCGAGCTGGATGCGATCGCCTACGTCGAGTACACGTTGCACCCGACGTTTGCTGAGCCGGTGCGGCGGGTGGAGGACCGCTCCGCCAAATTCCGGCTCGAGGAGACGGGGTCTGCAGGGTTCGAGATCAATGCTCGCGCAGTCAGACGGGACACAGGCATCGAGGAGCTGCACCATGCGCTGAGGCTCGATGGCGGCGGTCCGTCGCAGTCGCCCGACACTGCCTCCTCACAGCCGGTGGCGCTCGTGTCCTTCGGCTCGGCGGACGCAGAGCTCGGACAGGAGGTCCAAGACCTGCTCGGCAAGCTGGGATTCGAGACCGTCGCGACCGACGACACGCTCGAGCTGGGCCTGCCATGGGAGGGCTCGATCGCCTCGGCGGTGGCGGACGCCGGAATCGTGCTTGGTGTCTTCTCGGACGCGTCCAGCCCGTGGGTTGAGCGCGAGCTGAGCGCAGCGCTCGCAGGCGACGCCGAGGTCGTGCCGATCGCGATTGGCCCCGATGCTGTCGTGCCCGACTGGCTCAAGAAAGACACGCACGTGATCGATGTTGAGAATTCGGGTGAGCTTGCGAACGCGCTCGACTCGGTGGCGAAAGCGTTTCGCGCCTAGCTGGCCGGAGAACGCGCGATGATCATCGCCTACGCGGGACGCCGCGCCGCCTCAATGCCTTCCGACACCCACGAGCGCGTCGCTCGGCGGCTGCAGCGGTTGCTTGCCGCGTTGGGCCCCTCGGCGGTCGTAGGGGCTGCAGCCGACGGCGGCGATCTGCTCGTGCTCGAGGCGGCGCGTGGCACGGCACGAGCGCCGCGGCTCGCGATCGTGCTGCCCACGTTGCGCGGGGACTTCCGCGAGCGCTCGGTCGAGGAGGATTGGCGCGCGCGACACGACACGGCAATCGACCGTGCGCTCGAGGTGGGCGAGCTGACGACGCTTGACATGCCCGACGGCACCGAGGCGTACCGCGCCGCAAACGCGCGGATCCTCGAGCGGGCGGAACAGCTCGCGGTGGAGGCGGATCGTGTCGTGGCACTGATCGTCGCCTCACCAGGCGAGGGCGCGATGGTCGAGCATCTGGCCGCTCGCGCCGCCGCGCGTGGGAGGCCGGTGATCAGAATCGACCCGGCCGCGGAGATCTCGAGCCGACCCTATGTCTTCGTGGCCGGCCCGTTCGGTGACAAATTCGACCCACAGCGCAAGCGCATGATCAACTGTGACCCGACATATGAAAAAGTGCTGGTGCCGGCGCTCGAGAACGCACAGCTCCGTTACCGCCGGGCGGACGAGCAGATCGATGCGGGCATCGTGCTGCAGCCGATGATCGAGGCGATCAGCGAGGCCGACATGGTGATTGCGGACCTCGCGACAGGCAACTTCAATGTCGGCTGGGAGCTGGGCCTGCGTCATCTCCTGCGATCTCGGCACACGCTTCTGATCGGTCCGGAGGGGACGAGACCGCCCTTTGACCTCGGCGCCCTGCGGCGGGTGCAGTATCAGCAGGATCAGGACGGCGGCATCTCAGACGCCGCCGCACTCGAGGCGTGGACGCGGCTTGCCCCGTTCCTCGAGCAACTGCAGGCGCCGCCGCCGCCGGGCAGCGACTCGCCGGTGGCGGCCGTGATGGACGTCACGAGCTGGGCGTCACTCGTGCGGCGCGGCCCGCCCGATGACCGCTTCGAGCGGCTGCGCGAGCAGCTCGCGCTGGCGCGCGATCTCCGTGACGCCGAGCTGACACTTCAGATCGTCGAGGGTGCGGGCGGGCTGAACGAGGAGCAACAAATGCTGATCGCCGCCGAGGCCGGAGTTGGGCTGACGCGCCTTGGTGAATACGCGGAGGGCGCCCGATTGCTCGCGCCGATCGTTGCGGCCGACATCGCGGCCAGTCGCCCGGACGCTCATTTCTACTATGCGCAGGCGCTATACAAACCGCGAGGGGCGGGCGTCGAGGCCTTCAACGAGGCCGAGCGCGTGCTCAGAGCCCTGCTCGTGAGGTGCCCGGAGCATCCTGAGGTCTGGGCTGCGCTCGGTGCCATCAACAAGCGACGCTCGCACACTCGGGAGGGCCTGGCGGCGCGTCGCCAGGACATCGCCGGAGCGATGGAAGCCTACGCTCACGATTATGAACGCGACCTTGGCGCGTTCTACGAGGGGATCAACTTCGTCGCGTGCGGGTTGCTGCTCGAGCTTGTACACGCCGACCCGGCGGCCGGAGCTCGCGCGCGCAGGGCGCTCCCGGCGGTCGCGTACGCAGCGGAACTCGCAGCGGAGCGCGATCCTCGCGACTTCTGGGCGGTGGTGACGGTCGCGGAGGCACGAGTCTACGAGGCGCTGCTGAGCGCCAACGCGGAGCCCGACCATGTGACCGAGGCATATGCATCGGCGGGCCGACTGCGCCCGACGGCGGGTTCCGTCGACAGCAGCCTCACGCAGCTTCGCTGGCTCGCCGAGCAGGGGATCGAACACCCGTGGCTGAATCGCGCCGGACGGGAGCTGGCGCTTGCGGCGGGCTATCCGGAGCTCGCCGACAACATCTGAGCTCGGAAGCCTCCGACAGCCGCGGTAGACGATGAGTCGACGTGAGCTCTCCGAGCCCCCCGAGGCATCTCGCCCGGCGACGGATACGCGACCTTCCCGGCATGTACCCTGCCTCTACCTGATGGAGTCGCCTGGAGGACAGAACAGCAGTGTCACTGCTGATGTGTTCATTAGCTACAGGCGCGAGGACGCCCTTGGGGCCGGACGCCTAAGTGACTGGCTAATAAGGCATTTCGGCACAGGGCGTGTGTTCATCGACGTCACCGGGATCGGCGCGGGCCAGGACTACCCGGTGGTCATCGGCGAGGCGATTCGCAACTGCAGGGTAGTCGTCGCGGTCGTAACGCCTCGCTGGCGCGCGGAGCTGGCCGATGCCGGCGATTGGGTGCACCGCGAGCTGCGCGAGGCGCTCTCTGCGGACCGGCCGATCGTTCCTGTGCTCCTCGACGGCGCGGCGGAGCTTCAACGGTCTGAGCTTCCGCCCGAATTGGCCGTGCTCGCGGACAAGCAGGCGCTCGTCGTCTCGGACACGGACTTCGGCGCGGGGGTCGGGCGACTAATTGAGGCATTGCGACGCTTCGGTGCCGAGCCGGCGATCATGGAAGCGTTCCCGGAGATCCCCGCTCGGGCCCGGAATGAGGCTCGGGCCGCGTGGGACACGGGCCTCGGTCCGCGCGAGGCCCGGGAACGCCTCAAAGCTACGTTGGGGGAGCGCGGGATCCGCATAAGGGTCTCGGGCGAGGAGAGCGGCGACCTGTTGCTCGACGGCGGCAGCAAGGCGATGACCAGGCTATTTGGAGGAATCCGCGGGCCGAAGGCTCGGCTTCCGGTGACGGGCAGGCTCCGGATCCGCGACCGCTCTGTAAGTGCCACGATCGAGGTGCTGCTCGCCGAGGACTGGGGCCCCGGCGTGTTTTCTGGGCTGGGCGACCGCTATTCAGGTCACTTTGACGAAGTCCTCGCCAGACTGCGTCGCGCGACTGAATAGTCGTGATCTGAGGCCTGGATCTTGCTTACTGTGCGTCATGCCGCCCTCCGGAATCACTTCAATCAGTCATTCTGTGACGCCGTGTCGGCCCTGCGAGGTGCCACACGCGCCTGGGCTAAGGGGTTCGCGCGTGGGGTCCCTTTCATGGAGCCAACCGGGATCGAACCGGTGACCTCCTGCTTGCAAAGCAGGCGCTCTCCCATCTGAGCTATGGCCCCAGGACCTCCGATTCTACGCCGAGCCTCCGAACCGCCGGCCGAACAACGATCCCCGACGCCCGCCGGGCGGCACAGCCCGCGAGCTGCGGCAAGTGGAGCCCCGCGCGCCACCCTGGCATAAGCAGCCCCTATCGCCCCGCCGACGAGATCTATTGGACAGCGCCTGCCCCGGTTGGCAAGACTCGAGAACCGGCCGCGCACAAGCCCGGCCGAAACGAGGAGGGGGTCTCGTTGAGACGCGACGCGCGCTTCGGCTCGCCATCGCCGGCGTCCCGTGCACCGGCTCGACCACTCGAGGGTGCCGTGGCAGTCCCTTCCCGCGGGCCTTCAGATGGCGCGCGGCGCTGTCCCTCCTGTACCGCGGGCCGCAAGCGGAGATGCGGGCGCGACGGATCGCGTCCGCGCCTCCGCCCTCCAAGGGCGGCAACGCGCACAGGTTGAGCCTCGCAAAGCTGCGGCGGGGGGCGCTTTTGCGGTAAAGCGCCTCCCGGCCGCGGGCGCGAGGCTCGCAACGCCGGCCCGCACAAGCCGCGCACGAACCAGCGCCCCGGGCTCCACCGCTCAGCCAGCCAAGCCCCCGCCCCGCTCAGGGCGTAACGAGATCGCACAGCTCGACCACCTTGACCTCGCGGGCCGCGCTCACTCCATGCGCCGCGAGCACAGGCCCGAGGATCTCCTCTTCGAAGCGCAGCGCGTACTCGGCCGAGTCCCACACCTGCGTGACCTGGATCTCCCCGTCGACGAGGTTCGCGCCGTGCAGGATCAGCCCCAGCGGATGCTCCGTGTGGAGCTTCATCGCGGCGACGACCCGATCGTAGGTGTTCCGGCTCGCGGGGCCGCTGACCAGCCTAAGGACGGCCATGCCTGACTCCCTTCCTCATCTGACGCCGCTCCTCGATCCTTGTCCCACGGGCCCCGGCCGGCCCGCCGTTTCCGGTGCCCTTAGCCCGCCCGGAAACGGTCATAAGCGTAAACTATGGGTCGAACAGAACGCGTATGCGGATGTGAAAAGGTCCTTACGCGCACGCGGGTAAGAACGCAGTGACCTTGGAGTGCGCCGAGAGGGGCGGTCACCCGGGCTGACCCCCAAGATGCTCGACCTGCGCCAACTCCACTACTTCGTCGTCGTTGTCGAGGAGGGGCAGATGACGCGGGCGGCCGCCCGGCTGCATATCGCGCAGCCCGCGCTCTCGCAGGCGATCGCCAAGCTCGAGGCCGAACTGGGCGTGCGGCTGTTCGAGCGCCACTCGCGCGGCGTGACGCCGACCGAGGCCGGCGACGCCTTCTTCGAGCGCGCCGCTCGGGCGCTGATCGCCGTCGAGGAAGCCGAAGAGGCACTCGACCCGTGGCTGCAGGCCGCTCCGCGCCTCGTGCTCGGCTTTCCCGAGTCGGCGGGCGACCTCGCCCGCGCGCTGATCCGGCGCCTGATGCGCGAGCACCCCGACGTCGATGTGGAGACCCGCCATCTGCTCCCGGCGGAGCGTCTCGTTGCGATCAAGCGCGGCCACATCGATGCCGAGATCGTCTACCCGCCCGCCGGCGACGAGCAGTTTCTCGAGCACCTGATCGCGCTCTCGCCCCGTTACGTCCTCGTCAGCGAGGATCACCCGCTCGCCGGCGAGTCGACGCTCACCTTCGAGCAGATCGAGCACGAGACGCTGCCCGGCCGTGATCCGCGCGTCGACGAACGCTGGGCCGCGGATGCGTGGCTGATGAAGTACCGCAGCTCGCCGCCGGTGCTCTCCGCCGAGACGCCGACCTCGCTCGACGAGCTCTGGGCGGTCGTCTCCCGCGGCCGCGCGATCGTGATCCTCCCGCAGTTCATGGTCGCCCGCTTGCAGGGCGACGGGCTGCGCGCGATCCCCCTGCTCGGCGTCGACCCGGTCGAGGTGTCGCTGCTCGTCGCCCGCGGCGACGCGCGGCCCGTGATCCGGACGTTGCGCGCCACGGTCGAGCAGATGGCACGCGACTCGGAGCTCGACGCCGGCGCCGACGGCGCTCGCCGCATCCACGGCCCCGCGCAACCTGTGCCGGCCGCAGAACTGCCCGGCCGGCGAGGGGCGTTCACCGCCTCATCCGAAGGGACACCGCGATAACGAACGCCTATGCCAACGCGGGAACACATATTGGACAACGCGGCGGCCGAGGCGCGAGAGTTCAGCTCTTGCATGTTCTAGCAATCGGAAGATCGCTGCTGGTGCAGCATTCGCCGCTTTCGCGCGGCCGGGCGCCCGGCCGCGGCGCACAGGAGCGACGAAGCGGGAACGAGCAGAACGCGCCCTCGTCCGCTCCCGGAGCGCTGCCGCAGTCCGACGTCGCGCCCGCCGAGCGCGCCTTCCGCGTCGAGCTGCATGACGGCGATCAATGCGCGATCCTCGAAGCGATCGGCGAGTTCGACTCCTCGGCGCTCACCGCGTTCGAGCAGGCGATCTCACGGCTGTTGCGGGAGGAACGCCCGATCGTCGTGGACCTCTCGCGCGTCACGTTCATCGACTCCTCGGGCCTGTGGGCGATCACGCTCACTCAGCGCATCTGCCGCCGGCAGGGCATCGGCCTGCTGATCAAGCCCGGGCCCGAGCGCGTGCAGAGCGTCTTCGAAGTCACCGGCCTTTACGACCTGCTGCCGTTCACCTCCGGCTCGCTGGCCCCCGGGACCGCCTGAGCCAAGAGCTGCTCCGCACCCTCACGATGGCCGGGGCGCTCCGCGCGTCCCGGCCATCGCGTCGCCGCGCCGCAAGTACGCCGGGCGCAAGGCAGCCGTCGCGCCGCGCGAAACAACGTCCCGTCCCCGAGCGCCCGTCGGGCCCAGGCTGGGGTCCCGCGCCTCAGGCCTCCGCCCGCTCGGCCGCCTCGAACAGCGCCAGCACCGGCCGCCTGTCGTCGTCGCAGCGCCTCGCAAGCGCGACTTCGACCGGCTCCACATCGGCGAGCAGCACGGCCCTGACCCCGTGACCGGCCGCCCCCTTGACCATGAACTCGGGCAGGACGGAGATCGCCTTGCCCGCGGAGACGAGCGCCCACACCTCATCGGCGCTCGTCGGCTGCTCCCTGGTCGTGTCCGGCGTCGAGCCGCGGTAGTTCATCAGCCACGCCTCCTGCGCCCAGTCCTTCGGCACGCTCGGGTGGCGCCCCGGCACGCGCTCGTTCGCGATCTGCGCGTACTGGAGCGAGCCAGCGTCGGCGAGCGGATGGCCCTCGTGCATCAGCACGTAGCGCGGCGAGCGCAGCACCACCTCGTGCGCCAGATCGTCAGCGCGCGGCGGCGGGAACATCAGCTCGACGTCGATGCGACCGCGTCTGAGCTCGACGAGCCGGTCTTGCGGAGTGAGGTGCCGCGTCTCCAGCTCGACGCCTGGCTCGGCTGCGATGAAGCGCCGCAGCCAGGGCCGTGCGACGGGGCCGAGCGCCGGCAGGAAGCCCAGCCGCAACGTCGACTCCGACCGTGCCCACGGATGGAGGGCGTCCTGTGCTTCCTCGACCGCCTGCAGCGCCACCTGCGCCTTCTCGTAGAACGCGGCCCCGGCGGGCGTCGGCTCGATCCCGCGCGGCAGCCGCTCGAGCAGGCGCACGCCGAGCTGTGTCTCCAGGCGGGCGATCGCCTGCGAGAGCGCGGGCTGGGCGAGCTGCAGGCGCTGCGCCGCCCGCGTGATCTGCCCCTCCTCGACCACGACGACCAGGTAGTGCAGCTGACGCAGGTCGATGGCGGGTTGGATGCTCCGTGTCACAGGTGCCCGAGGCGATCCGAGCGTACTTCACTTCTCAGAGCTCGCCCGATAGCCGTTACGGGCCGGGCCATCAACGCCGCTTATGTCAGCTCAGGTGCCGGGCCGCGGCCCAGCCCGCGCCGAGCCCCACCAGCACGCCCGCGCCGAGCAGGCTCGCGCTGCGCAGCGGCCTGCGCTGCGCCTTCGAGGCGAGTCCGTGCGCAGTGTGCCGGGCCGTCGCCTTCGTTGCCTTGATGCCGATCATCCGCTTCAGTCGTGACACAGAACCTCCTCGGGGCTGCGGGCTGTCATGCGTTCTGTACCCGCGCGGGCGCCCGTGCAAAGCCCAACCCGCCATGGGACGCCGACCTCGGTGTGCAATGCCACGCCCCGCTGATGGAGGCTCGACCGCGGGTCTCCGACGCCCACCCCGCTCTCCGACGCCGGCGAACTACCCGCCGCCCGCGGCCACGTCGAGCGCCGCCTCCTTGGACCCGAAATCCTCCCAGCGCAAGATCTTGCCGTCACGCAACGTGACGAGCCCGCCGAAAGGGATCTCCGACTCGATCCCGCTCTGCCTCGCCCGGAAATGCACCGTGCCCCAGCTGAGCACGAGCTGCTCGCCGAGGTCAAGCAGCTCGTAGTCGAGCACGAAGCGCTCGAAGTGCTCGCGCGTGTCCTCGGCGAAGCGCCTGATGCCGTCGATCCCGCGGTAGGCGCCCTCGGTGACGCTGCGGTGCGGCAGCCATTCGAGCTCTGGGTCATACACCTCCGGCATGATCCATTCGCCGCTGTTCCAACGGTCGATGGCCGAGGCGACGAAGTCGACGTTCTGCTGGGACATCGCACTCGAGTATCCCGGTCGAACCGCGCTCGCGCGATCGCCGCGTCCTCAACAACCCGACCAGCGCCCCGCTCACCCCGAGAGCTGCCCGACGAGCTCCGCGACCGACTCGCAAACCTGCGAGGCGCGGAACGGGAATCGCTCTGCCATCTCCCGCGTGGTCACCCCGCTCAGCACGAGGATCGTCTCCATCCCGGCCTCGAGCCCGGAGACGATGTCGGTGTCCATGCGGTCGCCGATCATCGCCGAGCTCTCAGAGTGGGCTTCGATCGCGTTCAGGGCCGAGCGCATCATCAGCGGGTTCGGCTTGCCGACGAAGTAGGGCTCGACACCGGTCGCGCGGCTGATCAGCGCCGCGACCGAGCCGGTCGCCGGCAGCGGCCCGGCCGTGCTCGGCCCGGTCGGGTCCGGGTTCGTCGCGATGAAGCGCGCGCCCTCGACGATCAGCCGGATCGCACGCGTGATGCGCTCGAACGAGTACGTGCGCGTCTCGCCCAGCACGACGTAGTCGGGCGCGCGGTCATCGAGCGTGTAGCCCGCCTCGTGCAGCGCCGTCGTGAGCCCCGACTCGCCGATCACGTAGGCCGATCCGCCGGGACGCTGGTCGTGCAGGAAGCGGGCGGTCGCGAGCGCCGAGGTCCAGATCGCCCCCTCCGGCACCTCGAGCCCGATCGCGCCGAGCCGCGCCGCCAGGTCGCGGGGCGTGTAGCTCGAGTTGTTCGTCAGCACCATGAACGGGATCTGAAGCTCGCGGAGGCGGTCGAGGAAGCCGTTCGCGCCCGGGATCGCTTCTTCCTCGCGCACGAGCACGCCGTCCATGTCCATCAGCCACGAGCGGATCTCTCTTGCGTGCTGGGGCTCCAAGGGCACAAGCATGACGCACGCGCGCGGCACCCGGCCGCCGCGCCGGCAAGGACCTCCCGTCACCCACCTGACCGCCCGACCGCGAGGTCACAGATCTTCAACGCCTCGGTCACACCAGCGAAACGTGGTGAACGGCCGCCGAGGGAAGCCTTCGGCTCAGTGCGCGGACGCCGCGCGGCCACGGGGGCGCAACAGTCAAAGACCTCGGAGGAGAGAGAGATGCGACAAAGAGGCAGGGTGGGAGCGCTGCTCGCGGCGCTGGCGGTGTCGGGCGGCGCGGTCGCCGCCTCCTCGGCGGCGGCGGGCGGCGCGCACGCGGGCGCGGCGCGTCGCGCAACCCACAACGCGACAAAGCAGTCGAAGCCGAGCGAACCGGCGACCGCGACGCCGATCAAGCACGTCGTGGTGATCTTCCAGGAGAACGTGTCCTTCGACCACTACTTCGGCACCTATCCGAACGCGGCGAACAGCGACGGCCAGAAGTTCAAGGCCAAAAACGGCACGCCGGCCGTCGACGGCCTGACGCCGGCCACCGGCGAATCGCTGCCGCCGAGCCTGCGCCACAGCGACAACCTGCTGTTCAGCAACCCGAACTCCGCGCAACCGCAGCGGCTCGACTCCAACGCGACCGGGCTATCGGGCGACGCGGGCGGCCAGCTGACCTGTGATCAGGACCACAACTACTCAGACGAGCAGCAGGCCTTCGACGAAGGCAAGATGGACCACTTCGTCCAGTCCGTCGGCACCGGCACCGGGACGAGCCCCTTCGGCACGGCCTGCAACCCCGCGCAGGTCATGGACTACTACGACGGCAACACGGTCACGGCGCTGTGGAACTACGCGCAGCACTTCGCGATGAGCGACAACTCCTACGGCACGACGTTCGGCCCCTCGGCGCCGGGCGCGATCAACCTCGCCTCCGGCGACACGGGCGAAGTCGACACCGAACACATGGCCGAAAGCCCGTCGATCTCGACCGCCACGAAACCCGATGCCGACCTCACCGAAAACGGCCTCGGCGGCTACTCGCTGACCAGCGACGCCCAGCCCTACTGGGACGACTGCTCGACGCGCGACGCCGTCGCGATGAAGGGCAAGAACATCGGCGACGAGCTGAACGAAAAGGGCCTCTCCTGGGGCTGGTTCGAGGGCGGCTTCCGCCCCGATGAGACCTACCAGGAAGCGCTGGCGGGGGTCGGCAAAACGGGGCAGCCGACGAGCACCTTCACCCCGGATGAGTTCAAGAGCTACTACGCCACCGAACACCGTCCGGCGCACTCGAGCAACCAGACGATCTGCAGCACCGTTCACCCGGTCGGGGTGGCGCTCGGCGGCACCGGCCAGTGGGGCTACAAGGACGATTACATCCCCCATCACGAGCCGTTCCAGTACTACGCCTCGACGGCCAACCCGCACCACCTGACGATCCCGACCAACACGAGCGGGCAGGACACGCTCGCGGGGCTCGAATCGATCGGCCACGACACGCAGTCCTACCTGGCCGGCGTGCCGCAGTTCAATACGCCGAACCACAACTACGACACGAGCGACTTCAACCAGCTCGTCGAAGCGATCAACCGG
Organism: Solirubrobacteraceae bacterium; assembly: GCA_035569835.1. Classification (GTDB taxonomy): domain Bacteria; phylum Actinomycetota; class Thermoleophilia; order Solirubrobacterales; family Solirubrobacteraceae; genus Palsa-744. The sequence continues at coordinate 97,226 of DATMMF010000030.1, forward strand.
CGCGAACTGCCGGCCTCGGCGCTGCCTGACGTGTCGTTCCTGAAGGCGCCCGGTTACGAGGACGGCCACGCGGCCTACTCGGATCCCGCCGACGAGCAGGCGTTCGTCACCGGCGTGATCAACGCCCTCGAGCGCTCGCCCGACTGGAAGAGCACCGCGGTGATCGTCAACTACGACGACTCCGACGGCTGGTATGACCATGCGTACAGCGGCGTGACGAACCAGTCGCTCTCGCCGGCGGACAACCTCACCAACACGTCGTTCACGGTGTCGAGCACCGGCACCTCCGGCCAGTGCGGCCCCAGGCCGCAGACTGCCCCGCCGCTGAACGGCGAACAGGGCCGCTGCGGCTATGGGCCGCGCCTGCCGATGATGCTGATCTCGCCGTACGCGAAGAAGAACGACGTCGATCACGACCTCAGCAGCCAGGCCTCGACGATCAACTTCGTCGAGTACAACTGGGGGCTGCCCGGCATCCCGGGCTCCTACGACCAGGTGCAGGCCGCAACCGACGCGTCCGAGGGCGTTCCCTTCGACCTCGCGGGCATGTTCCAGTTTTCCGGCAAGCAAGCCGGCAGGCTGTTCCTGAACCCGGTGACGGGCCAGAAGCAGCCTTAGTCGGGCTGGATGCCCAGGAGGAGCCCGCGGCCACAGGACGAGCCGCGGGCTCCTCTCCACCTCATCTGTGACGCGAGGGTGGGGCGGGACGTAGTTTTTGATGATGAGGATCGCGCGTCGGCAGACTCACGAAGGACTGGACGAGGCGGGCCTGGAAGCGCTGTATCGCGACGCCGTCGCCGACCTGCATGCCTACGTCCTCTCGGTGCTCGGCGACAGGGCGAGCGCGGAGGACGTCACGGCGCTCGCCTTCGAGCGGCTCCTGCGAGCGCGCGGCCGGCTCGACCCGCGCCGCGGCACGCCGCGCGCGCTGCTGTTCACGATCGCACGTAACGCCGCGCTGGATGAGCTGCGTGCGCGCCGCCGGCGCCCGCAGGCCGAGCTCGACCTGGCCGCCGCGCCCGCTGCGCCGGACGACGACGCCGCGCTCCTCGAGCGGCGCGAGAGCGTTCGCGCCGCTCTCGCCGCGCTCTCGCCTCGGGACCGAGAGATCGTGCTGCTGAAGTTCCACGGCGAGCTCACCAACTCCGAGCTTGCCCGCGCGCTGGGGATCAGCGAGTCGAACGCCGGCACGCGGCTGCACCGCGCGCTCGAGCGTCTGCGCGAAGGGCCCCTGGCCACCGAGGAGGTCGCATGAAGGTGATCCGCTTCCCCGGGGCCGAGAGCGCGTTGGGCGAGGAGATCGACGCGATGCTGAACGGCGAGCTCGCCGGACCGCAGGCGCTCTCGCTGCGCGAGCTGCGCGAGGACGTGCGGGCGCTCGCGCTGCCGCTCGACCCCGAGTTCGAGCGCGAGCTGCAGATGCGCGTTGGGGAATGGGCGCGCGAGCAGCGCGAGCCGCGGCCCCCGTTGCGCGAACGCGTGTCGCGTCGCCTCACCGCTTCGCCGGGCCGATCGCTCGCGTTGGGAGGCGTCGTCGCCGCGCTGGCAGCGCTTCTTGTGGTCTTCGTCCTGGTCGGCGGCTCGAGCAACCAGTACGCCGAACGGTCCTTCCCGAAGAACGGCCCGATCGCGGTTCCGCATGCCGCGAAAGCGCAGAGCGCGGCCGGCAGCGCCGCCGAACAACTCGGAACCTCCGCCCCGGCGGCGTCGGCCCCCGCCCGGCTCCAGCAGCAAGGTGGCTCCGTGACGCTGGCGCCGAGCGGCGAAGGCGTCCAGGAAGCGGCCGACAGCGTCACGAGCCTGGCGGCGAGCGACGGCGGCTACATCTCCAGCTCGCACGTGCAGATCCGCCACGGCGGCACGAGCGAAGCGCAGATCGTGCTGAACGTCCCGAGCAAGAAGCTGAACGAAGCGATCGCCGCCCTCGGGCGAATCGCGCCTGAGCGCGCCGTCAGCCAGGAATCCCAGGACATCACGGGCACCTACGAAGCCGCACAGAGACAGCTGCACGACGACGAAGCCGTCCGCCGCGCCTTGCTGCGCGCGCTGTCGAACGCGTCCACGCAGGGCGAGATCGAAAGCCTGCGCGACCGGCTGGCCTCCAACCGCGAAGCGCTCGCGCACGACCGCGCCGCGGTCAAGTCGGTCTCCACCCGCGCGTCGACGTCCCAGCTCGAAGTGACGATCACAGGCGGCGCTGCCAAGGAAGGCCTGACGCTCTCGCGCGGCCTGGACGACGCCGGGGACGTGCTCGCGGCGGTAGGCGCTGTGCTGCTGATCGCGCTCGCCGTGCTCGTGCCGCTCGGGCTCGTGCTCGTGGCGCTTGCATGGGTGCGGCGAACGTGGCTGCGCCGCCGCCGCGAGGCTGCGCTCGAGCTCTGAGCCCTCAGCCGCGCGGGTGCTTGCGCCGGTCGGATTCTTCGCTCTGGCCGACCAGCAGGAAGACCAGCGAGACGAACGCGATCCCGGCGAGCCCGAGCAGCGTCGCGGCCGCGATCGTCGCCCCCGTGCCGCCCCCGCCGACGGCGAGCACGACGACGCCGGCGACGAGCGCCACCACGCCGGCGGCGATCGCGAAGCGGTTTTCGCGTCGCATCGCCCCCCGGCTCCGGCCGCCGGGTTCACTCATCGGGCTTCTCGGGCTCGCACCCCGGCGGCTTTTCGCTCATGCCTCCCACGGTACCCCGCCGCCGGGGCGCGACGCAACCGGCTCCTCAGCCCGTTTCGCCCGGGGGCCGCGGCGCGTTCTGCGGTCCACCGTTCGGCGCTCCGCCGGGTGCTCCGCCCATCCCACCCGGCGGCGGGCCGGGCTTGAACGAGGAGTCGGCGGCGAAGACGGCCGTCCCTTCCGAGGATGAGGAGATCGACACGTCCTCACCGGCCTTCAGCTTTTCGAGCGAGCTGCTCGCGCCGTCGAGCGTCACCGTCGAGCCCGAGGGAATCGAGATCGTCGGCGTCGCGTAGGTCACCGAGGAGGTGCCCTCCTTCAGCGTGATCTTGCTTGCGCCGGCGTCGACGGCGGTGATCGTGCCGACCTCGCGCGTGACCGTGATGTAGGCGGTGCCGGCTTTGTTCAGCACGACCTCGACTGCGTGCACCTCATCACCGAAGCCCGGGCCTCCGTGCCCGGCGAACCCGAACCCCCGCGCCCCGTGAGCCCATTGGCCGGGTTTCGGTGATTTCGCGCTCGAGCCGTTCGAGGAAGAGCTCGCCGCGCTCTGACTGATGCCGGCCGCGGCGCCGCCCAGCGCGCATGCGCTGGCGGCCACGAGGACGGCGACTTTCCTGCCCTTCTGCATTGGGTCAACTCCTTCCGGTGAGAGACATGGTCGGAGCCTCGCCGCCCGCCGTGTGACGGCCGTCGTAACGCCCTGGGAATCCGCTGAGCGCGCCCGCGCTCAGAGCGAGCCGAGAAAGCCCAGCAGCTCGGCGTTGACCGCCGCCGGGGCCTGCTGCTGGACCCAATGCCCGGCGCCGGGCACGACCGTCCGGCGGCGGAGGTCGGTGACCCAGCCGTCCATCGCCTCGACGGGCATGAACGTCCGCACGGGGTCGAGCTCCCCGGTGAGGAACATCGCCGGCTGTTCGATCCGGCGATCGCCGTAGGGCTCGGTGAGCTCCCAGTTGCGGTCGATGTTGCGGTACCAGTTCAGCCCGCCGGTGAAACCGGTGCGCTCGAACGCATCGACGTACACCTGCAGCTCCTCCTCGGAGAGCCACTCGGGACGTTTGCGGACCGCGCCGTCCTCCTCGGCCCACTGCGCCGTCCACTGCCGCGAGGTCGTCAGCGTGCGGCGGACGTCGCTCCCGAGCGCCGCGTCGGCGACGCCCGGCTCTTGGAACCACACGATGTAGAAGTCCTCGCCGAGATGCGCGCGCATGATCGGGATCGGCGCTGCCGGGGCGCGCGGCACGAACGGCACGCTCAACCCGGCGACCGCCTGTACCCGCTCGGGATGGATCGCGGCGAGCCACCAGACCACGTTCGCGCCCCAGTCGTGGCCGACGAAGATCGCCTGCGACTCCCCGATCGAATCGAGCAGCCCGACCATGTCGCCGCACAGCGAGACCACGTCGTAGGCATCGACCTCGCCCGGCGCCGAGCTCGCGCCGTAGCCGCGCATGTCCGGGACGAGCACCCGGTAGCCTGCGTCGAGCAGCGGCTGGACCTGGTGGCGCCAGGAGTACGCGAGCTCAGGGAAGCCGTGACAGAGCACGACGGCGGGGCCGCTGCCGGCATCGGTCACGCTGAGCTCGACGCCGTCCCCGACCGCGACCAGGCGCGCCTCGTCCATCGCCGCGCTCAAATCGCCCGCTCCAGCCCGGCCCAGTACGGCTCGCGCAGGCGGCGCTTGAAGATCTTGCCCGAGTCCTCGCGGGGCAGCGACTCCTCGAACACGACGACCTTCGGCGTCTTGTAGCCCGCGAGGCGCTCGCGCACGTGGGCGCGAACCTCCTCCTCGCCGAGCGCCGCGCCCTCGTCCAGCTCCAGGTGGGCGGCGAGCGCCTCGCCGAACTCCTCGTCGGGGATTCCGAACACCGCGCAGTCCCGCACCCCGTCGAGCGAGATCAGGCAGGCCTCGATCTCGGCGGGATAGATGTTCACCCCGCCGCTGATCACCATGTCCGAGCGGCGGTCGTTCAAGAACAGGAACCCCTCGCCGTCCAGGTAACCCACATCGCCGACGCTGACGAGTCCGTCGCGCTCGATCGATCGGCGCTTCTCGTCGTCGCCTTCGTAGGTGAAGTCCGGCCACACCTCGTGCCACACGTACACCTCGCCGGACTCCCCGGGTTCGAGCTCCTCGCCGTTCTCCCCGAGCACGCGCACGCTCGCCCCGGGCAGCGCCCTTCCGACCGTGCCCGGGTGCGCGAGCCACTCCTCGCTGGCGCAGAACGTCACCGGCCCGGTCTCGGTGCCGCCGTAGTACTCGGCGACGATCGGCCCGAGCCACTCGATCATCGCCAGCTTGACCGCGGGCGGGCAGGGCGCCGCGGCGTGCACGATCCAGCGCAGCGAGGAGAGGTCATAGGACTCGCGCACCTCACGCGGCAGCGCGAGCAGCCGCACGAACATCGTGGGCACCATCTGCACGACCGTGACGCGGCGCTCCTGCACGATCCGCAGGAACTCCTCGGCGTCGAAGCGCTCCATGATCGTCATGTCCATCCCGAGCAGCGCGCTGGCCAGCGCGTAGACGTTCGGCGCCGTGTGGTACATCGGCGCCGGGATCACGGTGCGCTCGCCCTCGCCGAGCTGGAACATCTCCGCGAGCAGCGCGCGCGTCTTCTCGCGCCTCTCCTCGCTGGACTGCGCCCGGACGACCCCCTTCGGCTTGCCGGTCGTACCCGAGGTGTAGATGATCGAGACCGGAGCCGATTCGGGCGCCTGCTGCCACGGCTCCAGCGCATCCATCCACTCGCTCCAGGGGGAGGCGCCGGGAACGTCCGGCTCGCCCACGCTCACGAGCGCGACCCCCTCCGGCACCCGCCCCTGCAGCGACGGCCACAGGTCCGCGTGGAAGACCAGCGCCTTCGCGCCGCTGTCGGCCAGCACGTGCGCGATCTCCTCGCCGCGCCAGTGCCAGTTGATCGGCACGGCGCTCGCCCCGAGCGGCACCGTCGCGATCGACGCCTCCAGGAACTCGAGCGAGTTGCGCAGCAGCACCGCGACGCGGTCGCCGGCGCCGACGCCGAGCGCCGCGAGGCCGCTGCTGGCGCGCAGCGCATCGCTGAGGAGCTCGGGATAGCTCGCCTCCCGTGCGCCGCAGCGCACGCCGATCTCCGGTCTCCCCTCCATCGATGCGGATGCTAACGGCGCGGGCGTGTCATTAGGGTGTGCCGGAGTGAACGTCTCCCCGCAGGCGATCCACCACCTGAACTGCGGCACGATGTGCCCGCGGGGCGCGCGCCTGCTGACCGGAGAGGGCGGGCTGCTCGAACGCGCGCGCTCGGTGTGCCACTGCCTGCTCATCGAGGGGGCCGAGGGGCTCGTGCTCGTCGACACCGGTTTCGGCCGCGGCGACATCGAACACCCGCGCCAGCTCGGACGGGTGTTCAGCACGATCGTGAGCCCGCAGCTGGACCCGGCCGAGACCGCGCACGCGCAGGTGCTCGCGCTCGGCTTCGAGCCCAGCGACGTGCGTCACATCGTCGCGACCCACCTCGACCTCGACCACAGCGGCGGGCTGCCCGACTTCCCCGACGCCGACGTGCACCTGCTCAGCCGCGAGCTCTCCGCGGCGCTCTCGCCCGACTGGCGCGCGCGTACTCGCTATGTCGCCGCGCACTGGCGCCACGGCCCGCGTTGGGTGGAGCACGACGCCGACGGTGATCGGTGGATGGGCTTCCAGGCGGTGCGGATCCTCCCCGGCGCGGGCGGCGAGATCGTGCTGGTGCCGCTGCCGGGGCATACGCTCGGGCACACCGGCGTCGCGATCCGGCAAGGCGACGGCTGGCTGCTGCACTGCGGTGATGCCTACTTCCACCACGGCGAGGTGCAGACGCCGCCGTACTCCCCGCCGGGGATCCGCATCTTCCAGGACATCAACCAGACGAACGGCAAGGCGCGCCGGGAGAACCAGGAACGACTGCGCGAGCTCGCCGCCCGCCACGGCGGCGAAGTCGAGCTGATCTGCTCGCACGACCCCTACCTGCTCGAGCTCCAGGCGGCGCCCGCTTTCGCGTGAGGCAGGCGACGGCGGCAGCCGCCGGGCATTCGGGTTCCGGCTCCGGATTGGCCGGACGTCCAGTTTGTGCGTATCCTCTCTAGCGCGATGTCTGCGGTGGAGGGATGGGAGGCGCCCGCAGCGCCCATCTGGGGCGAGCTGCGATTCGGAGGCGAGCTGGCAAGGCTGCTGGCAGGCGGCACGCTCTCGCGCGAGCTCTTGATGCGCCGCCGCCTCACGGAGTCCCGGCGTCCCGTGCTGCTGATCCCGGGCTTCATGGCGGGCGACAGCTCGCTCGCGCTGATGCGCGGCTGGCTGCGCGCCCGCGGCCACCCCGTCTGCATGAGCGGGCTGCGCCTGAACGCCGGCTGCGCGGATCAGATCGTGAGCCGCCTGCAGGAGCAGCTGTCGGGCTTTGCCGAGCGCTGCGAGGAGCAGGTCGTGCTCGTCGGCCAGAGTCGCGGCGGTGCGCTCGCGCGCTCGCTGGCGGTGCGCGAGCCCGAGAGCGTCTCGGCCCTGGTGATGCTCGGTTCGCCGGTCTGCGACCCGCTCGCGGTCGCGCCGCAGGTGCTGCGCACCGTGCGCTTCATGGCGCGGCTGGGCGACATCGGCGTGCCGCGGCTGTTCTCGAGCGGCTGCGCGGCGGAGGGGGAGTGCTGCGAGTCCTTCTGGGCCGAGCTCGACGCGCCGCTCGAGGATCACATCGAGGCGGTCTCGGTGTTCTCGCGCAGCGACGCGATCGTCGACTGGCAGGCGTGCCTTGACCCGTACGCCCGCCACGTCGAGGTCTCCTCGAGCCACTGCGGGATGTCGGTGCACCCCGACGTGTACCGCATGCTCGACGAGCTGCTCGCAGCAGAGCGGGAGCCTGCATGGAATGGATGAGCTCGATCGACTCGTCCTTCCTGCACGTCGAGAATGACGTGACGCCGATGCACATCGGCGGCGTGAGCCTGTTCGAGGGACCGCCGCCGCCGTTCGCCGAGCTCAAGGCGATGGTCGCGAAGAAGCTCGACCTCGTGCCGCGCTACCGCCAGAAGGTCCGCTTCGTGCCGCTCGGCATGGGCACTCCCGCGTGGGTGGAGGACCCCCACTTCAGCCTCGACTACCACCTGCGTCACACGGCGATCCCCAAGCCGGGCACCGAGGAGCAGCTGCGCAACATGGCCGCGCGGGTGTTCTCACAGCACCTCGACCGCAACAAGCCGCTGTGGGAGCTGTGGATGGTCGAGGGGCTCTCCGACGGGCGCTGGGCGTTGCTCTCGAAGGTCCACCACTGCATGGTCGACGGCGTCGCCGCGACCGACCTGATGTCGGTCATGTTCTCCGACGAGACCTATGACCGGCCAGCGCTCGGCCGTGAGTACGCGCCCCCGCCGGAGCCCTCGTCGGTCGAGGTGCTCGCGAAAACGATCAGCCACAAAGCCAGTCCCTCGGGCCAGGTGCAGGCCTTCCAGCAGGCGATCGCGCGCCCGCGCCAGACGCTGGAGACGATGGTCGAAGCCGCCAAGGCCGCGATCGCCGCCAGCTCGCGGATGCGCCCGGTGGCGTCCTCCTCGCTCACCGGGCCGATCGGCCCGCACCGGCGCTGGAGCTGGGCCGACGTGCGGCTGAGCGACGTGAAGGCCGTGCGGGCGGCGTTGGGCGGCACCGTCAACGACGTCGTGCTGACGATCATCGCCGGCGGCTTTCGCGCCCTCTTGGAGTCGCGCGGGGAGGAGCCCACGCCGGAGGCGATCGTGCGCACGATGGTCCCCGTGTCGGTGCGGCGCCGCGGCGAGCGTGGCGTCTACAACAACCGCGTCTCGGCGGTGTTCGCCGGGCTGCCGGTCGGCCTGGATGATCCGCGGGAGCGCCTCGAGGTGATCCGCGGTGAGATGGACGGCATCAAGCAGTCCAAGCAGGCGGTCGCGGGCGACGTGCTCTCCTCGCTGTCGGGCTTCGCGCCGCCGATGCTGCTCGCGCTCGGCAGCCGCCTCGTCACCGCCTCGCCGCGCCTGAACATGCACACGGCGACCACGAACGTGCCCGGGCCACAGGAACCGGTCCGCACGCTCGGGCGGCGCATGCTCGAGTCTTATCCGTTCGTGCCGGTCGTCGGCTCGATCAGGATCGTCGTGGCGATTTTCTCCTACGACGGCGGCCTCTACTTCGGCGTCACCGGCGACTACGACGGCGCGCCGGACATCGAGGTCCTCACGAGCGGCATCTCGCGCGCGATGAAGGACCTGCTCGCGCTCGCGGAGCCGCCCGCGCCGCCGGCCAAGAAAGCCAAGAAAGCCAAGAAGGCCGGCAAGACGGGCAGCGCTGCGAGCGTGCTCGCCGCGAAGGACTAGCGGATCGAGCGCGTGCGGCCCGGCGCGGGCCCCGGCCAGGTGAGCGACCCGGCCGGCTGGTGCTCCTTCAGCGCCGCATCGAGCTCGAGCGCCTCGCGCTCGAGGCCCGTGAGCGCGGCGGCCGCCAGCACCTCGTCGGCGATGTGCTGCAGCGCGTCCTCCTTCAGCCAGCGCGCGACGACCTGCGCGGGCAGCGGGCGCGAGAACAGATAGCCCTGCCCGAACGGGCAGTCGAACGTGCGCAGCATCTCGAGCTGGCCGGCCGTCTCGATTCCCTCGGCGACGACGTCGATGCCGAGGCGGCGCGCCAGGCCGATCACGGCCGCGACGATCGTCGCGGTGTCGCGGTCGCTCATCATCGCCGCGATGAACGAGCGGTCGATCTTGATCTCGGTCACCGGCAGCTCGCGCAGGTAGGACAGCGGCGAGTAGCCGGTGCCGAAGTCGTCCAGCGAGAGCAGGACGCCGAGGTCGCCGAGCGAGTCGATCACTCCTCGCACGCGCGAGCCCTCGGCGATCAGCACGGTCTCGGTGATCTCGAGCCGAAGCATCCCCGGGGGCGTGCGCCAGCGCTCGAGGCGCTCCTGCAGGTCGGCGAGGAACGCGGCGTCGAGCAGGTTGGTCGCCGACACGTTGACAGCTAGGTTCAGCTCGCGCCCCTCGTCGAGCCACGCCCGCTGCTGGCCCAGCGCCTGCTCGAGCACGGAGGCGGTCAGCTCGCGCATCACCCCGGTCTGCTCGGCGATGCCCACGAACGTGTCCGCGCCGATCAGCCCGCGCTCGGCGTGCTGCCAGCGCACCAGCGCCTCGACGCCGCTGACCGTGTTCGTGCGCAGGTCGATCTGCGGCTGGTAGTGGACGATCAGCCCGCCCTGCTCGATCGCGCGCTTGAGCTCGCCGACGAGTCCGAGCCGCTCGCGGCTGGAGTGGTCGGCGGCGGGCGCGTAGAAGAAGTAGCGGCTGCGCTCGTCCTTGGCCTGGTACATCGCGATGTCGGCCCGCCGCAGCAGCCCGTCGGTCGTCTGGGAGTCCTTCGGGAACGCGGCGATGCCGATCGAGGCCTGGACCGAGACGCTCAGCTCGTCGAGCTCGAACGGGCGTGCGAGCGCGTCGTGGATGCGCTCAGCGGTCGCAGCCGCGGCCGTCTCGTCGCGCAGGATCAGCCCGAACTCGTCGCCCCCGAGGCGCGCCACCGCGGCGTCGCCGAGCAGGCTCCTCATCCGGTCGCCGATCTGGAGCAGCACCTGGTCCCCGGCGTAGTGGCCGAGCGTGTCGTTCAGTTCCTTGAAGCGGTCGAGGTCGATCATCAGCAGCGCGAAGCTCGTGTTCCGGCGGCGGCAGATGTCGATCGTCGCGTTCAGCTGGTCGTAGAAGTGGCGCCGGTTGGCAAGGCCCGTGAGATCGTCGGTGCGGGCCTGCGAGTCGCGCACCGCCGAGAGGCTGCGGACGTCATTGAACGACACGGCGAAGCGCAGTCCCGCGACGAGCAGTGCCGCGCCGGCGAGCGCCTCCGGGATCAACGCGACGTGCTCGTAGTTGCCGCGGATCAGCAGCAGCAGCGCGACCGCGCCGAAGAAGCAAGGCACGACCATCACCGCGATGCTCGCGAGCGGGTTGCGCTCGCGCGGCTTCGGCGGCGACCAGGCGGCGAACGCGAGCAGCGAGAGCCCCAGCGGCCACAGCGCGTCGAGGAACGACCCGTCGTGGTAGGTGCCTTCGGCGACGCGGAAGAGGTAGATGCTGTCGGCGACCGCGGTGATCCCGAGCCCGAGCAGGATCAGCAGCCAAGCGCGCCCGGGGCGCCAGCCGGTGAGCGCGAACACGCCGAACACGAACACGATCAGCAGCAGGTCGCCGATCGGGTACGCGAGGTTGGTGGCGACCGAGGCGGTGGCGCCGTGGGTGGCGTGGATGACCGGCTCGAGCACGAGCGCCGAGCCGACCGCAGCGAGCGTCAGCCCGCCGATCGCGCCGTCGAGCCAGACGTTCGCGTGCACGTCGCGCACGTGCGCGCCGACCAGCCGCGCGAGCGCGACATAGGTGAGCGGATAGAACAGCAGGTAGCCGGCGTCGGCCGGCGAAGGGGTGGGGATCGATGCAGAGTTTTCGAGGAACAGCGTGTAGTAGAGGTCGCCGGCGGTGTAGAAGCCGATCCCGATCGCGAGCGCGAGCCACGCCTTGCGCTCCGCCGCGACCGTGAGCGCGCGCGTCAGAACCAGGCCGCAGACGACCAGCTCGATCCCCGTGTACACCCAGACGTTGAAGAAGGCGTCGAGCCCGGCGCCGCCGAGCAGCCCGCCGTCGTGGAGGACGAGCGTGATCACGAGCACGCCGAGCAGCGCTCCGGCCGCCCTCACCGCGTGCCTAGCCCTGGGACGTAGCCCCGCGGAAAGCGGCATCAGGTTCGGGGGGGCGAGTCCCCCTGCAAAAGACATATCGGAACGGCTATCGACTTCGCCGACGCCGCAACGCTCGGTGTCTTCAGGGGTCTAGACGAATATGCGACACAATCTGACGGTGTCTGCCGGGACCTCGCGACAGCGCGCGCATCGGCGCGCCAGCCGTCCGATCGCGCTGCTCGTGGCTCTGGTCGTCGTGGCCTCCCTCATCGGGGGGATGGCGCAGGTGGCGCAGGCGGCGGTGCCCACCCTCAAAGCGCCCGGGAACCAGACGAGCGTCGCCGGCAAATCGATCACCCCGCTCGTGATCGAAGGAACGGAAATCGTGAGCCTGGCCAAGGAAGTGCTGCCGGCGGGGCTGACGGCAAAAGTCGTCGACGCGAGCCACGTCGAAATCACGGGCACGCCGAAAACAGCCGGGGTGACGGAAGCCGAACTGATCGCGAAAAACGCCGAAGGGGAATCCCTCCCGGCGACCTTCAAATGGACCGTCACCGAACCTGAAGCCCCCGCGGCGATCACTCCGCCGCCCACCCAGCGCACCGTCATCGGCACCCCCGTCACGCTCACGGTCCACGGCGAACGGATGCACGAACCGGCGGCCGTGGGTCTGCCCGAAGGGCTGACGCTCGAACCGGTCTCGGAAACCGAATTCAAGATCACCGGCACGCCGACCAAACTCGAAAAGCCGACGGTCAAACTCAAAGCCAAGAACAACGAAGGCGTCGAAACGACGACCACCTTCGAATGGCAGGTGGTCGAACCCTCCCCCACGATCACGAAACCCGCCGACCAGTCGGGGCCCGAAAGAGTCGCGATCGCCCCGCTCCCGATAAGCGGCGCGAACATGGCGCCGGGGACGCTGAAAGCCGAAGGTCTCCCGCCCGGTCTCGCGATCGAACAGCTCGCGAGCACGGAAGGCGCGATCACAGGAACCCCCACCGCCGCGGGGAGCTACACGGTGACGCTCAAGGCGATGAACCCCGAAGGCACCCCGGCCGAAGCCTCCTTCTCGTGGGTGGTCGGCGTCGTGATCCACCCGCCCCCGCCCACCGGCCCCACCGCCTCCAACACCCCCTCGATCTCCCCCGGCGTCGTCTTCTCCGCAGCCCGTGCGACGTGCAAGGGTGCCGCCTGGTCGGGCGGCACGGTCACGACCCAGTGGCTCCTCGACGGCGCGCCGATCGCGGGCGCGACCGGCGCCACCTTCGTGCCGCCGCGCAGCTATGACGGGCACGCCCTTGCCTGCCGCCAGACGGCCACTGCCAACGGCGCCTCGACCACGCTGACGAGCGCCGCGAAGATGGTCCACGAGCAGCCGCCCCAGCCTGCCTGGCCGATCTCGCCCGCGAGCGTGCACTGCGCGAGCGCGATCTGCATGCAGCAGGGCGCCGGGCCCGGCGCCGTCGGGCAGGCATACCCGCAGGAAGGCGCGTGGTGGGGCTCGCAGCAGGTCCGCTGCGTGTCCGCGCCATGGACCAGCGCAGTCGGTTCTTCCGCCCAGCCGGCCGTACGCGCGCTGGCCGAAGCCCACACGGTCCAGATCGCGCTGCAGCGCGTCAGCTCATCCGGTGTCGTGACGGTCGCCGCGCAGGAAGTCACCGCGCTGGGCACGGCGCGCGATGAGCTCGACGGGAGCTCGACGCCGTTCGGCGGGTCGATCGTCGCGCCCTTCGGCGCGCAAGCCTTCGCCGCCGGTGAACTGTGGAGCGCGCGCTTCCCCGGCTCAGTCGGGCGCCCGGACTGGTTCGCCGCCGGTGGCGGCCTGCTCGCCTACGGCGTCGCGAGCGCGCCCGGCGTCGCGCGCTCGTTCCAGCTGACCTACACGCTGGGCGCCGCCGACCTCGGTGCGCGACTGCGGTGCGTCGCTGCAGCGCAGGACGGTCCGGCGGGCGCGCCGACCAGCGCCAGCTTCGCGAGTCCCGAATACGCCGTCGCGAGCTTCGCCGCCTGCGGCCCGAAGCGTCTCGGCAGCGCCTCCCTGCCCCAGCCCGCGCTGGTCTGGGACGGCGAAGCGCCCTGCCTGGGCGCGCCCTCCTCACTGGCCGGCCTCGGCGCGAGCCCCCGCGACGTCGCCGTGAAGGGCGGGCGGGTCGCCGTGGCGCTCGGCTGCGCCGCCCGGCACGGCTGCCGCGGGACTCTCGCGCTCACTGCCGTGGTCGGCCGCAGGCGCGAGACGTTGGGCAACGCCAAGACGCACGTCGGCGCAGGGGCGGTGCGCGTGATCGCGCTGCGGCTGAGCGCGCCCGGTAAGCACGCGGTCAGCGTTGCCGGCGGCGCGGGGCTCTCGGCGAGCCTGCAGCTCGGGGCGCGCAGGCACGCCTCGCGGGTCGCGAGCGTGCGGCTCGTCTCGCTCGGCTGAGCCGCCGCCGCTCAGCCCGCGGGCTCGCCCGCGGCGCGAGCTTCGCGCACGATCCGCCGCATGCCCCGGAGCCAGCGCTCGGGATCGGCCGCCTTCCCGGCCATGAACCCGGCGACGTTCTCGTGCGTGAGGATCAGCGTGCGCTCCGCGCGCATGCCCTCGACGACGGCGTCGGCGGCGTCCTCGGGGTCGATCAGGCCCCCGTAGCTGAGCGCGGCGGCGCCGGCCGGGTCCTCCATCGCGAGGTCGAGCATCGCGGTGCGCACGCCCTGCGGGCAGATGCAGGAGACCCGCACGCCGCGTTCGGCGTATTCGATCGACAGCCACTCGGCGAGCGCCACCGCCGCGTGCTTCGTGACGCTGTAGACGAGCGAGGAGACCTGCGTCAGCAGCCCAGCCGCCGAGGCGGTGTTGATCAAGTAGCCCTCGCCGCGCTCGACCATCGCCGGCAGCAGCGCCCGCGACGCCCACACGTGCGCCATCACGTTCACGCGCCAGGCCTCGTCCCAGACCTCGTCGGGAGCCTCGGGACCGGCGAGCGCGCCCGGCACGCCGGCGTTCGAGATGAACACGTCGATCGGCCCGTTGACCTCGCTCGCGCGCTCGATCAGCGCGATCACGCTCTGCTCGCGGCCGGCGTCTACCTCGACCGCGAGGCCGCCGACCTGCGCGGCGATCGCCTCCGCGCCCGCCAGGTCGCGGTCGGCGAGCGTCAGCGCCGAGGGTCCCTCCTGCTGGAAGCGGCGCGCGAGGGCGCGCCCGATCCCGCCCGCCGCGCCGGTGATCACCACATGCTTGCCGGCCAGCTCCACGACCGGGACTCTACGTGACCGCGACCGCCGCCGGACTGGCGCGCGGCGCTCCATCGCTACGCTTCGCGCCGATGAGCGAGAGCAACGCCGAGCAGATGCTCGCCGCCGCGGCGGGGAGCGCGGACGAGCTCGCGGCGCCGGGGCTCAGCCCCCGGCCGCGCCGGAAGGTCGCCGTGCTGTCCTGCATGGACACGCGCATCGACCTCTTCCCGATGCTCGGGCTCGAGCGCGGCGACGCGCACATCATCCGCAACGCCGGCGGCCTCGCGACCGATGACGCGATCCGTTCGCTGTCGGTCTCCCAGCGGCTGCTCGGGACCGAGGAGGTCGTCGTCGTGATGCACGAGGGCTGCGGCCTGATGGGTGCCTCCGAGGACGACTACGCGCGCGCGCTCGCCGCCGACGGCGCCCGCCCGAGCTGGCGACTGGGCGCCTTCGAGGACGTCGAGGCCGCGCTGCGCGACAGCCTGCAGCGGCTGCGCTCGGCGCCCGAGCTGCCGGCTCGCGAGGGGATCCGCGGCTTCGTTTTCGATCCGGAGACCGGCGGGCTGCGCGAGCTGGACGAGGCGTAGCCGGGCCGCATCCGCGCCGGTGCCAAGGCGGCCGCCGGGGGCGAAGACGGGGCCGCCGACGCCGGGTCTATGTTTGGCTGGTGGCAGCCTGGGTCGATGTCGCGGGAAGGCTTGCCGGGTGACCCGCATCGCCGTGCTCGGGTCCGGGACGGCCGCCGCCCAGATCGGCTGCGAGTACGCGCTCGGCGGCTGCTCGGTGCTGTGGGCATACGACGAGGAAGGCGCTCAGCAGCGCGTTGAGGACGCGCTGCGGCTCGCATCGGGCACCGGCCTGGCCGGCCCGGCCGAGTTGGAGCGTGCCCGCTCGCTGATGGCGCGCGGCGACCCGACGATCTCCTCGACCGAGCGCCTCACGCTCGTCGTGGACGCGCAGGCCGCCGCCCTCGAGCCGCGCGCGGCCGCGATCGCGCAGATCGCAGAGCGCCACCCGGAGGCGCTCGTCGCAAGCACGAGCCCGCTGCCGTCGGTGACGGCGCTCGGCGAGGCGGCCGGAGTGGGGGAGCGCATGCTCGCGACGGTCTACGGCGACCCGCCCCTGCTCTCGCCGATCGTCGAGCTGCTCCCCGCCCGCGACACGCCGCGGCGCCTGGTCGACCGCGTCTCCCAGCTGCTGCGCGCGCTCGGCAAGCGTCCCGTGATGATCCGCCGCGAAGTGCCCGGGCTGGTCGGGGCTCGCCTCGAGCTGGCGATTCTGCGCGAGGCGCTGTCGCTGATCGAGCGCGGCGTGATCGACGCCGACTCCTTGGACGAGCTCGTCCGCGACTCACTCGCACGGCGCTGGGCGCTCGCCGGGCCGATCGAGGCGGCCGCGCTCGGCGACACCGGCGCGCTTCTGGAGCTCGCGCGGACGGTCGACGCCGAGCAGCCGGCTGCCGGCGGCTCGGCCGGGGAGCTCGCGGCGCTCGCCGCCGAGGCCGGCAGCGAGCGCGTCGCGTCGCTGCGCGAGCGCGTCGACGAGGGGCTCGCTGCGGCGCTGCGTGCCGAACGCGCAGCCCGGCGGCGCGGTTCCGGGAACGGTTCATGAGCGTGGTCTCACCCAACTGGAGTAGTCACGGCGAAGCAGGTGTTGAAAGCCCCCACCGCGCGTGCGACGATCAGCACCTCAGAGGGGTTGCAGCACACGAGAGAGAGACCGCGGGCTCGAAGAAGGGACGAAGTTGCCAAAGCTCGGAATGGGGCCGATCCGCCGTGAGCAGATCTGCCGTGCCGCCGCGGCGGTGATCGCGCGCGACGGCTTCGGCGGAACGACGATGCGGCTGGTCGCGGAGGAGGCCGGGGTCAGCACCGGCATGCTCAACCACTACTTCGCGAACCGCGCGGAGATGCTGACGCAGGCGCTGGTGTACGTGTCCGAGCGCAGCCAGCTGCGCTATGAACGCGCGATCGATGGTGTTCCCCCCGGCGTCGAGCGGCTCGAAGCGCTGCTCGACAGCGTGCTCGGGGACGACGCCGAGGCGATCGAGACGTGGCGCGTGTGGATCAACGCGACGGGCGAGGCGATGCGCCTGCCCGAGCTGCGCCGCACGATCGAGGAGCGCCTCAGCCACTGGTTCGAGCTCGTCGATGTCGCCCTCGAAGGCCTCGTCGACGCGGACGCCGCCGAGGCGATCCCGTGGGCATGGCGCGTCGACGCGCTGCTGACCGGGCTCGCGACGCAGGCGCTGACCTCCGAAGCCGAGCCGTCCGGCGAGCGCATCCGCGACGAGGTCGTGCGGATGGTCCTCGCGGGCGGCGGGCGCGAGGACATCGCGCTGCGTCGCGAGTTCGCGCGGTAGGCTCACGCCGGGAATGCGCGCCGTCACCTTCCAGGCCCCGGGCGAGGTCGCTGTCGAGGACCGCCCGGAGCCCGAGCTGATCGAGCGCGGCGACGCCGTCGTGCGCATCGAGGCGAGCGGCGTCTGCGGCTCGGACCTGCACATCTACCACGGCCGTGTGCAGATCGAACCCGGCTTCACGATCGGCCACGAGTACGTCGGCACCGTCGTCGCGGCCGGCGAGGGGGTCGAACGTGTTGCGGTCGGCGACCGCGTGCTCGGCTGCTTCCAGACGGCGTGCGGGAAGTGCTGGTTCTGCCGCCGCGGCCTGTTCCATCGCTGCGAGCACTCGCGCACGTTCGGCCACGGCGCGACGCTCGGCTCGCTGCAGGGCACGCAGGCGGAGATGGCGCTGATCCCCAACGCGGACCTGGTCCTGCGCAAGGTGCCCGAGGGGATGAGCAGCGAGGTCGCCCTGTTCGCGGGCGACGTCATGGGCACCGGCTTCCACGCCGTGCAGGCGAGCGGCATGCGCCCCGGCGACGCCGTCGCCGTGCTCGGCCTGGGACCGGTCGGCCTCTGCGCCGTGCAGGTCGCGCGCGCTTCGGGAGCCGCGAAGGTGATCGCGATCGACACCGTGGCCGAGCGCCTCGAGCTGGCGGGCCGCCTCGGCGCCGAACCGATCCATCTGACCGAGGGCGACCCCAAATCGGCGGCGCGGGAGGCCACCGAAGGCCGCGGCGTGGACGTCGCGATCGACGCTGTCGGCGACCCGCGCGCGCTGGAGCTCGCGATCCGCCTGACGCGGGCGTGCGGGAGCGTGCAGTGCATCGGCGTCTACGCGGAGCGCGCGGAGGTCCACATGGGACTGCTGTGGCTGAAGGCCATCACGCTGCGCGGGGGCCACGCCAACGTGATCGCGCACGTCGACCCGGTGCTCGCGATGATGGCCAACGGGGTGCTGGACCCAACGCCGCTCGTGACGCATCACATGACGCTCGAGCAGGCGCCGGAGGCATACGCGGTCTACGACCGCCGCGAGGCGCTGAAGATCATCCTCACTCCGTAGGGGAAGATCGTCTAGGCCCAGTCGAGCGAGCGCTCGACGGCGCGCTGCCACTGAACGAACTCGCGCTCGACGACCGGGGCAGCGAGCGCCGGCTGCCAGCGGCGGTCCTCGCGCCAGCGCGCGCGCAGCTCGTCCTGATCGCTCCAGAAGCCGGTCGCGAGCCCGGCGGCGAACGCCGCGCCGAGCGCGGTCGTCTCCGTGACGGCGGGGCGCACGACCGGGACGCCGAGCACGTCCGCCTGGAACTGCATCAGCAGCTCGTCGGCCGTCATGCCGCCGTCGACCTTCAGCTCGGGCAGGGACGCGCCCAGCACGGCGCGCGCGGCGTCGATCACTTCCCGCGTCTGCCACGCGGTCGCCTCGAGCACGGCTCTCGCGAGGTGCCCGGCGCGCGCGTAGGCGGTCAGGCCCACGATCACCCCACGCGCGTCTTCGCGCCAGCGAGGCGCGAACAGGCCCGAGAAGGCTGGCACGAAGTACACGCCGCCGTTGTCGGGCACGCTCGCCGCGAGCTGCTCGACCTCGGCGGCGGTCGAGATCAGCCCGAGCTGGTCGCGCAGCCATTGCACGGCCGCGCCCGTGACCGCGATCGACCCCTCGAGCACGTAGCTGGTCGGGGCCTCGCCGACTTTGCCGGCCACGCTCGTCAGGAGCTCGGGGCAGCGCAAGATGCGCTCCCCGGTGTTCACGAGCAGGAACGAGCCGGTGCCGTACGTGTTCTTCGCCTCGCCGGCCGCGAAGCACGTCTGGCCGAACAGGGCCGCCTGCTGGTCGCCGAGCACGCCCGCCAGCGGCCGGCCGGCGAGCTCGGTCGCGGACACCTCGCCGAACAGCTCGCTCGAGGAACGGATCTCGGGCAACAGCGCGCGGGGCACTCCGATCAGCTCGAGGCTCGGCCCGTGCCAGTCGAGCGTCTGCAGGTCCATCAGCATCGTGCGGCTGGCGTTCGTCACGTCGGTGGCGTGGACGCCGCCGCCGGCTCCGCCGGTGAGGTTCCAGAGCAGCCAGCTGTCGATCGTCCCGAAGGCGAGCTCCCCGGCCTCGGCGCGCGCGCGTGCGCCGGGCACCGCGTCGAGCATCCAGCTGACCTTCGGCCCGGAGAAGTACGTCGAGAGCGGCAGCCCGACCGCCTCGCGCAGCCTGTCGGGTCCCTCCGCGCCGGCCAGCTCGCGGACCAGTCCCGCCGTGCGGGTGTCCTGCCAGACGATCGCGTTGTGCAGCGGCTCCCCGGTCTCGCGGTCCCACAGCACCGCCGTCTCGCGCTGGTTGGTGATCCCGATCGCGGCCACCTCGCCGGCCCCGACCTCCGCGGCCGCCAGCGCGGCGGCGATCACCTCCCGGGTGCGTCGCCAGATCTCGAGCGCGTCATGCTCGACCCAGCCCGCCTGCGGGTGGATCTGCTCGTGCTCGCGCTGGTCGAGTGCGGCGATCCGGCCGTCGCGATCGAACAGGATCAGCCGGGTGCTCGTGGTGCCCTGGTCGATCGCGGCGACGTAGCCCGGCATCGGCCAACCCTATGCGAGCGGCACGGCTGGACGGCCGTCCGCACGTTCCGAACATTGCTCGCCGGGCGCGGCGTCGCGGCGGCGACCCGGATGTATCTTGGGCGCCGTGGGCCAGCGCACCTTCACAATGCCGGCGCGCTGGCTGGAGCGCGCTCGGGGGCGCAGCACCGTCGTGGTGGCCGCCTCCGCAGCCGCGCTGCTCGGCGCCGCCGCGACGCTGCTCGCGCTCAGCGTGCTCGTCGCGCTGCTCGGCGGCGGGCCCGATGTCGACACGGCCGCCGGCGCCGAAAAGCCCGCTCCTGCCCACGCGCCGGGCACGAGCCCGTCCGGCGCTCCCCGTTCGCCCGGCGGCGAGCAGCTCTACCGGGTCGTCGGCTGCCGCAGCACGGGGACCGCCGCGCACCGCGAAGGCCCGCACCGCAAAGAGGTCGCGTTCGGCTTCGACGACGGGCCCTGGACGGACACCCGGGCGTTCGTCGAGATGCTCGCCCGTGCCCGTGCCCGCGCGACGTTCTTCATGATCGGACGGCAGATCGTCCCGGCCGACCGCTCGCTGCTCCTGCTCGAGCTGCGCGACGGCGACGTGCTGGGCGACCACACCTTCAGCCACCCGGACCTCACGCGCTCGGGCGAAGTGCGAGGCCAGCTCGAGCGCACGATCGCCGTGATCCGCGCGCTCAGCGGCTACACGCCGTGCGTGTTCCGCCCGCCCTACGGCGACTACGACCCCGCGGTGCTCCGGACCGCGCGCTCGGTCGGCCTCTCCACCGTCTTGTGGAACGTGGACCCGGCGGACTACACGCTGCCGGGCTCGCGCACGATCGAACAGCGCGTGCTCGCCCAGGTCCAACCGGGGTCGATCGTGATCTCGCACGACGGCGGCGGTCCGCGCGGCGAGACGCTCGCGGCCTATCCGGGGATCATCGCCAAGCTGCGGGCGCGCGGCTACCGGATCGTGACGGTGCTCGAACTGCTCGGCTACGCGCCGATCTTTGAGCCCTGTATCAAGCTGTGCGACGGCATCGGCATGCCGCGCAGGCTCCTGCCGCGCGGCGCGATCATCACGCGCGCGCCCTGAGCCGCGCCCTCGAGTCCGGCTCTGGCACTCTTTCGCGCATGATCGTCGACGCCTGGATCCAGCACCCGACGCGCCGCTTCCTCGAGCAGGACATGTTCTCCTCGCTGCGCCGCTGGACCTCGGGCGCGATCCCGGAGGGGGAAGTCCCGATCTCCTCGACGCTCGCGGCGCTGGACGCGGCCGGCGTCGAGCGCGGCGTGCTGAGCGCCTGGCACGGGCCGCAGGGGGCATTGATCTCCAACGAGGAGGTCGCGGCCTGGGCCGCCGAGCACCCCGATCGCTTCGCGGCGCTGGCCTCCGTGTCGCTGCGCGACCCGATGCGGGCGGTGCGGGAGCTGCGCCGCTGCGTGCAGGAGCTCGGCTTCGCGGGGCTGCGCATGCTGCCCTGGCTGTGGGAGACGCCGCCGACCGACCGCCGCTTCTACCCGCTGTACGCCGCCTGCGTCGAGCTCGGCGTGCCCTTCTGCACGCAGGTCGGCCACACGGGGCCACTGCGGCCGTCGGAGCCCGGCCGGCCGATCCCCTACATCGACCAGGTCGCGATCGACTTCCCGGAGCTGACGATCGTCTGCGGCCACGTCGGCTATCCGTGGACCGAGGAGATGATCGCGGTCGCGCGCAAGCACGAGAACGTGTACATCGACACCTCGGCCTACACCAGCCGTCGCCTGCCGGGGGAGCTGATCGCCTACATGAAGACGCGTGGCGGCGCGCTCAAGGTGCTGTTCGGAAGCAACTGGCCGATGATCGCGCCGGCCGCGGCGCTAGAGGACCTCGACATGCTCGACCTCGACGGCGCGGGACGCGAGCTCTACCTGCACGAGAACGCGCGCCGCGTGTTCGCATTGCCCGGCCCCGAGGCCGGCGCAGCCGCCGCGCCCGCCGCTCCGGCCGAGCGACGGCCTAGCGCGGAGCCCGCCTAGCCGCTAGGGCGTGAAGGAACCGGGCGAGGACACGGTCCCGGCGGGCGAGACGGTGTTCGTGACCGTGATCGGACCCGTGCCGATCCCGCCCGGGACGACGGCCTTGAGCTTCTTCGGCGAGAGGTAGCTGACCGCTGCGGCGGGCGTGCCGTCGAAACTGACCGTCGAGGACGGCGTGAAGCCGATCCCTTTGATCGTGACTTTCGAGCCCGCGGCCGCCGGCTGCGGCGCGAAGGACGTGATCGAGAACGTCGCGGTGAACTTGCTCTTCGTCGTCGCGCTGCCGTGTGCCGTCGTCACGAGCACCTTGCCCTTGCTCGCCCCGTCGGGGACGGTGACTTCGAGCTCCGTCGGCGAGACGACGGCGAACGCCGCGTCAAGCGCGCCGACCTTGACCTGCGAGGTCGAGTCGAGCGCACTGCCGGTGACGATCATGGTCGAGCCGGTGATCGCGCTCGAGGGGCTGAAGCCCGAGACGGAGGGCACGTCGGAGGCGACCGGGCCGACGGCAGCCGAGTCTTCATAGGAGCTTCCGGTCGTGTTGAAGGCGCCTTCGCGCAGGCGGATCTGGTGCCCGACGTCTTCGGATGTGGCCGTGTAGGTGGGCCCGGTGGCGCCCGCGATCGGCTGGCAGCCGACGGCGCAGCGTTCCCACTGCAAGGACTCGGAGCTCGGGCTGCCCGTCCAGGTGCCCGCCACCGCTTCGAGCGTCAGGCCCTGCTCGGGGTAGCCCTTGATCGCCGGGCGCGTGGCGCTGGTCGGGGTGCCGGCGACGGCGAACGCGCGCAGCCCCAGCGGGCTGCCCAGTCCGGTCGGCCCGTCGAAGCCGGGCACCGCGGTGCAGATCGTCGCGCCCGCGCATTCGCCGTTGCTGCCGCTCGTGACGTCGTACAGCGCCGAGGGTTCGCCCGCATGCGCGTAGAGCGTCGCGGCGGGATAGGCGACGTCCTGCGCGCCGCCCGCGAGCCCGAACTCGCCCGCCACGATCGGGGAGGCCACCGAGGTCCCGCCCCAGACGCCCCAGCCGGTCGCGGCGCCGGGGAATTCCGGCGTCGAGTCGAACACGTCCACGCCCGTTTCCGGGTCCCCGATCGCCGCGACGTCGGCGACCCCGCGGGCGCTGTCGCAACCGGTCGCGGAGTAGTTCGCCACGGAGCTCTCCCAGAGCTGCGCGGTGAACAACTGGCTGCAGCCGCTGCCGCCGCCGCTCCAGGCGGTGCTCGTCCAGACGCCACCGCTTTCCTTCAGGGAGGTGCCGCCGACCGCGACGACGTGGGGCGAGCCGGCCGGGAATTCGGTCCCGACCGAGAGTTCTTCGGGGCAGGCCTTGTCGATGTAGCCGCAGTCGCCGGAGCTGACCGTCACGGCGACGCCCGGGTGGTTGTAGGAGGACTCGAGTTTCGACAGCGAGGGTTCCTCCGTGCCGCCGTAGGAGTTGCTGATCTCGCTGGCGCCGAGTTTTGCGGCCGAGTCGACGCCCTGCGCGAGGTCGCTGAATTCTTCGGTCTGCGCCTCGACGAGCAGGATATGGCAGCTCTGGCAGGTCGAATGCGCCATCTGCACGTCGATCGAGATCTCGCTCGCCCATTCGCCTTCGGTCGGCGGCAGCGGGGAGGCTTCGCCGTTCTCGTTGACCTTCCTGAAGCAGCCGTTTTCGGCGGTGCACGCGGGCAGGCCGAACGTCTTGTCGTAGACGCCGAGATCCGCTTCGGCGCTGGGGTCGTTGAAGGCGTCCACGATCGCGATCGTCTGCGTAGAGCCGGCCGCGGTTTCGTTCGGCAGCGCGTATGCGGCGTGAAGCCGTTCAGGGGTCAAGAAGCCGGGAAACGGTTTCGCGGCCGTCACCGCCGCCGGTCGCTGCGGGCGCGCCGCGGCCGCCGGCTGGGCGCCCTGCGGTTCGACCAGCAGCCGCATCGCCAGGCAGCGCGCATGCGAAGGAGCGCTCGAGCCCCGGCACGCGCGCCTGGCCGGCACGCGCGCCGCGAAGGCGACGGGCGCGAGGGCCAGGGTGGCGAGCGCCAGCGCCGCTGCGACCACCATCAGGCAGGCCGCCCGCCCCGGCTTCGCGATCCTTCGCGGGGTGCCTCGACGGGCGCGGTTGCCCGCCCCGCACTCTCCCTTTGTGCGCATTCCCTCTCGTATCCGTAAGCGATGCGCTCGGCAGAGCGCGCTGAAAGTCACGGTACGGACGTGTCAGCAAAGTGTCAAGGAGTGCCCGTTGGAGCGGCGTTGCACGGAACCGCACCGGCCTGCTTAGATTACGTACCCGCGAGCGGCCCTCATCCGCGAGCGGACAACAGCGCGCCCGTAGCTCAGTGGTCAACGGTTCTCTTCGGGGAGCCAAAGAGCAGCGGTCTTTCAAGCCGCAGGCCGCGGGTTCGATTCCCGCCGGGCGCACTCTCATCGTCGACAGGCCGTCAAGGGGGGCCGATCTCGGCGGACGCTGCCGATCGCGAGCTGAAGTCTCGCGATCGCAAGATGTGCGCCGGGTGACTGCTCGGCGATTGCCGAGACCTTCCCTTGGCGCCCGGCCCGTGCGCGTGACGCCGCCCGGTCGCGCGGCGGCGCCCGGCACCCCTTGCAGCCCCTAAAACAGTGCTGTTTTTACGTGTCACTTGATCTGGTTTCTGTTGACAATCTGCGTAAATCGTGATTTATATGTCCGCCTGCGAAGCGGACACAGCGCGAGGAGGGGCTGGTCTGATGGAGTGGGGATCGAGGATGATCTCGCCGCGCCTTGGAGGGGTGCCGGGGACATGGAAGTGAGGCTCTCCGGGTGCCACGAGCGTCGCATGATGCGTTCGCTCCACGGGCGCTGGCCGTATCGGCGCTCACACTGCCGTCACGACCACCACTGGCTCGTTCGCGTCCAATCGCAGCCGTCGTGGTGCGCGAGCACGCGCACTCACACCCTGTCCGGGCTGCCCAGCTGCAGCCGGCGGCCGTAGGGGGCCAACGGGGGCGCGAGGGGAACCTGTCCCTGCGGGCCCTATCGGGGGATGGGGGCGGCCCGCAGGGATGGGTCGCGCCGGGCGCGCACGGCTGCCCGCCGTTCCCGGAACGGTTTCCGCGCCGCATGCGCGCGGCCGCTGGAACCCCGCAGGCGCTGATCCCGCCCGGAGGTGCGTCAGGCGGTGGCGCCGGCCGCGGCAGCCGCTGTGCCCGGTGCAGGGAAGGCCGGCCCCGCCGCAGCCGGGCTCGTCGCAGCGGCCGTGTCCGCAGCCGCCGCGTGCGCGGCGATCGCGTCGATCAGCACCGGCCACAGCGCCCGCGGCAGGTCGTGGCCCATGCCGTCGACCATCATCAGCCGCGCGCCGGGGATCGCACGCGCCGTGGCGCGCCCGCCGGAGGGGCCGACCAAGCGGTCGGCGCGGCCATGGACGACCAGCGTCGGCGCGCTGATGCGGCGAAGTTCGGGGGTGCGGTTGCCGGCGGCGATGATCGCGGCGAGCTGCCGCCCCGGACCGTCCGGGTCGTGGTCGCGGTCGTAGCTCGCGGCGATCAGCTCGCGCGCCTGATCGAGGTCGCGCAGCGGAGGAGGCGAGCCGATCGCCCGGAAGACGCCGGCCATGTGCTCGATGAAGGCCTCGCGCTCGCGCGGCGCGGCGCGCAGGAAGGTCGAGTAGACGCGCAGCGACGGCTGCCCGCTGCGCAGGCTGCCGGTGTTGGACATGATCGAGACGAGCGAGCGCACTGAACCCGGGTGCCGCGCCGCCAGCACCTGGGCGATCATGCCGCCCATCGAGGCCCCGATCACGTGCGCGGGCGCGAGGTCGAGCTCGCGCAGCAGGCCGGCGGCGTCCTCGGCCATGTCCGCGAGCGAGTAGCGGGCGGCGCGACGCGAGCGCGTGAGCAGCTCGGCGATCGTCGGTGGCGGGCCGCTGACGTGTGTCGAGTGGCCGATGTCGCGGTTGTCGTAACGGACCACGTACAGGCCGCGTGCGGCGAGCTCGCGGCAGAAGTGCTCGTGCCAGGCGACCATCTGCGTACCGAGACCCATCACGAGCAGCGCCGACGGGTCGGACGGATCGCCGAAGGTCTCGTAGCAGAGCGTGATGCCCCGCCCCACGTCGCAGAACTGCTCGGACACGATCCGGGGACTGTACCGGGCTTGACATCGTTCCAACCGGAACGGCCCGTGCGGACTCGCGCCAAGGGGGTAGGATCGAAGCGTGGCAGCCACACGGCAATCGAGCGGTGCCCCCGCCGCTGAGGCCGGTCGCGACAGCCGAAACGGCGCGGCCGATCCCGCCGTCCGGCGACTGTCGATCGACACGATCCGCGCGCTGACGATGGACGGCGTTCAGAAGGCGAACGCCGGGCACCCGGGCACGGCGATGGCGCTGGCGCCGCTCGGCTACACGATCTTCGAGCGGATGCTGCGCGCGAACCCGCGCGATCCCGCCTGGCCAGACCGCGACCGCTTCGTGCTGAGCGCGGGGCATGCCTGCATGCTCCAGTACGCGCTGCTCCACCTCACGGGGTATGACCTCGGCCTGGAGGACCTCGAGCAGTTCCGCCAGTGGGGCTCGCGCACGCCGGGGCACCCCGAGCGCGGCCACACGCCCGGAATCGAGATCAGCACGGGCCCGCTCGGCCAGGGCGTTTCGAACGCTGTCGGGATGGCGCTCGCCGAGCGCTTCCTGGACGAGCGCTTCAACAGGCCCGGCAAAGAGATCGTCGACCACCACACCTACGTGATCGCCTCCGACGGCGACATGATGGAGGGCGTCTCGCAGGAGGCCTCCTCGATCGCGGGCAACTTCGGCCTCGGCAAGCTGATCGTCTGCTACGACGACAACCGCATCACGATCGACGGCACGACCTCGCTGTCGTTCGACGGCGAGAACCACATCGCGCGTTATGAGGCCGACGGCTGGCACGTCCAGCGCGTCGCGGACTCGGAGGATCTCGATGCGCTCGAGGCCGCGCTGATCGCGGCGCGCGAGGAAACCGAACGTCCGTCGTTCATCCAGATCCGCTCGCACATCGCCTACCCGGCGCCGAAAGCGGTCGACACCGCGAAGTCCCACGGCTCGGCGCTGGGGGAGGAGGAAGTGCGGCGCACGAAGGAAGCGATGGGCTTCGACCCCGACCGTCACTTCTGGGTCGACGACTCGGTCTACGAGCACATGTCGATCGTCGAGCAGGGCGGCGCCCTGCAAGAGGGCTGGAGCGATCGCTTCCGCGAGTGGCGGGAGGCGTTCCCGGCGATGGCCGAGGACTGGGACCGCGCGTGGTCCGGCCGGTTGCGCGACGGCTGGCGCGAGGCGCTGCCGAGCTTCGAGGCGGGCGAAGCGCTCGCCACGCGCGCGGCCGGGCAGAAGGCGATGGCCGCGTTCTCCACCTACGCCCCCACGATGATCGGCGGCGCGGCCGACCTCGTCGAGTCCACCAAGACCGTGTTCGAGGGCGCCGGGCAGTACGGGCGCATGCACTCGGGGCGCAACGTCCCGTTCGGGATCCGCGAGCATGGCATGGGCGCGATCGTCAACGGCGCGTACTGCCACGGCGGCATCGTCAAGCCCTACGGGTCGACGTTCCTGATCTTCTCCGACTACATGCGCGGCGCGGTGCGGCTCTCCGCGCTGATGGAACTGCCCGTGCTGTGGGTCTGGACCCACGACTCGGTCGGGCTCGGCGAGGACGGCCCGACCCACCAGCCGGTCGAGCACTACTCGGCGCTGCGGGCGATCCCGCACCTGTGGGTGATCCGCCCGGCCGACGCGAACGAGACCTCGATCGCGTGGCGCGTGGCGCTCGAACGGGAGGACGGCCCCGTCGCGCTGCTGCTGAGCCGGCAGAACATCGAGACGCTCGACCGCAACGAGGTGGCCGGGGCGGACGGCCTGCTGCGCGGCGGATACGTGCTGTGGGACGCTCCCGGCGGCGAGCCGGAGCTGATCATGATCTCCACGGGCGCAGAGGTCGGCCCGACGCTGCACGCCGCCCAGACGCTGAGCGCCGAAGGCAGCCGGGCGCGCGTCGTCTCGATGCCGTGCATGGAGCTGTTCGAAGCGCAGGAGCAGGACTACCGCGACGAGGTGCTGCCGCCGAAGATCACCGCGCGTCTCGCGGTCGAGCCGGGGTCCCGCCAGAGCTGGTGGCGCTGGGTGGGAGACCGTGGCGACGTGCTCGGCCTCGAGCGCTTCGGCGCCTCGGCCCCGGGCACCACCGTGCTTCACGAGTTCGGCTTCGACGCCGACGGCATCGCCGAGCGCGCTCGCGCGCTGCTCGCCAACCACTGAGGAAGGAGACACGATGGCAGCCAACTCGACGAAGCCGCTCGAACGACTCTCGGGGCTCGGGCAGAGCGTGTGGCTCGACTTCCTCTCGCGGCACGTGATCCGCGGCGGGCACCTGCAGGCGCTGATCGACGGCGACTCCGTGGTGGGCGCCACGTCCAACCCTTCGATCTTCCAGAAGGCGATGACCGAAGGCGACGCCTACGACGAGCAGCTGAGCGAGCTGATCGGCCAGGGCTCCGACGTCGAGCAGTCCTTCTGGGCGCTCGCCCAGAAGGACATCGAAGACGCATGCGACGTGTTCAGGCCGGTGTGGGACGCAGGCGCCGGGCGTGACGGCTACGTCTCGCTCGAGGTCGACCCCCGCCTCGCCTACGACGCGCTCGAAACGTTCAACGAGGCGATGCGACTCCACAAGGAAGTCGACCGTCCGAACCTGATGGTCAAGATCCCCGCCACGAAGCCGGGGCTCGCGGCGATCGAGGACGTGTTGGCGAAGGGGCGCTCGATCAACATCACGCTGATCTTCTCGCTGCAGCGCTACGCCGAGGTCGCGGAGTCCTATGTGCGCGCGATGGAGCGCCTCGTCGCCGAGGGAGGCGACCCCTCGAAGGTCCATTCGGTCGCGAGCTTCTTCGTCTCGCGCATCGACACCGAGGCCGACAAACGGCTCGAGGAAATCGGCGGCCACGACGAACTGAAGGGCAAGCTCGCGGTCGCCAACGCAAAGCTCGCCTACGAGCACTACAAGCAGGTGTTCTCGGGCGAACGCTGGGAGTTCCTGCTCGGCAAGGGCGCCACGCCGCAGCGCGTGCTGTGGGCATCGACCTCGACCAAGAACCCCGCCTACTCGGACGTCATGTACGTCGAAGACCTGATCGGCCCGGACACGGTCAACACGATGCCGGAGGAGACGATCGAGGCCTACCAGGACCACGGCCGGCCGGAGCCGCGCCTGGACCGCGGCCTGGAGGAAGCGCGGCGGGTGTTCAAGCAGCTGGCCGACGCGGGCGTCGACTACGACGACGTGACCGACACCCTCGAGCGCGAGGGCGTGGAGAAATTCGCCGCGTCATTCGACGAGCTGATGTCGGCGCTCGGCGAGAAGCGCGGCTCGCTCGTCGCTGCCTAGCCTTCGCCGTAGGGCTCGGGAACGAACACCCGGATCGTCAGCGGCCCGGACGGGAAGGCCTCGGCGTTGACCGTGAAGACGCGGTAGCTCGCGCCGTCGAAGCTGTAGGAGCCGCTCGCCGGCACCGATTGCGGCCCGGCCTTCCCGGCCCCCGGGCCGAGGCTGTTCTTGACGAGCCGCGGATGTCCCGCGGCGCCGGTCATGTACATCAGCACGCGCAGCCCGACGAGCCTGTTCGCGAGGCGCAGGTAGCCTTCGTCGTCCTGGATCGAGATCACGATGCTCCCGATCTGCCGGCCGTGCAGCCGCAGCGGGGCGTGCACAGGAGCGAGCACGAAGGGTCCGCCGAGGTCGTAGAGCAGTTTCCCGCCCGCGCTCACACGCAGCCGCACGAGGTGGTGGTGAAGCAGCACTTCGGCGGCCCGCTTCGTCGCCGCCGGGTCGCGCCGCGCGACGGCCTGCAGCAGCGCCTGGTTGCGTTGCACCCGATGCACCTGGGAGAGGGTGCGCGGCCCGCGCTCGCCGACGTAGATCAGGTTGGCGATCCGCTCGAGCGTGTTGACCTGCGTGTCTTCGCTGTTCGCGCCGCAGAGCCTCTCGGTCGCCGCGACCGTCCTCAGCAGGTAGATCCGGACGGGAGCACCCGATGGATAGGCGCGCGCCGGGAGGGACGAGAACTGATACGCGGCGCCGCGCCAGGTGGTCGTCCCGGCGGCGGGGAGCGGACCCTCCGGAAGTGCCCTGGAGCCGCCGACGTTGTGGTCCGCGGCGCGCAGCACGATCAGCCCTTCCGCGACGCCGCTGGACTCGGAGATGAGGCCCTGGTCGGACCAGACGCTCGTCAGGTAGCTGGCGATCGGCTTGCCCGATGCGTTCTTGATCGTCCCGTGCAGCGGCGCGAGCGCAGCGCCGCCGAGATCGACGAGCCGCCGCCCCGAGACGGTGGTGATCTGCACGTCGGTCATGTGGCCGGTGGCGAGCAGCGCGCGCACCGCCTTCTGCGCGGCGGGCGCGTCGTTTTTTTCGATCGCCGCGCGCAGCGCGGCCGAGCCCTTGATCATGGCTTCCGCGCTGGCAGTGCGTTCGCTGTGGACGCCCTCGCGGTAGACGCGGGAGAGCACGCTTGCCAGCGTCGCCATCACCGCCTGCGGGCAGCTCTGGTGGTCGTCGGCGCGGGCGCGCGAGCCCGTCACGCCCGACCCGCACCCCGCGAGCAGCGCGAGCAGCGCGAGCAGCGCCACGACACGCGCGCGCGGCAGCGACGCCCGGCGGGGTTCCCTCGTGTTCACAGCCGCCAATCCTAGGGGGCTGCCGGCCGGCCGTCTGAGGTAGGTTGGCCGTCGTGCCCACCGCGCTGATCACAGGTGCCTCGAGTGGAATCGGCCAGGCGACGTCGCTGCGCCTCGCGCGCTCGGGCTGGAGGGTGCTGGCGGGCGTGCGCCGCAGCGAGGACGGCGAGCGGCTGGCCTCCGAAGGCCCGCCGGGCCGAATCGAGGCGCTCGAGCTCGACGTCACCGACCCGGCCCAGGTCGCGGCTGCCGCCGCCCGGGTCGACGGAAGCGGGCTGGGGGCGCTCGTCAACAACGCCGGGATCGGGGTGGGCGGGCCGCTCGAGGTGCTCTCCGAGGACGAGTGGCGAAGGCAGTTCGACGTCAACTTCTTCGCCCAGATCGCCGTCACGCGCGCGCTGCTCCCCTCGCTGCGCGCCGCCCGCGGGCGGATCGTGTTCATCTCCTCGATCGGCGGCAAAGTCGCGATGGCGTTCAACGGCCCCTACGCGGCGTCCAAGCACGCGATCGAGGCGGTCGGCGACGCCTTGCGCGTCGAGCTGGCCCGCTCGGGGGTGCAGGTGGCGCTGATCGAGCCCGGCTCGGTTGCGACGCCGATCTGGGACAAGACGCGCGGCATCGCCCAGCGGATCGAGATCCCGGCCGGGCTCGAGCACGAGTACGGCGACATCCCGGGCAAGATCGAAAAGGTGCTGCAGGACACCGGCGCCCGCGGGATCCCGCCCGAGGCCGTCGCCGAGGCGATCGAGAAGGCGCTGAGCGCGCCGCGGATGCCCTCGCGTGTGCTGGTCGGCAGGGACGCCCGCTTGATGGCGACCGTCAGGCGCGTTCTCCCCGACCGCGTCTTCGACGGCATCGTGCGCCGCCGGCTGGGGCTCTGAGCGCGCTCTAGCCGGCCGGCGGCGCGTACACCGCCAGCCACGCGAACAGGCTCGTGGTGGCGGCCTGGGTCTGGATCATCCCCGGCAGGGCGTTCGCCCGCGAGAGCGTCTCCCCGTTCCAGCCTTTCAGGTAGAGCCCGTTCGGTCCCGCCGCGCGCGTCTGGGCGTCGCGCGCGTTGTCGGCGGCCATCCGGTAAAGCGTCGAGTCGCCTTCGAGCGCGCCCAGCGCGAGCAGCCACTGCTCGTAGATCGCGTCGTACTGCGGGGAGAAGTCGAGCAGGTACCCGAAACGCGACAGCGCGCGCGCCTTCAGGCGCCGAGCAAGTTCGCATTCAGCTTGGTTGCCCGTGATCCGGCACAGCGTCGCCTGCGCGTAGATCAGCGGGCCCTCGACGTAGTCGACCGGCGTCGAGTTCACGGAGCTGTCCGCGTAGAGCCCGTCGCCCGTGCTGAAGCCGGAGGTGTTGGCCCAGGCGAGGAAGCGCTGCGCCTGGGCAAGCGCGAACGGTGAGCGCGTCTGTTCGTACAACAGAACGGCGAGCAGCGTGTCAGAGGCGAGCGCGGGGCCCGACTTGAACGGGTGCTCGGTGTTCCACCACACGCCGCCGGAGCCGGGGTCCCATCCTGCGCGCGCGATGAAGTGCAGTGCGGTTTCGGCGTCGGCGAGCAGACGCCGGCTGCCGGTGGCCTTGAACGCCTCGAGGAAGCCGAGCCCCCACCAGCCGTTGTCGTCGAACCAGGTCTCCGTTCCTGGTTCGCGGTCGCCGGGGTACGGCGAGAAGCCGGGCACCGGGCGCAGGCCGCGGTTCAGATAGCGCTCGGCGCCCGCCGCGAAGCGCAGCACCGCCCCCTTGTGCGCGCGGGTCGGCGAGGCGATCGCGATCGCATCGACCGACTCGAAGAGCGGGACGATGTCCCAGATCGTGGCCAGCGGGTAGCGCGCGTGGTCGCCGAGGCGTGAGTCGTACCAGCCGAGCCGCCGGTCGCGCCAGCGCGACTCGGCGAGTGCGACGCCGCGTTCGGCGAGGGAGAGGTAGGTCTTTTGAGCGCCCGTCAGCGCGCGCGCGCCCGAGCGCCGCGCGATCGGCGCACTGGCCGAGGCGGGCGCCGCAGACGCGCAGAGCAGCGCCGTTCCGCCGATCAGTCCGATAAGTGTGCGCCTCATCGCTGCTGAGAACCCAACCGGGGGCCATACGTAGCGGTGACGGCTACCGTGTCCGGACCGATGTCGAGTGCCGAGTCCCCGGTGCCGGCGCTCGATCGCGCCGCTGTGCCCACCCCGCCGGCGGAATGGCGCGCCTGGGCGCTCGCCGCGCTCGTGGCCGCGGCCGGCGTGACGGTCCTGGTTGCGGTGCTGACCGGCGCGGTCGGGCGCCGGGCCACGCAGGCCCCTCCGCCGTTGCCCGCCTCCACGGCGACGCCGCTCGCGGCGAGCGGCGCCGCCCCGAGCGCGGCGAGGAGCGGCGGCTCGATCGTCGCTCGTTCGACGCCTGCGCAGCAGCGGCAGGCCGCCCGGCACCTGAGCACCACGGCCAGCTCCGGTGGGGCACCGCGGATCCACATCGAACGCCGCTGGATGGAAGGCTTCTATCCGATCTACGCGACGGCACAGGCGACGTTCGGCGTGAACTGGCTGCTGCTGGCATCGATCCACATGCAGGAGTCGGCGTTCTCGACGGCGCCCGGCACCTACCACGGCCTGAACTTCGCCGGCTGCTGCGGCGGCCCGATGCAGTTCAACGTGACCAACGGGCCGGTGAGCACCTGGGATCTCGTCGGCGACAGTTATCTGTACGCCCCCAGGCCCGCGTCCTACGACCACATGACCGCGAAGCACCCGTCGATCTACGACGACTTCGACGCCGTGATGGCCGCGGCGCACCTGCTCTCGTCCGACGGCGCGCGCTACTCACTCGACGACTCGGCGTGGCTCGCGGCCTACGACTACTACGGCCACGACACGACCGGCGTGCTCTACGCCGACCAGGTGCTGGCGCGGGCGATCGGCTGGTCACAGCACGGTTTCTGCATCAACTGCGGCGTCTCCGAACACCTGGTCTCGGCCGTCCAGGCCGCCTACGGGGTGCCGGTGCAGGCCGCGCTCGAAGCCGCGGCGCGCACGCGCGCGAGGCACGCCGCACGTCACGGCCGCGGGGCGAGGAGCCACCGCGGCTGAGCCGCGGTGGCCCTCCTCCCTCCCCGCCGGTCTAGGCCCGGGTCAGCAACTCGCCGGCTACGCGGTCGGTCGCGCCGGCGGTGCCGCCGAGGAGCCGCCGCGAGAGCTGCGCGCGGCGGAAGTAGAGCGGGGCGTCGTGCTCCCAGGTCGCGCCGATGCCGCCGTGCACGGAGATCATCGTGCGCGCCGCGCCGTCGAGCGCGCGCCCGGCGACCGAGCGCGCGGCGCTGGCCGCGAGCGGGAACTCCTCCGGTGCGCCGCCGCGCGCCCAGCCCGCGTAGTAGAGCAGCGAGCGCCCGTTCTCGAGGTTGCGCAGCACCTCGGTCAGCGAGTGCTTGACGGCCTGGTAGGAGCCGATCGCGCGCCCGAACGTGAAGCGCTCCTTGGCGTACGCGACCGAGACGTCGAGCGCCGTCTCGACGCTGCCGAGCGACTCCGCGGCGATCAGCGCCTGCGCGAGGTGCCACGCGGCGGCGAGCGTGTCCGCGGGCGTGTCGAGCACCGTCGCGGGCGCACCCTCGAGCGTCACGTTGCCGAGCGAGCGGGTCGCGTCGTAGCGCTCGACGGGCTCGACGGTCACTCCCTGCGCGCCGGCCTCGACCGCGACGCCGACCGGCTCGCCGTCGCGCAGTGCGACCCCCACCAGGAGATCGGCCCGGGGCGCGTCCGGGACGAACCAGAACGAACCGCTGACGGTGTCGCCGTCGAGCTGCGGCGCCGCGCCGCGCTCGATCCCGGAGTGCGGGTCGACGGTCCACTCGTCGAGCACATCGCCCGGAGGGCTGACAGGCAAGTAGGCGGCGCGCTTCTCGCCGGTGGCGAGCTCGTCGATCATCGGCGCGCCGGATGCCACGTCGAGGATCGCCGTCGCGGGCAGGTGCCCGAGCAGCGGCACGCCCGCGATCACGCGGCCGCACTCGCCGAGCACGAGCATCGCGTCGAACACGTCCAGGCCGGCGCCGCCGTGCTCCTCGGAGATCAGCAGACCCGGCCAGCCGGCCTCGGAGGCCGTGGGCCAGAGGTCCGGGAGCGCGCCCTCGTCGCCATCGAGCGCCTCGCGCGCGGCCTCGAGCGTCTTGAACCGCGACAGCGCGCCGCGCGCGGCCTCGCGCAGGAACACCTGCTCATCAGACAGGGCGAGGTTCATGCCGCGGCTCCTTCCTTGCTGCGCAGCTCCGAGAACGGGATGCCCTTGTCCAGCCGCGGCTCGGGAGGCAAGCCGAGCACGCGCTCGCCGATCGTGTTGCGCAGGATCTCTTCCGTTCCCCCGGCCGACTTCAGCCCGGGCAGGAACGAGATCATGTAGGCCCACTCGCTGTCGTCGTCCAGAGCGTCCGGGCCGAAAACGTCGGCGATCAAGTCGCCGGCCTTGATCGCGCCGTTGACGAGCGTGACCTTGGCGAGCCCTGCCTCGGGCCCGGGCACCTGCCCTTTCTGCAGCGCGGTCAGGGTCCTGTAGCCGGTGAAGCGGATCGCGATCAGTTCCGCGGCGATCTCGCCGAGGCGGTGGCGCACTTCGTGGTCGCGGCGGACGTGCTCGTCGCGCGCCAGCGCCGAGGCGAAGCGCGTCGAGTTGTAGCCCATGCCCTCGCTGCCGAGGCCGATCGTGACGCGCTCGAACATCAGCGTGGTCAGCCCTGTGCCCCAGCCGTTGCCGACGCCGCCGACGACTGCTCCCTCTTCGAGCTGGACGTCGTCGAAGAACACCTCGTTGAACTCGGCCTCGCCGGAGATCTGGCGCAGGCCGCGGACGGTGACGCCCTCGGCGTCCATCGGCACGATGAACATCGTCAGCCCCTTGTGCTTGGGGACGTCCGCGTCCGTGCGTGCAAGCAGCAGCCCGTAGGACGCGAACTGGGCGTTCGTGGTCCAGACCTTCTGGCCCGAGAGACGCCAGGTTCCGTCCTCCTGCTGGCGGGCGCGCGTCTGCACCGCGGCCAGGTCCGAGCCGGCGGCCGGCTCGGAGAACATCTGGCACCACACCTCGTCGCCGTGCAGTAGCGGCGCGAGGTAGCGCGCCTTCTGCTCGTCGCTGCCGTGGGCGATGATCGTCGGCCCGAGCATGCCGACGCCGATCGCGTCGAGGATGCCGGGCACTTTTGCCCGCGAGATCTCCTGGTTGGCGATCACCTGCTCGATCGGGCCGAGCCCCTGGCCGCCGTACTCCTTCGGCCATGTCAGCCCGGCGAGCCCGCCCTCGGCGAGCTTGCCCTGCCACGCGCGGCGGGCGGCGATGATCGCGTCCTCGTCCTGCAGGGCGTCGGGACCGCTCAGAACGGGGGCTTCAGATGCGTGCTCGTCCAGCCAGCTGCGCACCTGGGCGCGGAACGCGGCTTGGTCGGGTGTGTCGTCGAGATCCACGGCGGCTCCTCCTTTGGCTGACTGGCCAGTCAAACCTCGCAACAGGGAACGGTAGCCGACGCGAGCGCCGGGCGGCGTCACCCGCCGGACTGCGCCGCGAGCGGGCGCGTTCGGTGCGCCTCAGGCCCCCGTTGGGAACGGCTGCTCCGGGACGGGCCGCAGGTGGTAGACGTCCTCGAAGCCGCGGTCGAGCAGCTGTTTGGCTTGCGTGCCGGGAGCCTGCGAGTTGAGCACGACGACGCCGAGCTTCACGCCGTCGCGTTCGGCGGTCCCGACGACGCAGCGCCCGGCGGCTTCGGTGTAGCCCGTCTTCAGCCCTGTGGTGCCCGGGTAGTGGTAGATCAGCAGGGGATTGTTGTTGTACAGGTAGAGCTTGCCGCCCTTGATCGGGAACGGCAGCACGGCCGACAGCGTGTGGGTGATGCGCGCAATGCGGGGTTCGCCGATGTCGAGGTGCGCGAGCAGAGCGAGGTCGGCGGCGCAGGAGAAGTTGCCCTGGTCGAAGTATCCGGAGGGCGAGGAGTAGCGCGTACAGCCCATCCCGAGCCGCGCCGCTTCGGCGTTCATGCGCCGCACGAAGGCGCTGACGCTGCCCGAGACGTGCTGCGCCAGGGCGATCGCCGCGTCGTTGCCCGAGGGCAGCAACAGCCCGTAGAGCATCGTCTCGAGGCGCACGTGTTTGTGCAGCGGCAGCACACCCACCTTCGAGCCGGCGGCGTTGACGGCGGCCTTGGTGACGAGGACCTTTTCGCCGGGTTGCGAGGAGCGCACGATGATGAGCGCGGTCATCATCTTCGTGAGGCTCGCGATCCGCACCCGGCGGAAGGCGTTTCGCTGCCAGAGGACCTGGCCGGTCTGGAGGTTGAAGAGCAGCCCGGCGCGGGGCGGGCGGCGGAAGCGCAGCTGGATCGGATCGGCGCCCGGGTCCTGGATGCCGTGCAGAGCGAGCGCCGGGCGCGCCAAGGGAAAGCCCGCCGCGGACACCGTGACCGCGCGCCGCGGGGCGGCCGCGTGGGGCACGGTCGCCTTGTGCGCGCTCTTGGCGCCGTGGTGTGAGGAGTGGCTGCCCATCGCGATCGCCACGGCCGCGACCAGACACAGCACGAGCGCCAGCGCGACCCCGGCGATCCGGCGCCGGCGGCGCCTGCGGGCGGCGTGCTCGCGGCGCAGCCTGCTCTGGTCGGGCGTCAAGAAGGGGGAGAGGCTCATCGCGGTGGAGGATTGCGCAGCGCGCCGACGATGCCGACCGCCAGCAGCAGCAGGATGAAGGCCGAGATGATGCTTGCCACGGTCACGCCCTGTTCAACCGCGGCGGCGACGGTGAGGAAGGCGAAGCCGGCGATGAAGACCAGGGCGACGCCGAGCACGATCGTTCTCATCTTCGCCCCCTGGCGCCCTCGGGCGCGCCGGTAGCGCCGCTCATGCGAGCCCGACCGCGGGCGCTTCGCCGGGCGGGGAGCGGCGCCGGGCGAACGCGCGGATCGCCACGAGGCCGAACAGGAACCCGCCGATGTGGGCGAAGTAGGCGACGCCTTCGCCCGTCGTGCCGAGCGCGCCGAGGAGGCCGTCGAAGATGAACCACACGCCGAGCAGCACGAATGCGGGCAGCTCGACGATCGTGAAGAAGAAGATGATGAAGATCACCGTGACGACGCGAGCGCGGGGATACAGCAGGATGTAGCCGCCGAGCACGGCGGCGATCGCGCCAGAGGCGCCGAGCGTCGGACCGGTCGAGTTCGGACCGGAGGCGACCTGCGCGGCCAGGGCGACGATGCCGCCGAGCAGGTAGAAGACCACGTAGCGCGGCCGCGTCATCGCGTCCTCGACGTTCGGCCCGAACACGGCGAGGAACAGCATGTTGCCGAAGATGTGCAGGAAGCTGGCGTGCAGGAACATCGCGCTGAAGACGGTGATCCAGGTGGCCGGCTGCGAGGCCGGCGTGCCTGTCACGCCCGGCTGGCCCTGGCAGAGGATGCCGCTCGCGGTCCCGCCCGGCAGCGTCTCGGTGACGAGCTGGCAGTGGTCTCCCGGATGCGTGAGCTCGTAGGGGATCGCGCCCCATCGCACCGTCGTCTGCTCGGAGGGCCCGCCGAAGAAGCTCCCCCCGTGGCGGATCTCCAGCAGGTAGACGATCACGTTGATGACGATGATCGCGATCGTGATGACCGGCATCCGCGACAGCGGGATGTTGTCTTTGATCGGGAAGATCGCGCGAGCTTACCCGCAGCCGTGAACGTGCCGGTGAGGCTCGCCGCGAGGTAGCTTGCTGCGATGAGCGCGGCCACGATCGCCGCCCTCGCGCTCGCGCTCGGGTCATCCGTGTTGCTCAACCTCGCGTACTCGCGCGAGCACGACGCTGCCAAGCGGCTGCCCAAGCTGACGCTTCGGGATCCGGTCCGCTCGGTGCGGCTGCTGCTCGATGACCGAGCGTGGATGCGCGGGTTCGCGCTGGAGGCGAGCGGGTTCGCGCTCTACGCGGCGGCGCTCTCGCTCGGCTCGCTCGCGCTCGTGCAGAGCGTCTCGGCCGGCGGCATCGGCGTGCTCGTCTGGGCCTCGGGCCGCGCTGCCAGGCGCCCGATCGCCGGGCGCGAGGCGGCGGGCGTCGCGCTGTCGTTCCTCGGCCTGCTGCTGCTCGGCATCTCGCTGACGAGGGCGAGCGGGGAAGGCGCCGGCGGACAGGCGCCCACGATCGCGCTCTGGCTCGGCGCGACGGCCGCGGTCGCCGCCGTCTTCCTCCACGTGGCGCCGCGCCTCGGCCTCACCGGGGCGACCGCGCGGGGGCTGGCGGGCGGGCTGATGTTCTCGATCGGCGACATCTCCACGAAGGTCCTCACCGGCGGCGGCGTGCGCCTGCTGTTCGGCTTCAGCGCCGTCGCGGGCTATCTCGCGGGCACGGCGCTGCTGCAGTCCGGCTACCAGGCGCCGGGAGGCAACGTGGTCCGCGTCGCCGGGCTCGCGACGCTGGCGACCAACGCGCTGCCGATCGCCGCGGGCACGCTGCTGCTCGAAGAGCCGTTCCCGTCCGGGGTGTTCGGTGCGCTGCGCGCCGCGGCATTCCTCGCTGTCGTGCTCGGCGCGTTCCTGCTGGCGCAGGAGGAACGGCCTCAGACGCCTTCCGGA
Source organism: Solirubrobacteraceae bacterium (assembly GCA_035569835.1). Taxonomy (GTDB): domain Bacteria; phylum Actinomycetota; class Thermoleophilia; order Solirubrobacterales; family Solirubrobacteraceae; genus Palsa-744. The sequence goes on from DATMMF010000030.1 coordinate 135,908, forward strand.
CTGGACACTCCGCCGCCGTGATCGGGCTCGGACCCGGTGGGCATCCCGCGCCGAGGGCGCGTCAGCCCTGGACCGCTGCTGCGGCGAGCGGCCCCGTGCCCGCGCGGGCCTGCGGTACGTGCTGGTCTGCGTGGTAGCTGGAGCGGACGAGCGGGCCGGCCGCGACGTGCTCGAAGCCGAGCTCGTAGGCGGCGGCCTCGAGCGCCGCGAACTCGTCGGGGTGCCAGTAGCGGACGACCGGGAGGTGGCGCTCTGAGGGCCGCAGGTACTGGCCCACGGTCAGAACCTGCACGCCGCTCTCGCGCAGCGCGCCAAAGGTCTCGACCATCTCCTCGTGGGTCTCGCCGAGCCCCACCATCAGGCCCGACTTCGTGACGACTGCGCCTTCGCCCATCTGGCCGGCCATCCGCAGCACGCGGCAGGAGCGCTGGAACTCCGAGCCGCGGCGCGCGAGCGGGTACAGGCGCGGCACGACCTCGACGTTGTGGTTGAAGACGTCGGGGCGCTCGGCCACGACCTTCGCGAGCGGCATCTCCTGGCCCTGGAAGTCGGGCGTCAGCACCTCGACCTGGCACCCGGGCGCCTGGCGGCGGATCTGGCGGATCACGCCGACGAACGCGGAGGCGCCCTTGTCGGGGAGGTCGTCGCGGTCGACCGATGTGATCACCGCGTGGCGCAGCCCCATGCGGGCGATCGAGCGCGCGACGCGCGCGGGCTCCAGCGGGTCGTTCCAGGTGGGCTTGCCGGTCTTGACGTTGCAGAAGCCGCAGCGGCGCGTGCAGGTGTCGCCAAGGATCATGAACGTGGCCGTGCCGCGCTCCCAGCACTCGCCCACGTTCGGGCACGCCGCCTCCTGGCAGACCGTGTGGAGGTTCTCCGAGCGGATCATCTCGCTCAGCTCGCGGTAGCGCTCGCCGCCGGGCGGCGGCACCTTGAACCATGGCGGCTTGCGCTCGCGGATCGGCCGCACGGCGGGCCCGAGGACCTTCAGCACGTCCATCCCGCCCGGGTTGGCCCGTGACCGCGTCGCGCTCACGCCGGCACCGCCACGTTGGTCTCGATCCCGAGGCGCGAGGCGCTCACGAGCCGCTGGCGCGCGCCGTGCGCCTCGCAGAACGCGTAGGCCATGCGCTTGCGGAAGCACGCGAGCCGCTCGGCGCCCCCGCCGGACTCGGATGCCACCGAGGTCATCTGCACGTCCGGGAGCCCGCACGCGACGACCCAGCCGAACGGCTCGAGATCGTTCTCGACGTTGACCGCGAAGCCGTGCGTGGAGACGCCGCGCGAGACGTGCACGCCGAGCGAGGCGATCTTGCGGTCCTCCACCCACACGCCCGTGTAGTCCGGGCCGTCCTGCACGCGGCCGCGCGCCTGGATGCCGACCTGGGCGAGCGCCGCCGCGATCGCCAGCTCCATCGTGCGCAGGTGCTCGATCACGTCGGGCGCGGCCATGATCGGGTAGCCGACGAGCTGCCCCGGGCCGTGGTAGGTGACGCGCCCGCCGCGGTCGGTGGGGTGCACCTCGATCCCTTTCTGCTCGTAGAACGCGCGCGGGAACGGCAGCTCCTCGGCTGCCGCGCGGCGGCCGACCGTGTAGGTCGGCGGGTGCTCCAGCAAGAGCAGCATGTCGGGCAGCTCGTCGGTTTGGCGCCGTGCTCGCAGGCTCTCCTGCATCGCGAGGCCCTCCGCGTAGGGCACGTTGCCCAGGTGGCAGACCCAGATCTCCTTTGCGGGGACGCTCGTGTCGCTCATTGCGATCGCGTTCACCAGCGTAGCGGGGCGTGCCTGCGTCGCCGCTGCGGCAATCCGACTGTCAGAGCGTGAGCGCCGCCGGCGCCTGCAGCAGCTCGCGGACGCGGCCCAGGAACAGCGCCGCTTCGGCGCCGTAGAGGATGCGGTGGTCGCAGACGAGGGTCAGCGTCAGCATCGGGCGCGCGATCACCTCGCCGGAGTCCTCGTCGACGACGGCGCGGCGCTGGAGCGCGCCGACCGACATGATCGCCGCCTGCGGCGGGTTGATGATCGCCGCGAACGAGCTGATCCCGAACATGCCGAGGTTCGAGACCGTGAACGTCCCGCCGCCGAGCTCCGGCGGCGTGATCGTGCCCGCGCGCACGCGCTCCGCGAGCGCCCGCGCCTCACGCGCGATCTCGCCGAGCGCCTTCGTGTCGGCGTCGAACAGCGTCGGCACGACCAATGCGCCCTCCGCGGCGACCGCGACGCCGACGTTGACGCGTGAGTGCAGCTGCACGCGGCCGTCGCGGTAGCTGCCGTTCGCCGTCGGGTGCTCGCGCAGCGCCAGGGCGCACGCCTTCACGACCATGTCGTTGTACGTCGGCGGCGCCTCCGCGCCGTCGCGGGCGAGCTGCTTGAGCTGCTCGCGCAGTCGCACGCACTCCTGCATGTCGACGTCGATCTCGATGCTGAAGTCCGGGATCGTCGCCTTGGACTCGGCCATCCGCCGCGCGACCGTCTGCTGGAGCTTCGTCAGCTCGACATCGGTGGTCGTGCCCTTCGCGGTGGTGACCGCGTCCACGGCTGCGGCGGGCGCCGGGACCGGGACCGCGCCGCCGGCCTGTGCGCCTTCGACGTCGGCCTTGACGACCCGTCCGCCCGGCCCGCTGCCCGCGATCGCTGCGACGTCGACGCCGCGCTCGCTGGCGATCCTGCGTGCCAGCGGCGAGGCCTTCACGCGCGTCGCGCCGTCGCCGCGCGGCTCGGGTGGCGCCGGCGCGGCCGCGGTTACGGGCGTCGCCGGGCCCGGGGCAGCGGGGCTCGCCTCGGCCAACCCCGTCTTCCGATCGCCATCTTCCGTCGCAGCGCCGACCCGCGCGATCGGGGTTCCCACCGGCAACGTGTCCCCCTCCGCCGCGATCAGCGTGAGCGGGCCCTCCTGATCGGACTCGTAGACCATCGTCGCCTTGTCCGTCTCGATCTCCACCAGCTCCTCGCCCCGGCTCACCGTCTCGCCGTCGGACTTCAGCCACCGGAGGATCGTTCCCTCCTCCATCGTGTCCGAGAGACGCGGCATCACGATCTCCGCCATCAGCGGGCTCCGTCGTGGCCGAGCGTCGCGAGCGCCGCCGCGACCACCTGCGGCTCGTGCGGGTAGGCGATGTCCTCGAGCGGCTTGGAGTAGGGCATCGGCACGTCCGCTCCGGTCACGCGCTGGACCGGCGCGTCGAGGTCGTCGAAAGCCTGTTCGCCGATCAGCGCCGCCAGGTTCGCGCCGACGCCGCCGTGCGGCCAGCCCTCCTCGACGATCACGCAGCGGTTCGTCTTGCGCACGGACGCGAGGATCGTGTCCAGGTCCAGTGGGCGCAGCGTGCGCGGGTCGATCACCTCCGCCTCGACCCCATGGTCGGCCGCCAGCGTCGCCGCCGCGCGCTCGGCCGTCACCGCCATGCGCGAGATGCCGACGATCGTGACGTCGCCGCCCTCGCGCGCGATCCGCGCGACGCCGAACTGGACGAGGTGATCCTCGTCGTCGGGCACCTCGCCGCGCGCGCCGTAGAGCGACTCGTGCTCGATGAAGATCACCGGGTTCTCGTCGCGGATCGCCGTCTTGAGCATGCCCTTCGCGTCGGCTGGGGTCGCGGGGGCGGCGACCAGCAGCCCGGGGACGTGGAGGTAGATCGCCTCGAGGCAGTGGGAGTGCGTCGGCCCGAGCTGGTGGCCGGCGCCCTGGGGCATCCGCACGACCAGCGGCACCCGCGCCTGGCCGCCGAACATGTAGTGGATCTTCGACGCGTGGTTGACGATCTGATCGAACGCCAGCAGCGAGAAGTTGATCGTCATCAGCTCGACGACCGGGCGCAACCCCGTCATCGCCGCGCCGACCCCCATCCCGACGATCGTGTTCTCGGAGATCGGCGTGTCGCGCACGCGCCGCTCGCCGAACTCCTCGAGCAGTCCGTCGGTGACCTTGAAGGCGCCGCCGAACACGCCGATGTCCTCGCCCATCAGCATCACGCGCTCGTCGCGGCGCAGCTCCTCGCGCAGCGCCGCGCCGAGGGCCTCGCGGTAGCGCATCTCCGCCATCAGCCGCCGGCCGCCCGCTGCTCGGCGGCGCGGTCCGGAAGCTCGGCGCCGATCTCGCCCCCACCCGGCTCGCCGCCCTCTTCGCCCGCCGCGAGCGCCGTCGTGAGCTGCTGGGGGATCTCGTCGTTGGCGGACTCCACCGAGTCTCGCCCGCCGGAGGCGCCCGCGGCGCGTTCCCCGGTCGTCTCCACCGAGTACCAACCGTGCGGGGAGTCACCGAGGACGTAGGTGTCCTCGAACAGCGCGTCCGGCTGCGGGAACGGCGAGGCGTCGGCGAACTCGACCGCGGCGTCCACGCGCGCGATCGCCGCGGCGTCGATCGCCTCCAGCTCGCCGGGCTCGAGCTCGCCCTCGGCGACGAGCCGCTCGCCGAACGCCGGAATCGGGTCGCGCCGGCGCCACGCTTCGACCTCCTCCTTGGTGCGGTACTGCTCGGGGTCGGCCATCGAGTGACCCCGGAAGCGGTAGGTGACCGCCTCGATCAGCAGCGGCCGGCGCTCCTCGCGCACGCGCTCGACGGCCTCGGCGACGACCGCGTGCGTGTCGAGCACGTCCATCCCGTCGCATCGCACGCCCGGCACGCCGAGGCTCTCGCCCTTGCGTTGAAGGTCCGTCACCGCCGAGTGCCGTCCGAGCGCCGTGCCCATGCCGAACTGGTTGTTCGTGACCATGAAGACGACGGGCAGCCGCCACAGCGCCGCCAGGTTCAGGCTCTCCCCGAACGTGCCCTGGTTGGAGGCGCCGTCGCCGAACTGGCACAGCGTCACCTCGTCACGCCCGCCGTAGTCGCTGGACAGCGCGATCCCGGCCGCGATCGGGAGGTTGCCACCGACGATCCCGTAGCCGCCCATGAAGCGGCGGGCGAGGTCGAACATGTGCATCGAGCCGCCGCGGCCATGGCACACGCCGTCCACCCGGCCGAACAACTCCGCCATCACCTGCTCCGGCGGTGTCCCGCGGACGAGCGCGTGGCCGTGCGAGCGGTAGGTCGAGATCAGGTAGTCCGTGTCGCGCAGCGCGCGCGCGCTGCCCACGATCGTCGCCTCCTCGCCGATCGAGAGATGCAGGAAGCCGCCGATCTTCGCGCGCGCGTAGGACTCCCCGGCGCGCTCCTCGAAGCGCCTGATCAGCGTCATCGTCTCCAGCCACTCGCGGGCCGTCTCCGGCGCGGGCAGGGCTCGAGGCGTCGAGGCGGGCATCAGGACTCCACCGTAGCCCAGCGTGCGCGGAACTCCTCGGCGTCGAGCCTGTTCAGGTCGGCGCGCATCGCGCGCGCGAGCTTCGAGGCCGCGTGGGGCGGGCGGTCGAGCAGGATGATCGATTCCCCGCTGCCGATCTCCACGACCTCGACGTGATCGACGCGGTTGGGGTCCGCCAGCAGCGCCGGCGCTTTGCCGCCGCGGGTCACGATCAGCCGGTAGGCGTCCTTGGCTCTCATCGGCTGCGGTGGATCGTGATCGGGGACCGGGGCTTGCCTGAGACGCCTGCGCCAGGGGCGCCGGCTTTCGCGCCTGCGCTCGTTCCCGGCGCAGCGCGGATCGACTCGGCCGCTTCGCCCAGCGCGCGCTCGCCGTGGAAGACGAGCCCGCGCTCGCCCGCGAGGATCGCCGGGACCTCACGCACGCCGAGCTGCGCGGCCTGCTCCGTCTGCGCCGCGAGCTGTTCGGCGACCGAGCGCATCCTCACGGCGCGGAGCACGGCCGCAGGGTGCATCTCGCACGCCGCGGCGGCGATCAGCACCGTGTCCTGACTCGCCAGGGAGCGACCGCCGGCGAACGCCTGCCGGAACGCCGCCTGCGCGAACGGCACGGCGCGGCCTATCGACTTCGCGTACGTCGCGGCGCGCATCGCGACGGTGCTGTCGAACGGGAACGGCTCGGGCCAGCGCACCGGCTGGAGGCCCAGCGCCGCCGCCCGTCGCTCGACCTCTTCGCGCGTCACGGCCGACTCGGTCTCCCAGCGCGCGCCCTCGAAGGTCTCGCCGCCGGGCAGCTCGGCGGCCAGGACCGGCTGCCACTCGACGGGCGCGGCGCCGGCGAAGACGCTCAGCGCTTGCTCCGCCGCCAGGTAGGCCAGCGGGCTGGCGAGGTCGAAGTAGAAGGCGTTGCTGGCAGCAGGCAAGCCCGGCGCCCGCTCCTCAGCCGTGGATCAGCCACCCGTCGGCGGCGCGTCCGGCTTCCATCACGGCCTCCGACAGCGTCGGGTGCCCGTGGATGATCCGTCCGACCTCCGGGTAGCCGCCCTCGAGCGCCCGGACGTTGACGAGCTCCTGGATCAGCTCCGTCGCCCGCGCGCCCACGATGTGCCCGCCGAGCAGCTCTCCGTAGCGCGACTCGCCGACGACCTTCACGAGGCCGGTCCGGTCGCCGTATACCGTGCCGCCGCCGACGGCTCCGTAGGGGACCTTGCCGACCACGACCTCATAGCCTTCCTCGCGCGCCTGCGCCTCGGTCAGCCCGAACGAGCCGACGTTCGGCGTGCAGAACGTCGCGCGCGGGATGTCCACGTAGGCAATCGGGTGGGTCGGGCGCCCGGCGATGTCCTCCGCGGCGATGATTCCCTCGTCGGAGGCCTTGTGCGCGAGCGCGGGGCCGTGGACGAGATCGCCGATCGCGTAGACGCCGCCGCGTGAGGTGCGCTGCGCGCCATCGACCTTGACGAGGCCGCGATCGGTCAGCTCGACGCCGGCCTCGGCGAGGCCGAGCCCCTCGACATCGGCGCCGCGGCCCGCCGCGATCACGAGCCAGTCGACGTCCGCGCGCTGCTCGCCGTAGGCGAAGGACACGGAGCTCTCCCCCGCCTGGACGTCGCCGATCGGCGTGTTCGTGTGGATGTCGATGCCCTGGCGCTTGAGCCCTCGCTCGACGAGCCGCGAGATGTCCGCGTCCTCGGCCGGCAGCGCGCGGTCGACGGCCTCCAGCAGGATCACCTCGCTGCCGAGCCGCGCGTACCCGGAGGCGATCTCTGCTCCCGAGGCGCCGCAACCGGCGACCGCCAGCCGCTTCGGCAGCTCGTGCAGGGCCCACGCCTCCTCGGTGCCGATCACGCGGCCGCCGAGGTCGACGCCCTGGATGCCGCGCGGCACCGAGCCGGTCGCGAGGATCACGCTGCCCGCGCCGAGTACCTGCTCGGCTCCGTCGGGCGCGAGCACGCGGACGTCTCCGTCGGCCGTGAGCGTCGCTCTGCCCTCGATCAGGTCGATGCCGTTTTTCTTGAACAGGCCGCTGACGCCGGAGGTGAGCGTGGAGACCACTTTCTCGCGCCGCGCCTGGACCCCCGCGTAGTCGACCTCGACCGATCCGACCTGCAGGCCGAAGTCGCCCGCCTCCCGGACCTCGCTCAGCAGATCCGCGGAGCGCAGGACCGCCTTGGCCGGGATGCAGGCGTAGTTCAGGCAGCGCCCGCCGACCTTGTCACGCTCGACGACCACGGTGCGCTTGCCGAGCTGCGCGGCGCGGATCGCGGCCACGTAGCCGCCCGGGCCTGACCCGATCACGATCACCTCGTAGGAGCTCTCGGCCATGCGGGGGCCAGCCTATCTAGTCGGCACCGCGTTCCCCGGCCTGGATCCGGCCCATCACGCGCACGAGCTTCCAGAACAGCCAGCCGCCGAGTCCGATCGCCACCACGCACGCCGCGGCCGCGACCAGCGTCGACGCGACGACCAGCGCGAGGCAGGTGACGATGATCTGAAACGCCAGCAGCGCCTCGAACGAGAGCACCGCCCAGTAGCGCCGTCGCCACATGCCCTGCGCGAGCAGCGCCAGCACGATCGCGATCGTCACCGCCCCGGGCACGGAGCCGCCCCGGCGGCTGAGGTCGTGGATGCTCAGGGCGCCGACGATCACGACGACGGCGAGCACCGCGCAGACAGCGATCGCGACGAGCAGCGCCGGCGGGCGTTCGTCCGGGGCGAGCGGCTCCAGCGCCTCCCGCGCGAGGCGGTCGCGCTCTCCGGCGGGCGCGCGGCTCGCGCTGTGCTGGTCGTCCCCCGCGGCGGGTCCGGCGGGGGCGCGCCCGGCGCCGTACTGGTGGTCGCCCGCTGCGGATCCGGCGGCGACGCGCCCGTCCCCGCGTTGCTGGTCTCCCGCGGCGGGGACGCGGCTCGCGGCGTGTTGTGGGTCCCCCGCGGCGGGTCCGGCGGGCACCGGCCCGGCGCCCTCCTGTTGCTCTCCCGCGGCGGGGCGCCGCTTGCGCCGCGCGCCGGCGCGATGCTCGCTCACGTCGGCGGGGCGGCGTCGAGCGCCGCCCGCAGCTCCCGTGCGGCCGCTTCCGGGTCGGGCGCGTCCGCGATCGCGCGCAGCACCACGGCGCGCATCGCGCCGGCGGCCGTGGCCTGCTCGATGTTGCCCGCGTTCAGCCCGCCGATCGCGAAGAAGGGCACCCGCGCGTTGGCGGCCGCGTAGCGAACGAGCTCGACGCCGACCGCCGGGCGACCCTCCTTCGTGGGCGTCGCGTGCACCGGGCCGACGCCGATGTAGTCGACCAGCGCGGGGTCGACCGCGTCGATCTCCGCCTCGGAGTGCGTGGAGAGACCCACGAGCAGGTCCGGGCCGACGATCTCGCGCACCTCCGCGACGGGCAGGTCGTCCTGTCCGACGTGCACGCCGTCGGCGCCCGCCTCGGCCGCGACCGCCGGGCGGTCGTTGACGATCATCAGCGCGCCGATGCGCTTGCACAGCGCGCCGATCGCGTCGGCGACCGAGGTCAGCTCCTCGTCGGCCAGCCGCTTCTCGCGGAGTTGGAAGATGTCGACGCCGCCCGCGACGGCGGCGCGAAGGAGGTCGGGCAGCCGGCCCGCGTCCGGCGGTTCGCCCGGAATGCCGCTGACGAGGTACAGGCGCGCGTCGCGCAGGCGCGCGCGCAGCTCATCTCCGGCTCCGATCGAGGACATCCACCGCAGTCTCGCAGGCGCCTCGCGCCGCTGTCCCCGCTCTGACGCCCTTGCCGGGGCGGTCCCGCCCGGACCCGGGTGCGGACTAGCATCAGCTCCATGGGAGGCACGCCAACACGCGAGCGTGCGCCGGACCTGCTGGTCGCCGGTGCCGGCGCGATCGGCCTTGCCGTCGCGTGGCGGGCGGCTCAGCGCGGCATGGACGTCGTGGTCGTCGAGCGCGCCGGCGCCGGAGAGGCGACCTCGCGCGTCGCGGCGGGGATGCTCGCGCCGGTCGCCGAGGTCGAGTTCGGCGGCGCCGGGCGGCGCCTGCTCGAGCTGGCGATGCGCTCGGCCCGCCTGTGGCCCGCCTTCGCTGAGGAGCTCGCCCGCGCGAGCGGGGTCGAGATCGGCTTGCGCCCGACCGGCACGCTGCTGCTCGCGCGCGACAGCGACGAGGAGGCCGAGCTCGAGCGCCAGCTCGAGTTCCGCCGCTCGCTCGGCCTGGACGTGCGCCGGCTGCGCCCGAGCGCGGCGCGAGAGCTCGAGCCCGCGCTTGCGCCCACCCTGCGCGCGGCGCTCGAGGCTCCCGGCGATCACTCGGTGGACCCGCGGCCGGTGCTGGGCGCGCTGCGAGCGGCATGCCTCGCCGAGGGCGTGCGGCTGCGCGAGCACACGTCCTTCGAGGGCGTGGAGCACGACGGGCACGACCTGCAGGCCGCCGTGCTCGCGGGCGGAGAGCGGATCGCCGCGGGCGCCGTCGTGCTCGCGACCGGGCCGTGGAGCGGGGTGCTCGCCGGGCTCCCCGAGGGCGCCGCATTGCCGGTGCGGCCCGTCAAGGGGCAGATCCTGCGCCTGCGCGACCCGGCGGGTCCCGGGCTGCTCGAACGGGTGATCCGCTACCAGGGCGGCTACGTGGTGCCGCGCGGTGACGGGCGTTACGTGCTGGGCGGGACGGTCGAGGAGCGCGGCTTCGACCTGAGCCCGACGGCCGGGGCGACCTACGAGCTGCTCCGGGAGGCGCGCGAGCTGCTCCCCGGGATCACCGAGCTCGAGATCGAAGAGCTGTCGGTGGGGATGCGGCCGGGGACGCCCGACAACCTTCCGGCCATCGGCCGCGCGACGGTCGACGGCCTGTGGTGGGCGAGCGGCCACTACCGCAACGGGATCCTGCTGACGCCGCTGAGCGCAGAGCTGCTGGCCGGCGCGCTCTGCGGCGAGGATGGCGGCGACGCGATGGAATGGTGCGACCCGGCCCGCTTCGCTCTCGCAGAACCCGCGCCGACGGCCGGCCGGCCCGGCGGTGCGGGGCACGCCGAGGCGCTGCGATGATCGTGCTCAACGGTCAGGCGCACGAGCTGTCCGGCGCCCAGACGCTCGGCGCAGCACTCGCCGAGCTCGACGTCTCGCCCGAGGCCCGCGGCGTTGCGGTCGCCGTCGATGGCGAGGTGATCCCGCGCTCGCGCTGGCCCGAGCTCGAGCTGTCCGAGGGCGCCCGGGTCGAGGTCCTGACGGCGATGCAGGGAGGCTGAGATGAGCACGCGCGCAGGAAGGGGACGCGCCGCCGGGGCGCAGCACGGAGCGCCCAAGCGCGCGGGCCGCACGTCGTCGCCGCCCGTGTCGCGGATGCCCGTCGAGGATCCGTTCGTGATCGCCGGGCGCGAGCTGCGCTCGCGGCTGCTGCTCGGCACCGGCGGCTTCCCTTCGCTCGAGCTGCTCGCCGAAGCGATCGCGCTGAGCGGCACGGAGCTCGTGACCGTCGCGCTGCGGCGCGTGCAGGGCTCGGGGCGCACCGGGCTGGTCGAGGTGCTCGACGCGGCGGGCGTGCAGCTGCTGCCGAACACGGCGGGCTGTCACACGGCGCGGGACGCGGTGCTCACCGCTCAGCTCTCGCGCGAGGCGTTCGCGACTGACTGGATCAAGCTCGAGGTGATCGGCGACGAGGACACGCTGCTACCCGACGCGCCCGAGCTGCTGAAGGCCGCGGAGCAGCTCGTCGGCGACGGGTTCGTCGTGCTGCCCTACACGACCGACGATCCCGTGCTCGCGCGGCGGCTGGCCGACGTCGGCTGTGCCGCGGTGATGCCGCTCGGCTCGCCGATCGGTAGCGGCATGGGCATCCGCAACCCGTACAACATCTCCCTGATACGCGAGGCCGTCGAGCTGCCGCTCGTGCTCGACGCGGGGGTCGGCACCGCCTCGGACGCCGCGCTGGCGATGGAGCTCGGGTGCGACGCGGTGATGGCCGCCTCGGCGATCGCCCGCGCGCAGGATCCGGCGGCGATGGCCCTCGCGATGCGCCGCGCCGTCGAGGCCGGAAGGCTCGCCCGCGGCGCGGGGCGGATCCCGCGCCGGCGCTACGCGACCGCCTCGACGAGCGACGAGGGCCTGGCCGACCTCTCCTAGAGGACTTCGATCACGGCGTTCATCGTCGCCGGGTGGATCGTGCACTCGTAATCGATGCGCCCCGGCCGCGTCAGCTTGACCTCGAAGCTCGCGCCGCTGGCCAGAGGCTGGGAGAAGTGCTGCGGGCCGCCCTCGCTCGTGACGGTGTGCTGGATCGGGTCGTAGTTCGTCCACCGCACGGTCGTGCCGGCCTTCACCCGCAGCGGGCCAGGGTGGATCGTGATGTAGTGATAGGCGACCTGCACCACGCCGCTCTGCACGGGCAGCGACGTCGGGGGCGGGATGAACTGCGGCCTGCCGTTGACGCGCAGGCTGGCGCCGGAGGCGTTGGTCGAGGCGGCCGAGCTGCTCGGCGCCGTGCTCGCCTGCTTCGCCGTGCCGGCTGTCTCGTTTGAGGTTGAGGATGAGGAGGATGAGCCGCAGCCGGCGAGCACGCCCACCGCGGCGAGCGCGAGGAGAGCAGCGGGCGTTCTCATGCCCGGACCATGTCACATCCCAGCGCCTACACTGGCCGCTTCCATGCCGACGCGCCATCTGCTGACAGGAACCGAGCTGAGCCCCGCCGAGCTCGACGCGTTGCTGGACCGCGCCGAGCAGCTCGCCGCGGAGCCGCTGTCGAGCCGCGCGCTGCAGGGAGGCTCGGTCGCGCTGATCTTCGAGAAGCCCTCGACCCGCACGCGGGTGTCGTTCGAGGTCGGGATCGACGAGCTCGGCGGCCACGCGGTCGTGCTGCGTCCGGATGAGCTGCAGCTCTCACGCGGCGAGGCGCTGCGCGACACGGCGCTCGTGCTCTCGCGCCACGTCGCGGCAATCGGCCTGCGCACCGGCCCGGACGAGGCACTCGAGGAGCTCGCCCGCTGGAGCACGGTGCCGGTGATCAACATGCTGAGCGCGTGCCACCACCCCTGCCAGGCGCTCGCCGACCTGCTGACGCTGCGCCAGGCGCGCGGCAGCCTCGAGGGGCTGCGGCTCGCCTACGTCGGCGACGGCAACAACATCGCCCGCTCGCTGGCACTGCTCGGCTCGCTCGCGGGCCTGGACGTTGCGATCGCCTCGCCTCCCTCCTACGCGCTCGAAGCGGACATCGCGCCGCCGCCGGGCGCGAGCGGGCGGATCAGCCTGCACACCGACCCGCGCGAGGCGGTCGCGGGCGCGAGCGCGGTGTACACCGACGTGTGGGTGAGCATGGGCGACGAGGCGACGGCCCAGGAGCGCCGGCGCGATCTCGCCGGCTACCGCGTCGACGACGGGCTGCTCGACGCCGCCGCGCCCGGTGCGTTCGCAATGCATGACCTGCCGGCCCACCCCGGCGAGGAGATCACGCCGGAGGTCCTCTACGGCTCGCGCCAGCGGATCTGGGACCAGGCCGAGAACCGGCGCCACGCGCAGAAGGCGCTGCTCGAGTTCCTGGTTGGACCGGGGCCGCGGTGACCGCCGCGTCGCTGCACCCTGAAGGGCACAAGCAAGCGCGGCCGCAGCGGGGCGACGAGCTCGACCTGCGGGTCGAGTCGCTCGCGTTCGGCGGCGAGGGCATCGCGCGGCTCGGCGATGAGGGCTATGTCGTGTTCGTGGCCGGCGCGATCCCCGGCGACCGCGTTCGCGCGGTCGTACACAAGCGCAAGCGCAGCTACGCGCACGCCCGCACGATCGAGGTGCTCGAGCCGAGCCCCGAGCGGATCGCGCCGCTCGCCGATCACCCGGGCGTCCCCTGGCAGGTGATCCCCTACGAGCGCCAGCTCGAGATCAAGCACGGCCAGGTGCGCGAAGCGCTGGAGCGGATCGGGCATCTGGAGGGCTTCGAGCTGGAGCCGATCGCTCCCGCGCTGGAAGAGTGGCGCTACCGCAACAAGCTCGAGTACTCGTTCGGCAACGCTCCCGGCGGCGGGCTCGTCTGTGGCTTTCACGCGCCGGCCGGCGGCAACGCCGTCGTGCCGATGGCCGACTGCTTGCTCGCCTCGGAGCTCGGCAACCGCGCGCGCGAGCTCGCGGCGGCGTGGTGCGCCGAGCAGAGCTTGACCGCCTGGGAGCGCCGCGGTGGAGGGCCGGCGCGTGAACGCGGCGAGCGGGTCGGCCCCGCGGCGGATGGGCGCGTGAGGCTGCGCAACCTCGTGGTGCGCGAGGGCCGGCGCACGGGCAAGCTCCAGGTCCGGATCGTCACCAGCGATGGCGAGCTCGACGCGGGCGCGTTCGCGGCCGCGCTCGCCGCGGGCCTCGGCGAGAGCCTCGACGGCGTGCTCTGGACGCGCTCGGACCGCCCCGCCGAGACCACGCAGGGCGGCGACACCGAGCTCGTGTGGGGCGAGAGTGAGCTGCCCGAGCGCCTCGGCGAGCTCGACCTGCGGATCTCCTCAGAGGCCTTTTTCCAGACGAATACGGAGATGGCCGAGGTGCTGTACGGCGTCGCCACCGAGTACGCGGCGCTGCAGGGCTGGGAGCGCGTCTATGACCTGTACTGCGGGATCGGCTCGATCGCGCTGACGCTCGCGCCGCGCGCGGGGCAGATGTGGGGGATCGAGCTCGTCGAGCGCGCCGTCGCCGACGCGATCGCGGGCGCGAAGCGCAACGAGATCTCGAACACGAGCTTCTTCGCCGGCGACACACGCCTCGCGCTGCCTGAGCTGCTCGAGCGCGCGGGCCGGCCCGACGTGGTGGTCGTCGACCCGCCTCGCGCGGGGCTGTCGAAGAAGGTCGTGCACCGCATCATCGACGCGGCTCCCAAGCGGATCGTCTATGTCTCGTGCAACCCGACGACGCTCGCCCCGAACGCGGCCGAACTTGCCGAGGCGGGGTGGCGCCTGACACGCGTGCGGCCGGTCGACATGTTCCCGCAGACGCATCACATCGAGTGCGTCGCGCTGCTCGAGCGCGGCTGAGCTTCTAGTCTTGCCGCGTGCGCGCCGCGACGATCCGCGACCAGGAGATCGTGATCGAGCAGCATCCCGACCCCGAGCCGCTCGGGGAAGAGGTGCTGGTGCGGGTGCGCGCGGCCGGCCTGAACGGCGGCGACATGATGCAGAAGCGCGGGCTCTACCCGGCCCCGCCCGGATATCCGGAGGACATCCCGGGCATGGAGCTGGCGGGCGAGGTCGCTGCGCTCGGAGGAAAGTCGAGCCGTTTCGAGGAGGGCGCGCGCGTGATGGCGATCGTCGGCGGCGGCGCCCAGGCCGAGCTCGCGGTCGTGCAGGAGCGGTTGTTGATGCCGGTGCCCGAGGCGCTCGACTGGCCGGCCGCCGGGGGGTTGCCCGAGGTCTTCACGACGGCGCACGACGCCGTCTTCGTCCAGGCCGGCCTGCGACCGGGCGAGCATCTGCTCGTGCACGGTGGCGCGGGCGGTGTCGGCACGGCCGCGATCCAGCTCGCCCGTGCGTGCGGGGCGCGGGTCACAGCGACAGTACGAGACGAGACCCTTCGCGAGCAGGTCGCGGCCTTCGGCGCGGCGGCGATCCCGTGCGAGGGCTTCGCCGAGCGCGGGCCCTTCGACGTGATCCTAGAGCTGGTGGGGGGCCCGAACATGCCCGACAACCTGATGGCGCTCGCGACCGGCGGACGCATCGTGGTGATCGGCGTCTCGGGCGGCGCCAAGAGCGAGCTCAACCTGCTGGCGCTGATGGGCAAGCGGGCGCGCATCTACGGCTCGACGCTGCGCGCGCGGCCGCTGGAGGAGAAAGCGCTGAACGCGAGGCTCGTCGAACACGAGGTGCTGCCCCTGTTCGAGCGTGGGGAGATCGTCGTGCCGATCGTCGAGACCTTCCCGCTCCAGGATGCGGCAGCGGCGTACGCGCGGTTCGAGGCTGGGGGAAAGCTGGGGAAGGTCGTGCTGAGCGTCGGCTAGTACGGCGGCTGTGCGTCGTACCAGTCGCCGAGCACCCTGAACGCCGCCCAGAACTCGCTCTTGGCGGCCTGTTCGTCGAGCGAGTCGTCGATGTCGGGCACGTACAGCGCGTCGATCGTCGGCGTGAGCTGCTGGATCTCCCCGGGCGCCTCGCGCAGCGGGTGCGCGAGCGCGATCTCCATGTCGCCGAGCGCCGCGAGCGCCTCGGGGCCCATCACGACCACGATCTTCGGCTGCACGATCGCGATCTCCTCGACGACGCGGGAGATGCACGCGAAGTCCGCGAGCGAGGCGTCACTCAGCGGGCACTTCACGCATAGCGTGCCGTACACCGCGAGCGGGTCGATCTGCAGCCGCTTCAGCGACTTCATGATCGCGCTGCCGGCGCGGCCGTAGAACGCCACGCCCTCCTCGATCTCGGAGGGCACCGGCGCGTGCTTGAGCAGCATGATGTCGGCCTGCGGGTGGCCCGAGCCCAGCACGGGCATGAGGTTCCCGCGCGGGCAGTGCGGGCAAGCCTGCAGCTCGCGCGTGAGCGTGTTCAGCTCACGGATCGCGCGCTCGAGGTACTTCTCTTGGATCTCGTCGTCGGTCACCGGCATCGGTCCCGACGGATTTGACGGTGCATCCGCTTGTCCTTGACGGTGCATCAGTAGTTGCGCGCAGCCGGGGCGAGGACTCGCCGCCGCGGCGCTACCTCCTGCTGCCGTGACGGTGCATCGCGCGTACGCGCCGCAGCCGTCGGGCGCGGCTCGCCCGGCGCGCGGCACGCGGCGTCGCGCGCGTCTGCAGGAACTTGAGCGCCTGCACGTAGAGCAGCGAGGAGGGCCGCGTCAGGATGTCGGCGTCGCTGAGCGACTGCAGGAACTCCTCGGGCCCGTCGAAGTCCCGCATCCTGATGCGCACCGAGCCCAGGCCCTGGGCGACATGCGAGTCCGAGCCGGCGCCCGCGACGATCCGGTACTTGGCGGCGAACCGGGCAGCCTCGTCGTTGAACGAGCTGATCGCGACGCGAGGGTTGAAGACCTCGATCGCATCGACTTCGCCGAGGTGGGCCACCAGGTGCTCGTAGTCGGGCACGGCGTGCATGCGATCGAACGGGTGCGGCACGTACACGACGCCGCCCTGCTCGCGGATCGCCGCGATCGTCTCGGCCATGCTCATCCCGCGCGGGATCTTCTCCTCGAGGAACAGCCCGATCACCTCGCCCTGGCTCGCGGTCTTGACCTCCTCGCCGACGATCACCCGCACGCCGAAGTCGGCCGCCTTCGCGCGCGCGTCGAGCGCACCCGAGATCTCGTTGTGGTCGGTCACCGCGATCGCCCCGAGGCCGCGGTCGCGCGCTGTCGCCAGCAGCACCTCGACCGGCGTTGCGCAGTCCGGCGAGTGGTCGGTGTGCATGTGCAGGTCGACGTCGATCACCGGCCGCGCCGCGAGCGCACCGCGCACCTCCGCGCGCGCGGGCGGCGTGTGGCGGCGGGCGGCGAGCTCGGCGTACAGTCGCTCGAGCTCTGCGGCCGCGCCGGGGTCCTCGTCGGCCAGCATCCGGTACTCGCCTGGGAAGTGGCGCTGCATCAGCTCGGCGGTCGCGGCCTGCGAGGCGATGCGTGCGTCGAGGCGGCCGAAGAAGCTCTCGACGAAGCGGCGCGCGAGGAGCGTCGAGAGCAGGCGTTCGGCGGAGGAGTGGAAGGAGCCGATGTTGATCGCGCGCGAATGACGCAGCGCGGCGTTGGACGTGCTCGGCGCGAACGGCTCGTGCACGTGGACGAAGTCGAGATCGACAGTGCCGAGCAGTTCCTCGACGGTACGTGCGACGTCGATCGGCAGCGCGACCGGGCGCCGGCGCGCGCTCGGCACCACGTCGAGCACCTCGCCAACGGCGACGACGCGCGGATCGCCGAGGTCGGTGCCGGCCAGCAGCGCGCTCGGGTTCCCGCGCGCCGCGCGCAGCGCGCGTCGGGAGTCGCGCACCCGCTCCTGCGAGCGCGACGGTGCGACGATCAGCACGCGGTGGCCGCGGCGCGAGAGCTCACCCGCGACCCGCGCGATGTGAGCGTTCACCTCGTTGTCCTCGGCCTCCCACGGATAGGGAGTCACGTGGGCGATCGAGAACGTCTCCGGCATCGGCCTCACGAGGTTAGCCGCGACGAGCGCCGGCCGCCAGTGGCCGGCGCACGGGATCCCGCTCCGGGCCGGCATGGAGCGCCGGCCCGGTCACGATCATTTTCCCGAGGCGGCCTTCGCGCGCGCCGGGGCTTTGCGGCCCTTCGGGCGTTGAGACGATCCCCACCCGCCCGTCTTCGCGTACTTGGCGATGAAGGCCTCGGTATCGCGTCGCGCCTGGTCGTCGGGCCGCTGATCGTGCGGCGACTTCATCAGGTAGGAGGACGGCCCGTCGAGTTGGCCGCCGACGCCGTGGTTGAGCGCGAGCTTGCAGCAGCGGACCGCGTCGATCACGATCCCGGCCGAGTTCGGCGAGTCCCACACCTCGAGCTTCAGCTCGACGTTCAGCGGCACGTCGCCGAAGGCCTGACCCTCGACGCGGATGTGCGCCCACTTTCTGTCCGTGAGCCACGGCACGTAGTCGGAGGGCCCGATGTAGACGTCGGTCGCCGGCAGTTCGTGGTCCATGATCGAGGTCACGGCGTTGGTCTTGGAGATCTTCTTGGACTCCAGCCGCTCGCGCTCGAGCATGTTGTAGAAGTCCATGTTGCCGCCGACGTTCAGCTGCGAGGTGCGCTCCATCTCGACTCCGCGGTCTTCGAACAGCCGCGCCAGCGTGCGGTGCACGATCGTCGCGCCGACCTGCGACTTGATGTCGTCGCCGACGATCGGCAGCCGCGCCGTTTTGAAGCGCTTGTCCCAGTAGTCCTCGCGCGCGATGAACACCGGGATGCAGTTGACGAAGCCACAGCCGGCCTCGAGCACCTGCTCGACGTACCACTTGGTCGCCTGCTCGGAGCCGACGGGCAGGTAGGAGACGACGACGTCGGTGTGCGTGTCCCTGAGGATCTTGACGATGTCGGCCGTCTCGCCCGGCGCCTTTTTGATCTTCTCTTTGAGGTACTTGCCGAGCCCGTCGTGGGTCATGCCGCGATGGACGGGGACGCCGAGCTTCTTCGGTACCTTCGCGAACTTGATCGTGTTGTTCTGGCCGGCCCAGATCGCTTCGCCGAGGTCCTTTCCGACCTTGGTGGCGTCGATGTCGAAGGCCGCCGTGAACTCGATGTCGCGGACGTGATATCCGCCGAGGTCGACGTGCATCAGGCCCGGAACCCGCTCGGCGGGGTCGGCGTCCTTGTAGTACTGGACGCCCTGGACGAAGGCGGAGGCGCAGTTGCCGACGCCGACGATCGCGACGCGCACCTTGTCCGACTGGTAGCGCGCTGCGCCGTTGCTGGAGGCGGCGCCGTTGCCGTTGGCGCGGCCGTTTGAATGCTGCTTTGTCACGAGTGCGATGTCCTTTGCGGGGCGCGATGGCCCGGTCGAGGGCGCCCGCCGTCGCGGGGTCCCTTGCTTGGCTTTGGGCCGGTCGGGGTTCCGGCCGCTCGCGGGAGACTACCCCCGGCCCGCCCGAAGGTCACACCGTCAGCGCGCGGCGCACGTGCCAGATGCGTTGGCCGACCGTGATCACGCTGAGCGCCGCGAGCACGTAGACGGCGGGCTCGAGCAGTTCGAAGTCGCCGAGCGAGGCGCCCTTTGCGAACAGCAGCCCGATCGAGAGGATCACCACGCGAACGGGTCGCGTCGCGATCCCGACCTTGCACTCGACGCCGAGCGCCTCCGCCCGCGCGCGGGTGTAGCTGACCATCAGCGACGCGAGCACCGCGACCACCACGCCGGCGGCCGCGACGCGGTTTCCCTGGAGCGCGAAGTAGCCGGCGACGGCGGTCAGCACGATCCCCTCCTCGACGCGGTCGAGCGTCGAGTCCAGGAACGCGCCGAACGGCGTGCCCTTGCCCGACATGCGCGAGTAGCGCCCGTCGAGCGTGTCCATCACGGAGCCGACGATGAAGGCGATCCCGCCGAGGAAGAAGAGCTGTTCCCAGACCAGCACCGCCGCGACGACGTTGAGGACGAGACCCGTCAACGAGATCGCGTTCGGCGTCAGCCGCGACTCGATCAGCCGGTTGCGGACGAGCTCGCGGCGATGACCGGAGCCGATCGGCGCCCGCGCCGCTCGGCGTCTCGCGCGGGCGGCGTTGCGCCGTGCGCGGCGCGTCGGAGCCTGCTGTCTCGGGGGCATTCCCAGCGCCGCCGCTAACCGCTCGCCGTGAGCTGGGGCGACACGGCGGAGAAGCGCCACACGGCTGGTCGCGCCCGTGCCAGCCAGGTCGCACCGTAAGCCGACGCGCCCGCCGTGAGCGCGCCCAGCACGGCGTCGACGAGGAAGTGGTTGGCGGTCACGACGATCACGAAGGTCATCAGGAACGGGTACAGGAACCACAGGACGCGCGCGGCGCTGTGCCGCACGAGACGCGCGAGCGGCCAGCCGATCATCAGCGCGAACGCCACGTGCATCGAGGGCACGGCCGCGTACAGGTTCGTGACCGCGCTGATCGACGCGCTCTGCCCGTCCACCTTCACGCCGGTGAAGTCGGCGACGCTGTCGACGAAGCCCCACTCCGGGAAGAAGCGCGGCGGCGCCGTCGGGAACGCGGTGTAGCCCACGAGCGCGATCGCCATCGCGATCATGAACATGTTGCGCACGAAGTAGAAGTTCCTGTTGTGGCGCAGGTACATGTACACGAGCGCGCCGATCGTCACGGACGTCTGCGCGTTGACGTAGATCCAGCTCGAGGCGACCATCACGACGTGGCTGCCCGACGCCCAGGTCTGGATCGAGGGCTCGACGAACACATGCAGGCCGCGCTCCAGCGAGATCAGATCGCGGGCGTGCGCGAACGCCTCGTTGGCGTCCCCCTCGACCAGCCCCCGCACGAGCCGGTACGCGAGGTACGCGAGACCGAAGAGGGAGACCTGCCGGAGCGCGTCAAGCCAACCGTGAGGGAGGACGCGCGCCTGCAGTGCGCGAGCGCGGGCGACCATCGCCGAGAAGCCTAGATGATCGATCGCTGTGCTCGCTCAGCGGCAGCGGGCGCCGTGGTCGAAGATCCGCCCGAGCGAGAAGTCGATCGCCGCGCGCACCGTCTCGGCGCGCCCGGCGCGCACCGACGTCCACCCGCCCGCGCCTTCTTCGATGCAGCCCGTCCCGCTCGTAAGCGCCCAGTAGGGACTGAAACGCAGGCGCACCGAGTAGGTGCCCGGAAACGGCACGCGCAGCACGAACGAGTCCGTGCTCGCCGCGAGCAGAACCGATGAGCGCTCGGCCAGCGGCTGACTGCCGGCGACCGAGAACAGGCGCCAATGTCGCGAGCGCCAGACTTCGCGCAGGTAGCCGCCGGCGCCGGTGACGAACCTCGATCGCAGCAGGCCCGCCTCACGCGTGCCGGAGTAGTCGAGCGGAGCGTCGGGCAGCGCGACGTAGGAGACCGCCTCGTCGGCGAGCCATTCGTGGTAGCTCGCCGCGTTCGTGCCCCCTCGTTCGTAGAAGAGCGCGTTGCGGTCGCGGTCGAGCTGGCGCTCCCACCCGCGCGCGATCATCACCGCCGGCGCCACGTAGCGCGCCTCCCAGTGGGTGACCGTCGGCACGACCTCGATGCGCACCGGCCGGCGGCCGTAGCCCACGCCGAGCCCGCGCAGCTCCGCGAGCAGCGGCTGGTAGTAAGAGGCGTGCACGGAGGCGTTCGACCATGTCGCCTTGTAGTCGGCGAGCGGCGCGTTCACCTGCCAGTAGGTCAGCGGTGCGGCGAGGGCCAGCACAGCCCAGCGCCGCCATCGCGGCGAGGCCTCCAGCAGCGCGCAGGCTGCCAGGGGGCCGGCGACCGCCGCGCCGAGGCGGTCGGCGTTGCCGCCGACGGCGGTCGGCGCGACGTAGGCGCCGATCAGCGCGAGCGCGTAGAGCCCGGCGCCGATCCGCAGCGTCCGCTGATCGCGCGGCAGGGCGAGCCCGACGGCCAGGACGCCCGCGAGCGCGGGGTAGAACGCCGACGCTGCGAACGGCTGCGTGCCGCTTTCGGGGAAGGCGACGGCGAGCACGCCGATCGGCAAGAGCGCGAGCACCGCGAGGGCCGCCGCCCGGGCGCGGCGTCTCCTCTCGCCGGTCGCGAGCGCCCAGGCGATCCCGGCCAGCGCGAGGAACGCGCCCGCCACCGGGCTCGCCACCGAGCTCAGCACGGCGAGCGCCCACGCGGACACCCAGCGACCGCGCTGCGCCAGCACGAGCGAGCCGAGCGCGACCGCCAAGCCGAGGTCGAACGGGACGCGGCTCGAGAGCAGCGCGACGCCGGCGCCGAACGCGAACCACAGCGCGCCCACGCGCGCGGCCCGATGCGGGAACGGGCCCGCGACGGCGCGTTCGAACAGCGCGCTGGCGGCGACCATCGACAGCGCCGCCAGGAGCGCGGGGCCCAGCGCCGCGCCGAGCGCGGGGGCGAGCAGGGAGTACGCCGGCAGGTGGTGCCCGCCGTACCAGGAGTTGTCCCAGATCGTGAACCCGACCTGGTCGAACAGGTGGCTGCGGTAGCTCGCCGCTGCGAGGTCCGGGCTCTGCGGCGCGATCAGCAGGTAGACGAGCGCGAGCAGCGCCGCCAGCGTCCACGCGGGCAGGCGGCGCAGCGCGCCGAGCGCGTGCTCGCGCGCCGCGCCCGCTGCCAGCGGCGCCGCGCTCACCCTTCGCTCAGGAACGCGGCGACGCGGTCGACCATGTCCGGCCGGTCGAGCCAGGGCCAGTGCCCGGCGTCGTCGTACTCGACGAGCTCGGCCTCGGGCAGCGCCGTGGCGTAGTCGCGCGCGAACCGAGCGGGGATGTAGGGGTCGCGCGTGCCCCACGCGACCAGGGCCGGGACGCGCAGCTCGCCGAGCCGGCTGCCGGCGGCTGCGAGCGCCTCGGGCGGAGAGCTTCGGTAGAGCCGCAGGATCGCGCGCTGCGTCCCCTGGTCGAAGTGGGCGATCGTGCTCTCGATCCACTCCTCGGGCAGCGGTCCCGGCGCGACGTTCGCCTCGCGCGTCAGCAGCCGAAGCGTCGGGCGCACCGTCGTGCCCATCGCCAGCTCGCCCAGGCCCGGCGTGCGCCAGATCCGCGCGGTGCGATGCCAGCGGTAGCCCGGCAGGAGCGGCACGGCGTTGATGATCACGAGCCGCTCGACGCGCTCGGGCAGGCGCTGGGCGGTCAGAAGCCCGACCGCGCCCCAGTCATGGAGGACGAGGCTCACTCGCTCGAGCCCGAGCTCGTCCATGAAGCTCTCGAGGAAGCGGTCGTACTCCTCCATCGTGTAGGTGAGGTAGCCGGGCTTGCCGGAACGCCCGAACCCGGGCAGGTCCGGGGCGACGCCGCCCGTTCGCTCGAGGAAGCCCATCCAATCGTCCGAGCTGGTCGGCACCCCGTGGAGATAGAGGGGAGTCGTGTCCGACCCGGCCGGGACCGGAGCGCTTCGCCAGAACACCGGCACGGGGTTTTCGCGCGCCCCGGGGATCGTGACGTCGCCGCGGTGGTCTGAGACCTCGGGCACGCGGCAAAAATACAGCCAGTACGGTGGTCGGCGTGACACCCGCGCTCTCGAGCTCCGGCCGCAGGGGCGCGAACGCATGGAAGCCGCCCGCGCCGGCGCGCGTGCAGCGCATCCGCGAGCGTCTTCACGAGGTCTACGGCGTGCCGCTGATGGCGCCCCACCGGCATCCGATCGCCGAGCTGATCCTCACGGTCCTCTCCCAGTCGACCAACGACCGCAATCGCGACGTGGCGTACCTGCGGCTGCGCAGCCGGATGCCAACATGGGAGCAGGTGCGCGACGCGCCGCGGGCAGAGGTCGAGGAGGCGATCCGACCGGGCGGCATCTCGAAGGTCAAGTCGGGGCGCATCCAGGCGATCCTGAGGGCGATCGGCGAGGACGCGAGGCCCCGTGAGCAACAACCGGGCGAGCTGTCGCTGGATTGGCTGCCGCGAGTTCCGATCGAGCACGCACGCGACTACCTCGTCTCGCTCCCGGGCGTCGGGCGCAAGACCGCGGCCTGCGTGCTGCTGTTCGCCTTCGGCCTGCACGACGTGCCGGTTGACACGCACGTGTCACGGGTCGGCGGGCGCCTCGCGCTGCTGCGTGCCGGCGCGCCCTTCGAGGAGCTGCACGACGAGATGCTGGCCCTCACTCCGCGCGGCGGCGAGCTCGACCTGCACGTCAACCTGCTGCGTCACGGCCGCCGCACCTGCCACGCGCGGCGCCCGGCGTGCCGCGAATGTGCGCTCGCGCGGATGTGCCCGAGCCGGAAGCTGTTCGTGTAAGGCGCCCCCGACCGGCCCGCGCGATCGCGCGCTAGCCGCGCGGCAGCACGGCGAACGCGATCACCGCGTAGTGCAGCGAGGCGGCGCCGAGCACGAGCGCGTGGAAGACCTCGTGGTACCCGAACGTCTTCGGCCAGGGATTGGGCCGGCCCGACGCGTACACGACGGCGCCGATCATGTACAGCAGCCCGCCCGCCGCGAGACCCGCCACTCCGAGCCAGCCGACGGCCGCGGGCAACTCGCCGAAGAGCGCCGCCGAGACGCAGCCGAGCGCTACGTACACGAGCGCGAGCAGCCACTTCGGCGCGTCGATCCAAAGCAGCTTGAACACCACGCCGCCGAGCGCCCCGGCCCACACCACGATCAGGATCGTGCGCGCGAGCGGGCCGTGCAGGGCGAGCAGGCACACGGGTGTGTAAGTGCCGGCGATCAGCACGAAGATCATCGAGTGATCCAGCCGGCGCATCCAGCGCCGCGCGCGCGGGCGCCAGGTGACGCGGTGGTAGAGCGCGCTCGTGCCGAGCAGGGCGGTCACCGCCACGGCGTAGACCGACGCCGCCAGCCGGGCGCGGCCGTCGGGGGCGGCCGCGACCAGCGCGATGCCGAGAGCGATCGACACGAAGAAGGCGTACTCGTGCGAGACCCCGCGCAGGCGCGGCTTGATCTTCGCGACGATGTCGCTATCGAGGGCTTTGACCCCGGCCGTGGTCATCACCTCACAAGGTACCCCGCAGCGCACACGACGACGCCGGCGGCGCGCTCGTGCCGGCGGCGCGCTCCACGCTCATGCCCGGAATCAGGCGGAGACGGGACGGTCGGCCAGCTTCGCCCTCGCGCCCTCGGGCGAGACCTTGACCACGTCCCAGGCGAGGCCCACGCGCTCCAGGCCGAGGATCAGCCAGCCCGACGGGTCGAGCTCGTACCAGCGCAGGCCGTGGAACGCCGAGCGCGGGAAGGCGTGGTGGTTGTGGTGCCAGGCCTCGCCGAGCGACGGGAGCGCGAGCCAGAAGACGTTCGTGGATTGGTCGTCGGTCTCGAAGCGCCGCCGGCCGAAGAAGTGGCAGATCGAGTTGATGCTCCAGGTGATGTGGTGCACGAGGAAGATCCGCACCAGGCCCGCCCACAGCAGCGCGGACAGGCCGCCGGCGACGAGCGAGCCGCCGCTCAGCGCGAACCCGGCGAGGAACGGGACGAGCAGGCTTCCGAGCGCGATCAGCGGGAAGCCCCGGTTGATGCGGCGCATCAACCGGTCCTTGACGAGATCGGGCGCAAAGCGTTTCGAGGAGGCCTGGCCGTGTGTCTCGAACAGCCAGCCGACGTGCGCGTGCCAGAGACCGGCGAGCATCCCCCGCAGCCCCGCGCCGGCGCCCGCGTGAGGGCTGTGCGGGTCGCCGTCTTCGTCGGTGAACGTGTGGTGCTTGCGGTGGTCGGCGACCCAGTCGATGACCCCGCCCTGCAGCGAGAGCGAGCCGAGCACCGCAAGCGTGTAGCGCAGCCAGGGCCGCGTCTGGAAGGCGCGGTGGGTGAGCAGGCGGTGGAACCCGACCGTCACACCGAGCGCGCTCAGCAGGTACATCACGGCGAAGATCGCGAGGTCGCGCGGGCCCAGGAAGTTGTTCCAGAGCAGGACCGCGCCCGCGATCACGCCCGCGAAAGGGATCACGACCGCGGCGATGTTGGCATCGCGCTCCAGCCGTGTCACGGCTGCTCCTCTCGCTCGCTCGCTCGAGTCTCTCCCCGCCGATTCCGGAGGCTCGCCGGCAGTCCTGCGAGCGCCGCGATGCCGAGCGCCGAACGGGGTTCATACGCCGCGGTCCACAGCCCGCCGTGGGCGGCTCGCTGGCTGAACAGGTCCTCTCCCTGCTGGCCGTCCCCCGGCTCGGCGCTCAGATCGTGCACGAGCAGCGCGGCCATCAGCACCCGCGTCGTCTCGGGCTCGAAGATCTCGATGCCGAAATGCTTCGCGCCCTCGTAGGCGGCGGCGAGCACGCGGTTCTTCGTCACGGATCGCGTCCACGTCGCGGGTGCGACGTTGAACGAAACGTGTTGGCCGGCGGCCTGCGCGCAGAGGCCGCGCCAGCGCTGCAACCGCTTGGCGACCGCGTAGTTGGGGCCCTGCTGCTCGATCAGCGCGTCGGCGACCGGCACGGCCTCGGCGTACGCCGGGCGGTACAGCCGCCCGCCCGAGAGCGCCTTCAGCGGGGCCTGCGCGACCCGGCGCGCGCGTCGCGCCTCGTATGCGGCGCGGGCGCGTTCGGCCGTCGCAGCCGGCACGACGTACGCGTCCGTCGGCGTGGCCAGGTAGGCGAGCGCCGTCGCCGGCGCGCGCTCGGCGAGCTGCGTGGCGATCGCGTCGAACGCTCCGCTCAGCAGCACGTGCGTACCGCCGTCGGCATAGGCGTACATGCCGAGGACGGGCTGGGCGCCGCGCGCGCTCAGGTTCTCGGCGAGCCACGCATGTGCCGCCGGGAGGTCCGCGATCACATCGACCCCGGCCGTGCCGTCGGGCGACATCGGCATCCGAACCGTGCCGCTGCCGCGGCGCGCGGTCTCGCGGATACGCCACCAGACGGCGCCATCGGGGACGTCGATCGCGAGCACGTCAGCGCCCCAGGCGCACAGCGGCGGCAGCGGGCCGATCTCCGAGCCTGCGCCGATCAGCGCGACCGAGCGCCCGGGGAGCGAGAGCCACTCGGGGTGCTGGGCGACGAGCCCGACCGCGCGCGCGAACGACGGCTCGACGATCCCTGTGTCGGCCCACCGTTCGAGCTGATCGAGCAGCTCGCGCCCGTGCAGGCTGCGCCCCTTGTAGGGCACCTCGAGCCTCGTTGCGGGGTCCGCGCTGCCCTGGATCTCGCCGCTGCCGAGGCGAGTCTCGCCGCCCGGCGCGCCGAGCGCCTCGGCGAGAGCGATCTCGCCGCCGTCCGTCTCCAGCACGAGCCGCTCGCGCATCGACGCGACGCCGGCGCGGGCGATCGCGAGCGCGCGGGTCGGCTCCGCCGCGAGGGTCGTCAGCGCGCGCAGGAACTGGGCGTAGTCGCTGCGCCATGAGCTGCACGCGGCGATCCGCTCGGCGAGCTCGGGGTCGGCCGCGCGCGCCGCGTCGGCGAGGATCGCACGCGTCGTCGCCGTCGTCGAGCGGCGCCCGTCGCGGGCCGGGAACTCGACCGCGCCGCGAATGCCGGCGCGATGCGCGGGCTGGATGCCCGGCGCTGTCCGGGCGGAGCTGTCCACCTCCGCGACGATATGTGCGCCGGATGTATGTTTCTTGCACCGTGGGCGTCAACGCTACGTGGAAAAACTATGTCGAGGGCACAGATGAGTGGCTGGGGGAGCCCGCGCTGCGCAGCATCCGGGGCGCCGTCGGTCCGATCGCTGACGAGGTGGTGGCGGCGATCCAGCGCGAGGTGCCCGCATATGCGCGCCCGCTGGAGGGCGATTTCGGCAGGGGCATCCGGATGGGCACAGAGGTGGCGCTGCGGCGGTTCATCGGCGACGAGCGCGACGGGCGCAGCGACGACGTCTACCGCAGGCTCGGCGCGGGCGAGTACCGGGCGGGCCGCAGTCTCGACGCGCTGCAGTCCGCCTACCGCGTCGGCGCCAGGGTCGCCTGGCGGGAGATCAGCGAGATCGCGGCGGGCGCCGGCTCCACCGAGCGCTCGCAACGCAACCTCGCCGAGGCGATGTTCGCCTACATCGACCGCATCGCCGGCGAGTCCGTCGAGGGCTACGCCGAGGCGCAGCTCCGCGACGCCGGCGACCTGGACAGGCGCCGCTCCGAGCTCGCGGAGATGCTCCTGAGCGGCGTCGCCGCCGACGACGAGGAGCTCTTGGGCGCCGCGGAGACGGCGCGCTGGCCGCTGCCGCGGACGGTCGCGTGCCTGGCCGTGGCCGGCGAGCGCGCGGGCGGGGCGAGGCGCATGTTGAGCGGAGAGTCGCTCGCTGTCCGCATCGGCGAGAGCACCGGCATCCTCGTCCCGCATCCCGTCGGCCTCGAACGAGAGGCCGCGCGCCTCGCCGAGAGGCTCGGTTTGAGCGTCGGCGTCGGACCGACGGCAAGCCTCGAAGACGTGCCCGCCTCGATGCGCCTCGCGCGTCGCGCGCTGGCACTCGCGACGCCGGGCTCCCCGCCCGTCGTCGCCGAGCGCCGGCTCGCCGAGATCGCGATCCGCGGCGCGCCGGAGATCGCGGTCCTGCGGCGGCGGCTGCTCGCGCCGCTCGACGGCCAGACGCCGGCGAGTCGCGCGCGGCTCGAGGCGACGCTCCTGCAGTGGCTGCGCCACCGCGGCGCCCAGGGAGCCATCGCCGCGGAGCTCGGCGTGCACCCGCAGACCGTGCGCTACCGGATGGCGCGGCTGCGCGAGTTGATGGGCGACTCACTGGAGGACCCCGAGCAGCGCTTCGCGCTGGAGATGGCGCTGAGGGGCTAGGGCGCCGTCGCGCTCAGGGCATCGCGGCGGTGCGTTCCGAGCCCGCACGTGACCAGCTGAGCATCGAGCCGGAGAGGCGCAGGACGTTCGGATCGATGTCGGGCCCCGAGTCGAGCAGCACCGGCGCACCGTGGGGCGGGGCGGCACGGACCGCCACTTCGACGAGATGCTCGTGCTGGGCGTATTCGGAGATCCAGGCGATCGAGCCGCGTGCGGTGAGCAGGAAGCGCGTCACCGAGCGGCGAGCGAGGATCCCCGCATCGACGTAGGAGCCGGCTTGCACCGAGCGCAGGATGCGGCGCGCTCCGATGTCGGCCACGACGAGCGCGATCGTGCCCGAGTCGACGCCGAACTGGGTTTCGAGGAACGCGACCATGTGGCCGGCCACCTCGAACCGGCCGAGCGAACGGTGCAGGCCGCCGCCGTGCGGCTCCGCGAGCAGCGTCATGTGCCCCGAATGCCCGACGAGACACGCGGCGATCGCGCGCCCGCTCTTCGGCACGGTTTCATAGACCCGCACCGCGGTGCCGCGGGCGAGGACCCGTCCGCCGTGCGGCACGCACCCCGGCACGGGCCCGGCGCCGCCGGCCGCCGGCGCCAGAAGGACCGACGTGGCCGCCGCGGCGAACAGTGCGCGGGCCGATCGCACGGAACCGATTCTAACCCGCTCAGCCGCCGACCACAGCCGATCGCTGACCAAAAACGCCGCATTTCCAGGTACTTTCCTCCCTTGACCCGGCTAAGCAAATCTGCCATAATCTCACTCAGATTTGTAAAGCCCCATTCAAGGAGACAACACCAAGATGGCCAAGACCATAGGCATCGACCTCGGCACGACGAACTCGTGCATGGCGGTGCTCGAGGGCGGCGAGCCGACCGTCATCGAGAACGCCGAGGGCGGCCGCACGACCCCGTCGGTCGTGGCCTTCACGGCCTCCGGCGAGCGTCTCGTCGGTACGGTCGCCAAGCGCCAGGCGGTCACCAACCCGCAGAACACCGTCTTCTCGATCAAGCGCTTCATGGGCCGCAAGGAGGCCGAAGTGCGCGAGGAGGAGTCGATCGTTCCCTACAAGGTCGTCGCCGGCCCCAACGGCGACGCACGCGTCGAGGCGGGTGGCGAGCAGCACTCGCCGCCGGAGATCTCGGCGATGATCCTCCAGAAGCTGAAGTCCGACGCGGAAGCGTATCTGGGCGAATCGGTCGACTCGGCCGTGATCACCGTCCCGGCCTACTTCAACGACGATCAGCGCCAGGCCACGAAGGACGCCGGCACGATCGCCGGCCTCGACGTCAAGCGCATCATCAACGAGCCGACGGCGGCGTCGCTGGCATACGGGCTCGACAAGGAGTCCGACCAGACGATTCTCGTCTTCGACCTCGGCGGCGGCACGTTCGACGTGTCCGTGCTCGAGATCGGCGACGGCGTCTTCGAGGTCAAGTCGACCGCGGGTGACAACCACCTCGGCGGCGACAACTTCGACAAGGCGATCGTCGACTGGCTCGTGGCCGAATTCCGCAAGTCGCAGGGCATCGACCTCTCGCAGGACCCGATGGCGCTGCAGCGTCTCTACGAGGCGGCGGAGAAGGCGAAGATCGAGCTGTCCACGACGCAGGAGACGCAGATCAACCTGCCGTTCATCACGGCTGACTCCTCTGGCCCGAAGCACCTCGACACCCGCCTCACCCGCGCCAAGCTCGGCGAACTGACAGCTGACCTGCTCGACCGCGTGGTGGCTCCGGTGCGCCAGGCGCTGGACGACGCCAAAGGCAAGGGCGTCTCCGACATCGACCACGTCGTGCTCGTCGGCGGCATGACACGCATGCCGGCGGTGCAGGAGAAGGTCAAAGAGCTCACCGGCAAGGAGCCGCACCGCGGCGTGAACCCGGACGAGGTCGTGGCCGTCGGCGCCGCGATCCAGGCGGGCGTGCTGGCCGGCGACGTCAAGGACGTGCTGCTGCTCGACGTGACCCCGCTGACGCTGGGCATCGAGACCAAGGGCGGCGTGATGACGAAGCTGATCGAGCGCAACACGACGATCCCGACCCGCAAGGGCGAGGTCTTCTCGACCGCCGAGGACAACCAGCCCTCGGTCGAGATCCACGTCCTGCAGGGCGAGCGCGAGATGGCTCAGTACAACAAGTCGCTGGGCAAGTTCCAGCTCACCGGCATCCCGCCGGCCCCGCGCGGGATCCCGCAGATCGAGGTCGCCTTCGACATCGACGCCAACGGGATCCTCAACGTCTCGGCCAAGGACCTCGGCACGAGCAAGGAGCAGAAGATCGAGATCAAGGCCGGCTCCGGCCTCTCGGACGAGGAAATCAAAAACATGGTCTCCGACGCCGAGTCTCACGCCGAGGAGGACCGCCGTGCGCGCGACCTCGCGGAGGCCCGGAACAACGCCGAGAACGCCGCCTACCAGGCCGAGCGCCAGCTCGGAGACCTGGGTGACCAGGTCGACGCCGAGTCCAAGTCGCGCATCGAAGAGGCGATCAAAGAGGTGCGCGACGTGCTCGAGTCAGACGATCCCGCGACGATCAACGCGCGGGCCGAGGCTCTGCAGACCGCGTTCCACGCCGTCTCGGAGGCGATGTACCAGCGTGCCCAGGAGCAGGCCGCAGCATCCGGCAACGGAGCGGCGGCGGGCGACGGCGCGACCTCTTCCGAGGAGGAGGAGGACGTCGTCGACGCTGAGGTCGTTGACGAGCCGAAGGCGTAGGTCGAGGCATGCGGGACATCGACCAGACCACGCCTTCTGAGGCGAAGGAGCAGCCCTCGCCCGCTGAGCAGCAGGGTGTCCCCGCCGCCGGGCAGCAGCCCGGCGGCGGGGGTCATCCCCGCCACGGCGCAGCCGCGGCGGGCGACGGCGCCGCGCAGCTCGAGGGCGATCTCGACGAGCTCGTGAAGGTGGCGGCACAGCGCGATGAGTACCTCGCGCTGGCGCAGCGCACCCAGGCCGACTTCGAGAACTACCGCAAGCGCGTCGCGCGCGACGTCGCCGGCGCGCAGGAGCGTGGCGCGGTGTCGCTCGCCAAGGGGCTGCTGCCCGCGCTCGACAACCTGGACCGTGCGCTCGAGGCCGCGCAGGAGGACGACCCGCTGCTCGACGGCGTGCGGCTCGTCCGCTCCGAACTGATGGCCGCGCTCGCGCGCTCGGGGATCGAGGCCTTCCGCCCGCTGGGCGAGGAGTTCGACCCGAACGTGCACGAGGCCGTCGCGACGGTGCCCGCTCCCAACGGCCGCGCCGGCACGGTCGTCGAGGTCTACCAGGACGGCTACAGGGCGGGCGAGAGCGTGATCCGTCCGGCGCGAGTGGTGGTAGGGGCCTAGGAGCCGATGGCGGCGCGACCTGACTACTACAAGACGCTCGGCGTCGACAAACGAGCGAGCGCGGACGAGATCAAGAAGGCGTACAGGAAACTCGCCCGCGAGTACCACCCTGACCGCAACCCCGGCAACAAAGATGCCGAGGCGCGCTTCAAGGAGATCTCGCAGGCGCACGACGTGCTCGGCGACCCCGAGAAGCGCAAGCAGTACGACAGCGGCAGCGGCCCGTTCAGCACCGGCGCCGGTCCCGGCGGCGGCTTCGGCGGCTTCGGCAACTTCGACTTCGACGGCGCGTCGATGGGCGACATCCTCTCGAACCTGTTCGGCGGCTCGACGAGCGGCCGGCGGGTGCGCACGAGAGCGCGCCCGGAACGCGGCGCCGACCTCGAGGCCGAGGTCTCGATCACCTTCGACCAGGCCGTCTCGGGCGCGCAGGTGCCGCTCCAGGTGCCGATGCACGCGACCTGCCCGACGTGCCACGGCACCGGCGCGAAGCCCGGCACCACGCCGAAGGTGTGCCCGCGCTGCGAGGGCCGCGGCATCGAGACGCAGGGCCAGGGCATGTTCTCGATCTCCCAGCCGTGCTCGCTGTGCGGCGGCGCCGGCACGGTCATCGAGGACCCGTGCCCGACCTGCCACGGCAGCGGCGCGATCCGCACCGTCAAGAAGCTGCGCGTCAACATCCCGGCGGGCGTCAAGAACGGCAGCCGCATCCGGCTGGCCGGCAAGGGCGAGCCGGGCCGCAACGGCGGCCCGCACGGCGACCTGTACCTGATCACGCGCGTCAGCGAATCGCCGACGTTCAAGCGCAAGGGCGACAACCTCGAAGTCGAGGTGCCGCTGACGATCCCCGAGGCGCTGCGCGGCGCGGACGTGAAAGTGCCGACGCTGAGCGGCACGAAGACGCTGCGCGTGCAGCCCGGAACGGCCAGCGGCACGGTTCAGCGCCTGCGCGGCGAGGGACCGCCCAAGTTGAGCGGCGGCGGCAAAGGCGACATCCACTACCGGTTCGTGATCGACGTGCCCGACCACCTGAGCGACGAGCAGCAGAAAGCGGTGGACGAGCTGCAGCGCACGTTCGGAGAGGACCCGCGCGCAGGGCTGTTCGGCAACGGCGCCCAGGGCTCCTCCCAGCCCGCCGGCGACGCCGGCGCGGGGGGTGAGCGATGAGCGGCGTCGAGGACGGCCGCGGGCGCAAGCCCGCGCGGCGGCGCCAGTCGGTCCCGACCGTGACGCGCGTCGAGGTCGAGACCGACCGCGGCGTGTTCATGATCTCGGTCGCGGCCCAGCTCGCGAACATGCACCCGCAGACGCTGCGCATGTACGAGGCGCGCGGGCTGATCGAGCCGCAGCGCTCGCCGAAGGGCACGCGCCTGTACTCCCAGGAGGACGTCGAGAGGCTCCGCCGGATCCAGGAGATGACGGCCGAGCTCGGCCTGAACCTGGCCGGCGTCGAGCGCGTCCTCGACCTCGAGCAGGAGATCGACCAGATGCACGAGCGCATCGAGAAGCTCGAAGTGGAGGCCCTCCAGACGCAGGTCCGCCTGGCGGAGGAACTCGAGCGCGTGCGGCGCTCGTTCCGGGCCGAGCTGGTCACGACCGGGCGGGCGAAACTCGAGCTGGTGCGCGCGTCTGAGGCGCGCTCTCCGTTCCCCACGCTGCCGCAGCGCGACAACCCCACGAATGGCTCCGGAGGCAACGATGCAGCCTGATCGCTTCACGATCAAGTCCCAGGAAGCCGTGTCCTCGGCCGCCCGCCTCGCGCAGGAGGCGCGCAATCCGCAGGTCGTGCCGGCGCACCTCATGCGGGTGCTGCTCGGCGACGGCCAGACGGCGGTCGACTCGCCCGGCGGAGTCGTGCCGGGCGTGCTGGCGAAGCTCGGCGTGAACACCAAAGCCCTGACCGACGAGCTCGACGCCGAGCTCGGCCGGCTGCCCAAATTCAGCGAGGGC
Organism: Solirubrobacteraceae bacterium; assembly: GCA_035569835.1. Classification (GTDB taxonomy): domain Bacteria; phylum Actinomycetota; class Thermoleophilia; order Solirubrobacterales; family Solirubrobacteraceae; genus Palsa-744. The sequence goes on from DATMMF010000030.1 coordinate 169,106, forward strand.
ACCCCCGGCGAGGGGACGCAGCCCTCGGAAGACCTCACGAAAGTGCTGCGCGACGCAGACGACGAGGCGCGCAAACTCGGCGACGACTACATCTCGACCGAGCACCTGCTGCTCGCGCTCTCGAACACCGCCGCAGGGCCCGGCGAGCTGCTGCGCTCCTACGGGGCCGGCCACGACCAGATCCTCCAGGCACTGAACGAGGTGCGCGGCGCCAACCGCGTTACCGACCCGAACCCGGAGGAGAAATACGAGGCGCTCGAGCGCTACGGCCGCGACCTGACGGCGGACGCCGAACAGGGCAGCCTCGACCCCGTGATCGGCCGCGACGAGGAGATCCGGCGCGTGATCCAGGTGCTCTCGCGGCGCACCAAGAACAACCCGGTGCTGATCGGCGAGCCCGGCGTCGGCAAGACGGCGATCGTCGAGGGCCTCGCCAACCGCATCGTCGAGGGCGACGTCCCCGAGGGCCTGAAGAACAAGCGGGTCGTGGCCCTCGACCTCGGCTCGATGGTCGCCGGGGCTAAGTACCGGGGCGAGTTCGAAGAGCGCCTGAAGGCGGTCTTGAAGGAGATCACCGACGCCGAGGGTGAGATCGTCACGTTCATTGACGAGCTCCACACCATTGTGGGCGCCGGCGCGGCCGAGGGCGCCATGGACGCTGGACAGATGATCAAGCCGATGCTGGCCCGCGGTGAGCTGCGCCTGATCGGTGCCACCACGCTGGACGAGTACCGCAAGTCCATCGAGAAGGACGCCGCGCTGGAGCGCCGTTTCCAGCCGGTCTTCGTGGGCGAGCCCTCGGTCGGCGACACCATCGCCATCTTGCGCGGCCTGTCCGAGCGCTACGAGGTGCATCACGGCGTGCGCATCCAAGATGCCGCGCTGGTCGCCGCCGCCGTGCTGTCCGA